>NZ_CP045851.1:3025000-3715454 GCF_009650215.1 Actinomarinicola tropica | reverse complement strand
CGGCCCGGTTGTGCTGCGGGCCTCGTGTCGCCCGGACGTGTCCCGGCGAGGTTCGGCAACCTAGCACCGCTCCGCGAGCGGTCGCACGAGTGCACGACCGCCGCCGCGTCGGGGCTGCTCATGACCTCTGAACCACATGGATGTCATTTCCCCGGGCATCCCCGAGGGGGTATCCGGGCGTCGCGGCGGGTGCACGGCGACGCCGGCGCAGTTGCCCCCAGAGGGCGGCACCTCTAGCCTTTCCCGAGGCGCGACCCCGTGCCGGACCGAGCGCGTCCACCTGGCACGGCCTGACCGCCAGGGTGCTCGACCGGCTCCGGCCGCACCCACCTGTTCGACCCGATCGCCCTCCCGGCGGCCGGGCCCTGCGTCCCCGGACCCCCGGGGCACCGAGGAGATCACACCGTGAAGCGTACCTACCAGCCCAACAACCGCCGCCGGGCTCGGCGCCACGGCTTCCGCCACCGCATGGCCGACCGCGCCGGCCGGGCCGTGCTGAAGGCCCGCCGCCGCAAGGGCCGGAGCAAGCTGTCGGCCTGATCTGGCGCATCCGCGACCGGGACACCTTCGTCGCCCTGCGTCGCCGCGGGCGACGGGTCCGGTCCGGCCCCGTCTGGATCAGCTACCTCCTCGATGAGCCCGGCACCCCACCTCATCCACCGCGCGTGGCGTTCGCCTTCGGTCGACGCCACGGCAACGCCGTGAGCCGCAACGCGCTCCGGCGCCGGTGCCGGGCCGTCGTCGCCGGGGCGGTCCGTGAGGGGATCGCGATACCCCCGGGGGCATACCTGATCGGCGGCGGGACGAGCACGGGCTCGCTCCCCTACGCCGACCTCGAGCGGCACGTGCGCCGGTGCCTGGCCGACGTCGGGTCCGGGCGCTCGTGAGCGCCGCCTCCTCCCCGGTGGCCGGCTCCGCGGCGAGCGACGGAGATCGCACCCGCCCGAGCGCCCCGGCTCGGCTGCTGCTGGCCGCGGTCCGCGGCTACCGCCGGGCGCGCGCGGGGCGCCCCTCGCCGTGTCGCTACTACCCCTCCTGCTCCACCTACGCCCTCGAGGCGCTCGAGGTGCACGGTGCGGCCCGCGGCGCCTGGCTCACGGCGCGACGCATCGGTCGCTGCCAGCCGTGGGGTGGCCACGGCATCGATCTCGTCCCGCCGCGCTCGTCGGCTGAGGACACCCCGCGTCCCCCGTCTCGGGACGCCCGACGGAAGGCCAACTGATGTTCGACGTGTTCTTCGACGCCATCGCCGGGCTTCTCGCCCTCTTCTACGAGATCCCCGGCATCGGCTACGGCGGTGCGATCGCGCTGCTCACCATCGTCGTGATGGTGCTCGTCACGCCGCTGACCCTCAAGGGCACCCGGTCGATGATGACCATGCAGGCGCTGGCGCCGGAGATGAAGCGCATCCAGCAGCAGTACGCGGACGACCGCGTGAAGATGAACGAGGAGCTGCTGGCCTTCTACAAGGAGAACCAGATCAACCCGGTCGGCGGCTGCCTCCCGCTGCTGCTCCAGATGCCGGTGTTCATCATCCTCTACCAGGTGATCAACGGCCTGACCCGGCGGGGCGCCGACGGCACCTTCGACCCGAAGTACCTCAGCGAGGACAGCGCCCTCTACCAGGCGCTCCACGGCTCCACCGAGATGCTGTCGCTCGGCATCGACCTGTCCGAGTCGGCGGCCAACGCCCTCCAGGACAGCTTCGTCCACGGCCTCCCCTACATCGCCATGATCATCGCCGTGGCCGCCAGCTCCTACATCCAGCAGAAGCAGATCTCCGGCCGCAACCCGAACGCCGAGATGCCGCAGCAGCAGAAGATCCTCCTGCGGGTGATGCCGATCTTCTTCGCCTTCATCTCGTTCAACTTCGCCGCCGCCCTCGTCGTCTACTTCCTGGTGTCGAACCTCTACCGCATCGGCCAGCAGGCCTACATCTCGCGGACGCTGTACGGCCCGGACTCGGTGCTCGCCCAGCGGGCCCGGGAGGCGAGCATCGAGGCGACCGCGACCGAGAAGCCCGCCAAGCCGGCCAAGAGGACGAAGGCCAAGGACGCCACCGCGAGCAAGGACGCGAGGTCGAGCAAGGAGACGAGGTCGGGCAAGGACGACGCGGGCACGACCGGACCGAAGAAGGCTCGACCCACCAGTGGTCGAGTCACACCGCCGAAGAGCGCGGGCGGCCCCTCACGGGGGACGCCGCCCCAGCGCCGGAAGAAGAAGAGGAGCTGACGTGGAGTGGGTGGAGACGACGGCGAAGACCGTCGATGAGGCCAAGGAGCTCGCGCTCGATCGACTCGGTGTCGACGAGCACGACGCGGAGTTCGAGGTGCTCGAGGAGCCCCGGCCAGGGCTGTTCGGGCGGACGCGGGGCGAGGCTCGTGTACGGGCGCGCGTGCGTCCGGTGCAGCCCCGTCCGAAGGCCGACCGGCGCGACCGCAAGCGGTCGGGTCGTGGCGGTGGCGGTGGTGGTCGTGGGTCGGGGCGCCGCCCGACCGATGCCGCCGACGAGGCGTCGACGACCGACGAGGAGGCGGTGCCCGCCGCACCGTCCGACGAGCCAGCGCGTCCGTCGGGCGAGGGGCGCCGCGGACGGGGCGGGCGCGGGAAGGGTGGCACGCCGCGGCGTGATGCTGCGCAGACGACGGCCGACAGGCCCACGGACGGTCAGGAGCCGACGATGAGTGACGATGTGACGGTGGAGCAGCAGGCCACGATGGTGGAGGAGTTCGTCGACGGCCTGGTCGCGGCGTTCGGCTACGAGGGTGTCGAGGTGGGCACCCGCCGGATCGACGAGGACACGATGGAGGTGCACGTGGAGGGCGCCGACCTCGGTCTGCTCGTCGGGCCGCGCGGCGCCACGCTGCAGGCGATCCACGACCTGTCCCGCACCGTGGTCCAGCGTCAGGCGAGCGGCCACCACGAGGGTCGTGTCCGCCTCGACGTGGCCGGATACCGGGAGAAGCGCCGCGAGGCACTGACTCGGTTCACGCAGAAGGTGGCCGACCAGGTGAAGGAGTCGGGGACCGCGCAGGTCCTCGAGCCGATGGCACCGGCCGACCGCAAGGTCGTGCACGACACCGTCAACGAGATCGACGGTGTGCGCACGACGTCCGAGGGTGACGAGCCCCGTCGTCGCGTCGTCATCCAGCCGGACTGACCGACCTCTCCCCCTCGTACCGCACGACCCCGGCCGATCGGCCGGGGTCGTGTCGCGTCCGACGCCGTTTGCATCCCGGTCCGGTGTCGGCGACGCTGCCGGCGTGGATGACGACCTCACGAACGTGCTGGAACGCTCGCGCACGCTGGGCTTCCTCGGCCCGGGCCCGGTCACCGATCACATCGAGCACGCACAGCGGCTGGTGGCGGTTCTCGACGCGCTCCCCCTCCCGACCGCCGGTACGGGCGTCGACCTCGGCAGCGGCGGCGGCGTCCCTGGGCTGGTGGTCGCACGGGCCCTGCCGACATGGCGGTGGATCCTCCTCGACGCCATGGAGCGGCGCACGGCCTTCCTGGACCAAGCCGTCCACGACCTCGGACTGCGCCACGTGGAGGTGCGCCGGGAGCGGGCCGAGCTCTCCGGACGGTCGGAGCTGCGCCACGGGGTGGACCTGGTCGTTGCCCGCTCGTTCGGTCCGCCGGCGGTCACCGCGGAGTGCGCGGCACCCCTGCTCCGTGTGGGTGGGATCCTCGTGGTCAGCGAGCCGCCCACGTCGGACGGTGCACGATGGTCTGCGGATGGTCTGCGGTCGCTGGGTCTCGATCCGGAACCTCTCGCGCGCGGCACGTGGATCGCCTTTCGTCAGGACGAGAAGGCACCGGAGAGCGCGCCCCGAGCCGTGGGCCGCCCGGGCAAGCGCCCCTTGTGGTGATGTTCCACGTGGAACGTGCCCCGGACGGCCGACCCACAACGTTCCACGTGAAACACACCACCAGCCGTGAAGGCATCGTTCCACGCCGAACGATCCGACCTCATCCGGTGCTTGACCCTGGCGGGACCAGGGGGAAGGATGGGCGGGCATCGGACGCCGCCCACGGCGTCCCGTTCGCTGCCTGACGGAGAGGACACTTCATGTCCCGACCCCTTCCACGGGTCATCGCGCTCGCCAACCAGAAGGGCGGCGTGGGCAAGACGACGACGGCGGTCAACCTGGGAGCGTGCTTGGCGGAGCTCGGCTACCGCACCCTCATCGTGGACCTGGATCCCCAGGGGAATGCGAGCACCGGTCTGGGGATCGACCCACGAGCCATCGAGCGGTCGATGTACGACGTGCTGCTGCACGACACACCGCTCGAGGACACCATCGAGGCCTCCTCGGTGCGGAACCTGTTCGTGGCACCGGCCAACCTCGACCTGGCTGGGGCCGAGATCGAGTTGGTGCCGGCGTTCAGCCGGGAGCTGCGGCTGCGCCAGGCCGTCGACGCCGTGCGGGACCAGTTCGACTACGTGCTCATCGACTGCCCGCCCTCTCTCGGCCTGCTCACCGTCAACGGCCTGGCCGCGGCCCAGGAGGTCATGGTGCCGATCCAGTGCGAGTACTACGCACTGGAGGGTCTGGGCCAGCTGCTCCGCAACGTCGACCTGGTCCAGCGGCAACTGAACCGAGACCTCGAGCTGTCGGCGATCATCCTCGTGATGTACGACGCCCGCACCAAGCTCTCGGACCAGGTGGCGGCGGAGGTGCGGGAGCACTTCGGGGACAAGGTCTGCCGGCAGGTGGTGCCCCGCACCGTGCGGTTGTCCGAAGCCCCCTCCTTCGGGCAACCGATCATTGCGTTCGACCCGACCTCACGGGGGGCCATCGCCTACCGTGAGCTGGCCAAGGAGATCAGTGGTGGCCCGGCGTAGCGGACTGGGGAAGGGCCTCGGCGCCCTGATCCCCAGCGATGTCACGGAGACCGACTCGGCGCTGCGGGAGATCCCGCTCAGCCAGATCGAGCCCAACAAGTACCAGCCGCGTGGCACGTTCGACGAGGAGTCGCTGGTGTCCCTGACCGCGAGCGTCCGGGAGCTGGGGGTCCTCCAGCCGGTGCTCGTCCGCCAGGTGGAGGAGCGCCGCTACGAGCTCATCGCCGGCGAGCGACGGTGGCGGGCGGCCAAGCGCGCCGGGCTCCCGACGATCCCCGCGTTGGTCAAGCAGGCCGATGACGTGGCCTCGCTCGAACAGGCGCTGGTGGAGAACCTCCATCGGGCGGACCTCAACCCGATCGAGGAGGCGGCGGCCTACCAGCAGCTGATCGACGAGTTCGACCTCACCCAGGAGCAGGTGGCGACGCGGGTCGGCAAGAGCCGTCCGACCGTGGCCAACGCCCTGCGCCTGTTCCAGCTCCCACCGTCCATCCAGAAGCTCCTCATCGAGGGCCGCCTCAGTGGGGGCCACGCCCGAGCGCTGCTCGGTACGCCGGATCGGGCGTTCCAGGAGGCGCTGGCGGCCCGCGCCGCCGATGGGGGGATGACGGTGCGGGAGGTCGAGGAGGCCGTGCGGACCCGTACCGAGCTCGACGAGGACGTGGCGCCGGCCCCGGAGCCCGAGCCGACGGGTGGCCGGCGGCTGCGACCCCCGGGGCTGCTGGAGCTCGAGGAGCTGCTGTCCGAGCACCTGGACACGAGGGTGCGGGTTTCGATGGGCGCCAAGCGGGGAAAGGTGGTCGTGGAGTTCGCCACGCTCGAGGACCTCGAGCGCATCTACCGAGCCATGACCGAGCCGCCCGAGGACCGCGACGACTGATCTCGTTCGGTGGTCGAGGGTGGCTCGATGCGCGCACCCCTCAACCTGACCTGACGCGTCATCCACACCCTGTGGTCAAACCTGTGGGTAGCACCTCGATGTGAGGTCCACCCCGGACGCGACACGGCCCCGGCACGTGCGCCGGGGCCGTCGTGGATCTGGGTGTGGGGACGCCGCGTCGGGCGCCCGCCTCAGAGGTGGGGCGTGATGTCGGAGAGCAGCTGGGACTTGCCCTTGGCGCCGATGATCCGAGCCGCGGGCGACCCCTCCTTGAAGAGGATGAGGGTCGGGATGCTCATGACCTCGAACCGGCGTGCCACCTCGGGGTTCTCGTCGACGTTGAGCTTCGCGATGCGCACCTTGCCGGCCTGCTCGTCGGCGATCTCGTCGAGGATCGGCGCGATCATCTTGCACGGGCCGCACCACTCGGCCCAGAAGTCGACGAGGACGGGCTCGTCGGCGGCCCCGACCTCCTCGTCGAACGTGGCGTCGGTCAACGTCGTGATGGCTGCGGACATGTGGTCATTCCTTTGGTGCGGGGGAGCCCAGAGGGCCTCGTCGTCGTAGGAACGCCGGCGCTCGCTCCGGCATTCCGGGGGTGGACCGGCGTGGGGTCAGTCGTGCTGGGCCTCGAGCCACCGCTCGGCGTCGATGGCCGCCATGCAGCCCGAGCCGGCGGCGGTGATCGCCTGGCGGTAGGTGGAGTCCTGCACGTCGCCGCAGGCGAACACCCCGTCCACGTTGGTGCGGCTGGTGCCGGGCACGGTGTCGAGGTACCCGTTGGGGTGCATGTCGAGCTGGCCGGCGAACAGGTCGGTGTTCGGCTTGTGGCCGATGGCCACGAACAGCCCGGTGAAGGGGTGCACCGTGCGCTCGCCGGTGGGGAGGTGCTCGACCTCGACCCCCTGGAGGCTCGTCTCGCCCTGGAGGCCGGTGACCACCGAGTCCCACATGAACGAGATCTTCTCGTTGGCGAACGCCCGGTCCTGCATGATCTTCGAGGCCCGCAGCTCGTCGCGGCGGTGGATGATGGTGACCGAGGCCGCGAACTTGCTGAGGAACGTGGCCTCCTCGATGGCGGAGTCGCCACCGCCGACCACCGCGATGTGCTGGTCGCGGAAGAAGAAGCCGTCGCAGGTGGCGCAGGTGGACACGCCGTGGCCGATGAGCCGGTGCTCGTCCTCGAGCCCGAGCATGAGGGACTGGGCGCCGGTCGACACGATGATCGAGCGGCTGCGGAAGGTCGGCTCCGCGGCGTCGGGGTCGCCGATCCACACGCCGAAGGGGCGCGAGGAGAAGTCGACCCGGGTCACCTTCTCGGTGATGATCTCGGCGCCGAAGCGGGCGGCCTGGGCCCGGAAGTTCATCATCAGCTCAGGGCCCATGATCCCCTCGGGGAACCCCGGGAAGTTCTCGACCTCGGTCGTCAGCATCAGCTGACCGCCCGGCTGGTCGCTCGTGGAGGACGGCTCGCCCTCGATGACGAGGGGCTCGAGGCTGGCGCGCGCCGTGTAGATGGCCGCGGTGAGGCCGGCAGGGCCGGATCCGATGATGACGACGTCACGGACGTCAGAGGAGGACATCGACGCTCCAGAAGGGTGCGAACGGGTTCAGGACGACAAACACCGGTACGGGTGGGGGTATTCCCTCAGGCGGTGCGAGGGCGCCGCTTGGACCACAGGACCAGCCCGACGAGCGTGAACACGGCGCCGAGGCCCGCGTACACGATCCACACGTCGCCGGGGATGGCCACGTCGAGCACCCGCACGAGGGTGATGAGGACCAGCACGAGCAGGACCGTGCCGATGATGGCGGCGGCGAGCCCGTAGACGATGCCGCGGGCGATCGTGAGGATCGTGCCCGTCGTCGCACCGCTGACCCGGTCGACGACGTCGACCACGAGGTCGGCGGCCTGGGCCGGCCACTCGCTGCGGGTGGGTCCGCCCTCCGGTGCGGCGGCATCGGGCGCGGGCTGCGGTGGCGGCGCCACGCCTGGTCCCGACGAGGTCGGGAAGGCGGTGGGGCTGCTCGCGCTCGTCGCACCCGTCGGCGGGGGGCCCGCCGGAGGCGCCGGTGGGGTCGGCTGCGTCGGCTCACCGGTGGACATGCGGGCGAGCCTATCGGTCGAGGGTCAGCGGGGACGCGTGAGCTGCTCGACCACGTCGCAGTCGAGGGGATCGACGACGCGGATCGTCGCCGCGGGGTCGCCGCTCGACCACCACACCTCGACGAGGAGCACCTCGCCGGCGACGGTGCCGTGGGCGACGAGCGCGAGCTCCTCGCCCGCCGGGTCGTCCACGCACGCCGTCCAGGCGCCGGCGGGCGGATGCGCCCGCGTCTCGGCGGTCGCGACGGCGGCATCGGCGAGGTCGACGACGCTGCGGTGAGGACCGAGGTCGGGCGGACGTTGCTCCGGAAGGGCTGACAGAGGAGGCACCAGGCTGTTCTCCGTCACGCCGGCGCTGCCGCCATCGGCCTCCCCGCCGTCGTCATCGCCGTCGAACGTCGAGCTCTCGGCACCCTGCTCGGTGGCCATCTCGCCCGCGGCATCCGACCCGCCGTCGGGATCGGCGACGTCGAACGACGCGGTCTCGTCGGCCGAGTCGTCGCCGTTGGTCTCGAGGAGGGGCACGGCCATCAGCGCCACGAGCACCAGGGCCGCGGCGCCGAGGAGCGCCGGGCCCCACGCGTCGCGGACACGTCGGTGCTGCCGCTGCCGGGCGGACTCCCACGCCACGGCCGCTTCGGTGTGGTTCGGCGGGGCCGAGGTGAGGGCCTGCTCGACGAGGCGTCGCGCGGTGTGGGCGGGGAGGGGATCGACCGGCACGGCCACGGCGTCGCGCACGGCGGTCAGCTCGCGGAGTCGGGCGCGGAGGCGGTCGTCGGCGAGCACCTGGGCGCGCTCGTCGGAGGTGGCCACGCCGTCGAGCACGGCGCTGACCAGTTCGTCGTCGGACGAGGGAGGGGGGAGGTCGGTCGTCATGGGTCGGTGGTGGGACGAACCTCGAGGGCGTCCTGGTTCCCGGCGTCCAGGGATCGGGCCAGCGCGGACCGGCCCCGGGCGATGCGGGAGCGCACGGTGCCCGGGGGGATGCCGAGCACCTCGGCGATCTCCGCGTAGTCGAGTCCGAGCTGGTCGCGGAGCACCACGGGCGCTCGGAAGTCCTCGGGAAGGCGCGAGAGAGCGGCGTCGATGTCGAGGCGGTGGGCGGTGGTGGTGTCGAGCGACGGTTGGTCGTCGTCCCGCGCCCGGATGACGTCGGCCAGCTCCTCGTCGCCGCCGGGGACCGGCCGGCGGGACCGGCGCCGCAGCTCGTCGAGGCAGGCGTTGGTGGCCACGCGGTACGCCCACGTGGAGAAGGCGCTGCGGTGGTCGAAGCGCGGGAGGCCCCTGACGATGGCGATGAGGGCGTCCTGCGTGGCATCGAGGGCGTCGGCGTCGTTCCCGGCCAGGCGCCGGCACACCGCGTAGATGCGGTCCTGGTGGCGGCGCAGCAGCGCGTCGAGGGCGCGCCGATCACCCGCCTGGGCGGCATGGATCAGCGTGCGGTCGTCGGCCGGGGGTGTGATGCGGCCACCGTACCCAGCGGCCGGTGGCCGCTGGGCCACCGTGGGCGTCGCCCGGCCCGGCGCAGCTAGCGGCCGACCACCTCGGCCTCGGCGATCTCGACCCGCAGCTCCCCGGCGGGCCCGGGCCCGAGGTCGGTGATCCAGAGGAGCACGGCGCCGGCCCTCCGCCCGCCGAGGTCGATCGTCGTGGTGCCGGGGGCGACGTCGTCGATCGTCGTGACCGGCTCGCCCCAGCCCTCGAGCGCGTCGCTCGGTGCGTCGGCCAGGTGCACCGACGCCGACCACTGGTCCGACGGCGACGTGACGACCAGCTGGTGGACCTCGGCCGGCTCGTCGAGCGTGAGGACGATCCCCACGCCGTCCTTCGAGCCGAGCTGGCGGTCCGAGTAGAACTCGGTGGGCCACGTGGTGGCGGGGTCGCCGTCGACGGCCTGCCCGACGAGGTCGTCGTTCTCGCCGTCGCCCCGCTGGGGGTCGTAGGCGGAGGCCTGGGCGGCGAGCGGGGCGGGTTCGGTCGCGGCCGGCGGGTCGTCGTCGGTGCCGACGACGCCGCGCGCCCGGTCGAACAGGTCCTGGCCGGCATCGGTGCGCCCGATGAGCACCGCAGCGAGCACGAGCGCCCCGCCGACCAGCACGACGAGGAGCGTAGGCACCAGCCACCGGCGCTCACCGCGGACGAGGGCGGCCTGGGCATCGGGGTCGGCGAGGGGCAGGGGCGCGGAGGTGGTGAGGTCGCGCGCCGGGCCGCCGTCGTGGTGGTCGGCCGCGAGCAGCGCGGCGCGGAGCGCGGCGGTGGTGGTCGGCCGGTCGTCGGGGTCCCGTTGGAGGGCCTGCATCGTGAGGTCGTCGAGCGCCGGCGGGACGCTCGGCCGCACCTGGCGCGGCCGGAGGGGGTCGCGGTGGAGGCGGGCGAGGGCGGTGGCGGCATCGGTGTCGGCCTCGAACGGAGGTCGGCCGCAGAGGCACTCGTAGAGGACCACGCCGAGGGCGTAGACGTCGGTGCGGGGGTCGACGCGGTCGCCCCGCACCTGCTCGGGTGCCAGGTACTTCGCGGTCCCGATCATCGTGCCCGCGCTCGTCAGGTCCTGGTCGACGGCGGCCTTGGCGATGCCGAAGTCGGTGACCATGACCCGGCGGTCCTCGCAGAGGAGGATGTTGGCGGGCTTCACGTCGCGGTGGACGATGCCGGCCTCGTGGGCGGCCTGGAGGGCGTCGGCCACGCCGGCGACGACGTCGACCGCGTCCTTCGGCGACAGCGGTCCCTGCTGGTCGAGGAACTGGCGCAGCGTGATGCCCTCGACGAGCTCCATCACGATGGCGTTCACGTCGTCCTCGATCGTGTCGTAGATCGAGACGATCGCCGGGTGGCTGAGCCGTGCCGCGGCCAGCGCCTCGTGGCGGAAGCGGTCGACGATGGTCGGGTCGGCGGCGAGGTGCGGGTGCAGCAGCTTCAGCGCGACCGCCCGTCCGAGCACCTCGTCGGTGGCGCGCCGGACCTGGGCCATGCCACCCGTGGCGATGACGGGGCCGACGCGGTAGCGGCCGCCGAGGAGGCGGCCGTCGAGGTCCGCGGGGGACGAGGGGACGGGGGAGCTGTGCTCGGGCACTTCGGTCCACCGTACGCCGTCGGGCTGCCCGTCGGACGCCGGGCCCCGTCGTTCAGGGAGGCGTCAGGTGGCCTCGGGGACGACGAAGCAGGCGCCGACCACGCGGGGACCGCCGTGGGTGCCGATGACGGCGCCGATGTGCCCGACGCGGATCTCGTCGCGTGGGTAGCGGTCGGCGAGCATGTCGAGCACGAGGTCGACGTCGGGGGCCTCGCCGTGCATGATCGCCAGGTCCTCGACGCGGTCGTGGGCGAGCACCTGGTCGGCGAGCCACTGGAGCGCCTTCTTGCGGGTGCGGGGCTTGCCGGCCTCCTGGACCTCGCCGCTCGAGAGGTCGAGCGCGGGCTTGATCGACAGCATGCTGCCAAGGAGGGCCTGGGCGCCGCCGATGCGGCCGCCCTTCCTCAGGTTCTCGAGGGTGTCGAGCACGCCGTAGACGCGCGTGCGGGGGACGACCGACTCGACCGCGGCGACGACCTCGTCCACGCCGGCTCCGTCGCGGGCGAGCCGGGCGGCGCGCAGCACCTGGCTGCCGAGGCCCGCGGTGATCGAGTTCGAGTCGATCGTGCGCACGTCGACCTGGCCCTCGAGCGAGGCGGCTGCGGTGCGGGCCGACTGGTGCGTGGCCGAGAGCTTCGAGGAGAGGTTGATGCACACGACGGCGTCGGCACCCTCGTCGGCGAGGCGTCGGAACGCGGCCTCGAACGCACCGGGCGCGGGCGCAGCCGTCTCGGGCAGCGCGTCCTCCTCGGCCATCGTCCGGTAGAAGGACTGCACGTCGAGCTCGGTGCGGTCGACGTACTCGTCCTCGCCGAAGCGGATGGTGAGCGGGACGACCTCGATGCCGAGGTCGTCGGCCTCGGCGGTGGTGAGGTCGCACGCGCTGTCGGTGACGATGCGGACGGTCACGTCGGTTCTCCCCTGTCGGTGACGTCCGACACTACTGCGCGGCGTGGTGGGCGGCGCGTGCCCGGCGGGCCGTGCGGACCCACCAGGCGCCGAGCACGACGACCGCGGTCACCGAGAGCACGATCCCGAGACCCGACACCGCCGTCGAGCGGACGGTGTAGCGCGAGTCGACGAAGAGCGTGCGTCCGTCGGGGCTCTCGAGCGTCATGTCGAGGGGGAACGCACCGGACGCCCGCGCTCGCACCGGCACCTCGAGCGCGGTCTGCGGCTCGGTGAGCGTGAGCTCGAGGCGGTCGCCCTGGGGAAACTCGAGCTTGTCGCTGGCGAAGGTGACGACGACGGTGGCCGGCGCCCCGGTGTTGTTGACCAGGGTCAACGGGATCTCCCCGTCCCGCGACGGCAGCGTGATCGCGCCTCGGTCGGGCATCCCGATGTTGGCGTTGCGGGCGGCGATGTCGTCGCGGATCGAGCGCAGGTGGTCGAGGCGATCGTCGTCGGAGAGGGCGGACGAGGCGCTGACGGCGATGCGCTGGTCGTACGCCCCGGCGAGCACGTCCGCGTCCTGGAAGATGGCGCGGAAGCTGTCCACCGCCTCCTCGGTGCGTCGGAGGTCGGCGCGGTAGGAGCCGGGGAGGCGGTCTCCCTCCCACGGGGGCAGGTCGAGGACGAGGCGGTCCGCGGGCACCTCGACCTGCGCGTCGATGCCGTCCGCGGCCGCCGGGTCGGCGTCGGCGATCACCTCGTCGACCGTGCCGAGCGAGAGCAGGGGCGACTCCGAGAGCCCCCGCACCAGCGCGTCGGTGGCCGGGCGGGAGAGGACGTCGGGCGGCAGCTGCACCACGGTGCCCCGGGCGTAGGCCGGCCGTTCGAACCACACGGCCGCGAGGTCGGCGAGGAGGTGCTGCACGTCGAGGACGTCGACGTCGTCGCCCTGGAGGTGGGACTGGAGCCCGGGCTCGGTGGAGAGGGCGGTGACGAGGCCGGCGTCGGAGCGGAGCGCGAAGGGTTGGACGAGGATCACCGGCAGCTCGCCGACGAGCGCCTCGTGGGGGACGACCACCTGGCGGACGCCGGCGTCGACGAGGGCGCCGAGGCCGGTGGCGCCGAGGTCCGGTTCGGCGATCCAGGTGGTGTCGTCGGGCTGCTGGCCGAGGGCGAGCGTCGCGGTCTGCGCGCCGTGGGCGATCTGGGACGGGACCAGCTCCGCCAGCTCGGCGCGCACGAGCGCGTCGGGGTCGATGTCGACGAAGGGCGTCGCGGCCAGCGCGCCGTCGGTGACCGGGTCGGCGAGGGCCTCGAGCAGCTCGGCGTCGAGGGGGTTGCCGCTCACGGCGAGGGCCTGGAGCGCCTCTCCCTGGGTGCCGAAGGTGACCGGCAGGTCGGCGTCGGCGAACACGGCGGCGGCCCGGGTGAGGCGCTGGCGGGTGGCGTCGTCCACGGCGATCGTGCCGTCGGCGCGGTGCGACGGCGTCGTCGGCAGGGGCTGGACGACGGCGAGGCCGAGGGTCTGCTCCACCTCGTCGGGCACGCGGGCGACGTGGGTGACGAACCCCCCGACCTGGTCACCCTCGGCCGACGTCAGCGTGACGTGGACCGGGTGGAGACCCTCCTGAGCGATGAGCTGGCGCTCCGGGTCGCCCGCCGTGGCCCGCAGCCCGAGGCGGGCGTCGACGAGGCCGTCGCCGTCGGCATCGAGCTCGGCGATCGGACCGTCGACGATCGTGCGGATCGATCGGGCCGGGTCCTCGCCGGCGAGGCTGTCGACCAGCTGGTAGCGAGCGAGCAGGCGGCCGTGGAGCGTGACCGTGAGGCGGTCGGTAGGCTCGGCGCGGGAGGTGTCGATGCGGAGCCGGATCTCGCCGTCCGGGGCGATCCAGGTGGTCTGGCTGACGAGGGCCACGCCGCTGGCGCCGTCGCCGGCCCCTGCGTCGGGCTGGGCGCCGGCGGTCGGCGGGACGACGAGCAGGAGGAGAGCGGCGAGGACGGCGAGCGCCGCGGTGCGTCTCACGAACCGAACTCGAAGCTGAGCACCGCGAGGCCGTCGGGGCGGTCGGTGAAGCCGAGGGACCGGTAGAGGTGGAGCGCCGGGCCGTTGACCTCCTGGGTGTTGACGAGCGCCATCGTCCCGCCGTGGCGGCGCAGCCACCGCAGCGCGTCGACGACGAGCGCGGTGCCGATGCCGTGCCGGTGGCGCTCGGGGTGCACCGCCAGGCGCTGGAGGTAGCCGCGGCCACCGGCACGTCCGGTGACGGCGTACCCGGCGACACCGTCGACGCGCGCCACGCGCAGGCGACTCGAGGGGGTGGCGGCGATGGCGTCGCGCAGGCCAGCGGCGTCGAGGCGCCAGAAGGGGTCGAACGCCGCGGCGTCGACGGCGAGCAGAGCGGGGTGGTCCCACCGGTGCCCACGCCGGAGCACGGCGCCGGTGGGTGCCGGCGGGATGTCGCGGAGGTCGTGGGCGAGCAGGTGCAGCCGCTCGTGCACCTGGAAGCCGGCGCGGATGTACCCGACCTGCTCGGCGGGGGAGAGGGCGTTGGTGACGACCCGGCGGAAGCCACGGGAGGCGATGAGCTCGAGGCCCTTCTCGACGCTGTGGCGCTCGGGCGGGCGGGTGCCGACGAGCGAGGTGAGCTCCGCGACGGACGGGTCGGCCCGCCACCGGCCGACCCGCAGGCGGTCCGGCCCGCACTGGAGATGTTCGTACTGCCGCATGTCGGTCCTCGTCGGACGCCGTCGGCGGGGCCCGGGTAGGGCTCCGTGGCGCGCCGCGAGGATAGAGCCGCACCCACCCCGCGTCGGGGCGTCCCTCCACGCACGGGTCCGCGGAGGCAGGCCTCTGTAGCGTGGGCCCCGGTGACCATCCTCCTCACGACCCACCCGCGCTACCTCGACCACGAGACCGGCGCGTGGCACCCGGAGCGGCCGGCACGGCTCGAGGCGGTGCTCGCCGGGGTGGCGGCGGCGGGGCTCGACGAGGACGTGCGGCGCGTGGAGGCACGCCCGGCCACGCGCGCCGAGGTGGAGCGCGTGCACCCCGCGGGCTACCTCGACGCCCTCGAGCGCTTCTGCGCGACGGGCGGCGGCGACATCGACGGCGACACGGTCGCTGTCCAGGCGTCGTGGGACGCGGCGCTGCTCGCCGCGGGCGCCGGCCTCGACGCCATCGAGCGCCTCGAGCGGGGCGAGGGCGACGCCGCGTTCTGCGCCGTGCGACCGCCAGGCCACCACGCCACCCCCGACCGGGCGATGGGCTTCTGCCTGCTCTCCAACGTGGCCATCGCCGCGGCGGCGCTGGCCGAGCGGGGCGAGCGGGTCGTGATCGTCGACTACGACGCCCACCACGGCAACGGCACCCAGGCCGCGTTCGAGGACGACCCGCGCGTCCTCTACGTCTCGTTCCACGAGTACCCGCTGTACCCGGGCACCGGCGGCCTCCTCGAGATCGGTTCGGGCGCCGGCCGGGGCACGACGGTGAACTTCCCGCTGCCCGCCGGTGTGACGGGCGACGTGCTCCGGGCCGGGGTCGAGGTGGTCCTCGCGCCCGTCCTCGCCCGCTTCGACCCGACGTGGCTGCTCATCTCGGCGGGGTTCGACGCCCACCGCGACGACCCGCTGACCTCGATGGGGCTCACGTCGGGCGACTTCGCCGACCTCACGCGCGACCTGCTCGCCTTCGCGCCGGCCGGCCGGCGCCTGGCGTTCCTCGAGGGCGGCTACGACCTCGACGCCCTCAGCCGCTCGACCACCGCGTGCATCGGTGCGCTCGCGGGGCTCGACCTCCACCCCGAGGCCCCCACGGCCGGTGGGCCCGGACGCGACGTCGTCGACGACGTCGCCATGCTGCACCTGGCCTGACCGGCCCGGGCGGCGGCCCCCGGCGCGGCCGGTAGGTTGTCGCGCCGTGGTTCCCGAGCGGTTGCAGCCGATCCTCGACGAGGTGTCGCCGTTCGGCGACCGCTTCCGCGACGCCGGCCGGCAGCTCTACCTGGTGGGCGGGATCGTGCGGGACCTGCTGCTCGGTCGCGAGCTGCGGGACCCCGACATCGACCTCACGACCGACGCGCGCCCCGAGGAGACGCTCCGGATCCTCAAGGGGCACGTCGACGCGGTGTGGGACCAGGGCGCCCGCTTCGGGACGATCGGCGCGAAGGTCGGCGACCGGACGTTCGAGATCACGACGCACCGGGCCGAGGCGTACACGCCCGAGACCCGCAAGCCGACCGTGCAGTTCTCGACCGACGTCGAGGCCGACCTGTCGCGTCGGGACTTCACGGTCAACGCCATGGCCCTCGCCCTGCCCGAGCCCGAGCTCATCGACCCGTTCGGTGGCGCGGCCGACCTGGCGGCCGGCGTGCTCCGGACGCCGACGGGACCGCACGCGTCCTTCTCCGACGATCCGTTGCGGATGATGCGGGCCGCCCGGTTCGTCGCCGGCTACGGCCTGACGCCGGAGGACGGGCTGGTCGAGGCGGTCGTCGAGATGCGCGAGCGGCTCGACATCGTGTCGCCGGAGCGCATCCGCGACGAGCTCGACAAGCTGCTCGTCGTCGAGGACCCGTCGGCGGGGCTGTGGTTCCTCGTCGACACCGGCCTGATCGACCGGTTCCTGCCCGAGCTGCCCGCGATGCGCCTGGAGCAGGACCCGATCCACCGGCACAAGGACGTGCTCGCCCACTCGATCGCGGTCACCGCCAAGACCCGGCCCGAGCGGATCGTCCGCCTCGCGGCGCTGCTCCACGACATCGGCAAGCCCCGCACCCGTGTGATCGGGCCGAACGGCGTGTCGTTCCACCACCACGAGGTCGTCGGCGCGCGCATGGCCCGCAAGCGGATGAAGGAGCTGCGCTACTCGAACGACGACATCGAGGCCGTGTCGACCCTGGTCGACCTCCACCTGCGGTTCCACACCTACAAGATGGGCTGGAGCGACAGCGCGGTGCGGCGGTTCGTGCGCGACGCCGGGCCGTACCTCTCCGAGCTCATCGAGCTGACCCGCTGCGACTGCACGACGCGCAACCGCCGCAAGGCCGAGACCCTCGCCCGCCGCATGGACGAGCTCGAGGTGCGGATCGAGGAGCTCCGGGAGCAGGAGGAGCTGGCCGCGCTGCGACCCGACCTCGACGGTCGCCAGGTGATGGAGCTGCTCGACCTGTCGCCGGGGCCCGACGTCGGGCGGGCCATGGAGTTCCTCATGGAGCTGCGGTTGGAGGAGGGCCCGGTCGGGGAGGAGGAGGCGGCGCGTCGCCTCGTGGCGTGGTGGGAGTCTCGTACCTGACCACGTAGTGTGACCGCTTCCCGACACCCCCACTCGGAAGGTTGTGCACACGTGAACTGGCGAGCGATCCCCGTGGCCCTGCTCCTCGTGGCCGGCGCTGCGGCGTGCGGCGACGACGACGGAGGCGAGGAGGGCGGCCTGTCCGACCTCACCACGACCTCGGTCGAGGAGACCGAGGAGACGACGACCACGACAGAGGCCGACGAGGAGGAGACCACGACGACCACCGAGGCCTCCGACACCGAGGCCCCGGACGGGTGGACCACCGTCGAGCAGTCCGAGTTCACGATCGCCCTGCCGCCCACCTGGCAGGAGGCGAGCGACCTCATCGACGACCCCGAGTTCGGTGCCCAGATGCAGGAGATCATCGGCAGCGAGGCCCAGCTCGAGCAGATGCTGGCGCAGCTCGACCTCATGGCGGTCGACACCGAGTCCGTGGCGAGCGGCTTCGCGACGAACCTCAACGTCATCGTCAACCCCGCCAGCCCGGCCGACACCATCGAGACCCTCGAGCAGCAGGTCGCCCCGGCCCTCTCGTCGTCGATGGGCGCCGAGGTCACCACCACCGAGGCCATCGAGCTCGGCGGCCAGGAGGCCCTGCGGGTCGAGTACGACTACCCGCAGCCCGACGGCACCCTCCTGAAGGGCCTGCAGTTCTACGTGCTCGGCGAGACGCTCTCCGGCGTCATCACCTTCACCAGCAGCGAGGACCTGGTCGACCTCGACGCCTGGACCGAGGTCGCCGAGACCTTCACCCTCGCCGGGTGAGCGTCCTCAGCGCCTGAGGCGGGCCAGCGCCGCGAACCGTCCGCACGGGCGGACGGCGCGGTCGCTGAAGAACGGCCCGTCGACGGTGTCGAGCGCCGCCACCGCCACCTGCTCCTGCGGCACCCCTGCGGTGTCGAGCTGCAGGCGGTTGGCCGACCAGAGGTCGAACGTCCACCGACCGCTCCCGTCCGGTTCGACGAGGCGGTCCGCGTCGCCCCCGAAGGCGGCCCGGGCCGCCTCGGCGACCTCCGGGCCGACCTGGTAGCGGGCGGGGGCGATGGCCGGCCCGATGCCGCCGCGGATCTCCGAAGGACGGGCGCCGAGCCGACGCATGGCCTCGACGGCGGCGGTCGTCACGCCGGCCACGGTGCCCCGCCAGCCCGCGTGCACCGTGGCGAGCACCCGGGCGGTGGGGTCGACGAGCACGAGCGGCACGCAGTCGGCGACCATCGCCACCAGGCCGACGTCCGGCTCGGTGGTGACGAGGGCGTCGGTCGCCTGGATCGCGTCGTCGTCGTGGGTCGTGCCGCGGCCCCGCTCGTCGGTGCCGACGACGGTGACCGTGCGGCCGTGGGCCTGGTGGCCGACGACGAGGTGGTCGAGGTCGAGCCCGATCGCCGCCGCGGCGCGTCGCCGGTTCTCGACCACGCGCGCGGGGTCGTCCCCCACGTGCAGACCGAGGTTGAGCGTGTCGTAGGGCGGCGCGGACACGCCGCCGTGGCGCGTGGTGACGACGGCGTCGACGCCGGCGTCGTCGAGCAGTGGCCAGCGGAGGACCGTGAGGTCGCCCGCCGTGGCCAGCACGTGGGTGTCGCTCACCTGGTGGGGTCGAGGAGGATCTTGCGGACACCGTCCTCCCGGGCATCGAACAGCCGGTAGGCCTCGGTGACCTCCGACAGCCCCATGCGGTGCGTGATGACGTCGTCGGGCCGGATCCGGTCGGCGGCGACGAGCGGGATGAGCTCGGACCACGTGGACGGCACAGGGCAGAGGCCGATGCGGAAGGTGAGGTCGCGGAGGAACGCCAGCCCCATGGGGAAGGGGTACTCCATGCCGAGGTGGGCGCCGATGACCGAGACCGTGCCGCCGGGGCGGCAGGAGTAGAGGGCGTCGGTGATGGTCTGGTCGACGCCGACGGCCTCGATGACGGCGTCGACCCCCCGGCCGCCGGTGGCCTCGAGGACCTGGGCGACCGTGCCGGCGCCGGCGTCGACGGTCTCGGCACCGAGGAGCTCCGCCGCGTCGAGCCGCTCGGGCACGGTGTCGACGGCGATGACCCGCGCCGCCCCGAGGAGCAGCGCCGACTGCAGGGCGAAGGTGCCGACCGGGCCGAGGCCGATGACCGCGACCGTGTCGCCGGCGGTGATGTCGGCGCGCCGGGCGCCGTACCAGCCGGTGGGGAGGATGTCGGTGAGCATGACCGCCTGCTCCGGCGTGACGCCGTCCGGGATGACGCGGCAGGCGCTGTCCGCGGCGGGCACCGCGACGAGCTCCGCCTGGCCGCCGGGGAGGTCGAGCCCGTTGCCGAACACCCGCACGCCGCCGCCCGTGCACCGCACCGGGTCGCCCGCGTGGCAGGCGTCGCATCCGCCGCAGCCGATGACCCCCGACACGAGCACCTGGTCCCCCACGCCGATCCTGCGGACCTCGGCGCCGGCCTCGACGACCGTGCCGACGAACTCGTGGCCCAGGTGGATGCCGGGCGCGCCGTGGACGCCGTAGTACAGGTGCAGGTCGGATCCGCAGATGGCGGTGTGCTGCACCTCGACGAGCACGCTGCGGTCGTCCTCGAGTCGGGGGTCCGGGACGGTCTCGAGCCGCACGTCGCCCGGACCGTGGAACACCGTGGCCCGCATCAGAGGCCCTGCTTCCGGGCTCGGACGACGAGGGTCGACGGCACCCAGCGCATGGCATCGGACCACAGCGGGCTGCGGGCCCCCTGCGACGGCGGTTCGGGCTCGTGCAGCGTGTCGACCCGGAAGTTCGACCGGGTGAGCCCGGTGAAGAGCTGGCCGATGGTGTGGCTGCGGTCGGCGCCCTCGTGGCCGCCTGCGGCCCAACGGCGGGGCGACTCGTCCCAGTAGGCGCGCCGCACGCGCAGCGGTTCGTCCGAGCCCGGCTCGATCATGGCGAAGGCCGGGTGGGGGAGGGAGAACACGAACGGGTGCTCCGGTCGCAGGACCCGGTGGACCTGGCGGAAGAGGCGGGGCAGGTCGTCGACCTCGGCGAGGGCGTGGACGCTGAGCGCCAGGTCGATCGACTCGGCCCGCACGCCGGCCAGGTCGGCGAGGTCGACGGGCAGCACCTCGACCTTCAGGTCCTCTCGGTCGAAGAGTCGCCGGGCCGACGCCAGGCGCGACTCGGACGGCTCGACGACGATGACCCGGGCGCCGTGGCGGTGGAGCGCCACCGTCGTGTGCCCCTCGCCCGCGCCGAGCTGGAGGACCCGCTTGCCCTGGAGGTCCCCGAGCAGGCGGAGCTGGGACTCGTCGGCCACGTCGGGCCCGTAGACGACGCGGTCGAGCGGGAGGTCGGCGCCGTGCGGGAACGTCTCGGGCCGTCCGGGAGCCGGCTGTGCGGTGCTCATGGTCCAAGTCTGCCGCGGGTGGCGTGACCGACCGGGGACGGCGCGCGGTCGATAGCCTCGCTGCGTGAGCTTCTCGCCCCACGCGATCCCCGGCGCCGGTGCCGGGCAGGGCACGATCGACTACCGCCTGGCGCGCCAGGCGACGATCGATCAGTTCCGGCGTGGGCGCCTCGCCCAGCACGAGGTCTGCGACGCCCACCCCGAGCTGCGCCGTGCGGCCGCGCAGGTGGCCGAGCCCACCCGGCAGGTCTGCCCGATCTGCGCCGACGCCCACGTCGTGCTCGTGTCCTACGTGTTCGGTCCGCGCCTCCCGGCGCACGGGCGGTGCATCACGTCGCGGCGGGAGCTCGTCAGCTTCGCCCGCAAGGCCCGCAGGGGCGGGGAGTACGCCTGCTACGTGGTCGAGGTCTGCCCTGAGTGCTGGTGGAACCACCTGGCACGGACCTTCCTCCTCGGAGGCGACCGCTGAGCGCGTCGTCCGATCGGCCCACGTCCAGCGCACGCCGCCGCCACCGCCCGTCGGGCCGGCGCAGCGTCCTGTGGCGCATGCGCCGGATCGTCTACCTCTTCGGGCTGCTCCTCGTCGCCGGCCTCGCCGGGGCGGGCTGGGTCGTCGCCCAGGTCCCCCTGCCGCCGGCCGAGCCGCTGGTGCAGACCTCCTACGTCTGCGCGGCCGACGTCGCCGAGGGGTGCGGTCCGGACAACTCGATCGCGCAGCTCAGCGGCTCGGAGAACCGCATCAGCCTCGAGCTGGAGGAGGTGCCCGACGTCCTCATCGATGCGATCCTCGCCCAGGAGGACCGCAACTTCTTCTCCCACAGCGGCATCGACCCGGTCTCGATCGGGCGGGCGCTGTGGACCGACGTCCGCCACCAGCGCCTGGCCCAGGGCGGCTCGACGATCACCCAGCAGTACGTGAAGAACGTGTACCTCACCGACGACCGCACCCTGCTGCGGAAGGTCCGCGAGGCGGCGCTGGCGATGAAGCTCGAGCGCGAGCTCGGCAAGGAGGAGATCCTCGAGCGCTACCTGAACACGATCTACTTCGGTCGTGGCGCCTACGGCGTCGAGGCGGCGTCGCGCGCCTACTTCGGGAAGCCGGCCGCCGAGCTGCAGGTCGGCGAGGCCGCGTTCCTCGCGGGCCTCATCCGTGCTCCCGAGTCGGCCGAGCCCACCCGCTACCCGGAGGAGGCCGACCGTCGCCGCAACAACGCCCTCGTCCGCATGGTCGCCGACGGGCACATCACCCAGGCCCAGATGGACGAGGCCAACTCGGTCCCCATGGTCGAGATCGTGCTGCCGCGACCCGAGCGCGAGGGCCTGGGCGAGGTGGTCGGCGCGGAGTACGGCACCGAGTACTACGTCGACGAGGTCCGCCAGTGGCTGATCGACGAGTTCGGCGCGGCCACGGTGTACGGCGGCGGCCTGCGGGTGTACACGGCGCTCGACCTCGAGGCCCAGCGCGCCGCGTACGAGTCGGTCACCGGCACGCTCGACCCGGCCAACCCCGACGATCCGGCCGCGGCCCTCGTCGCCCTCGACGCGGACAACGACGTCATCGCCATGGTCGGCGGCACCGACTTCGAGGCCTCGCAGGTCAACCTGGCGCTCGGCCGCGAGGGTGGCGGCACGGGCCGCGGGCCCGGCTCCGCCTACAAGCCCTTCGCCCTGGCCCGCGCCCTCCTCGACGACATCGGCATGAACGACACCTACGACGCCCCCGGGGTCAAGGTCTTCCCCGGCGCCGACGACGGCGCCGACTGGCGGGTGACCGGCGGCGGGTCGCCCACCGGCGAGTGGTCGCTCCTCGACGCCATGCGGGTCTCGTCGAACACGGTGTTCGCCCAGCTGATGCTCGACCTCGGCCCCGCCCGCGTCAACGAGATCGCCCACCAGCTCGGCGTCACCGCCGACATCCCCGACGTGCCCGCTGTCGTCCTCGGCGCCGGCGAGGTCTCCGTGCTCGACATGGCCTCGTCCTACTCGTCGTTCCGCGACCGGGGCATGCACCGTGACCCGGTGATGGTCGTGCGGGTCACCGACGCCGACGGGCGCGTGCTCTACTCGGCCGACCGCGACGCCGAGCGCGTCCTCGACGAGGAGGTCGCCGACCTGGTGACGCACTCGCTCGAGGGGGTCGTCACCAGCGGGACCGGCCGGGCCGCGGCGGTGCCCGGGCACACCGTCGCCGGCAAGACCGGGACGACGACCAACAACCGCGACGCCTGGTTCGTCGGGTACAGCTGCGAGATCAGCACCGCGGTCTGGATGGGCTACCCGACCGGTGACGCCGAGGGGAACCCGCGGCTGATGGACGACGTGCGGGGGATCCAGGTGACCGGCGGGTCGTTCCCAGCCGAGATCTGGAGCGACTTCATGACCCGTGCCCTGGAGGGCGCGGCGCCGTGCGACTTCCCCGACGTCGACATCCCGCCAGCGTCGTCCACCACGACGATCCTCGACTGCCCGGTCGATGCGACGGACACGACCGATCCCGACACGCCGATCGAGCTGTGCCCGACGCCGACGTCGTCCTCGTCGACGACCTCGACCACCGAGGCGGAGTCCACGACGACGACCACCGAGGAGCCGCCGCCGACCACGTCGACGACGGCGCCCCCCACGACCTCGACGACGGCGCCGCCACCGTCGACGTCGAGCACGACGGCTCCCGCCGAGCCCGACGGCTGACCCCGTAGGCTCTCGGCGCGGCGGCGACCGACGCGGCCGGAGGGGGAGGGCCAGATGCCGAGCTTCAGCGCGCCGGACGGCGTGGAGATCGTGTTCGACGACCACCCGGGCGACGGTCCGGCCGTCGTCCTCCACCACGGGTTCGCCGCGGATGCCCGCACGAACTGGGACGCACCGGGCATCACCGGTCACCTCGTCGACGCCGGCCGGCGGGTCGTCGCCCTCGATGCCCGGGGTCACGGCCGCTCCGGCAAGCCGCACGACCCCGCGGCGTACGACGCGCCGGCCATGGCCCGCGACGTGAGCGCCCTCCTCGACCACCTCGACCTCGGGGAGGTCGACCTCGTCGGCTACTCGATGGGCGCCTTCGTCTCCCTCGAGGTGGCCACCCGTGACGACCGGCTGCGGTCGTTGACGCTCGGCGGCATCGGCGCCGGCGCCCTCCCGCGGCGCGACGGCGGCACCGGTCCGGCCATCGACCGCGAGGCCGTCGCCGTGGCGATGGAGGCCGACGATCCGTCGGCGGCGCAGGGCGGCGGGCGGGCGTTCCGGGCGCTGGCCGACGCGACCGGCGCCGATCGGCAGGCGCTGGCGGCCGTGCTGCGGTCGAGTCCCCACCGCCCCGACGACGTCGGCTCGGTGTCCGTTCCGGTGCTGGTCGTCGCCGGCCTCGACGACCCGCTCGCGGCGGGGGTCGACGAGCTGGCGTCGGCGTTCTCGCGCTCGCGGCTCGTGCGCGTGCCGGGCGACCACATGTCGGCGGTCGGGACGCCCGAGATGGTCGACGCCCTCCTGCGGTTCGTCACCGACCCCGGCGCCGAGGTCGACTCCTAGGCCCGAGGCGGGGGCTCGGCTGGCATCCGGAGGCCGGCCCGGGGGTACCGTGGAGGCACCGCCGGCAGCCACCGTGGCGCTGGACGGGAAAGGAGCTCCCATGAGCACGATCACCGCTCCCCAGGTGCGCGCCCACAAGGTGCGTGCAGGGAAGGACCCGCTCGTGATGGTGACGGCCTACGACGCGCCGTCGGCCCGGATGGCCGACGAGGCGGGCGTGGACCTGATCCTCGTCGGCGACTCCGTCGCCATGGTCGTCCTCGGCTACGACGACACGCTGCAGGTCACCGTCGACGACCTCGCGCACCACACCGCGGCGGTGGCGCGGGCGAAGCCCCGGCCGCTCATCGTCGCCGACCTGCCGTGGATGAGCTACCACGTCGGCGTCGAGGACACGGTCCGCAACGCGGCCACGCTCGTGCGCGCCGGCGCCCAGGCCGTGAAGCTCGAGGGCGGTCGCAAGCGGGTGCCCCACATCGAGGCCATCGTCGACGCCGAGGTCCCCGTCTGCGGGCACCTCGGCCTCACGCCGCAGTCGATGCACCAGATGGGCGGCTTCAAGGTCCAGGGCAAGACGAGCGAGGCCGCGCTGGCCCTCGTGGCCGACGCCAAGTCCCTCGCCGCCGCCGGGTGCTTCGCGATCGTGCTCGAGGGCATCCCCGACGAGGTGGCGAAGATGATCACCGACTCGGTCGACGTGCCCACCATCGGCATCGGTGCCGGCGTCGACTGCGACGGCCAGGTGCTGGTGTTCCACGACGTGCTCGGCATCGAGGACCGCGTGGCACCCAAGTTCGTGCGTCGCTACGCCGAGCTGAAGGCCGCCGGCGTGGCCGGCCTCGAGGCCTTCGCCGCCGACGTGCGGTCCCGGGCGTTCCCCTCGGAGGCCGAGACCTACCACCTGGCCGAGGCGGAGTCCGACGCCCTCGCCCTCTACGGGGGTGGCAGCATCTCGGGGTGAGGTGTCCGCCGCTGCCCCGACGTCGACGCCGTGCCGGGGCAGCGGCCCTCCTCCTCGCCGTCGCCCTCCTCGGCGCGGCGTGCGCTGACCCGGTCGACGAGCCGGGCGACGCCGGGGGGCCGTCGACCACCACGGCGGTGACGACCGACGACGCCGCCCCGGTCGAGGCGCCCTCGGACGGCGCCGCGCCGGACTGCCCCGCACCGGAGGGCCCCCTGGGCCGGTTCGGGCGGGACGCGATCACCGTCGTGGGACCCGACGGGGGCCGCGTCGAGCGCTGCGTGCTGGTCGCCGACGACGGGGGCCTGCGCAGCCAGGGGATGATGGGCGTCACCGACCTCGACGGCTTCGACGGGATGGTGTTCGCCTACGCGGGCACCTCGTCGGGTGGGTACTGGATGCGCGACACGCCGATGCCGCTCACGATCGCCTGGATCGGGGTGGACGGCCGCGTCGTGGCCACCGCCGACATGGAGCCGTGCCTCGATCGCGGCGCCGACTGCCCGAGCTACGAACCAGGTGCGGAGTACCGCTGGGCGATCGAGGTGCCCCAGGGGCAGCTGGAGGCGTTCGGACTCGGTGCCGGCGGCCGCGTGGACCCGGCGTCGATGCCGGAGGGCCGCTCCTGAACGGCCCCGCCCCTCAGCGCGACGACGCCCGCCGGAGCGCCACCAGCCCGCCCGCGCCGGCGAGGGCGAGGACGACGCCGATCGCCACCCGCTCCCGGGCCTGCGCCGGGCAGCTCCGCTCGACCCTGCCGCGCGCCAGGTCCGCCCGCGAGGCCGCCTCGTCGGACCCCCAGACGCCGACGACCGGCGACGCGCAGTCGGCGGTGAGCACGGCGTCGCCGTCGACGACGACGGTGCCACGGCTGTAGGGGACCGTGGCGTAGAGGACGCCGATCACGAGTGGGCGAGCACGGCGAGACCGGTCCAGGTCCGGTGCCACGGCAGGGAGCTGCTGCGTTCGGGGGCGTCCACCGGGTCACGGTGTCACACCCCCTCGCCATGATGGGCGATGAGGTCATCCGGCGGTCGGCCCGATAGCATCGCCCGGTCAATCGATGACCCTGCTCCGCACCGTGCGGGGCCCCGGCTCGCCGCCGGGTCCACAGGGAGGTGATGCGCTCCTCATGCGAGCGTACGAACTCATGATCATCCTCGACGCCGAGCTCGAGGAATCCGTCATCCAGGGTGTGATCAACCGCACCTCGGAGATGGTCTCGGCGTCCGGCGGCAACGTCGCCACCACCGACAAGTGGGGCCGGCGACGGTTCGCCTACGAGATCGACCACAAGACCGAGGGCTTCTACGTGGTCCTCGAGATCGTCACCGAGGCCCAGAACCTCGACGACGTCGATCGCTTCCTCCGCCTCGCGGACGAGACCGTCCGCCACAAGATCATCCGCCTCCCCGACAAGGAGGCCGCTCGCCGCGGCCTCTTCGGCGAGGAGGCCGCGCCGGCCTCGGCCGGGTAGAGGGAGGACGTCCCATGGCTTTCGACAACACCGTCACGGTGATCGGCAACGTCACGCGTGACCCCGAGCTGCGCTTCACCCCCGGCGGGATGGCCGTCGCCTCGTTCGGCGTCGCCTGGAACCGCCGCAAGCAGGACGGCGAGGAGGAGGTCTCCTTCTTCGACATCACCTGCTTCCGCGACCTGGCCGAGAACGTCGCCGAGTCGGTGGCGAAGGGCACGCGCGTCGTGATCTTCGGCACGCTCCAGCAGCGGTCCTGGGAGACCCAGGACGGCGACAAGCGCTCGAAGGTCGAGATCCTCGCCGACGAGGTGGCGCCCAGCCTGCGCTGGGCCACCGCGGAGGTGCGCAAGAACGACCGGAGCGGCGGCGGTGGCCCGCGCGCCGGTGGCAGCAGCGGCGGGCGGCCGATCGCCAACGAGCCGCCCCCCTACGACAGTGATGAGGAGCCGTTCTGATGGCCAAGGCCGCCCCGAAGCGGGGGAAGAACAAGGACAACGCCCGACGCAGCAAGAAGAAGGTGAGCCTGCTCACCCAGGAGCGCGTCGAGTACGTCGACTACAAGGACGTCAACCTGCTCCGGCGGTTCATGTCCGACCGGGCCAAGATCCGCGCCCGGCGCGTCACCGGCAACGACTCGCAGCAGCAGGCGGAGATCGCGAAGGCGATCAAGAACGCCCGCGAGATGGCGCTGCTGCCCTACACGAACCGGGTCACGACCCAGCGTGGGCAGCGTGGCGACCGGGGCGATCGTGGTGGTCGCGCCGACGGCCCGCCGCCGCGCCCGACCGCGCCGCCGCCCACCGCCGGTGCCGGCGACGACGCCCCGGAGACCAACGAGGTCACCGAGTCGACGGGGGGTGAGCAGGAGTGAAGCTGGTCCTGCGCTCCGACGTCGACGGCGTCGGCAAGAAGGGCGACGTCGTCGACGTCGCCGACGGCTACGGGCGCAACTTCCTCGTGCCCAAGGGCCTGGCCTTCGTGGCCACGGCCGGCGCGGCGCAGCAGGCCGCCTCGATGCGTCGCTCCCGCGACGTGAAGGACGCCGCGGCACGCGCCGCCGCCCAGGAGATCGCGAGCACGCTCGTGCCCACGGTCATCACCATCTCGGCCAAGGCCGGGGGCGAGGGCAAGCTCTTCGGCTCGGTCACCACGGCCGACGTCGCCGAGGCCGTCCAGTCCCAGACCGGCATCGAGATCGATCGGCGCCAGATCCACCTCGACGAGCCGATCAAGACCACCGGCACCCACACCGTGCCGGCGAAGCTCCACTCCGAGGTGGAGTTCCCGATCACCGTCGAGGTCGTCGCCCTCTAGTCCGGACGGGGAGCTCGGAGCGTCACCGCACGGCGACGCTCCGAGCTCGTCCATCCACAGATCGGCGCCGTCGTCCACAGGTCCCCGCGCAGCACACGGGGACGGGACCGCGCGCGTCCATCACCCTTGACAACGGGGGCTCCGCCCGGAGCATCCCCGCTCGGCCGCCCGGTTTCCCACAAGATCGTGGGGTTCATCCACAGGCAGACCGAGGTCGTCCACCGGCTGTCGGGACTTACCTTCCACAGCCCCCGTCCCTCAGGATGGCTCTCGCATGGCGCTTCCCGCAGACGAGCTCTCCCCGCGCCGCTCCGGCGCCCGGACACCGCCCCACAACCTCGAGGTCGAAGAGTCGCTCCTCGGCGCGATGCTGCTCTCGCGCGACGCCATCTCCGACGCCGCCGAGGTCGGGATCGAGGCCGGCGACTTCTACAAGCCGTCGCACGGGCACGTCTACGACGCCATCACGTCGCTCTACGCCGCCGGCGAGCCGGTCGACCCGGTCACCGTCAGCGCCGAGCTCCAGCGCGCCGACCTGCTCGACGCCATCGGCGGCTCGGCGCGGCTGGTGGCGCTGCAGTCCGCGACCCCTGCGATCTCCAACGCCACCCGCTACGCCCGCATCATCGAGGAGCACGCGCTGCTGCGTCGCCTGATCGGCGTGGCCGGTGAGATCGCCGAGCTGGGCTACGACATCCCCGACGACGTCACCAAGGCCGTCGACACCGCGGAGCAGCTGGTCTTCGACGTCGCCCAGCGCCGCACCACCGACTCGATGTCGGCCATCCGCGACCTGCTCGCCGACAACCTCGACCGGCTCGAGGCGCTCTACGAGCGGGGCGAATCGATCACCGGCGTCCCCACCGGCTACCACGACCTCGACGAGCTCCTGTCGGGCCTGCAGCCGAACGCCCTCTACGTCGTCGGCGCCCGCCCCGCCATGGGCAAGGCGCTGGCCCTCGACACCCCGATCCCGACGCCGACGGGGTGGACGACGATGGGCGAGCTCCGCGAGGGCGACCTCGTGCTCGACGAGCGCGGCGGGTCGGCACGGGTCACCTACAGGTCGCCGATCCACCTCGAGCGGGACTGCTACGAGGTCGAGCTCGACGACGGCGCGCGGATCGTCGCCGACGCCGAGCACCAGTGGTGCGTGCGGGACGCCGCGACGGGCGAGACCCGCGTCGCCACCACCGCGCAGCTCGTGGAGGGCGGCGTGCGCCATGCCGGCCGCCCCCGCTGGTCGATCCCGCTCGCCCAGCCGCTCGACCTCGCGGCGCACGACCTGCCCGCCGACCCCTACGTGCTCGGCAGCTGGATCGCCGGCGCGTGCGGCGTGTCGTCGGCGCTCGACATCGACGGCGACGACCCCGCCCACTTCCGCGCCGAGCACGAGGCAGCGGGCTACGTCTCCGGCGGGCGCCTGCTCGCCCGCGAGCTCCAGCAGCTCGGCCTCCTCGGCGGGGTCCCGCCCCTCATCCCCGACCGCTACCTCCGCGGCGCCGCCAAGCACCGCCAGTCCCTGCTCGAGGGGCTGATGGACACCGAGGGCACGATCCTCGACGGCGGGGCGGTCGAGCTCGTCCTCGCCGATCCGACCGTGGCCGGGCAGGTCCGCGAGCTGGTCTGCTCGCTCGGTGGCCGACCCGACCCGGTCGAGCACCGCACGATCGCCACGCCCGACGGCGACGCCCGCTTCGACGCCTGGGCCCTTCGGTGGCTCCCGCGCGACCCGGTCTTCCGCCTCCCGCGCAAGGCGGCGCGCTGGTCGCCGGCGCCCGGCCTGCCGAGCGCCCGGGCCATCGTCGGCCTGCACCCCGTCGACAGCGTGCCGGTGAGCTGCATCACCGTCGACTCGCCGTCGCACCTCTACCTGGCAGGGGAGTCGCTCGTCCCCACGCACAACACGTCCTTCGCCCTGGGCATGGCCGCCCACGCCGCGCTGGAGAGCCACCGGCCCGTGCTGTTCTTCTCGCTGGAGATGAGCCGACTCGAGCTCACGCAGCGCATCGTCTGCGCCGAGGCCCGGGTCGACTCGCAGCGGGTCCGCAACGGCAAGCTCGTCGAGGCGGACTGGAACAAGATCGCCCACGCCACCGGCCGCCTCGCCGAGGCCCCGCTGTGGATCGACGACAACCCGGCCCTCACCGTGATGGAGATCCGCTCCAAGGCCCGTCGCCTGAAGAGCAAGGTCGGCGACCTCGGCATGATCGTCATCGACTACCTCCAGCTGATGACCGGTCGTGGCAACGCCGAGAACCGCCAGGTCGAGGTGTCGGAGATGAGCCGTGGCCTGAAGATCCTCGCCCGCGAGCTCGAGGTCCCGGTCGTGGCGCTGTCGCAGCTGTCCCGCGGCCTCGAGATGCGGGCCGACAAGCGGCCGGTGCTCGCCGACCTCCGCGAGTCCGGTTCGATCGAGCAGGACGCCGACGTCGTGATGTTCATCTACCGCGACGAGGTCTACAACCCGGACTCCGCCGATCGGGGTACGGCGGAGATCATCGTCTCGAAGCACCGCAACGGCCCCACCGGCGTGAGCCGGTTGGCCTTCCTCGACCACTACGCCCGCTACGCCAACATGGCGAAGGGCGTCTGAAGTGCCTCGCACGATCGTCGCCTTCGTCGGCGCGCTCACCGTCCTCGCCGCCTCGCTCGTCGTGGCTCCGCCCCCGCCAGCGGCCGCCGACGTCGCGGATTTCGTCGATGTCCGAGGCCACGAGTACTACGCCCCCGCTGTGGCCTGGATGCGCTCCTCGGGCATCACCACGGGCGTGTCCCCTCACCGGTACCACCCGATCGGCGCCGTCACCCGGGGCCAGATGATCACGTTCACGTGGCGCATGGCCGGTGCCCCGACCGGGCACGCCGCCCACGAGTTCGTCGACACGATCCCGAACGCGTTCTACGAGCGGGCGCTGCAGTGGGCGCGGGCTGAGGGCCATACAACTGGCGTCGGGGGCAGCAACCGGTTCGAGCCCGACCGTCCCGTCACCCGCGCCGAGCTGGTGACGTTCCTCTGGCGCCTCGACGGCTCACCCTCGGGTCACCCGGCGCACGGGTTCGTCGACACGACCCCGAACGCGTTCTACGAGCGCGCGGTGCGGTGGGCGCGGGCTGAGGGCCACACCACCGGCGTCGGCGGCAGCAACCGCTTCGAGCCCGACGGCACCAGCACCCGCGGCCAGGCGGCCACGTTCATCTGGCGGTACGAGGGCAGCCCGCCCCCGCCGAACCCGGGCGGTGCACGCGACTGCGGTTCGTTCCGCAGCCAGGTCGAGGCCCAGGCGTGGTTCGACCTGTACCGCCGCTACTACGGCGACGTCGCCGGACTTGATCCCGACCGCGACGGCGTCGTCTGCCGCGAGCTGCCGCCGCCTCCCGCCTTCCCCACGCTCACCCCCGAGGAGTTCCGCCAGCTCCACCTGGCGATCGAGCCGCTGCCCGGGACCAGGCAGCTGACGACGTGGCCGCACATCACCGGTCACGCCGGCGCAGATCAGCGGATCCAGACGTTGGCGCAACAGCGCGGGTATCGGCTGCGGGCCGTGCCGACCGTGGGCCTCGTCAGCGTCCACGGGGTCCTCCTCGTCCCCGAGGCGGCCCACGGCTTTGCTGGCCTCGTCGCTGATGCTCGCGCACAGGGCCTACCCATCGCAGCGAGTTCGGGCTACCGGTCGGTCGACCACCAGAGGCAGATCTTCCGGCGACAGATGGGGAACCACTCCGCTGCTGCGATCGCGAACGGATCCGCTGACGGCGCCATCTTGTCCGCGTTGCGCTACCACTCGATCCCTGGCACGTCGAAGCACCACCTCGGCCGAACCGTCGACCTCAACGCCGGCAGCTCGTTGGGTGCGTTCGAGGGTTCGCGCACAGAGGTCTGGCTGCGCTCGAACAACTTCCACAACGCGAAGCGCCATGGCTTCATCCCGAGCTATCCGCGCGGCGTCGCCCACCAGGGGCCGGACCCCGAGCCGTGGGAGTACGTCCACCTCGGGGCGGCGCCGATCCAGTGCGCCGCCTTCTACATCGAGGTGGCCGACCCGATGGCGCCAGCTGCCTGCCCCATGCCGCCGGCCTGACGGCCTCGGCGCTCACTGGCCGGGCGCTGGCACCCCGCAGGCGTCGAACGCCCCGCTGATGGCGTCGTCGATCGAGGACAGCTCGGCCTCGTCGGCCTGCTCGCCGGCGACGGTCAGCGTGAACGCCCGGAGGGCGACCTCGTCGTCGAGCTGCTCGCCCACGCAGGCCGCCTGCTCCTCGTCGAGTGCGCCCTGCGCCACCGCGGTGCGGAGGAAGATCTCCTCCCCGCAGGCCGGCTCGACGTCGTCGAGGAGGTCGGTGAGCAGCGCCTGGGTGGACTCGGCTGCGGCGCCGGTGACCAGCTGCTCGGCGAACACGTCGGCGACGCGGTCCTCGTCGGCGGCGTCGGTCAGGCAGGAGACGTCGACGCCGAGGGCGCTCGAGAACGACTCACCGAGGGAGCTGCGCACGTCGAAGCAGCCCGTCGCCAGCTCGGCGATGCGCTCCTGGGCGTCATCGGGGACATCGATCTCGAGCTCGGGGAAGGCACCCACCTCCGCGAGCTCCTGCGGGGTGACGCCGGCCTCGTCGAGGCGCTCGGCGTCGAGGATCTCCACGACGCCCTCGGCGAAGCACTCGGCGCTGTCGTCGGGGAGGACGAGCTCTCCCTCCTCGGACGGCGAGCGGAGCTCCTCGGCCAGGGCGTCGACGTAGGGGCCGGCCTCCGCCGAGGAGCCGTCGTCACCGCAGGCGGCGAGGACGAGCGTGGCGGCGACCAGCGCCACGAGGCCGCGGGCGGGGGACGTGCGGAACGGCATCCGGTGACCCTAACGAGACCGGTCGCCGCATCCTCAGCCGCCGAGGCAGCCGCGGAGCGCACCCTCGAAGGCGGCCTGGTCCTCGGGGCTGGGCGTGCCGCCTCCGGCGGCGGTGACGAAGACCCTGTGGGCCAGAGCGTCGTCGAGCGCCGGCGCGACGCACGCCGCCTGCTCCGGCGTCAAGGAACCATCGCCGACGAGCCCGTCGAGGATCAGTCGCTCGATGCAGTCGGGCGGCGCGCCCTGGAGCAGACTCGCGCCGAACCGCTCCGCGGCGCGGTCCTCGTCGGCGTGGATGAGCGCGTCGGCGAGCATGCCCGCGACCACGTCGTGGTCCATGGCGTCGGTGAGGCACGAGGCGTCGCCGATCGGCATGCCGGAACCGACCTGCTCCTGGAGCGTGGCGTCGAGGTCGATGCACTCCTGGATCGTGGTCTCGATCCGCTCCGGTGCGTCCTCCGGGAGGAGGAAGGGCAGGTCGACGAGGGCGTCCAGCTCGGCGAACTCGCGCGGGGAGACGTCCTCGCGCACGAGCCGTTCGAGGGTGACGGCCTCCACCACGCCCTCGGCCAGGCAGCGGGCGTCCTCCTCGTCCTCCACCCCGGTGTCCTCGCCGTCGGCGAGCATGGCCGCCGTGGCGGCGTCCACGTAGTCCTGCGCGGTGGGGTCGGGCTCGTCGGAGCAGCCCGCGAGGAGAAGGAGCGAGAGCGCGGCCGAGAGGCCGCCCGCCGTGATCCGCCGTGTGTGCATGCGAGGACGGTAGACCCCTCAGCGCGTGCGGGTCAGGACCTGTCGCATCCGCCACGAGGCGATGACGAGCAGCACCGACGCGATGGCGAGGAGCACGGCGAGCTGCGACCAGATGTCGGCCAGCCCTCCGTCGTGTCGGATCAGCTCGGCGAAGGCGTCGATGGCCCAGTAGTGGGGGGTGAACCGGGCGGCGGCGGCCAGCGTGTCGCTGAACAGCTCGATCGGCATCATCGCCCCGCCGAGGGCGCCGAGGGCCAGAGATGCGACGACCCCGATGCCGCTCGCCTGCTCGGGGTTGGAGAAGAACGTGCCGAAGATCATGGCCGCCGCGGCGGCGACCGCGGCGACGGCGACGACGATGGCGGTGGCGCCGAGCAGCCCGCCCCACTCGATGTCGAACAGGAGGAGCGTGGCGACGAGGATGTACGCCCCCTGCACGATGCCGATGACGAACCGGCCGAGGCCCTCCCCGAGGATGATGCTGCGCGACGAGGTGGGGGTCGACAGCATCCGGCGGCTGATCCCGAGCTGCCGGGACACGATGAGCGCGTAGCTGCCGGCCAGGCCGTTCACGAACACGAAGAGGACGAGCATGCTCGGACCGGCGACGTCGAAGCCGCCCGTGCCCTCCGGGAAGATGCGGTCGCCGGCGGTGACCGTCCGCACGGCGACGCGGTCGAGCGCATCGACGTGGCCGGCGGCAGCCGCCGCGGCCTCGGTGGGGTCGGCCCCGCGGGCCGCCGCGGCCCGGGCGGCCGCGGCCGGCGCGGATGCCCGGGACAGCGCGCCGTCCAGCAGCGTGCGCAGCTCCTGGCCCTGGGCGTCGGCGGCGGCGACGAGCTCGACCTCGACGTCGACGTCCCCGTCGAGGAGGGAGGCATCGACACCGTCGGGGAACGCGACCACCGCGTCGAGGTCGGCGGACTCGACCTGGTCGATGCCTGCGTCGAGGTCCGCCACGTCGACCACCTCGACGTCGGTCTCGCCGTCGTCGAGCTCGGCGAGCACGGCTGCCGCGAGGTCGCTGTCGGCTCCGACGACGCCGAGGCGGGGGTCGACGCTGCTGCCGAACTGGAGGCCGATGACGAGGATCATGGCGATCGGGAACACGAACGTGAAGAAGAGGTTGCCCCGGTCGCGGAGGTGGCGACGGAGGTTGACCGCCCCGATGGCGCCGGCACGGGCGAGCCCGCCGGTCATCGCCGCAGGACCCATCGTGAGAGCCAGAGCCCGACCGCACCGGTGAGGAGGCCCATGGCGAGCAGCACGGCGAGGGCGGGGGCGGCACCGGCGACGCCGTCGTGGCGGAGGTCGGCCACGCCGTCGAAGAACCAGCCGTGGGGCGTGAGCTGCTGGAGCAGGCCGAGCACGCCGCCCGACCCGCCGGGGATCGGCACGAAGGCGCCGCCGAGGATCGCGAAGACGACGGCGACGATGCCCTGGGCGTTGCCCGCCTGCTCGGTCGAGCGGGCGATCGAGCCGGCGACCGACATGATGCCGATGGCGGCGACGACCCCGGCCACGGCGAGCAGCGCAGCGCCGATCGGCGGCCCCCACTCGGCCCCCATCAGGACGCTCGACGCCGCCATCAGGCTCCACAGCGAGAGCGAGCCGAGGATCGCGGCGCTCAGCACCTTGCCGGCGGTGATCGACCAGGCGGGGATCGGCGCGGCGAGCAGCCGGTGCAGCGTGCCCTGGTCGCGCTCCTCGAGGATGCCGAGCACGGGCAGGCCGGACGTGAAGAACACGAAGAACAGCGCCATGCCGGCCATGAGGTTGGTGGACATGTCGAGCAGCCGCGTGTCGGCCGTGGCGTCGACGAGGGTCACGGGGGATCCGGCCGCGGCGGCCTCCTCGGCGACGCTCGCGGCGTCCTCGGGGGTGGCGACCCCCGTCTCGATCGCCGTGGTCGCGGCCATCGTGCCGAGCCCGACGTTCGACGCGTAGCCGCGGGCGATGGCGCGTGCGACCGACGCGGTGGTGGGGGCGTCGACGTCGCCCACGACCTCGATCCCGGTCTCGGTGCCGGCCCGCACGGCGTCGGAGAACCCGTCGGGCACGATCCAGATCGCGCCGACGTCGCCGTCGTCGAGCGCGGCGCGGGCGGCGTCCTCGTCGTCGTAGCTGGTCAGGTCGAGCAGGCCGCTCGACGCCACGTCCCGCAGGACGCCGACGAACCCGTCGGCCTCCTCGCCGCCGTCGTGGTCGACGACCGCGACGTCGAAGGTGGTCGGGCCGCTGCCGTCGTCGACCCCGCCGAAGACGAGGTTCATGACGAACGCCAGGGCGAGCGGCGCCACGAAGCCGAGCACGAGGATGGTCCCGCGCCGGAGCTGCACGCGCAGGTCGTTGACGGCGACCAGCCAGGCGGCGCGCACGGATCAGTCCCGCAGGGCCTTGCCGGTGAGGTGGAGGAAGACCGCCTCGAGGTCCGGCTGGGCGATCTCGACCGACGACACGTTGCCGCCGTCGCCGGAGACGATCGCGATGGCCTCGGCGATCACCGCGCCGGCGTCGACGGCGAGGACGCGGATGCTGCCGTCCGCCGACGTGGCCTCGACGACGCCGTCGATGCCCTGGATGGCGAGGGCGGCGGCCTCGAGGTGGCCGGAGGCCTCGATGCGGATGGTGTCGCGCTCACCGATCGAGGTGGTGAGCTCGCGGCGGGTCCCCTCGGCCTGGAGTCGACCCTCGTCGATGATGCCGATGCGGTCGCAGAGCCGCTCGGCCTCCTCCATGTAGTGCGTGGTGTAGAGCACGGCCATGCCGGCGCCGGAGAGCTGCTCGACCGAGTCGAGGATGGCGTTGCGGGACTGGGGGTCGACGCCGACGGTGGGTTCGTCGAGGATCAGCAGCTGCGGTCGGTGGAGCAGGCCGATCCCGATGTTCAGCCGCCGGTTCATGCCACCGGAGAACTCGCTCGACCTGTCGCCGGCGCGCTCGGTGAGGCCGATCACCTCGAGGACCTCGTCGACGCGAGCGTCGAGGTCGGCGCCGGCCAGGCCGTAGAGCCGGCCGAAGAAGCGCAGGTTCTCCCGGGCCGTGAGGTCGGGGTACACCGCGACCTCCTGGGGCACGAGGCCGATCGCTCCGCGCGCCGCGGTGCTGCGCGTGGTGATGCGCTCGCCGTGCACGTGGACGTCGCCGTCGTCGGGGACGAGCAGCCCGGCGATGACCGAGATGGCGGTGGACTTGCCGGCACCGTTCGGCCCGAGCAGCCCGTAGGTCTCGCCGGGGGCGACCTGGAAGCTGAGCTCCCGGACCGCCTGGACGTGTCCGAAGCGCTTGCTGATCGCGCGGACGTCGAGGATGGCGTCGATGGCGTTCGTCTCCGGGTCGGGCGTGGCGGGCGAGACCTCGTGACCCTACTCAGCGGCCCGGACGAGGAGGGCCGCGTTCAACGCCTCGACCGCCGCGGGGGCGACGGTGTCGGTGCGGCGGGCGAGCACCAGGGTCCGGTGCACGAGCGGACGGACCCGCGCCGGACGCATCGGGTCGAGCCCGCTCTCGGCCTGGGGGACGGGCAGCACCGTCCAGCCGATGCCCATCGCGACCATCTCCCGCAGCACCTCGGGCTGGTGCGACTCGGCGACGACGTCGAAGGGGGCGCCGGCCGCGGCGACCGCTCGGGCGATGAGCTGCCGGGAGTGCGAGCCGGCGGGGAACGAGACCCAGGGCCCCCAGCCGGCCGGCGGGGCGTCGGTGTCGGCGCCGGGTGGGGCGTAGACGCGCAGCGGTTCGTCGAGCAGGGGCGTGGTCTCGACGCCCTCGACGGGACGGGGAGGGCGGACGCAGACGACCAGGTCGAGGTCGGCCCGCACGAGCTCGTCGAGCAGGCCCCGCGACGGGCCCACCCGGAGGTGGAGCTCGACGTCGGGGTGGTCCTGTCGGAAGCGGCGGAGCAGGTCGGGCAGGTGGTGGACGGCCGCGGCGTCGATCATGCCGATGCGGACCTGGCCCACCGACCCGGCGCGGACGCCCGCCGCCCACCGGGCGAGGTCGGCGGTGCGGGCGACGACCGCCTCGGCGTGGGCCAGGACCTCGCGGCCCGACGCGGTGAGGACCCGACGCCGGCCGTCGCGCTCGAACATGGCGACGCCGACCCGTCGCTCCAGCTCGGCCAGCCCCTGGGAGAGGGCCGAGGGGGTGACCCCGACGGTGGCCGCGGCCTCGGCCCACGTGCCGGTGCGGCCCACGGCCACGAGGTACTCGAGCTGCTGCACGGTGAGGTTGGGCAGCGGCACCGGAGGGCTGTCCACTCGTGCACATTAGTTCAGCGTTGCTGAACGATCGTTGCAGAGTCGTCAGGTTCCTGATCCGATGGCGCGATGCCTGCACCGCGACAGATCGCTCCCGCCACCGGCCGCCTCGGCGTGCTCACCCCCGGCCTCGGCGCCGTGGCCTCCACCTTCATCGCCGGCGTCATCGCCGCCCGCACCAAGGGCGAGGACCCGATCGGCTCCCTGGCCCAGATGGGCCGGGTGCGCCTCGGGGACCGGGCCGAGGGCCGCAACCCGCTCATCCGCGAGTTCGTGCCCCTGGCGAGCCTCGACGACCTGGTGTTCGGCGGCTGGGACCCGATCTCGGCCAACGTGCTCGAGGCGGCCCGCACGGCGGGCGTGCTCGAGGAGAAGGACCTCGCCCCGATCTCGGCCGAGCTCGAGGGCATCGTCGGCATGGAGGCCGTGTTCGACCAGCGCTGGGTCAGCCGCCTCGAGGGCACCCGCGTCAAGCAGGCCGCCTCGAAGTGGGACCTGGCCGAGGCCGTCATGGCCGACATCGAGCGGTTCCGCACCGAGAACGACTGCGAGCGCCTCGTGATGGTGTGGTGCGCGTCCACGGAGGCCTACCGCGAGCCCACCGACGTCCACCAGAGCGTCGAGGCGTTCGAGGCCGGCCTGCGCGACAGCGACCCCGAGATCTCCCCGAGCCAGATCTACGCCTACGCCGCCATCCAGTCCGGCGTGCCGTTCGCCAACGGCGCCCCGAACCTGTCGGTCGACCTGCCGTGCATGCTCGAGCTGGCCGAGCGCAACCGGGTGCCGATCGGCGGCAAGGACTTCAAGACCGGCCAGACGCTGATGAAGACGATCTTGGCCCCGGGCCTCAAGTCCCGGATGCTCGGCCTCCGTGGCTGGTACTCGACGAACATCCTCGGCAACCGCGACGGCGAGGTGCTGGACGACCCGGAGAACTTCAAGTCGAAGGAGGTCTCCAAGCTGGGCGTCCTCGACACGATCCTCCAGCCCGGCGAGTACCCGGAGCTCTACGGGAACATCGACCACGTCGTGCGCATCAACTACTACCCGCCCCGTGGCGACAACAAGGAGGGGTGGGACAACATCGACATCTACGGGTGGATGGGCTACCCGATGCAGATCAAGGTCAACTTCCTCTGCCGGGACTCCATCCTCGCCGCCCCGCTGGTGCTCGACCTCGCCCTCTTCTTCGACCTCGCGGCCCGCGCCGGCGAGCACGGCGTGCAGGAGTGGCTGAGCTTCTACTTCAAGTCGCCCCAGCCGACCTCCGAGCAGGTCGGTCCCGAGCACGACATCTTCATCCAGCAGATCAAGCTGAAGAACACCCTCCGCGAGTGGATGGGTGAGGAGCCCGTGACACACTCGGAGGCGTGACCACGGCGGGAGGCGACGCGAGGACGGGCACCCCGTTCGGGCCCGGCGGTCGTCCGACGGCGGGCCTGCGCCCGTGGCTCGCGGGCGTCGTCGTCCTCGGCGCGGTGCTCGCCGTCCCGATCATGCTGCTCGACCGGGCGCCGGACGTCTTCGACCGGATCACCGACGAGATCGAGGAGCGGTGGTTCCCCGACGTCTGGTGGCACGACATCAAGCCGCTCGTCCCCGAGGCCGACGTCGTCATGCACGTCGTGCTCTTCGGCGGCCTGGCGCTGCTCGCCGCGCTCCTGGCCTGGTCGTGGCCGGTCCTCCTCGCCGGCCAGGCGGCGGTGTTCGGCGGCGCCTTCGCCCTCGAGCTCCTCCAGCCGCTCGTCACCTCCAGCCGCGACATCGAGGTCCACGACATGGTCTCCAACGTGTCGGGGCAGGCCCTGGGTCTCCTCGTCGGGCTCGCCCTCATCGGGCTCGAGCGGTGGTGGTCGCGGCGGCGATCGGGCGAGCGGGCCTCCCTGTAGGGTCCGGTCGTCGCGACCGAGGGGGGACCATGGCCGGAGCGCTCGACGACATCAGTGTGCTGGAGATCGCCAACTGGGTGGCCGGGCCGAGTGCCGGGGCGATCATGGCCGACATGGGGGCCGACGTCATCAAGGTCGAGCCCCTGGCCGGCGACTCGATGCGCGGCCTCCTACGTCAGCCGGAGCTGCCGGAGGGCGCGCCCCGCACCGATGTGCCGTTCCACCTCGACAACCGGGGCAAGCGGTCGCTGGCCGTCGACCTCGGTGACCCTCGCGGTGGCGAGCTGGTGCGCGACCTCGCCCGTACGGCCGACGTCGTCATCACCAACCTGCTGCCCCGACGCCTGGAGCGCTACGGCCTCGGCGCCGAGCAGCTGCGGGAGGTCAACCCCCGCCTCGTCTATGCCCTCGTCACCGGCTACGGCAGCACGGGCGAGGACGCCGATCGCATCGCCTTCGACCTCACCGCGTTCTTCGGGCGGGGCGCGGTGATGAGCCTGATCGGCGAGCCCGGTGAGCCGCCCCCCGCGTTCCGACCGGGTCAGGGCGACCACCCGACCGGGCTCGCCCTGCTGTCGGGGATCCTCGCCGCGCTGCGCGTGCGCGACCGCACAGGGGAGGGGCAGGTGGTCGAGACCGCGCTCATGCGCACCGCGGCGTGGACGATCGGCTGCGACGTCGCCGTGGCCCTCGTCGACGGCCAGCAGCCGAACAAGCGGGCCCGGGACGACGCCTTCAGCCCGATGAACACCCGGTTCCGCTGCGCCGACGGGTGGATCAACCTCTCGACGTTCAACCAGGGCCTGTGGTCGCGCTTCTGCGACGCCGTCGAACGGCCCGAGCTGGCCGACGACGAGCGCTTCGCCACGCCGCAGGCCCGCTTCCGCAACAACCGCGAGCTCATCCACCTCCTCGACGAGGTGTTCGTCACCCGCACCGTCGCCGAGTGGACCGCTCCGCTCGACAGCACCGGGATCATCTGGGGGCCGGTCGCCGAGCTGCCCGACCTCGTCGCCGACCCGCAGGCCGAGGAGATGGGCATGTGGGTCGAGGTCGAGCACCCGGAGGCGGGTCGGTTCCGCACGATGGCCGCGCCGTTCACGCTGTCGGACACCCCGCTCGAGGTGCGCGGCGTCGGGCCGGAGATCGGCGAGCACACCCAGCAGGTGCTCGCAGAGCGGGGCATCGACGCCGACCGGGTCGCTGCCCTGCGCGACGCCGGCGTCCTCGGCGGCTCCTGACCGACCTCGCCGGGCCCCCTCCCTTGGGGACGCGGGCCACGCCTGGAGGTGTTGTCGCTCCCCGAGGGCGGGCACCGCGGCGGGACGGGGGCCGGCGGCGTAGCGTCGCGGCGTGCAGTTCGACGGGCGCCACCGCGACGAGATCCTGGCGGGCGAGGTCACGCTCACGTTCCGGCGGTGGCGACGTCGGCAGGCCGTCCCCGGGCACACCTACCGGACGTTCATCGGCCGCGTCGCCGTCGACGCCGTCGACGTGGTCGAGCCGGCCGACGTCACGGCCGACGAGGCGCGCCGTGCCGGCTACGCCACCGTGGACGAGCTCCTCTCGGCCGTGGCCGGGGACCCCGACCTGCCGCTGTATCGGGTCGCGTTCCACGTCGACCACGCGCCGGACCCGCGCAGCCTCCTCGCCGCCGACGACGCCCTGAGCGACGCCGACCGCGCCGACGTCGACCGCCGCCTCGACCGGCTCGATGCTCGGTCCTCTCACGGGGCGTGGACCCGCCCCACGCTCGCCCTCATCGCCGACAACCCCGGCGTCCGCGCCCCGGACCTGGCCGCGACGGTCGGCCGCGAGACCGAGCCGTTCAAGGTCGACGTGCGCAAGCTGAAGAACCTCGGTCTGACCGAGAGCCTGTCGGTCGGGTACCGGCTGTCACCCCGAGGTCGCGCGTACCTCGGGCGCTAGCGTCCGCGGCATGGCCGGAACCGCCTTCACCCTGCGTCGCGACGATCGCGGTGGCTGGGCCTCGTTCACGCCCTTGATCGGCGGGTGGACCGACGAGCGGATCTCGATCGACGTCGGGTCGTCCACCGACGGCGTACCGATGATCGCGACGGCGCGCCCGGTCGACGACGGCACGGAGCACGCGCCGGTCGGGCCTGGGGTGTTCGCCCTCCGCTGGTTCGAGTGCCGAGCGTCTGACGCCGACGAGCTGGTGGAGCTGTCCGAAGCGGCGTGGCCGGCGTTCGAGGCAGGGACCCCGGGGACCCTGATCTTCGGCCTGTTCCGAGTCGAGGCACCCGACACCGACGTGGCGCGGTTCCTCCTGTGCACGCGCTACCCGAGCGTGTCGGCCTGGGAGACGAGCCGCGCCGACACGAACTCGGCGGAGTTCCGTCGCCGCCGGGAGCTGACGACCCGCTCGCAGGTGAGCCTGTGGCGACTGGAGGAGGACCGTGGCTGACCTCGAGCACCTGGACGAGGACTGGGAGCGGGCGCTCGTCGTCGTCGCCCACCCCGACGACATCGAGTACGGCATCGCCATGGCGGTGGCGAAGTGGACGGCCGCCGGCAAGCAGGTGACGTACCTGCTGGCGACGCGGGGCGAGGCGGGGATCGACGGCATGGACCCGTCGGAGGCCGGCCCGCTCCGCGAGGTGGAGGAGCGCGAGTCCGCGGCGGTCGTCGGCGTCGAGGTGGTGGAGTTCCTCGACCACCGTGACGGCGTGGTCGAGTACGGGCTTCCGCTGCGCCGGGAGGTCGCCGCCGCCATCCGTCGGCATCGACCCGACGTCGTGCTCACCATCAACCACGAGCTGACCTTCGGCGGCGAGATGCTCAACATGGCCGACCACCGCCACGTCGGCCTGGCGACGCTCGACGCGGCGCGCGACGCCGGCAACCGCTGGATCTTCACCGACCTCCTCGACGAGGGCCTCGAGCCGTGGAACGGCGTGCGGTGGGTCGGCATCTCGGCCACCACCTCGCCGACCCACGGTGTGGACGTCACCGGTTTCCTCGACGCCGGCGTGGCGTCGCTCGAGTGCCACCGCGCGTACATCGACGGCCTCGGCCGGGACTTCGACGCCCGGGGCATGCTCGAAGGCTTCGCACGCGGCGCCGGCGACCAGCTGGGCGTCGAGCACGCGCTCGCGCTCCAGGTCATCCAGGTCTGACCGGTTCAGTGTCTCGCCGGCGCGGCGGCGGCGCAGATGTGCGAGAGTGACCGCCGATGACGACGTTCTTCATCGTCGTCGGCGGGCTGGGCGTGGGGCTGCTGGTCCTCGGGCTGCTCCTCGATGACGTCCTCGACGGGCTGTTCGACGTGTTCGACAGCGGCGGCGCCCTGTCGGCGCCCGTCATCGGAGCGTTCCTCGGCGCCTTCGGCATCGGCGGCTGGCTCGCGCAGCGCAGCACGAGCAGCGTCCTCGTCGCCCTCGTGGCCGCAGGGCTCGCCGGCCTCGTCCTCGGCTACCTCGCTCTGCGCCTGTCCCTCGCGTTCGTCGACATGCCGACCGACGCCACGCCGACGAGCGGCGACTACCTCGGCCAGATCGGCAAGGTCGTCACGCCCATCGCCGCCGGCCGCGGCGAGGTGATGATCCGCATGGGGGGCACGCCCCACAAGCTCACGGCCCGCAGCGACAGCGACCTCGCACGGGGCGTCGAGGTCGTCGTGGTCGAGGTCCTCAGCCCCAACGCCGTCGCCGTCGTCGCGACCACCGACCTGTTCGAACAGGAGTGACCCCATGAACACCGTCCTCATCGCCGTCGCCGCCGCCGTCGGGCTGCTCGTCCTGGTGATCGCGTTCCTGCTCAGCCGGATCAAGGTCGCGGGGCCGAACGAGGCCTTCATCATCACCGGCCGCAAGGGCCAGCCGGTGAAGAACCCGGAGACGGGAGAGGTCACCACCGACCTGTCGGGCCAGAAGGTCGTGATGGGGGCGAGCGTGTTCGTCGTGCCGTTCGTCCAGCGGCTGGAGTCGCTCGACCTGTCGAGCCGCCAGATCCTCGTGCAGGTCGGCTCTGCCGTGTCGTCGAACGGCATCCGCTGCTCGCTCGAGGGCGTCGCCATCGTGAAGGTCGGCGGCACCGAGGACGCCATCCGAGCGGCGGGCCAGCGGTTCCTCGGCCAGCAGACCGAGGTCGACCGCTTCACGACCGAGGTGCTGGCGGGCTCGCTCCGCTCGATCGTCGGTCGCCTGACGATCGAGGAGATCATCCGCGACCGCGCCGCGTTCGCCCGTGAGGTGTCGGAGGAGGCCGAGGTCTCTCTCACGAACCAGGGCCTCGTGCTCGACACCTTCCAGCTCCAGGACATCCAGGCCGAGGGCAACTACATCCAGGACCTCGGTCGTCCGGAGGCGGCGCGGGCCGAGAAGGAGGCCAAGATCGCCGAGGCCGTCGCCCAGCGGGAGTCGGAGCAGGCGCGCCTCCAGGCCGAGGAGGAGGTCGCCGAGGCGCAGCGGCAGCTCGCCCTGCGCGTGGCCCAGATCAAGGCCGAGACCGACGCCGCCGAGGCCGAGGCGGCCGCCGCCGGCCCGAAGTCGAAGGCGGCGCAGGATCGCGAGGTGTTGGCTGCCCAGCAGGAGGTGGCCGAGGAGCAGGCGACGCTCAAGGAGCGCGAGCTCGACACCGAGGTGCGCAAGCCCGCCGACGCCGCCCGCTACGCGGTGGAGCAGGAGGCCGAGGGTCGCAAGGTCGCGGCGATCCGCGACGCCGAGGCGCGTCGCGAATCGACGATCGCCGCCGCGACCGCGAAGGCCGAGGAGGACCGACTGATCGGTGCCGGCGAGCGCCAGCGGCGCGAGGAGCTGGCCAAGGCGCGCGAGATCGAAGGTCGGGCCGAGGGCGAGGCCGAAAAGGCCCGCCGCGAGGCGCTGGCCGAGGCCGTGCGGGTGGAGGGTGAGGCGGAGGCGGCAGCGATCCTGGCCCGGGGCGAGGCCGAGGCGACGGCCATGGAGAAGAAGGCCGACGCGTTCGAGCAGTACGGCGACGCGGCGATCGTCGACCTCCTCGCGTCGGCGCTGCCCGAGGTCGTGGGCCGGGCCGCCGAGCCGCTCAGCGCCATCGACAAGATGACGGTGATCTCGACCGACGGCGCCAGCCAGATCACCCGCAACGTGTCGACCAACGTCGCGCAGGGCCTCCAGCTGGCCTCCGACCTGACGGGCGTGGACCTGACGGCGCTGTTCACCCAGCTCGCCACCCGCCGCGCCAACGGCGGCTCCGACTCGCCGCCGGCGTCGGTGGGGGCGTCGTCCTCGACGGCCTCCGACTCAGGCGACGGCGCCAGCGCCTCCTGAACCGGGGGCGGTTGGGGTCAGGTCCAGCCCTTGACCTCGCCTGCCTGCTCGATCCAGCGACGCAGCTGCGGGTCCTGCGCCTCCTCGAGGCTCCGCAGCTTCACGTAGCGGCTGCTGCCGGACCCCTGGTCGGGGGGCGGGTCGAGGTCGGCGCCGCCGTGGAACACGATGTTGACCGACACGTCGTAGGCGACGAGCTCGATCATCCAGCCGACGTCGGGCAGCCCGTAGTACGCCTTCTTCCACTTCAGCGCGAAGTGGGCGTCGGGGTGCACGTCGCGGATGGTGGCGTCGAGGTGCTCGACGATCGGCTGGAGGTCGGGCACCTGCCGACCCATCCAGTCGTCGATCTCGGCGTGGTCCTCGGAGGGTTCGGGCGGTCGGCGCGACGAGCTCCCGCTCGGCTGCTTCGGCATCGGTGGCTCCTTCCGTACGGGCCCGCAGTCGGGCGCGCTACCCCCCGAGCGCGGCAGCCAGACGTTCGAGCGTGCCGCTGATCGTCTGGCGGTTCCGCTCGGCCCGGTCCTCGACGCCCGACATCTGCTTGCTGAACTCGAGCGCCGACTCGGGGCGCAGGTCGTCGCTCCACTCCGTGACCCGGCTGCCGCCGTCGATCGGCTCGATGCGGTAGCCCCAGGTGGAGTAGTGGAAGTCGAACATCGCGCACTCGAAGGCGAACGACCGGCCGGGGTCGGCCTCGATCACCGTGCACTGGCTCGTCCACTCCTTGTCGCCGTGGCGGTTGTGACCGTCGAAGGTGGCCCCGATCGCGGGGCCGTCGTGCCCGCCGGTCCACTCGCAGCCGGTGCACTCCTCGGACCACTCGCCCATGCGGGTGACGTCGGAGATGGCGGCGTAGACGTCCTCGGGGGACGCGGCGATGTCACGGGTGATCTCGATGCGGTCGGTCATGGCCGCAGTCCACCACAACGGAGGCCCGCCTTTCCGGCCGACCTGGCCCGGGCACTACCGTTCCGGCGTGCCCCTCCACGATCTCGAAGCCGTCCTGCGGTCGCGCCGCGACGACGCCCCTGCCGGCTCCTACACCGCCGAGCTGCTCGCCGACCCCGAGCGCACCCAGCGCAAGATCATGGAGGAGGCCTTCGAGGTGTGCCTCGAGCTCGGGCGCACCGACCGGTCCGACGAGCGGATCGCCGAGGAGGCCGCCGACCTCGTGTACCACCTGATGGTCGGCCTGGTCGGCGCCGACGTCCCGTTCGACCACGTCCTCCGAGTCCTCGAGGAGCGCAAGCGATGACCACCCGTGTCGGCCTCCCGTCCCGCGGCCGCCTCCGCGACGAGGTCCTGCGTCTCCTCGACCACGCCGGGTTCACGGTCAGCGCGTTCCGTGGCTCCGACGCCCGGGCGACGATCGAGGGCGTCGAGTTCATCGAGATGCGGCCCCGCGACGCCGCGGCCTGGCTGCGCGCCGGCCGCCTGACGGCGGCGTTCATCTCCACCGACATCGCGCTCGAGTACGACCTGGCGGACTGGCCGGCCGCCGATCTCGGCTTCGCCCGCTCGGACCTCGTCCTCGCGGCGCGCGACGACGATCCGCGCCGCGAGGCGGCCGACTTCGCCGGCGGCGTCGTCGCCACGCACATGCCGAACGTCACCGAGCGGTGGTTCGCCGCGCGCGACATCGACGTCACCGTCGTCCCCATGGGCGGGGCGCTGGAGGGCGTGTGCGCCGCCGGGATGGCCGACGCCATCGTCGACCTCCGCGAGACCGGCGCCAGCCTGGCCCGCAACCGCCTCCGCGTCGTGGCGGAGATGGAGCGCTGCCAGGCCCGCTTCGTGCGGTCGGACGACAGCGCGGGCATCCTCACCGACCTCGAGCTGCGCATCGGCGCGGCGCTCGACGCCCGCAAGCGCCAGTACCTCCTGCTCCACGTGCCGCCGGACCGGCTGGACGCGCTGACCGAGCTGTTCCACGGGCTGGCGTCGCCGACGGTGATGCCGCTCGCCGAGCGTGACGACCTCGTGGCCGCCCACCTCGTCGTCGAGCGGTCGGACCTGTGGGCCAAGCTCGGCGCCCTCCGCGAGCTCGGCGCGACGGGCATCGTCGCCCTGCCGACCGACGCCGTCCTGCCCTAGCCCGACCGGGCGGCCCGACCCGCGGGCTCAGCCGCCGTGGCGGACCGCCATCGCCCGGCCGATGCGGGCCATCTCGGAGCGCAGGGCCGGAGGGGCGACGACCTCGACGTGCTCGCCGAGCGACGTCAGCTGGTGGGCCGCGACCTCGAGCGACTCGACCGGCAGCTCGACGGTGCGCCAGCCGTGCGCGTCGGGCGGCGGGGCGGCGGCCAGCGCCGGCTCGGCCGCGGCGTGGCCGACGTGGGCGGGGAGCAGGCGGGCGCCCACGGCGTCGACGCGCAGCTCGATGCGCTCACGGAGGAGCGACAGCTCGAACTCGGTGCTCGACGCCCCCCACCAGCCGGCCAGGTCGAAGTCGGCCGGTCGCACGAACGTCTCGTCGAGGCGCCGGACCGAGACGACGCGGGCGAGCCGGTAGGTGCGCACCTGCCCTCGGTGGGCGGCGACGACGTACCAGGCGCCGCCCTTCAGCACGAGGCCGAGCGGGTCGATCCGCCGGCGGACCTCGCGGTCCTGGCGGCCGTAGCGGACGTCGAGGCGGGCCTCCGACCAGACCGCGTCGGCGACGACGTCGAGGTGGGTCGTCGGCTCGTCGCGGTGGAACCACCCCGGGGCGTCGAGGAGGAAGCGCTCGCGGACCCGCCCGGCTCGGCTCCGCAGCTCGGGGGGCAGGGTGGCCATGACCTTGGCCTGCGCCGCGGCGACGACCGAGCCGAGGCCGAGCTCGGCGGCGGCGGCCGGCGCGCCGGAGAGCATCAGGGCGCTGGCCTCGTCGGCGGTCAACCCGTCGATGCGCCCCTGCCACCCGTCGAGCAGCCGGATGCCGCCGCCGGGGCCGGTCTCGGTCCAGATGGGGACGCCGGCCTGCTGGAGCCCGGCGACGTCCCGGTAGATCGTCCTGACCGACACCTCGAGCTCCTCGGCGAGGCGCGCCGCCGTGGTCGGTCCCTGGTGCTGGAGGCGGAGGAGCAGGGCGATCAGCCGGCTGGCGCGCACGCCCCGAGACTACGGAGCGATGCTGACAGCAGCTGTCAGGGACGGCTCAGCTGGCGTGGAGCTGGAACCACACCCGCTTGCCGCCGTCCTCGTGGACGGTGCCCCAGGCGGTGGCCACCCGGTCGACGATGAGCAGCCCGCGGCCGTGCGGCGACACCAGGTCGAGCGGCTGCTGGACGGGATCGTGGTGGCGGTCCTGGTCGGACACCTCCACCCGGACGCCGAGCGACTCGTGGACGACGACCACCTCGCAGCCGCTGCGGGCGTGGACGACGGCGTTGGTGACCAGCTCGGAGACGAGCAGCAGGGCATCGTCGCGAAAGCCGTCGCACCCCCACCGGTGCAGCACGGACTCGACGAAGCGACGCGCCGCTTCGGCGCTCGCGACGTCTGCGGGGAAGGACCGCGTGGCCCGCAGTTGGTCCGTGTCGAGACTGCTCACTGGGTGGGTGCCTGTCGTCGGGAGACCGGCACACGCTAGGTGGTCGCGGGCGCCGATGTCGCGACCGTGCCACCCTTTCGGGTCATGCCGCCAAACGACGCCCGTCCCCGTGCACCTCGGGCCGTGCTCGCGGTCGGCCTGGCGGCTGCGGCGGCGGCGGGCGTCGCGGTGCTCGCCTCGGGGGCGAGGGGGTCCGGGGCGGGCGGGGGGATCGACCTCGGCGGGGACGCGACGCGGGCCCTGACCGACGCGGGGATGGTCGCGATGCTGAGCTTCGGCAGCGCCATGCTGCTCGTCGCCCTCGTCGTCGTCCTGCTCCGGGGTCGCGACGGCCGCGCCGCCGAGCTGACCTCCCGCCGCAGCTCGCTCGTGCCGACCCTCGTCGTCGCCGGAGTCCTCCTCGTCACCGCCCCGCTCCTCGACCGGCTCTTCGAGTGGATCGGTCCACCCGAGGAGCAGGAGCAGGACGTCATGGAGATCGCGCCGGTCGACCTCGAGGTCCAGCCTGGCGACGGCGGTGCCGCCGAGGACAGCGGCACGACGCCGCTGCTCGTCGGACTCGTCGTCGGGCTGCTCGGCGCGGTCGCCGTCACCGCGTGGTTCGCCGGGCCGCGTCGGCGTCTGGCACCCCCCTCGGTGCCCCAGGCCGAGACGGTCGAGGAGCGACGCGACCGCCTTCGCGTGCTCCTCGACGACGCGCTCGGCGATCTGCGCGACGACCCCGATCCCCGGCGTGCGGTCATCTCGGCGTGGGCCCGCTTCGAGCTGGCCGTGGCGGCTGTGGGCCAGCCGCGGCGCGACGCCGAGACCCCGACGGACTTCGTGGCGCGGGTCCTCGACGCCGTCGACGTGTCGGGCCCCCTGGTGCGACGCCTCGGCGACTCCTTCGAGCGGGCCATGTTCTCGCCCCACGCCATCGACCGGGCCGCCCAGCTGGAGGCGGTCGAGGCGCTGCGTGCCGTGCGTGACGAGCTGCACGTGGGGGCCTCGGCGTGACGGTCGCCCTGGCGGTCCTCGCGGTCCTCGTGGTGGTGCTCCTCGTCCGGCTCGTCGGGGTCCACCCGGGGGGTGCGACCCTCGTGCCGGCCCTCCTCGGGCCTCGTCGGCCGACCCCGCAGGAGCGCCCCGAAGGCCTGGCCCGGTGGGAGTCGGCGATGCTCGCGGCCGGCACGTCGGGTGGTCGTGGTCGAGCCCGCCTGGCCCGTCAGCTCGAGCCCCTCGTGGCCACGACCCTGCTCGGCCGGCACGGGTTGGCCATGGGCGACCCGCGGGCTGCCGACCTCCTCGGCGCGGAGTGGCGCTACCTCACGGGCGACGGTCCGCAGCCCCCCACCGCGCCGGGGGAGGGGACGGCTGCGGTGGTCGCCGCGGTCGAGGTGCTCCTCGACCGGTTGGAGGCGGGCGGCGGCTCCGACCGCGGCTGATGTGGCAGCCTGCACCGACGACCCCTCCGGCGGAGGTGGGGCCACCACGACCGGGGGGACGGACATGACGAGCAGCAGCGCGGCGACGGTCGCCGAGGTCGCGGACGCGGCGGCCGCCGTCGTCGCCGAGGTCGAACGGGCGGTCATCGGCAAGCGGGCCGCGCTCGAGCTCGTGCTGGCCGGATGGCTGGCCGACGGCCACGTGCTCATCGAGGACCTGCCCGGCCTGGCCAAGACCCTCCTCGCCCGCTCGTTCGCCACGGTCACCGGTGTCGACGTGAGCCGCGTCCAGTTCACCCCGGACCTCATGCCGGCCGACGTCACCGGCTCGTCGATCTGGGATCCGTCGCAGAAGGACTTCGTCTTCCGTGCCGGACCGATCTTCACCCACCTCCTGCTCGGCGACGAGATCAACCGGGCGCCCCCCAAGACGCAGGCGGCGCTGCTCGAGGCGATGGCCGAGCGGCAGGTCACGATCGACGGCACCACCCACCCGCTGCCCCGGCCGTTCCTCGTCATCGCCACCCAGAACCCGGTCGAGTTCGAGGGCACCTACCCGCTGCCCGAGGCCCAGATGGACCGGTTCCTCCTGCGCGTGCGCCTCGGATACCCCGACACCGACGGCGAGATCGAGGTGCTGCGTCGTCGCATCGAGCGCAAGCACGACGACGCCGAGCTGCGCCAGGTGGTCGACCGGGACACGTTCCTCCGCCTCCAGGCCGCGCTCGAGGAGGTCCACGTGGCCGCGCCGATCCTCGACTACGTGGTGGCCCTCGTCGAGGCGACCCGTGTCGATCCGCAGCTCCAGACCGGCGCGAGCCCCCGTGGCTCGCTCGCCCTCGTGAAGCTCGCACGAGCGGCGGCGGCGCTCGCGGGCCGCGACTTCGTGACGCCGAGCGACGTCCAGAAGGTCGCGGTGCCGGCCCTCGCCCACCGGCTGATCCTGCGACCCGAGCTGTGGGTGCGCGGGCTCTCGGGGGACGACGTGGTGGCCGGCATCGTGGCCACCGTGCCGACCCCCGCCGCGGAGGACCACGCCCTCCGGGCCACCTGAACCGTGGCCGTCCGGGCCCGCGCCAGGCTCGTCGGGGCCGCCTGCCTCGCCACCCTCGGCCTCGTCGTCGCGGTGGCGTCCTCGCGCCCCGAACCGGTCGCGCTGGCCGCGCCCTTCCTCGTCACGCTCCTCGTCGGGCTCGCGGTCGACCGCGCGCCGGGCGGTGAGGTGATGGTTCGCATCGGCACGACGCGCGCCGTCGCCGGGGACGAGATCGACGTCGAGGCGAGGGTGGTGGCGGCGGGTTCGGTGGGCAGCGCCGAGGTGCGCCTGGTGGTGCCCGACGGCACGACCCTCGTCGAGGGGCACCCGGCGGTCGAGGACGTCGTGGTCGACGGGCGCTGCGAGTTCCGCTGGCGCTTGCGGGCGGACCGCTGGGGCGGGATCGGGCCGCTGACCGTCGACGCCGCTCTCTCCGACCGGCTGGGCCTCCGTGTGGCGCGCGTCGCCGGCGCCTCGGCACCGCTGCGCGTGCTCCCCGACGAGGCGTCGCTGCGGCGGATCGCCGCCCCGAGGGCCCTCCGCACGATCCCCGGCGGGCACGGCTCCCGCCAGCGCGGCGAGGGGATCGAACCCGCCGACGTCCGGCCCTTCGTGCCCGGCGACCGGGCGCGCAACGTCAACTGGCGGGTCACCGCCCGTCGTGGCGACCTGTGGGTCGACGAGCGGCACCCGGATCGCAGCGGGGAGGTCGTCCTGTTCGTGGACTCCTTCGCCGCCGCGACCTCAGACCGGGACGACACCCTCCGCCGCACGGTGGAGCTGGCCCGGGCGCTGGCCGGCCGCCACCTCGCCGCGAACGACCGCGTCGGCCTCGTCGACCTCGGCGGCGTGCTCCGCTGGGTGCGCCCGGCCGGCGGCACCGTCCAGCTCTACCGGCTCGCCGAGGCGCTGGCCGACACCGAGGTGTGGCGCAGCGAGGTCGACAAGCCCCTCGAGGTCATGCCGGCCCGGGCGCTGCCGCAGAGAGCGCTCGTCGTCGTGCTCTCCCCGTTGCTCGACGTCCGCAGCACCGCGACCGTGCGCCGCATGCGCGCCCGGGGGCTCGACCTCGCGGTGGTGGAGGTCGTCCCGGACCTGGAGCTGCCCGCCGGCGCCGACTCCCGGGCGCGCGTCGCCCACCGGCTCTGGCGGATGGAGCGCGACGCCGTGCGCGAGGAGATCCGGCGGGCGGGTGTCGCCCTCGTGCCCTGGGAGGTCGGGACCGGCGTGGAGCAGGCGGTCGACGAGCTCGTGCGCCATCGGGAGGCGGTGGCGCGGTGGGCGCGGTGAGGCGCGTCGGGACGGTGCGCTGGGCACCGGTCCGGGCCCGACGCGGTGCGGCGCTGGCCGTCGTTGCCGCCCTCGTGGTCGTCGCGGCCATCGTCGTCGTCGACGGGGCGAACGGTCCGGCGGCCCTCGCCCTCGGTGGTGCCGCCCTCCTCACGGCGGCCGTGGTCGGCGGGGTCCCCGCCCTCGCCGTGATCGGCTCGTGTGCCCAGCTCGGCGCGGCGGCGATCGCCGTCACGCTCGACGTCGGGGACGAGGCCCAGCTCGCCGCCGTCCCCCTCGGGTTGCTCGTGTGGTTCGGGGCCGAGCTCTCCTGGTCGGCGCTCGAGCACCGCACGGCCTCCCGACCGACGCCCGCGTGGCGAGCCCGTCGGGTCGGCGACCTGGCGCTGCTGGGGCTGGTGGCGGGTGTCGTCGGCGGCCTCGCCCTCGTCGCGGCATCGGGCGGCCCACGAGGCGGCGGCGCCTACCGGATCGGGGCGCTGGCCGTGGTCGTGCTCGTGCTGGCGGGCGCGTGGTGGGTCAGCCGCCCCGCCCCGCGGTGAGCCGGTCGAGCTCGGCGGTGAGGTTGGCCCGCGCCGCCGGCTCCAGCACCGTCCGGCCGGCGGTGGTGCGGAACAGCGGCTCGCGGGCGAGCAGCGCCTGCACGGCACGGGTGCGCCCGGTCCGGAACGCCGCGTCGTCGATGCCGGGGTGCTCCTCGCGCACGGCGCGCACGTAGCGGTCGTAGTCGGCGGGGGCCGCGGCGAGGATCGACAGGTCGGCGTCGAGCAGCAGGTCGGTGTCGGGGTCGGCTGGTGCGTCGCGCGAGGGGTCGAGGTGCCCGGCGGTGGCCCGGACGAGGGCGGCGACCCGGTCGGCCCGGGCGCCGTCGACCCCGGCGGCGACGAGCCGTTGCGCGGCGAGGCTCGCGCTGGCCTCCTCGTCGTCGCCGGCTCGACCCTCGTAGATCGCGTCGTGGAACCAGGCGGCGGCCCGCACCTCGGGCCCCGGAGCGGCGGGGGAGGCGAGATCGGACAGTGCGACGAGCACCTGGGCGAGGTGCCGGCGGTCGTGGTAGCGCCGGTGGGGCTCGCTCCAGCGGGCGATCAGCTCGTCGCCCAGGGCGGCCCCGGCCTGCGGGTCGAGGCCGAGGTCGGCCGCCAGCCGGTCCCACTCGGCGGCGAGGGAGCCACCCGGCGTGTCGGTGCTGCGGTCGTCCGCCACACGCCCATCCTGCCGGATCGAGCGCCGGGGAGGCGGCCCCTACGATGGCGCGGTGACGACGGGCGCCTTCCTCCTCGAACCGAGCCTGGCGGAGCGGCCGTGGGGCGGCACCCGGCTCGGCGACGGCATCGGCGAGGCCTGGGACCTCTCCATCCACCCGAACGGGCCGGCCCGCATCCGCAGCGGCACCCACGCCGGCCGTGAGCTCGCCGCCGTCGTCGACGAGCGTCCCGCCGACTTCGGCGGCCCGATCGACCTGCTCGCCAAGCGGCTCGACTGCGCGCGCAACCTGTCGGTCCAGGTCCACCCGCGGGAGGGCGACCCGAAGACCGAGGCCTGGGTGGTGCTCGACGCCGAGCCGGGGGCCGGCGTCTACCTGGGGTTCCGGGAGCCGGTCGACGCCGACGAGGTCGCGCGTCGCTCCCTCGACGGCTCGGTGGCCGACGTGCTCGAGTTCGTCGAGCTGGCCGTGGGCGACGCCGTCCTCGTGCCGGCCGGGACCGTCCACGCCATCGGCGGGGGCCTGGTCCTGTTCGAGCTCCAGCAGTCCTCCGACACCACCTACCGGCTGTTCGACTGGGGACGTGAGGGCCGAGAGCTGCACCTCGACGCCGGGCTCGCCTGCGCCGACCTCGGTCCTCCCCCGGCTCGTCCCGTCGCCGCCACCCTCGACGACGGGGCCACCCGCCTCGTCGACTGCCCCCACTTCTGGGTCGACCGGATCGGACGGGACCTCACGGGCCCCGAGGCGCTCCTCGACCCACGGAGCCGGTGGGTGGCCGTCCACGGCGTCGCCGGCCAGGCCACCCTCGACGGTCTCGTTCTCGGACCCGGCGACACCGCCGTCGTGCCCGCGTCGGCCGGGTCGACCGCCCTCCTGGCAGGCGACGGGTTCGTCGGTCTGCGCTACGGCCCCGGTGTCGGCGACGAGCCGCACCGACGCTGATCGCTGTGCGATCCGCTCCGGCCGCCGATGAGGAGGGTGTGGACCGCACGACCCCGGTGGACCCCTCCCGCCTCCGACGCATGCTCGACGTCATCACCGACGTGTACGCGCTCGTCGACGAGGAGTGCGTGATCGGCTGGATCTCGCCGAGCGCCGGCCCCGTCCTCGGCGTGGATCCGGACGGGCTCGTCGGGACGCTGGCCTACGACCTGTTCGCCAAGCAGGACAACCGCGAGCTGCACCGGGCCTACTTCGAGGGCGTGCTCGCGGCGCCCGGCGCGCACGGGCCCGTGGAGGTCACCGTGACCCGGCCCGACGGCGCGCTCCGGGAGCTCGAGCTGATGCTGAGCAACGGGCTCGATGATCCCGAGCTCGGCGCGGTGGTGGTGGCGATCCGCGACATCACGAAGCGGTCGAGCGAGGTCGAGCTGCTGCGCCGGCGGGAGGCGTGGGCCGACGCCCTGATCCGGCGGGGGTCCGAGCTCATCCTCGTCACCGACCGCCACGGCGTCGTCTCCTACGCCAACCCCGCCGTCGACCAGGTGCTCGGCCGCGCCGCCGACGAGGTCGTGGGGCGCAGCTGGCTCGACCACATCGTCGAACCCGAGGGCGGCTCCGGGGCCGAGGCGGTGGAGCGGCTCCTGGCCCACCCGAAGGACCGGCCGGCGCCGCTGCGGGTGCGACGTGCCGACGGGACGATCCGGCACCTCGGCGTCTACGCCACGAACCTCATGGGCGACCCGGAGGTCGCGGGCATCGTCGTCAACGCCACGGACCTCACCGACCGCTGGGCCGCCGAGAGCCTCCTGGCCGAGCAGGGGGCGCTGCTCGAGGCGATGACCCGTGGGCTCCCTCTGTCCGAGACGCTGCGCTGGGTGGCACGGATCGTCGAGGAGCGGGCCCCGGGTGCCATGGCGCTCGTCGGCACACTGCACCCCGACGGCTGGGTGCGCTACGAGGCGGCGCCGATGGTGCCGGCTCCGCTCGTCGAGCAGCTCGACGACGTGTCGCCCGCGAGCGACATGGGCACCGGCCTGCGCGGGCTCGATCCCGACGCGCCCGTGTACGTCACGACCGACATGTCGACGCCGGTGTGGGCCGACGTCCGGCCGGCGCTCGACGCCCACGGCCTGCGGTCCTGCTGGGTCCGGCCGATCGGCAGCCACCAGTCGGCGGGGACGCTGCTCGGTGCGGTCGTCATCTTCCACGAGGAGCGTCGGGAACCGACCGACGAGGAGGTGCAGCTCCTCGACCGCGTCACCAACCTGGCGGCGATCGCCATCGACCGCCACCGCCTCCAGGAGACCCTCGAGCACCGGGCGATGCACGACGCGCTGACCGGTCTGCCCAACCGCCCGGCGGTCCTCGAGCACCTCTCCGGCCTGCTGGCCCGTCGTGGCGTCGGCCCGGTCGCGGTGGCCGTGATGTTCATCGACCTCGACCGGTTCAAGGTGGTCAACGACAGCCTGGGCCACGCGGCGGGCGACCAGCTCCTCGTCCAGGTCGCCGAGCGCTTCCGGGGCGTCGTGCGGCCGGGGGACGTCGTCGGCCGCTTCGGCGGCGACGAGTTCGTCGTGGTGTGCGACGGGGTGGACGACGACGCGGCCCGCCGCCTCGCCGACCGCCTGCGGGCCGCGCTCGCCGCGCCTGTGGTGGTCGACGGGTCCGAGGTCGTCGCGACCGCCAGCATCGGCATCGCCCGCCCGGACGGCGCCCCGGGCACGGCCGAGTCGCTCATCCGGGACGCCGATGTCGCCATGTACCGCGCCAAGGGGCACGGCCGCGACACGGTGGCGTTCTACGAGGTGGGCGACCAGGAGCGCGTGGCCCGCTCGCTCGAGCTCGAGGGCGCGCTGCGCCTCGCGATCGAGCGGCAGGAGATCGACGTCCACTTCCAGCCGATCGTCGACCTCGGCACGGGCGCGGTCGTGGGCCACGAGGCGCTCGTGCGCTGGACGCGCCCCGGCGTCGGTCCCGTCGCGCCGATCGAGCTCGTCACCGTCGCCGAGGAGAGCGGCTTGATCGGCCGGCTCGGCCACCTGGTCCTGACGACCGCCTGCCGGCGCGCGGCCGCCTGGCCGGCCCCGGGTGGGCCGGTGACGCCGCTGCTGTCGGTGAACGTGTCCCCCCGCCAGCTGACCGATCCCGGGTTCGTCGGTCTGGTCGCTCGGGTCCTCGAGGAGTCGGGTCTGGCGCCCGAGCACCTCTGCTGCGAGATCACCGAGACCGTCCTCGTCGACGACCGGGCCATGGGCGCCATCGCCGGCCTGAAGGCGCTCGGCGTGACGCTGGCGATCGACGACTTCGGCACGGGCCACGCCTCGCTCGACTACGTCCGGCGCCTCTCCGGGATCGACCTGCTCAAGGTCGACCGGTCGTTCGTCGCGGGCATCGAGGACGCGCGCGGCCACGACCGGGCCATCGTGGCGGCCGTCGTCGCCCTCGCCGCGTCGCTCGGCCTCGACGTCGTCGCCGAGGGCGTCGAGACCCCGGGCCAGGCGGCCGCCCTCGCCGCGCTCGGGTGCCGACTCGGTCAGGGCTTCCTCTTCGGCGCTCCCGGCCCGGGGGACGACCTCGTCATCCCGTCGGGCCTTCCGAGCCGCGGAGGCAGGTGATACCCGGCCCGGTATGGTGACGGCACCCCCACCGCCACGATCGAGGTCGCCCGTGAAGTTCCCCGATGACGTGTCCGACGACGTCCGCCTGCGCCTCCGCCGGCTGGAGGGCCAGATCCGGGGCCTCCAGCGGATGCTCGACGAGGGCCAGGACTGCGAGTCGATCGTCACCCAGCTCGCCGCGGCCAAGGCCGCGCTCGACCGCGTCGGCTACCGGCTGGTGGCCGCGGGGATGCGCCACTGCGCCCGGCTGGAGCCCGATGCCCCGGCGGACGACGAGACCGGCCTCGACGTCGAGGACCTGGAGAAGCTCTTCCTCAAGCTGAGCTGACCCCGCGCCGAGCGTCACCCGCCGACCCTGCACCCATGGGGAGGCGCAGCACGCGGGCACGTGCTCCGGCTCCCCGAGGGGTGCTCAGCTGCCGGCGGCCCTCGCCGCGTGCTCGGTCACGAGGTCGACGAGGCGGTCCCAGTAGGCGGGGGGCAGGTCGTGGCCCATGCCCTCGAGCACGGCCAGCGACGCGCCGGGGATGGCGTCGGCGGTGGCGACGCCGCCGCTCACGTCGATGAGGTTGTCCTGGTCGCCGTGGATCACGAGGGCCGGCACCGTCACCCCCCGCAGCTTCTCGGTGCGGTCGCCCGAGGCGGTGATCGCCATCAGCTGCCGGGCCGTGCCCTCGGGGTGGAAGCAACGGTCGTAGGCCGCACCGGCGATCTCGGCGAGCCGCTCCTCGTCGATGTGGTCGGGCGACCCGTAGGTGCGGGCACCTAGGATCATCCGCTCGACGGCCTCGTCGCGCGAGGGCCCGGCCGGGGTCATGAGCAGGGCGTTGGCCTCCGGGGTCGATCGTCCGACGCTGCGGTCGCCCGTGGTCGACATGATCGACGTCAGCGAGAGCATCCGCTCCGGGCGCTCGATCGCCATCGTCTGGACGATCATGCCGCCCATCGACACGCCGAGCACGTGCGCCGCCTCGACCTCCAGGGCGTCGAGCACGGCCGCGGCGTCGGCGGCCATGTCGCTCAGCAGGTAGGGGACCGGGGGCTCCTCGCCGGCCTTGAGCGCGGCGACGACCGCGCCCAGGTCGGGACGCACCTCGGCGAACTTGGAGGACAGGCCGACGTCGCGGTTGTCGTAGCGGATGGTGAAGAAGCCGGCCTCGACGAAGCGCTCGATCAGCGGGTCCACGAAGGTGATGCACTGCGAGCCGAGCCCGCTGACCATGAGCAGCGCCGGATCGGACGGGTCGCCGGCGGCCTCGTAGTGGAGCTCGACCGGGCCGTTGGTGGCCCGCCCGGTGCGCACGGTCCCGCTGGTCGCGTCGGTCATCGTCGGAGATCCTCCCCCTCGTGGCCGGTCGTCCCGGCGCTCTCTGCCCGGACCGTACCGTCCGGGAGGTGCCGCTAGCGTCCGCGCCGTGCCGGAGGACGACGAGAGGGACGCCGAGGAGCCCGCACCGGCGGCCCCGGAGGATCGGGAGGCAAGTGGGGACGCGCCGGCCACCGGTCGCCGGCCGATCGCCGTCCTCGTCGCCGTCGGGCTCCTGGTCGGCGTCCTCGGCGGTGTGGGCGTCGCGTGGCTCGTGGATGACGGCGACGGGTCCGACGATGCGCCGGTCGAGCCGGAGGGACCGGCCGAGACCGCGGAGGCCGCCGACGCGCTGCTCGTCGCCTGGGAGCGGAGCCGCACGGCCACGTTCCTCAGCGGCTCGCTCCTGCGTCGGACCACCGCCGCAGGGGCGACCGTCGAGCTGCCGATCGTCGTGGCGCAGCGGCCGCCGGACCGGGTCGTCTCGACCGGGTCGTCGGTGTCGGGCGTGGTCGGTGGGGAGACCCGCGTCTGCGACGAGCAGCTCGACGGCTTGGTGCGCTGCCGATCGGTGGCGACCGAGCGGGACGCCGCCGCTGCCGTCGAGCGCGAGCTGGCCACCCTCGCCGGGTACCTCGAGGGCGACCTGCCCCTCTACCGCGTGGCGCAGGACGGCGACTGCTTCTCCCTGCGGCTCGCGCGGGCCATCCACGCGCCGCCCTACGGACAGAACGCCCGGTTCTGCTTCGATGCCGAGAGCGGCGCCCCCTCGCTGCAGCGCGTCGAGCGTGCGGAGGGCACCGACGAGGTGACCCTCCTCAGCGTGCGCACCGACGTCACCGACGCCGACCTCGAGCGGGTGGCGGCCGGCGACGTCGACCTGGAGCTGCTCGAGGACCGGACCGGAGGTTGAGCAGCCTCCGATCCGGTCCGTCCCGCCGCTGATCGTCAGTCGGTCGCGATGGCCGCCAGGACGTCGAGCCGGGAGGCCCGGCGGGCCGGCCGCCACGCCGCCAGGATCCCGGCCACCGCGCCGATGCCGACGATGACGGCCAGCTGACCGACGGGGACGGCGAGCGGGGTGGCGATGCCCTCCGCCTCCGAGATGGCCCGCAGCAGGCCCCAGCCGAGGACGACGCCGAGCAGCACCCCGACCGCCGTGCCGAAGACGGCCACGATGACCGACTCCCACCGGACCATCGAGCGCAGCTGACGGCGGGTCTGGCCGACGGCCCGCAGGAGGCCGAGCTCCCGGGTGCGCTCGTGGACCGACAGCGAGACCGTGTTGGCGATCCCCATCAGGGCGATGAGGACGGCGACGACGAGGAGCCCGTAGACGATGCCGAGGATGGCCTCGACCTCGCCGGCGACCGCGTCGACGTACTCGTCGCGGTCCTGGGGCGCCGGGGCGTCGAACCGCTCCGTGACCGCGGCGATCGCCGCCCTGGCCTCGTCGAGGCCCACGCCCGGCGCCGCCTCGACGAGGATCGCCACGTCGGCCGGCTGGGCGGTGTGGCGGGCCCACATCTCGGGGTGGACGAGCACCGGGCCGAGCAGGTCGGTGTTCTCGTAGAGGGCGACGATCCGCAGCTGCTCGGTGGCGCCGGGCGACGGGATGGCCGTGACGACGTCGCCGACCTCCCACCCGTGGTCCTCCGCCATGTCGCTCGAGACGGCGAGGTCGTCCGGACCGAGGTCGGCCAGCGACCCCTCCGCGACGCCCATGTCGAGCAGGCCGTCGAGGCGGGCGACGTCGATCGCCGTGGCGTACTCCGTGTCGCCGTCGATCTCCATCACCGCGTTGCCACCGCCGACGGCGCGGGCCACCTCGGGCAGCTCCTCGATGGCCGGGGCGAGGTCGCCGCTCAGGCCCGCGGAGGAGAAGTCGTCGCTGGCGACGACGAGGTCCCCACCGAACTGGCGGGCGACCGTGTCGTCGATCGCCGCCGTGATCGAGCTGGCGAAGACGGTGAAGAGGGCCACGACCGCCACGCCGAGGGTGAGGGCGCTGGCGGTGCCCGCGGTGCGGCGTGGGTTGCGCACGGCGTTGCGCCGGGCGAGCACCCCGCTCTGGCCCCGCACCAGCGCCACCGGCAGGCCGAGGGCGCTGGCGACCGGACGGGCGACGACCGGCCCGAGCATCACGACGGCCACGAGGACGCCGGCGGCCCCGAGCCCGGCCCTCGCGATCGCCCCGTCGCCCGCGGAGGGCGCCGAGACGAGGGCGACGGCCGAGAGTCCCAGGAGCCCGAGGCCGACGGCCGTGCGGGGCCGGGAGGCCCGCGTCCGCTCGACGGCGGTGTCGCGGATCGCGGCGAGCGGCGCGACGCGGGACGCCTGGACCGACGGCGCCAGCGACGCCACGAGCGTGACCAGGACACCGACGGCGAAGGCGACGGCCACCCGGCCGGGGGACAGGACGAGCCCGGTGCCCATGCCGAAGCCGGCGCCGTCCATCGCCCACAGCGCCAGGTGCCCCAGGCCGACGCCGACCGCCACGCCGAGGCCGGAGGCCACGGCGCCCACGAGCAGCGCCTCGATCGTCACCGCGCCGAGCACCTGGCCACGCGACGCGCCGATCGCTCGGAGGAGCGCCGACTCGCGGACCCGCTGGGCGACGAGGATCGAGAAGGTGTTGTGGATGCTGAACGTGGCGACCAGCAGCGCGATGGCGGCGAAGGCCAGGAGCATCGTCTCGAAGAAGCCGATGAAGTCGCTCTCGATCATCGCCATGAGGTCCGCGGCGAGCTCGTCGCCGGTGAGCACCTCGGTGCCGTCGGGCACGAGCGCCGTGACCTCGGCGGCCAGCGCGTCGGGGTCGACGTCGGGCGTCGCGGCGACGAGCAGCTGGTGGACCTGCTCGCGGTCGCCGACGAACAGGTCCTGGGCCTGCTCGGTCGTGAACGCCGTGAAGGTGGTGGGCCCGAAGCTGTCCCGGTCGCCGTAGGTGCCGATGCCGACGATCGTGACCTCGACGGGTCGGGGCGTGAGCACCGTCGTCGTGTCGCCGACGGAGAGCTCGCCGAGGTCGGCGGACCGCCGGTCGATCACCACCTCGTCCGGCGCGGCCGGTGCCCGGCCCTCGGCCAGGTCGTAGGGGTTGAGGCCGTCGTCCTCCACCCAGTTGCCGGCGAGGGTCGGCGGCCCGTCGCCGCCGAGCGCCTCGCCGTCGGCGCCGATGATCCGCGCCGACCCCTCCACGGACGGGGCGATGACCCCGACCCCGTCGACGGTGGCGACCTGCTCGGCGAGCGCGAGGTCGAGGGTGCCGATCTGGGCGACGACCTCGTCGCTGCCGATGCGGCTGTCGGAGCGGACGGCGACGGCCACGCCGTCGGTCCACTCGTCGAAGGACTGGTCGAAGGCGCCGCGCACCGAGCTGCCGATGAGCAGGGTGGCGGCCAGGAACCCGACGCCGAGCACGACGGCGAGCCCGGTGGAGAGCAGTCGGCGCAGGTGGCTGCGCAGGTTGGCGAAGGTGGTGTGCAGCACGTCAGCTCCCCAGTCGCTTCATGCGGTCGAGCACCGCGTCGGGGGTGGGACCGGACAGCTCGTCGACGATGCGGCCGTCGGCGAGGAAGAGCACCGCGTCGGCGTAGGAGGCGGCGACCGCGTCGTGGGTGACCATGACGGTCGTCTGGCCGAACCGGTCGACGGCCTCGCGCAGGAAGCCGAGGACGGCGCTGCCGCTCGTCGAGTCGAGGTTGCCGGTCGGCTCGTCGGCGACGATCACGTCGGGCCGGCTCGCCAGCGCCCGGGCCACAGCCACGCGCTGCTGCTGGCCGCCGGACAGCTCGCTCGGTCGGTGGGCGAGGCGATCGCCGAGGCCGACGACGTCGACCACCTCGGACAGCCAGGGCCCGTCGGGCTGGCGGCGTGCCAGCTGGAGCGGGAGCACGATGTTCTCGTAGGCCGTCAGGGTCGGGATGAGGTTGAAGGCCTGGAACACGAAGCCGATGCGCTCGCGCCGCAGCCGGGTGAGCGCACGGTCGGAGAGGGCGCCGAGCTCCACGTCGCCGAGCCAGACCTCGCCGGAGGTCAGGGTGTCGAGGCCGGCGAGGCAGTGCACGAGCGTGGACTTGCCGGAGCCCGATGGCCCCATCACGGCGGTGAAGCGACCGGCGGGGATGGTGGCGTCGACGCGGTCGACCGCGGTGTCGCCGCTGCCGTAGCGCTTGGTGGCGGCCACGGCGGTCAGCGCGGCACCGCCGCGGGTCGGTGGGTTGCGGGTGTCGAGGGGGTTCGTCGCGATGCTCAAGGTCGCCTCCGTGGACGTGCCGCCGCCCGTTGCGTCGGCTCGTCCTCGACGGTCGCACCGATGGCGGCGACGGGCGATGGAGGGGTCCGGCGTCTGCCGGGTGGGGTTGACCCCACCCCCGTCAGGGGGCGTAGCGGAGGTCGACCGTTCCGAAGTCGGAGTCGATCGTGATCGCCGAGTCGCTCCGGCCGTCGGTTCGCAGGTCGTTGCGGAGGTCGCCGAAGCGCACCGACGAGGAGATCGCGTAGATGCCCGGCACGTCGGGGACGGCCACCGCGACGTCGCCGAACGACGAGCGGATCGAGACCTCGTCGGGTGGGGCGTCGAACGTCAGGTCGACCCGGCCGTGGTCGAGCCCGACCGAGACGACCGAGGACCGCAGCCGCAGCGCGGTGACGTCACCCATGTCGGCGTCGACGTCGACCGGGCCGCTGAGCCCGACGAGCTCGACGTCGCCCATCGTGGTCCGGGCGCGCACGGCGCCGTCCACGTCGGCGATCCGCACGGTGCCGCTCGTCGAGCGCACCTCGACCCGCAGGTCTGCGGGGATCGTCAGCTCGTGGTCGACCCGGCAGTGCTCCTCGAACACCAGGTGGCAGCGCGACGTGACGATCAGCCGATCACCGTCGAGGCGCCACTCGTTGCGCGGCGCCTCGAGCCCCCGGGTGACCTCTGACCGGAGGCGCGCACCGCCGCCGTCGGAGCCGACGACGTCGACCGAGCCCCGCTCGCCGGTGATCTCGAGGACGCGGACGTCGGCGAGCTGCGCGGCGGTGAAGGTGGTCTCGACGACCGTCGTCTCACGGGCGATGAACGTCAGGACCTCGAGGAACGCCGCGAGCAGCACCACGACGGTGACGACGGCGCCGCCGACGCGCCAGGCGCGCCGGCCCCTGTGCCGGATCTGCGGGCGGGACGGCGGGCGTGGGGCGGTGGTGGCGGTCATGGCTCCAGTCCCTCCAGCCAGCGCAGCACGGCGAGGACCCTGCGGTGGTCCCCGTCGGTCGGCGGTAGGTCGAGCTTGGTGAAGATGTTGCTGATGTGCTTCTCGACCGCGCCGTCGCTCACGACGAGCTGCCGGGCGATCGCGGTGTTGGTGCGACCCTCGGCCATCAGCCCGAGCACCTCCCGCTCGCGCGGCGAGAGGCGCTCGAGCGGGTCGCGGCGCCGTGAGCGGGCGAGGAGCTGGGAGACGACCTCGGGATCGAGCGCCGTCCCCCCGCTGCCGACGCGATCGACCGCCGCGACGAAGTCGGCGACGTCGGCGATCCGGTCCTTCAACAGGTAGCCGAGGCCCGTGGTGTCGGTGGCGAGCAGCTCGGTCGCGTAGCGCTCCTCGACGTACTGGGACAGCACGAGGATGCCGACCTCCGGCCACCGCTCCCGGATCTGCCGAGCGGCACGCAGACCGTCGTCGGTGTGGGTCGGCGGCATGCGCACGTCGGTGACGCAGAGGTCGGGTCGGTGCCGCTCGACGACCTCGATCAGCGCGTCGGCGTCGCCGACGGCGGCGACGACGTCGTGTCCGGCGTCGGCGAGGAGCCCGGTGAGACCGGCGCGGAGCAGGACCGAGTCCTCGGCGATCACGATCTGCACGGCAGCTCCACGATGATGCTGGTCGGCCCGCCCGCAGGGCTGAGGACGTGCATGCGCCGTCGAGCCCCTCGACGCGCTGGCGCAGGCCGGCGAGGCCGGTGCCGCGCGCCGGGTCGGCGCCGCCCACGCCGTCGTCGGTGACCTCGACCACCAGGGTGTCGCCGGATCGCACGATCGTGACCGTCGCACGGGTGGCGTCGGCGTGCCGCCCGACGTTGGTCAGCGCCTCGGCGACGATGAAGTAGGCCGCGCTCTCGACGGGGGGCGGGGGGCGCTCGTCGACGCGCAGGTCGAGGTCGACCGGCACCGGCGAGCGGGCCACGACAGCCGACAGCGCGGCGTCGAGGCCGCGGTCCTCCAGGATCACGGGGTGGATGCCCCGGACGAGGTCGCGCAGCTCGGCGAGGGCCGCCTTGGCCTCGTCGCGGGCCGCGGCCACCATGGCCCGCCCGCCCTCGGGGTCGTGCGCGAGCCGCTCCTGCGCCGCGCCGAGCTGCACGGCCAGGGCGACGAGACGCTGCTGCGCCCCGTCGTGCAGGTCGCGCTCGATCCGGCGGCGCTCGGCCTCGGCGGTGTCGACCGCCGCGGCCCGGCTGGACTCGAGGCGCGTCACGGTCCGCTCGATCTCGGCGTCGGGGTTCGGGCCCAGCAGGTTGCGGGCGATGTGGCGCAGCAGCGCGGCCCCGAGGCGTGTCGCCCACGGTGCGGCGAGCACGAGACCGGCGAGGCCGACGACGGCGGCCGCGACCGCCCCGGGCCCGGGACCCACCTCGAGGAGGCCGAGCTTGGCCGTGCCGCCGGGGAGGGCGCCGACGTAGGCGGGCAGCGTGAGCAGAACCGCCGAGCCGGTCCAGAGCAGCATCGTGGCGGCGCCGACGACGAGACCGACGGGGAAGAGGAGCAGCAGGTAGCCGACCTCCTTCCACCGCGGGACGCTCTGGGCCCGCTCGGCCAGCCGTCGCAGCGCGCGCATCACCGGGGTCCCCTCGGCCTGCAGCGGGGGGACGGGGTCGGCGAGGTCGAGGTCCGCGAGGGCGGCCAGCCGGCTCCGCTCCACCCCTGCGAGGGCGTGCGCGCCGACGAACAGGAGCCAGACGAAGGGCAGCGCGAGGGGGAGGACGACGAGCAGCACGCCCGAGGTGACGAGCAGCGCGATCGTCAGGGCGAACGCGACGGCGCAGAACGGCAGGGTCGTCCCGAGGAGGACGAGGTCGAGCCAGGTGCGCGGGTCGCGCCAGGGGCGGAGCAGGAGGGAGACCACTGCGGGCGACAGTACGGCGGCGCACCGGTGGCGACCATGACGTGATCCGGTGTCGTCGGGGTGGGGATTCCCCCACCCCGCCGCGGTTGGGGTCGCCCGGCGGCGGCTGGCTACGGTCGGCCCGTGCTCCTCGGTGACGACCTCCTCGAGTGGATCCTCCTGGCCCTCGGTGCCGCGCTCCTCGTCGGCAACCTGCTCGCCCTCGTGCGCCCGCCGGAGAGCCGCAAGGAGGGTGACCTGGAGCGTCCGCCGCTCGGCCGGTCGCTCCTCTACGCCGGCATCGGCGCCCTCGCCGCCATCTGGGCGCTGGCGTCCCTGCTGAGCAGCTGAGGCGTCAGGTGGCGGCGCGCTCGGCCCGGCTCACGAGCCACGCGCCGACCAGCACGAGGACGGTGCCGACCACCGCCGCGGGGTGCACGGCCTCGTCGAGGAGGGCGGCGCCGAGGGCGATGGAGACGATCGGCATCAGGTAGGTGGTGACCGAGGCACGCGTCGCCCCCACCCGGCCCATCAGCGTGCCCATCACGGCGAAGGCGAGCCCGGTGCCGAACACGCCGAGCACGACGATGGCGAGCACCGGCCGGAGCTCGAACCGCGAGTCCGGCAGCCCCGCGGCCGCGAACGGCGCGGTGAGCACCATGGCCACCAGCTGGATGCGCACGAGGATCGGCAGCGAGCCGTAGCGGTGCTGCAGCGGGACGGCGATGTTCACCGAGACGGCGTAGGAGCTGACGGCGACGAACACCAGCACCACGCCGAGCGCGGTGGACCCGCCGTCACCGAGGCCGTCCCACCCGATCGCGATCGTGCCGGCCAGACCGACGGCGAGGCCGACCGCCTGGGCCGGTCCGGGTAGCTGGCGTGCGATGAGGAGGGCCACGATGGCGGTCAGCACCGGCATGGCGGCGTTGAGCATCCCCGTGAGCGAGCTGTCGATCCACTGCTGGGCCAGCGGGAACATGGTGAACGGGATCGCCATCCACGTGGCCCCGAGGACGACGAGCCGGGGCCAGTCCTCACGACGGACCCTGGTGCGCGAGGCGGGCAGCGCCCCGAGCGCGAGGGCGCCGAACATGACGCGCAGGAACGTGATCACCCCGGGTTCGAGCGCCCGCAGCCCGATCGCCATGAAGTAGAAGCTCGATCCCCAGATCAGCGTGCAAGCGGCGAGGAGGCCCCAGTCGGTCGGAGCGAAGGCGCCGGCGTTGGTGCCCGCCGCCGTGCGGGGCAGCCGGTCGGTGGCGGGGTCGACGGTGGGGGTCGGGGCGGGCCCGGGGCCGATGGGCGCAGCGGGCGGCTCGTCGACAGGCGTCGTCACGCGGCCGTCCCTCCGTCCCGTCGCGCCAGCTCGACCGCGATCGAGGCGGCGACCCGGGCGTTGTTCTCCGCCAGGGCCAGGTTGGCGGGGACGGAGCGGCCCTCGGTGGCCTCGGCGATGCGACCCAGCACGAACGGCGTCACCGCCGCGCCGCTCAGGCCCTCGGCCGCGGCGTCGCGCAGGGCGGCGTCGAGCGCCGCGTCGATCTCGGCCTTCGGCAGCCCGTCGGCCGCCGGCACGGGCACGGTGACGAGCGTGCCCTGCGTGGCGCCGAGCGCGCGACCGGCGGCGACGATGCGGGCCACCTCGGATGCGTCCTCGACCCGGTGGGGCACCGGGAGCCCGCTGGTCGGGGTGGTGAAGGCCGGCAGCTCGTCGGTCCGCCACCCGAGGACCGGCACGCCGAGCATCTCCAGGTGCTCGAGGGTCCGGGGCAGGTCGAGGAAGACCTTCGCCCCCGCGCACACGGTGACGACCGGGTGTGCGGCGATCGCCCCGAGGTCTGCGCTGACGTCGCCGGTCTGCTCGACCTCGCGGTGGACCCCGCCGATGCCTCCCGTAGCGAAGACGCGGATGCCCGCGGCGGCCGCGAGGGCCAGGGAGGCCGAGACGGTCGTGGCGCCGACGTCCCACGCCTGGCCGATGGCGACCGGCAGGTCGCGCGCGGCCGCCTTCCGGGCCGGTCCGAGGATGCGCGGGTGCTCGCTCGGGTCGAGACCCACCCGGGGGACGCCGTCGACCACCGCGGTCACGGCGGGCACGGCGCCGCCCTGCTCGACGGCGGCGAGGCAGCGGTCGAGGGCCTCGGCGTTGGCGGGGGACGGCAGCCCGAGGTGGCTGAAGATCGTGGACTCGAGCGCGACGACGGCTCGCCCCTCGGAGAGAGCGGTGCGGACGGGGTCGCTGAGGACGATCTCGGTCACGAGTGTTCGACTCCTGGTGCGGGGGTGGGTGGGACGGCCGGTGCGAGGTCGGCGCCGGGTCGGCGGAGCACGCGCGCGGCCACGGCGTGGCCCTCGACGACGGCATCCTCGGCGGAGGCGCCGCGGTGGCGGGCGAGGAGCCAGCCGGCGGCGAACCCGTCGCCGGCGCCGGTGGTGTCGACGACGTCCTCGACCGGCGGGACGGGGATGGTGGTCGTGCGGCCGTCGGCGTCGACGACGAGCGTCGGCTCGGCTCCGTGGCGGATGACAGAGCGGACCGGACCCCGCGCCGGTCGGTCGGTGCCCACGCCGAGCAGGCGCGCCTCCTCGGCGTTGGCCAGCAGGGCGTCGGGCGCGAGCACCTCGATCACCGCGAGCGCCTCGGCGACGCCGAGGTCCTCGATGGCACCGGTGGACGACGCGTCGATCGTGAGCTGGACGCCGCGGTGGCGGGCAGCGAGGGCGACGCTCGTGGCGGTGGCCGACAGGGGCTCGTGGCTGAACGAGTAGAGCGGTAGGTGCAGGGCCGCGACCCCGTCGAGCCACTCGGTCCGTGGCGTGGCGAGGTGGTCGCACGCCCCCCGGTCGGTGAGGAAGCTGCGCTCGCCGTCGACGGGGTCGACGAGCACCACGATCGTGCCGGTCGATCGGCCCGCCACCCGTTCGACGACCACGTCGACGCCGTCGGCGGCCAGTTGGTCGACCAGGCGGTCGGCGACCCCGTCGTCGCCCACCGCGCCGATGAAGCGCACGGCGCCGCCGCACCGGGCGACCATCGACGCGACGTTGGCCGCGCTCCCGCCCCGGCGGCGGTGGATCCTGGCCGGCGTGTCGGTGCCCCGGCGCACGGGCCCCTGCGCCCACACCACCACGTCGTCGATCAGATCACCGAGGGTCGCGATCACCCGGCGAGCGTACCGACGCCAGCCCACCCCGCCCCCCGGGTTCCCCGCCCTGGGGCGCGTCGGCTACGCCGGCCCGTCGAGCTGGCGGAGGAGGACGTCGACGAGGGGGAGCGGGAGGCCGACGACGTTCGTGTAGTCGCCCTCGATCCCCTCGACGAACACGGCGGCGAGGCCCTGGATGCCGTAGGCGCCGGCCTTGTCGAGCGGCTCGCCGGTGGCGACGTAGGCCGCGACCTCCTCGGCGTCGAGGTGGCGCATGCGCACGTCGGTGCGGGCCAGTCCGTCGACGGTCCGGCCGGTGCGCGCGTCGACCAGGGCGACCCCGGTGACCACGTGGTGGGTCCGTCCGGACAGCGCGGACAGCATGCGGGCAGCGTCGTCGGCGTCCGTGGGCTTGCCGAGGATGCGCCCGTCGACGACGACCACGGTGTCGGCGCCGAGCACGACGAGGTCCTCGCCCGCGTGGCCGGCCGCCACCTCCTGCGCCTTGGTCCGTGCGAGACCGACCGCCAGCGACTCCGGGGTCGCTCCCGGGGGAGAGGTCTCGTCGACGTCGGCCGGCTCGACGGCGGGCTCGACCCCCGCCTGTCGGAGCAGGTCGAGGCGTCGGGGCGACGCCGAGGCGAGGACGAGCGGAGCCGGTGGTCGCAGCACGCGGCTCAGCGGCGCGGCCGGCGCCCGAGGAGGGGCTCGAGGTGCGCCGCGGTCTCCCGGTACCGCGACACCGGGACGAGGTGCACACCGGCGAAGCCCCCGTGGTCGCGGATGTCGAGCAGGTGCCGGCAGGCCAGCTCGACGCCTGCGGCGGGGTCGCGCTCCACCGCCTCGACCCAGTCGTCGGGGGCGGCCAGCTGGGGCACGTCGGCGCCGAGCTTGCGGGCCATCGACGCGCTGGCGAGGACCATCACCCCGGCGTAGACGGGGCCGTCGAAGTCGACCGTCTCCCGCCACCGGGCGAGCTCGTCGAGCGACCAGGTCACCTGCACGTAGAGGGCGTCGGCGGCGGCCTTCCACGAGGGGAGGGGCCGCAGGCCGGTCGTGACGGCGGCGCGCATCGCGGGGCCCGGTCCGGGGAGCGAGTCCGAGAACGTCCGGACCTCCTCGATCATCGAGCGGACGGTGAGCTGGCCCGTGCGGCGACCCGTCGTCGGGTCGTCGCCGTAGACGAAGAGGAAGTCGGCGACGTCGTAGGCCGCGGCGGTGAGGAGGTCCCGCCGGAAGCCGAGCAGGTTGCGGTCGCGGGCGTTGACGCAGGCGATGGCCCGGCCGCCCATCCGCTCCACCTCGTGGGCCACGGCGATCGACGAGACGGTGGCCCGCCCGATGTGGTTGTCGGGCACGAGGAACCCGTCGGCCACGCCGCTCAGCACGCCGATCTGGTGCCGCACCCGGGTCAGGTCGGGACGGGTCGCCGGCTCGATCTCGCAGATGACCTCGAACGGCCGCGCGTCGGGCATCCGACGAGGTTACCGACGGGCGGTCTGGTGCAGGATGGGGAGCATGGATGAGCTGAAGGACGCACTGCTCGCCCTCGAGACCGCGGGGTGGGACGCCCTGAAGGAGGGGACCGGCCGGCGCTTCTACGCCCAGGTGCTCACCGACGACGCGGTGATGCTGCTCCCGCAGGTCGGGCTCCTCACCCACGACAAGGCGCTCGACGGCATGGACGGCCAGCCGTGGTCGTGGTTCCAGATCCGCAACCCGCAGGCGCTGGCGCTCGGCGACGACGCCGCCGTGCTCACCTACCGGGTGCAGGCCCGCCGGGACTTCCAGCCCGAGTACCAGGCGCTGATCGCCAGCACCTACGTGCGGCGCGACGGCGAGTGGCGCCTCGCGCTGCACCAGCAGACGCCGATGTGACCGACGGGGGTGTGGCCACCACCACCCCCGGTCCACATGGTGGTGACATTCCGGCGACGTGCCCGATGCGGTCCTCTGAGCAGGTCCCCCCACGACCTCTCGGAGGAACCACCCCATGCACCGCATCCCCGCGCGCACCGCCCTGCTCGCCGGCGCCGCCCTCGTCCTCACCGCCTCGCTCGCCGGGTGCAGCGACGACGACGACACGGCCGAGGCCCGCACCGTCGCCGCACCGTCCGCGGTGTGCGACGCCGCTGTCGACCTCGGCGCGGCCTTCGGGGCCGCCCCGGAGGAGCCCGACGCCTTCCCGGCCTTCGCCGAGGACACCCTCGTCCCGATCGGCGAGGCGTTCGCCGGCGCCTTCGACGGCGACGACGAGCTCGGCGCCGCGGCGTCGACCCTCGCCACGGCGTTCGAGGAGATCGCCGAGACGGGCGACCCGTCGGCGCTGGAGTCCGACGACGTGGTCGACGCCCAGGCGACGCTCGGCCAGAAGGTCCACGACGACTGCGACCTGGCCCCGGTCGACGTCACGGCGGTCGACTACGCCTACGAGGGCGTCCCGACCGAGCTCCGCGCCGGTCGCACCAGCTTCGCGATGACGAACGAGGGCGTCGAGGAGCACGAGATGGTGCTGTTCCGGCTGAACGACGGGGTCGACCCCGTGCCGTTCCCCGAGCTGATGGAGCGGGGCGAGGAGGCGATGGCGGACCTCACCTTCACCGGCGTCGCCTTCGGCGCTCCGGGCACGACCAGCTACGCCGCCGTCGACCTCGAGCCCGGCACCTACTACCTCGTGTGCTTCATCCCCGTGGGTGGGGGTGAGGACGGGCCCCCGCACTTCATGGAGGGCATGCAGCACACGATCACCGTCAGCTGAGCCGTGGCACCTCCTCGGGTTCCGTCCCGGGGAGGTGCCGATGTGCTTCGCTGTGCGCCACCTCGAGCCCTGGACCCGCCATGACCACCTCCTCGCTCCCCGATCCTGCCGCCGGTGTCCCGGTCGTCGCCGTGCGCGACGTGCGCCGCACGTTCGACCCGACCACCGCGCCGGTGCGGGCGCTCCGTGGCGTGGACCTCGAGGTCCGTGCCGGCGAGATGGTGGCGGTCATGGGCCCGTCGGGCTCGGGCAAGTCCACGCTGCTCGACGTGATCGCCGGGCTCGAGCGCCCCGACGCCGGCTCGGTCGAGGTGGCGGGCGTGGTGCTCGACCACATGGACGCCGACGCGCTGGCTCGGCACCGGCGCCGCCACGTCGGCATCGTCTTCCAGTTCTTCCACCTGATCGACGGGATGAGCGCCCACGACAACGTGGCCCTCGCAGCGCTGGTCGCCGGCGCGTCACGTCGACGGGCCGACGCCGCGGCCCACGAGGTGCTCGACCTCCTGGGACTCCTCGACAAGGCGGACGCACCGCCGGCGGCGCTGTCGGGCGGGCTCCGCCAGCGGCTCGCGATCGCTCGGGCGCTCGTCAACCGACCGACGGTGGTCCTGGCCGACGAGCCCACGGGCGCCCTCGACAGCGACTCCAGCGCCGAGGTGATGGACCTCCTCTCCCGTCTGCACCGCGACGGGCAGACGATCGTCGCCGTCACCCACGACGCCGACGTCGCGGCGCGTGCCGACCGCATCCTGCAGATGCGCGACGGCCGGATCACGAGCGGCGAGGAGCGGGCGTGAACCGGCGCGTGCTCGACGTGCTGATCGGCGGGGGCGCGTCGCTGCTGGCCGCCGGCGCCGTCGGTGCGACCGCTCTCGCCGCGGCCGCGCTCGTCGCCGGTGAGCTGCCCGGTCGCGAGGGGTGGGGTGTGGCGCCGGTCCTCGTGGCGACGGGGGTCGGCGCCGCCACGTGGCGCCCGGCGCGCCGGGTGGCTCGCGAGGCGGCACGGCGTGGGGGGACCGGCGGGCTCCGAGCCACGGACCGCATCGTCCGGACCGTCGCCGGGTCGCGCGGCGAGCTGGGTGAGTCGGAGGTGGTCGTGGAGCTCGCCGCCGCGGTGCGCCACGGGTTCGCGGCCCGCCGCGTCGCGGTCTGGCAGGCCGGGACGGCGGGCGAGCTCGTCCTCGCCGCGGTCGTCCCCGGCGCCACCGCGCCGGGCCCCTCGGTCGGGCTCGACGCCCCGACGCTGCGTGCGTTGCGCGGGGCCGGCGTGGTGGGGAGGGCGTGGCTCGAGCTCTGGTTGCCCGCCGTCCTCGTCGACGTCGCCGACGACGAGGTGCGCGCCGTGCCCGTCACCCACGAGGACGTCGTGCTCGCGCTGGTGGTCCTGGCACGACCGACCGCCGCCCGCTTCACCCCGGCGGAGGACGCGCTGCTGGCCGATCTCGGCGACCGCCTCGGGGTCGTCCTGCACAACCGGGTGCTCGACGCGACCCTCCAGACGACGCTCGCCGACCTGCGCCGCACGAACGAGGAGCTGCGTGCCTCCCGGGTCCGGCTGGTGACTGCGGCCGACGCGGAGCGCCGCCGCATCGAGCGCGACCTCCACGACGGGGCCCAGCAGCGGCTCGTCGCCCTGGCGGTGCACCTGCGGCTGGCGGAGCAGACGATCTCCGAGGACCCCGCGGCCACACCCGAGGTCCTCGGCACGCTCGGCGCCGAGCTGCGGGAGGCGATCGCCGACCTGCGGAACCTCGCCCACGGGATCTACCCGCCGCTGCTGATGGACGCCGGTCTGGTCGAGGCGGTGCGCGCCGCAGCCGATCGGTCGCCCGCACCCGTGTCGATGTCGACCGACGGCGTGCGTCGGTACCCGTCGGAGGTGGAGGCCGCGGCCTACTTCTGCTGCGTCGAGGCGCTCCAGAACGTCGCCAAGCACGCGCCGACGGCGTCGGTGCGCGTCACCATCGTCGACGCCGGCGACGGGCAGCTGGTGCTCGCGGTGGAGGACGACGGCCCCGGCTTCGATCCGGGGGCGGTCGTCGCCGGCCACGGGCTGATGAACATGGCCGATCGGGTCGGTGCCGTCGGTGGGCGGATCACCTGGGCCGCCGCGCCCGGCGGGGGCACGCGCGTCGACGTCCGCTTCGACGTCGACACCCCGGTGGGAGGCTGAGGTGGCCTGGGGCGCGCTCCGCGCGATCGCCCGCCGTGAGTGGATCCGCCACTGGCGGGGGATCGTGCTCCTCGGTGTGCTGGCGGGCCTCGCCGGTGGGTGCCTCGTCACGGGGGCAGCAGTCCTCCGGCGCACGGCGACGGCCTCGGATCGCCTGGTCGCGGCCGTCGCTCCCGGCGACCTGCGGCTCCAGGTCTTCGGCGAGGGCGTCGCCGAGGACGTGCCGGGCCTCCCCGGCGTCGAGCGTGCGGTCGTGGGCGGCATCGCCGTCGCCCGCGTCGAGGGTCGAGGGTTCGTCTACCTGGGCACCTTCCTGCCGCAGGGCGGCGGTGAGCTCCTCCGACCGGTCGTCATCGACGGCCGTGTGGCGACCGGCCCCGACGAGGTCGTGGTGATCGAGGACGTGGCGGACGCCCTCGAGGTCGAGGTCGGCGACTCGCTGCACCTCGCCTACCTGGAACCCGAGGAGGTCGCGCAGTTCGACGTCGGGTTCGGCGACCCGGACGGCCCGGAGGTCGAGGTGCGGATCGCCGGCATCGGACGCGTCCCCTCCGGGGTCATGGCGGGGACGCCGGTCGTCGCGTCGACGGCGCTCGCCGAGCGGCTGGAGGAGGCGGTCGCGGGTCGCGACGTGTACGTCGATCTCGCCGACGAGGCCGGCGTGCGTCCTGCGTTCGAGCAGGCGCTCGACGATCTCGCGGCCGACGCCGAGCGCCCGCCTGGAGCCGAGGAGCTGCCTCCGGTCGCCGTCATCGACCCGCTCGAGGGGACCCGGGATGCGGCGCGCTCGACCGGGGTGCTCGTCGCCGGGCTCGGTGTCGCGGTGGTCGTGGCGTCGCTGTCCAGCCTGGTCGTCGCCTGGCAGTCGCTGATGCGCCACCACGCACGCACCGCCGCCGACCAGGAGGTCGAGTCCGCCCTCGGCCTCACCTCGGCGGAGCGGTCCGCGGCACGGGTGCTGCCGCTCGTTCCCGCTGCGCTCCTGGCGATCGTCGTGGCCGCGACGGTCGCCGCCCTCGGCGCCGGACTCGATCCCCCCGGTGCCGTCCGTCGGATGGAGCCGTCGCCCGGGTGGCGCCTGGACCTGCCACTCGTCGCGGGCGGTGCCGTCCTGGTCGGCGTCGTCGTCCTGGCGCTCGGCGAGCGGACCGCCCGCCGAGCCGGACGTCGAAGGTCGGGCAGCGGAGCTGTCGCATCGTCACGCGCGCGTCGGCTCGCACCCCGACGGGGCGGTTGGACGCTCCTCGGGGCGACGTTCGCCCTCTCGCGGGCCGGCGCCGGCTCGCGGGTCACGGCTGGTGCCTCGGTGGCCGGGGCGATGGTGGCGGTCGCCGGGCTCGTCGCGTCCCTCGTCGTCGGCGCGAGCCTCGGCCGGCTCCTCGACGAGCCGGCGCGCTGGGGCTGGGGTGCCGACGTGGCGGTCGTCGACGTCACCGACGCCGTGCTCGCCGACCTGAGCGCCGATCCGCGCGTCGGCGGCGTCACCGAGCTGACGAGCGCCGCGCTGGCGGTGGGCGGCACGGAGGTACAGGGCTACGGCCTGGGCGAGCTGCGGGGAGCCCCGAGCTGGACGATGGTCGAGGGGCGGCTGCCGCGCGGCACCGACGAGATCGTCCTCGGCCTCCACGTCGCGGCGGCCGAGGACGCGTCGGTCGGCGACGACCTGCCCGTCGGCGACCGGGTCCTCAGGGTCGTCGGCATCGGGGTCGGCCCGCCGCTCGGCGGGGAGCAGCTCGGTCGTTCGGTGCTCGTCGACGGCCCGGCGATGGAGCTGCTCGCCGAGGTGCAGCTCTTCCGCGAGGCCCTGGTCGTCGCCGCTCCCGGCGAGGACGCCGGGGCTCTGGCCGCCGCCCTGGCCGAGCGGTACGAGATCAGCGTGCGCGAGCAGCCGCGAGCCGTCCGCGACCTCGCTGACCTGGATGTCCTTCCGCCGGCCCTCGCCGGCTTCCTCGTGGCCGTGGGCGTCGCGGCGCTCACCCACGGGGTGTGGGTGGGTGCCCAGACGCGTCGGGTGGATCTCGCCGTCGTCCGCGTGCTCGGTGCCGAGCGTCGACACGTCCGGCTCGTCGTCGTGGCCATGGCCGGGGCCACTGCGGTGATCGCCGTCGTGGTCGGCGCCCCCCTGGGCTGGGCGGTCGGCCGCCTGGCCTGGGGCGAGGCGGCGCGCGGGGCGGGGGTCGAGGCCGACGTGGCGCTCCCGGCATCGGTCGTCGTGGCGATCGTCCTCACCCTCGTCGTGGCGCCGTTGCTGGCGTACCCCCCGGGCCGCCGCGCCGGTGACGCGGCGCCGCGCGACGTGCTCCGGGAGGGGTGAGTCGGGGTTACAGGCCGCTGAGCGAGGCCGGTCGTTCGAGGTGCCGGGTCCCGACCGCCGAGAGCCCACCGTCGACGACGAGGGACGTGCCGGTGACGTAGTCCGCTGCGGGCCCGGCGAGGAAGACGACGGCGTGCGCGACCTCGTGCGCGCCGGCGGCTCGCCCTGCGGGGACCCCCGGTCGGGACGCGTCCCACGGGTCGACGCCGTGCTGCCCGATGGCTGGAGCAGCCACCTCGCCCGGTGCCACGGTGTTGACGGTGATGCCGTGGGGAGCGAGCTCGACGGCCATCACCCGTGATGCCGCCGCCAGCCCGTTGCGGGCCGCGCAGGTGACCGCCTCGCCCGCTGCGGTCGACTGCTCCTGGGCGCCGGTGACGTGGATGATGCGGCCCGCGACGCGCCGGTCGATCATCTGGCGGGCGGCCCTCTGAGCCACGATGAGCGGCCCGAGCAGCAGGCCGTCGATGCCGGCGCGCCACTGGGCGGGAACGAGGTCCATCGCGTCGGTGGGCTCGGGCTCGGTGGTGATCGTGACGAGGGCGGTGAGGCCGCCGAGGGCCGCTGCGAGGTCGTCGACGACGTCGAGGGCTCCTGTGTCGCTGCCGAGGGCGCCGACGTCGAGGCGGCGACGCTCGCACCAGCGACCGGTCGCCCGGACCTCGGCGACGACCTCCTTCGCGCACGACTCGTCGTCGCACCACGTGATGCCGACGTCCATGCCCTGCAGGGCCAGCTCGATGGCGACGGCCCGCCCGATCGGCGTGTCACCGCCCATCACGATGGCCTGCCCGTTCGCCGACGCCGCGGTCGTGAGGTCGATCATGTCCGGTCCCCTTGCGCTGCCCGGCCGACCCGGGCGCCCGGCTCCTCGTACCCCGCTCCCGCCGCTTCACTCCTCCCCACCACCCCGGGCCGGTCAGAGGTGGTCGATCGGGCCGGGCGGGCCGTGGCGGACGTACCACTCCCACCCGTAGACGTCGGCGAAGTGGTGCGTCGGCAGCCGGAGCGCCGACGTCGTCTCGGGGATCTGGCTGGCGTGCGCCGCCATGGCGGCTCGCTTCACGGCCAGGACCTCCCGGACGTCGACCACCCGGTCGATCAGCACCGATGGCGCCCCGATGTGCGAGCGGGCCAGGCCGAGGTCGCCGGCGAGGATCGCCTCCTCCACGAGGTGCGTCTCGACGAAGTGGAGGTGTTCGCGATCGACCGTGGCGTCGTACACGGTCCCCACCCCGGCGAGGGTCGCAGCGCGGTGGCCCACCCGGTGGACCTGGACGTGGTCGGGGTGGTGGTAGATGCCGACGTCGTCGTAGGCGACCAGGGCGTCGGCTGACTCCTCGCGCAGGATGAGCGCGAGCCGCTCGGCCGCCTCCTCGAGGTCGGCCGCCCAGAACGACCCCGGGGCGTGGTTCGCCGGGTCGCCGGCCATGCCCGAGTCGGCGAAGCCCAACCACTCGAGCCGCCCGATGCCGAGGATCTCGGCCGCCGCCTCGGTCTCCTCGCGCCGGTGACGGCCGACCTCGGTCGCCGCCATGTCGAGCCCCGGAGGCGCCAGGCCGAGCTCGCCGCCGGTGGCGACCACGTGGACCACCCGGTGGCCCGCGGCGGCCAGCAGCGCCATCGTGCCGCCGGTGAAGATCGCCTCGTCGTCGGGGTGGGCGTGGAGGAAGACGACGGTGCCCACGCCGGTCGCCTCAGTAGTGGCGCAGCTCGACGACGTTGCCGTCGGGGTCACGCACGTAGAGCGAGGTGCCGTCGCCCTGGGCGCCGTAGCGGGTGGCCGGGCCGTCGACGACGTCGAAGCGCCCGGATGCCGCCACCGCCGCGAGGTCGGTCGGCTCGACGACGAGGCAGAGGTGGTCGACGTTGGCGTCGTGGCGCTCGCTCTGCAGCAGGTCGATGATCGTCCTGTCGTCGACGCGCACCGAGGGGAACGGCACCTCGCCCCGCCGCCACCGGTCGACGCGATCGCCGGGCAGGCCGAGCTCCTCGGTGTACCAGGCGAGCGAGCGCTCGACGTCGGCGACGTTGAGGACCAGGTGGTCGAAGCCCGTGACGCGGATCATGCGCCGAGCGTACGACCGTGCCGCTCCCAGACCTCGGTCAGGCGGGCGGGGAGCAGCTCCTCCTTGTGGAGGTAGGTGGCGCCCGTCCGCTCGAGCTCGGCGGGCAGGTCGGCTCGGGCGTGGCTCGAGACGAGGATGACGATCGGGGCGTGCGGCCGCCGAGCCATCTCCTGCGCCGCACCGATGCCGTCGAGCCCGGGCATCCGCACGTCCATCACGACCAGGTCGGGGGAGAGCTCGTCGACGAGGGCGAGGGCGGCGTGGCCGTCGGTCGCCCGTCCCACGACCTCGAACCCCGGCGTGCGGTCGACGACGGCGCCGGCGGCGGCGAGGAAGGGCTCCTGGTCGTCGACGATGATCGTGCGGACGACGGCCGCCCCACCCCCGCTCATCGGTCGACCCGGTGGTCGTGGAGGTAGGCGAGCACGGCGGCGACCCGCCGGTTGAGCTCGCGCTCCTCGGACAGCCCGAGCTTCGAGAAGATCGAGTTGGTGTGCTTCTCGACCGCGCGCTCGGAGAGGACGAGCGAGGCGGCGATGGCGGCGTTGGACTTGCCGCGGGCCATCTCGCCGAGCACCTCGGTCTCGCGAGGCGTGAGCCGGTCGAGGGCGGAGGACGACGCGGCGCGGTTGGAGGCCACCAGGTGCTCGACGACCTGCGGGTCGATGTGGCTGCCGCCCGACGCGACCGCCCGCACGGCGGTGAGCAGCTCCTCGGCGTCGGCGACCCGCTCCTTCAGCAGGTAGGACCGGCCGGCGGCGCCGTCGGCCAGCAGGGCCAGCGCGTAGGCGGCCTCGACGTACTGGGACAGGACGACGACGCCGCAGTCGGGGCGCTCGGCGCGCAGCTCGGCGGCCAGGCGGATGCCCTCGTCGGTGGAGGTGGGCGGCATGCGGATGTCGGTGACGACCACGTCGGGCTGCTCGCGGCGTACGGCGCCCCGTGCCTCGTCGAGGGAGGCCGCGACGGCGACGACCTCCACGTCGGGGTCGGCGGCGAGGAGCCGCTCGATCCCCTGACGCAGGAGGGCGTGGTCGTCGGCGAGCACGACGCGGATCGGCATCTGCGGAACGCTAACGGCGGGCAGCGGTGCGGCTGAGCACCATGCCGACGCTGACCACTGTGAGCCAGATCGGCATCGTGAAGCCGGGCATCCCGGGCAGGGCCATGATCAGCGCCATCGCCACGGGCGGCAGCATGAGCAGGACGGATGCCACGCCCATCCAGCGGGGCAGGACCCGATCCTTGCGGAAGGCGAGCGAGGCGACGCATCCGGCGGCGACGAGCCCGCCCCACCAGCCGAGGAGCACCCCGAAGTCGAGGAGCGTGAAGTTGACGAACATGGCCTCTCGGGAGAGCCAGCCCTCGTCGACGCCGCCCGGCAGGTAGAGGGCCATGGAACCCATCAGCGAGTAGCCGAGGATGTTCATGGCCGCCGTGGCGGCCAGCGCGGTGGGGATGGTGCGGGCGGCGAGGTCGTCGGGGGCGTTCCGCTCGGCCCAGCGACGCCACGCCGACGCGGTGATGAGGAGGGCGGCGACCGACACCAGCCCGAGGATGAAGGCGACGTGGTAGTTGCCGCGGTCGAGCAGGTCGAGGACCTCCGGGCCGCTCGACCAGTCCTCCTCGGTGAGGTCGGCGGGCATGCCGGTGAACGCCGCGGCGAGCGCGGTGACGCCGGCGAGGGCGCCGAACAGCGGCCAGCGTGGCCGCCCGGTGGTGCTCGGGGTGTCGGTGGTGTCGAGGTCGGTGACGGGATCGAGGATCGTGCTCACGGGTGCTCCTGGGGTCGGGCGAGGGCTCGGTGCCCTCCGCTCCTGCGATGACCTCGGCAGCGTGCGCCTCCTCGCGGTCCGGGGACGACAGCACCACCATGCGTCCGGTGGTGGTGCCAGCCACACCCCTCGCCGCGGACGCCGCCCCGGGCCGAGGGGCCAAGATGGCCAGATGAGCGATCCGACGGAGCCCACCCGCCCGCCCGAGCGCAACGTGCTGGGGGAGGAGCTCGAACCGTGCGGCACGGAGCCGATGACGGGGTTCTTCCGCGACGGGTGCTGCAGCACCGGTCCCGAGGACCTCGGTTCGCACACGATCTGCGCCGTCGTGTCCGCGGAGTTCCTCGAGCACCAGCGCAGCATCGGGAACGACCTCAGCACCCCGATGCCCGCCTACCGGTTCCCGGGCCTGCGTCCCGGCGACCGCTGGTGCGTGACGGCACGCAACTGGCTGCGGGCGCACCAGGACGGTGTCGCCGCGCCGGTCGTGCTCGCCGCCACCAACGCCCGCGTCCTGGAGCTGGTGCCCCTCGAGGTGCTGCGCGAGCACGCCGTCGACGTGCCGCCGGACCTCTCCTCGCTCGACGTCTGAGATTTCTCCGGAGGACGTGTAAGAGATCGTGCGCCCGTCGGTCAGGACGGTCGAGACGCCGGAACCCCGGCGACCGACCAAGGAGCTGACCGAATGCGCCGCACGACCACCACCCGCCCCTCCAACTCCCGCCGCCGTGCCGCCCTCGTGGCCGCCGGCCTCGTCCTCGGGACGCTCGTCCCCGCCACCTCCGCCCACGCCCTGACCCCGCCCGCCCCCGACGGTCCCGGCGGCTTCACCCTCCCGCCGACCGATCCGGGCGACCCGGATCCGCACCCGTTCCCCGGCGCCGGCGCGGCCGACGACTTCGTCAACCCGACCCAGCCCGAGGACCCCTGCCAGCTGCTCGGCATCGGCTGCCCCGATCCGGGTGAGCCCGGCGATCCCGGCGAGCCCGGCGACCAGGGCGGTGGCGGCGGCCAGGCCGAGGTCGATCCCCGGGGCGACACCGTCTCGGGCCGCCCGGACTTCACGGGCTGAGGGCGAGGTGACCTGCACCATGTCCCGCACCCGCACCCACCTGCTCGCCCTGCTGCTCGCCTCCGTCACCGTCGTGGCGGGGGCGTGCGGCGGGCCCGCCGGGTCGTCGACCGCCGCGTCGACGAGCGCCCCCACCTCGCCGGACGCGTCGACGACGTCGATCGCTCCGGATGCCACGCCGAGCGCTGCCGCCGTCGCCGACGACGGCGAGAGCCCGGCCTCCCCGGTCGTCGTCGCCCGCACCGCTGCGGCCGTCGAGGTGTTCGCCGCCCCTGGTGACGCCACGCCCGTCCAGACGTTGCCCGCGACCACCGAGTTCGGCTCGGCCCGGGCCCTGCTCGTGGAGTCCGCCGTCGACGGCTGGCTCGAGGTCCTCCTCCCGACGCGGCCCAACGGCTCGACGGGCTGGATCCGACTCGACGGGATGGACCTCCACACGGTCGACCACGAGGTCGTCGTCGATCTGACGGCGCGGACCCTCACCGTCCTCGACGCCGGCGTGGTCGTCCTCGAGACGCCGATCGCGGTCGGCAGCGACGAGTCGCCGACGCCCACCGGCCGGTTCTCGGTCGTCGACAAGCTCGACACCGGCGCCGCCGACGGCCCCTACGGGCCGTTCGCCTTCGGCCTGTCCGGCCACTCCGACGTCATCACCGAGTTCGCCGGCGGCGACGGCCAGATCGGCATCCACGGGACGAACGACCCGTCGAGCATCGGCCAGGCGGTCTCCCACGGCTGCGTGCGGGTGCCCAACGACGTCGCGGCCACCCTCAACGACCTGCTCCCGCTGGGGACGCCGGTCACCATCCTGTGATCGACTGTGCAGCGATGGCGACGCGTGGCCTCGACGACGTCCACCTCGTCCTCGCGGCGAGGGACGGGGACCCGGACGCCTTCGGCGTCCTGTTCGACCGCTGGTTCGATCGTGTCTTCGACGTGTCGCACCGCATCCTCCACGACCGCGAGCTGGCCGCGGAGGTCAGCCAGGACGTGTTCCTCGTGGCCTGGCAGCAGCTGGCCCGGCTCGAACGGCCGGAGTCGTTCGGAGGCTGGCTGCTGCGCACGTCGCGCAACCGATCGCTCAACCGGCTCGAGCGGGAGCGGCGATCCGTCGCCCTCGGCGACGAGGAGACGGTCGCGGTGATCGACCGCAGCGGTGGCGACGCCGACGCGTCCGTCGCGGCGGCCCGGGCCGAGGACATCGACCTGGTGTGGGCGGCCTCGGCGGCGCTCGGCGAGCGCGACGCCAGCGTCCTCGACCTGCACCTGCGCCACGACCTCGGCCCGGCCGAGATCGCCGAGGCGCTCGGCGTCACCACCAACAACGCCCACCAGGTGCTGTTCCGCCTGAAGGCGCGCCTCGGCGCCGCCATCCGGGCGTGGGTCCTGTGGAGCGGCGGCGCCCCGGCGTGCCCGGAGCTGCGTGGCGTGCTGGCGGCCCAGGGGATCGACACGTTCGGTCCTGCGGCCGCCAAGGCGATCGATCGCCACGCTGGTGCCTGCGTCGACTGCGAGGAGCGCCAGGACCTGCGGCTCTCGCCGACCGCGATGTTCGCAGCGGTCCCGCTCGCCGTCGCCGGTCCGCTCCTGAAGGCGGACGTGGCCGCGGCCCTCGCCGGCTCCGGCGTGCCGATGGACGGGTCCGCCTCGGCCGGGTCGGGCGACGACGGCGCGCCCGACGCCGACGCCGAGCCTCCGACCGACGGCGGGCGCCCACCCCACCAGGCGCGCACGCGGGTGCTGATGGCGATCATCGCCGCCGTCGTCGTCGTGGGGGCGCTGGTCGCGATCGCCGACGCCGTGGGCGACGGCACCGACCAGGTGGCGCTCGACGGCGAGCAGGCCCTCGCCACGACGGTCCCGTCGTCCTCCACCACCACCGACGAGGCGCCGACCACCGAGGCGACGACGTCGACGACCGCCGCGCCGCCCACGACGGCCTCGACCATCGCCCCACCGTCGCCTCAGCCGACGGAGCCCGCGCCACCGTCCGTTCCGCCGTCGGCACCAGAGGCACCGCCGGCGCCGCCGCCCGGGACCACCGATCCGACGGAGCCCGCACCGCCACCGCCGACGATCATCCGCTTCTCGGGGCGGGTCGTCCCCGACTCCACCTGTGCCGGCGAGACCGTCGACCTCATCTGGGCAACCGACGGTGCCGACACGGCGTCGCTGTCGGGTGCCGGCCTCACCGCCGGGCCGCGGCCCGTCAGCGGACGTGAGTCGGCGTGCGTGCCCGCTGGTGCGATCGGCCCCTACCGCTACCGGCTCACCCTCGACGGCCCCGGCGGCCAGACCGTCCAGGATCTGCTCGTCGGCTGACGCTCACACCGAGCGCAGCACCAGGAGCGCGACGTCGTCGCGCAGGGCCCGGGCCGGGCGCAGCGCATCGAGGGCGTCGACGAGCAGGTCGGCGAGGTGGTCGGCCGACCGTGCGCTCCGGGCGCTCGTCCCGACGATCTCGGCCCAGCGCTCGGGGCTCAGCTCGTGCGGCGGCGGCACGTCGGTGACCCCGTCGGTGTAGAGCACGAGGAACGAGCCGGAGGGCAGGTCGACGTCGAACCGTGAGGTGCGCGCCTCCTCGAACGCCCCGATGAGCAGCCCCGGGCTGCCGACCTGCTCGGCCGAGCCGTCGGGTCGTACGAGGATGGGGAGCGGGTGTCCGCCGAGCGCCAGGCGCAGCCGACGGTCCACGGCGTCGAGCACGCCGTACACGGCCGTGCAGAACGAGTCGGTCTCGGACCGGAAGACGGCCTCGTTGAGCCGCTCGAGGACGGTGCCCGGGTCGTCATCCCGCCACGCCGCCGAGCGGATCGTGTGGCGGGCCAGCCCGGTGAGCGCGGCGGCGAGCGGGCCCTGGCCGCAGACGTCACCGACGGCGATCCCCCACGCGCGCTCGTCGTCGAGCTCGAAGACGTCGTAGAAGTCGCCGCCGACCTCCGTGCCCTCACCGCCGGGCGTGTACCGGACCGCCAGCTCGACGTGCGGGATCGTCGGGAGCCGTCCGGGCAGCAGGCTCTCCTGGAGCACCTGGGCGATCTCGACCTGGCGGGCGACGAGGTCGAGGTTCTCGAGGGCCAGGGCGACACGTCCGGCGACCGACTCGGCGAGCATGAGGTCCTGCTCGCTGTAGGGGCGGCTGCCGAACGTCATGAGGAAGGTGATCGCCCCGTAGGTGCGGTCACCCAGCTTGATCGGCACGACGATCGAGCTGCGGAGGCCCATGCTCATGAGGATCCGCCGGGCGTTGTCGCTGATCCCCTTGATCCGGGTGACGTCGAGCTGGGGGAAGAACTCCGGGCGCCCGACCCGGATCACCGCGCTCGCGCCCCACGTGGCGTCGAGGTCGTAGGCCATGCGGTCGGCGAGGCGCGCGGCCGACTCGACCATCTCGGGGTCGCTGTGGGCGGCGTCGATGAGCGCCGTCGTCGCCCCCTCGTAGGGGAGGACGTGGATGAAGCACCAGTCGCCGAGGCGGGGGACGGCGGCGCGGGTGACCCGTCGCATGACCTCCTGCACCGTCGAGGCGTGGGAGAGCGCGTCGTTGATCTGCAGCAGGAACTCGAGTCGCTCGCGGTTGAGCCGCTCGGCATCGGCCACCCGCTCCAGGTAGGCCACCTGCGCCCGCTGCGCGGCCTCGGCGACGACGTCCCGGGTGACGTCGCGCGCGCAGCCGATCGTCCCGACGACCTCGTCGTCCTCGACGACGGCCTGGACCCAGCCCTCGATCCAGCGCTCGGTGCCGTCGGGCCACACGACGCGGTGGCGCACGGTGAACGGCCCCGGGTGCGGGGCGTCGTCACCGAGCTCGAGCAGGATCCGGGAGCGGTCGTCGGGGTGCACCCGCTCCATCCACATGTCGGTCGTGCCGTCGAACGTGCCGGGGTCGAGCCCGAAGATGCGTTCGAGCCGCTCGTCCCAGGAGATGTGCCCGGTGCGGAGGTCGGATCGCCACGTGCCGAGCCCACCGGCGTCGAGGGCCAGGCGGAGCTGCTGGAACAGCGCGGAGCCCGTGCCGGTGCCGCCGTCGCCGGTGTCGTCCGGATCGCGCACCGCACCTCCCCTCGGATGCTGGGCACCGCGCCCCCTGAGCGTGGGCGCGGACGAAGTGTAGGCCCCGGGGTCACCCCCGGGGCCGGCCGATCACGGCGTCTGGATGCCGTACATGACGGTGACGAAGGTGCCGGTCCCGTCGTTGGTCGCCATGACGACGACGGAGTCGCGGTCGGGCCGCTCGAACCCGATGTTGACGGTGGTGGATCCGTCGGCGGAGGTCGTGCTGTTGACGGTCTCGTCCCAGCCGGAGAGGGCGTCGGCGTAGAGCTCGGCGACCTGCGCGGGCTCGAGCCCCGTCGTTCCCATCACCAGCGTCGTGGCCTCCCCGGACGTGGCGTCGCTCTGCTGCGAGACCGTCTGCGTCTCGAGGTCCGGCGGCAGCGGCACGTCGGACGGCCAGTCGTCGGGGATCTCCGTCTGGCCCATGCTGAACGAGCCGTCCTCGGTCTCGACGCTGATCGCCCCGTCGTCGTCGAGGTTCAGGTCGACGTCGGCGCCGGACTCCGATTCGATCGCTGCCTCGAGGGCGTTCTCGCCCACCCGCTCCGCCGCCTCGCCGCACGCTCCCGCGAGGAGCATCGCGCCGGCCGCGCCGGCGATCGTGAGGTGTCGTACCCGTGCCCGCATGTGGTCGATCCTTCTGCGCCGTCGTGGCGCGTCGTTCGTAGGGTCAGGTGTCCTGATCGGCGCCGGGCCGACCGTCGTGAGCACCTGAGCCCAGGCGGCGGCCCGTGATACCGACCTACGCCATCTCCGCGACGAGGCGGTCCCGCAGCTCCCGCTTCACGAACTTGCCGTTGGCGTTGCGGGGGAGCTGCTCGTCGAGGAACCACACGTGCGCGGGGATCTTGTGGTTCGCGATGCGGTCCTTCAGCGCGGCGCGCAGGCCGTCGGCGTCCATGTCGGTCCCGGGCGCGAGCACCACGGCCGCCGCGACCTCCTCGCCCAGGCGCTCGTCGGGCACGCCGAACACCGCCACCTCTGCGATGCCGTCGAGCTCGTAGATCGCGGCCTCGACCTCGGAGCAGTACACGTTCTCGCCGCCGCGGAGGACCATGTCCTTGGCACGGTCGACGATGTAGACGAAGCCGTCTTCGTCGAGCCGGGCGATGTCGCCGGTGTCGAACCACCCGTCGCGGATCGACTCGGCAGTCGCCTCCGGCTTGTTGAGGTAGCCCTTGATGACGATCGGCCCGCGGACGAGCAGGCGGCCCGGCTCGCCGGGTGCGACCTCCCGGTCCTCCTCGTCGACCACCTTGGCGTCGAGCGTCGGCACGATCGGCCCTGCGGACTCCGGCTTCGCCAGGTAGGTCGCCCCGGAGTTGCCGGTGACGATGCCGCACGTCTCTGTGAGGCCGTAGCCCGTCGACGGCGCACCGCTCTTCAACGACGTGCCGATCTTGCCGACGAGGTCGCGGGGCATCGGTGCGCCGCCGCCGCCCATCGCTGCGATGGACGACGTGTCGCGGGTGGACCAGTCGGGGTGGGTGAGCAGCTCGCGGCTCATCGTCGGGACGCCGCTGAAGTTGGTGACCTTCTCCCGTTCGATGAGCTCGAGCGCGCGGCCCGGGTCCCACTTGTAGGTGAGGACGATCGTCCCGCCGCCGATGGTGGCCGGGTGCAGCAGGCAGTTGTTCGCGGTGACGTGGAACAGCGGCGTCGGCGCCATGATCACCGGCGACCCTGCGGGGCCCTGCGCGGCCGGATCGGGTGCGGGCTCGCCCGCGGCCTCGGCGGCCTTCTGCACCGCGGCGCCGGCGATCTGGCCCATGGCGATGATGTGCATCAGGTTGTGCACGCACCCGCGGTGGGTGAGCTGGGCGCCCTTCGGGAAGCCGGTGGTGCCCGACGTGTAGAAGATCGTGGCGTCGTCATCCGGGTCGATGTCCGCCTCGGGCAAGGTGTCCGGCGCGGTCGACGGGTCGACGACGTCGTCCCAGCGGTCGGCGCCGGCGGGCAGCTCGCCGTCGTGGCGGGTCGTGATGAGGTGGAGCGGCGCGCCGGCCCGCAGCTCGTCGAGCATGGGCAGGACCCGCTCGACCCGCTCGCCGTCGGCGATGAGCACCTTCGGCTGCGAGTCTCCGAGGGCGTACTGCATCTCGGGGCCGGTCCACCACGCGTTCATGCCGACGGCGGCGGCGCCGGTGGCGAGGATGGCCCAGTAGCTGATGACCCACTCCGGGTAGTTGCGCATCGCGATGGCGACGCGGTCGCCGGAGCCGACGCCGTGCTGCTCGCGCAGCACGTGGGCCAGGGCCCGCACGCGGGCGTCGATGTCGGCGTAGGTGTAGCGCTCGTCCTCGAACACGACGTAGGTGCGGTCGGCGTAGCCCGCCGTGAGCTCCCAGACCGAGCGCATCGACGGCGGGGCCGCGGCGAAGACCCGCATGGGGATGCCTCGGACCTCCGTCTCGGTCATCTCGAACATGGTCCCGGGGGCGAGGATCTCGTCCCAGGCGGCGCGGAAGTGGTCGATCACCTCCACAGTGTGACCCACGACACGCGACCGGCGCTCGCGCGCTGCGACGCCTTGACGTCGCAGGTCATCGCCTCTCGTCTCCGCCTCCGTCACCGTGCTCCTCTCACGACGACGTCGACGGAGGACGGGACATGGGACGCACGGTGCAGCACGTCACGACCGATCAGGGGGAGATCGCCTACACGGACACCGGAGGCGACGCGCCCGTCGCGCTGTTCGTCCACGGGGTCTTCCTCAACGGGCACCTCTGGCGCCACGTGATCGACCGCGTGGCGGCGGTGCGTCGCTGCGTCGCCGTCGACCTGCTCGGCCACGGCGACACGCGGATCGCGGCGGACCAGGACCTGTCGTTCCGCAGCCAGGCCGAGATGCTCCTCGGCGTGTGCGACGCCCTCGGACTCGACCAGGTCGACCTCGTCGGCAACGACAGCGGGGGCGGGATCTGCCAGATCTTCGCCGCCCGTCACCCCGAGCGGATCCGCACCTTGAGCCTCACGAACTGCGACGTCCACGACAACTGGCCGCCGGCGGCGCTCGGCTCGATCCAGGAGCTCGTCGCCGCCGGCGGGCTGCCCGACCTCGGTGCGCAGATGCTCGCCGACGTCGAGGTCGCCCGGGCCGGCTTCGCCGTCGCCTGCGAGCACCCGGAGCGGCTCGACGCCGAGACCGTGCGCACGTACCTCGGGCCGCTGTTCGCCACCGCCGAGTCCACGGCGAACCTCGAGCGCTGGTTCACCGAAACCCACGACAACAGCCAGACGGTCGAGATCGAGCCGCAGCTGCGATCGCTCACGGCGCCGACGCTCGTCGTCTGGGGCACCGACGACGTCTTCTTCGACGTCGAGTGGGCCCACTGGCTGCGGGACACGATCCCCGGGTGCGAGCGGGTCGTCGAGCTCGACGGGGCGAAGCTGTTCTTCCCCGAGGAGCGTCCCGACGAGCTGGCCGTCGAGCTGCTCCGGTTGTGGGGCGGTGCCGGCTGACGGCTATGGCTCCTGCGGCTGCGAGCCGTCGTCCGAGTCGAAGGGCACCATCGCCGCCTCGAGCTCGTCCCACGTCGTCTCGGCGAGCGACGCCGCCACGGTGTAGAGGTCGCCGAGCGTCGTTCCGTGCCCGGTGATCGACACCACGCGCCCGCCGGCCGCCCATGAGAGGTAGGCGACGACGTCGGCCCCCTGTGCCTCGGCGAAGGCCGACGAGCCGGCGACGGTGGGGTGGCCGTCGACGGCCGGGCACGGTGCGCAGTCGCCTGCGGTCTCGTCGACGAGGAAGCGCATGAGCTCCAGGCGCTCTGCGCCGCCGGGCTCCCACGAGATGACGACGAGCGGGTCCGCGGCGGCACCGCCCCCTGCGTAGACCACGGTCCCCCTCGAGCGGGCCGGCGCGACGTGGCCGTGTTCCCGCCACCCGTTCGGCAGACGGGAGACGTCGAGGACAGCGCGACGCCCGTCGTCGATGGACACCGTGGCAGCAGCCTCGAGCAGCGTCTGGGTGTCCACGTTGCGGCCCATGAGGGCGTACAGCTCGCCGTCGCGCTCGACCTCGAGGACGGGTTCGCCGTCCGAGAGGTGGAGGAGCCCGATCCCGTCGCCCACCTCGACCCGCGTCGCGTCGGGATCGTCCCGCTCGTCGAGGCCGAAGCCGTCCTCGACGGCGCCCGCCCTCCCCACGGCGATGCCGTGTGGTGGCGCGTCGTCGGGCGCGTCCGGTCCGTAGAAGGTCCACGTGCCGGTGCGGTCCTCGTCCGGTGCCGGCTCGGCGGAGGGCGGGACGACCTGGCGCAGGACGTACCCGTCGGGTGCGGGGTCGAGGCCGAGTGGTGCGAGCGACCCCGTCGTGTCGGCGATGCCGCCATCCGAGGGGTCGTCGCCCTGGGTCGACCAGGTGACGATCCCGGCGAGGATGAGCAGAGCCGCCGCGGCGGCCACGAGGGCTGGCCACGGGCGGCGGCATCGTGAGGACCCGTCGCTGGGGAGCACGTAGATCAGGTCGGGCGCCTCGCCGGACGTGATCGCGTCGTCCGGGGTGCCCGCCGTCCGGGGGCCACCCGCAGCGGTCGTCCGCTCGGCGACGGCGGTGCGGATGCGCGCCATCGTGTCGGTGTCGGGCCCGGTGACGTCGGCGCGGAAGGAGCGGAGGATGTCGAGCTCGTCAGTCATTGGAGCCTCCCGTGTCGTGCACGGCGTCGGTGTCGTCGCTGGGGCGGTCAGGCACGTCGAGCTCGACGCGCAGTCGGCTGCGGGCCCGGGCGATGCGGGACCGCACGGTGCCGATCGGGATGCCGAGAGCCGCGGCCACGTCCCCGTAGGGCAGGTCGGCCCAGGCGAAGAGCAGGAGTGCCTCCCGCTCGCCATCGGGGAGGGTTGCCAGCACCCTGGCGACGGCACGGAGGTCGTCGGACCCTGCGGCGTGGCGATCCGGCGCGTCGACCGTCGGACGCCGCAGCGGGTCTGCACCCAGGCGGCTGACCACCTCGAGCTGTCGCTGCTCGGTCCGCCAGTGGCGGGTCAGGGCGTTCGTGGCGATGCCCATGAGCCACGCGATCGGGCTCCCACGGGCGGGGTCGTAGGTGTGGGCCCCTGCCACCGCGGCGCACAGCACGTCGGCGGTCAGATCCTCGGCCGCCTGGCCACCGACCCGTCTCGCCAGGTACCGGTACACGGCCGGCCCGTGTTCGTCCACCATCTGGCCGATGTCGTCGAGCGGGTCGCTCACGGTCGTCTCCGCCACACGTCGCGTTCGCACATGTCCCTCTAGTCCGGCAGGGTGCGATCGGTTCGCGACATCGTCTCTCCCGTCGGACTCACACGTCCCGCCTCCTGGCCGATGATGGTGCGGATGGGTCACGACGACGAGTGGCAGGGCGGGTCGACCCGACCGTGGAGCGAACAGGTGGCCCCGTCGCCGACGCGGAACCGGCGGCGTTCCCTGGCCATCGCCGTGATCGTCGTGGTCGGCGTGGTGGTCGGTCCGGGGGAGTGGATCCGCTTCGTCGTCGGTCCGCCCGCGGAGCACGCCGACAGCGCGTCGTCCTACGAGTTCGTCGCTCTCCAGGCCGACGGCCGCGCGCCGGTCACCTACAGCTCCTGTCGCCCCATCAGGATCGAGGTCAACCCGCGCACCATGCCGCCCGGCGCCGAGGGCGTGGTCGAGGAGGCGGTCGACGTCATGGCGGAGCTCACCGGCCTGGAGCTGGTCATCGAGGGCGAGACCTCTCGCGCGCCGTCGGACATCACCCTCGTCTGGTCGCCGGTCCTCATCGCCTGGTCCGATCCCGAGGAGACGCCCCTGCTCGACGGTCGGACGATCGGCATCGGCGGCAGCACGAGCCAGGGTCGCGGGGTCGGCGGCAAGGTCGAGGTCTTCCTGACCGGCCAGGTCGCCCTGGACGGTCCGGAGCTCGCCGACGTGCTCGACGAGGAGGACGACGGGCGGAGCCTGGTCCGCGCGGTGGTCATGCACGAGCTCGGCCACGTGCTCGGCCTCGACCACGTGGACGACCCGAGCCAGCTGATGCACCACGACAACCTCGGGGTGGTCGAGCCCGGCTCGGGCGATCGCGCCGGCCTGTGGCGCCTCGGCCAGGGACCCTGCATCGAGGGTCCCTAGGGCGACCGGTCCCGCCGCCGCTCTACGCTCGTGGCCGATGTCCTCGCCCGTGGTCCCCGTCGACTCCGCCGTCTACTACTCGGGGGCCTACTGGAACGACCTCCCGGCCGTCGTGGAGCACCTCCACACGCGGATGAGCGGCCACGCCGACCGGACGTGGATGCACCGCACGCTCGAGCACCGCGGCGCGCCCTACCGGGCGGCGCTCAGCCTGAACGTCGGGAACGGGTGGGTGGAGCGCGACCTCGTCCGGCTCGGTGTGGTCGAGTCGGCCCACGGCATCGAGTACCTGCCCGACCTCGTGGAGGCGGCACGATCCGCCGCGGCCGAGGAGGGACTGCCGATCACCTACGAGCAGGCCGACACGAACCGCGCCGAGTTCCACCGGGGTCCGTTCGACCTCGTCGTCGACCACGCCGCCCTCCACCACGTCGCCCACATCGACCGGGTGGTGCGCGGCCTCTGTGAGCGCCTCGAGCCCGGCGGCACGCTCGTCGGCTTCGACTACGTCGGCCCGCACCGCAACCAGTACCCCTGGGAGGTCTGGGAGGCCGCCCACCAGGTCAACCTCCTGCTGCCCGAGCACCTGCGGCAGGAGATGACCTACCCGCACCTCCCGACGATGCTCGTCGACGACCCGACCGAGGCGGTCCACTCCGAGCTCATCGAGGAGACCGTCCGGCGGTACTTCGAGGTCGAGCAGTGGGAGGACCTCGGCGGCGCGATCGCCTACCTCCTGCTCACGCACAACGCCCGGCTCCACGCCCGACCCCACGACGAGACCGACGAGTGGGTGCGGCTGGTCCTCGACCACGATCGGGTGTTCACCGCCGCCCACCCCGAGCACAACCTGTTCGCGTTCTTCCTGGCCCGTCCGCGCCACGACGTGTTGGCCGAGACCGAGCAGCTGGCGACCTGGTCGGCCGAGGAGGAGCGTCGCGAGGCTGCCGCAGGCGACGCCGGCTCGTACTACCCGCCGACGTCGCTGCAGCTGCTGACCCAGGCGCTCAGCGACGAGCGCGACCGCGTCCGCGCCCTGGAGCAGTCAGAGCCCACGTCGCCAGCGGTCCGTGGGGTCAAGGCGGCGGCGCGCCAGCTCGCGGGCGCCCTCGTGCGCAGCGCGCGGCACCGCATCGGGGAGCTGCGGCGCCGAGGCTGACGTCGGCGTGTGGCGGGCGCGCCGTCCTGGGTGCGTGTAAACGAACCGGCCTCCGGATCACTGTGTAGGTCGATGGCTGGACCGGACGCGGACTTCGAGGAGCTCTTCCAGGTGGAGTACTCGTCCCTCGTGCGCGCCGTGTTCCCGATCGTCGCAGACGTGGGCGACGCCGAGGCGATCGTGCAGGAGGCGTTCGTGAAGGCGTCGGTGCGCTGGGAGACGGTCCGGCGGTTCGATCGGCCCGGGGCATGGGTGCGCCGCGTGGCGATCCGTGACGCCGTCCGTCACGCCACCCGCCGGCGCCGCCCCTGGGGCCTGCCATCGCCGTCGACGGGGATCGCGGAGTCGGTCACGGATCGGGTCGACCTGGATCGTGCGCTCTCGCGCCTTCCTGCGCGCCAGCGCGCCGCCGTCGTCCTCCACCACCTGCTCGGGTGGCCCGCCGCGGAGGTCGCCGAGACCCTCGGGTGCGCCGAGTCGACCGTGCGGGTCCACCTCCACCGAGGACGAACCGCCCTCGCCGCCATGCTCACCGACGATGCCGAAGGAGTCTCCGATGGGCGTCGATGAACTGCTGGGCGGTGCGACCGTCCGCACGCCACCGGTCGACCTCGACGCGGCTCGCCGCTCGATCGACGAGCGCCTCCGCCGGCGGGCACGGCGACGTGCGACGCTCGCCGGCGCAGGTGCTGCGGTCGTGGCGGTCGCCGTCGTCGCGGTCTACTCGTTCGTGCGTCCGGACGACGACGGCAGGGTGGCGGTCGTGACGGACGTGAGCACGACGGTGGCGCCGACCCCGGGCGACGGCGATGACGACGAGGCCCCGTTCGCCCCCTCGTCGTCGGCGACGATCGGTGATGCGCGGATCACGATCTCGGTCGACCCCGTCGAGCTGCCGGGCCTCAGGATCGAGGTCGGAGCGCCCGTGGCGTCAGAGCACGGCTGGTTCGCACACGACCTCCGCCTGACGAACACGTCCGACCGGATCGTCCGCATCGATGACAACAGGACGTCGCTCGCGCTCGGCGAGCCCCCTGCCCTCATGGTGGCCGAACCGGGCTGTGGGTACCTCCGTCAGGATGACGGTCCGGATGCGCCTCTCGTCCTCGGGCACTGCAACCACGACCTGCGCTCGTACCGCGCGGAGCCAGGCGAGACGATCGTCCAGGAGTGGTGGGCGGCGCGAGATCTTCCCGGCCTGGTGCCCGGGGGGTACGGCACCTTCCGCTACGACAAGATCGTCGAGTACAGCGTGGGAGGCGCCGACTCGCCGGCGGAGCAGCACGCCGAGGCGATCACGATCACCTACGAGATCGCTGCCGCGAGCGGCGGATCGGCCGACCCCTCCTCTCGGTCCTTCGCCGCGACGGCGTGGACCGGAACGCAGTACCTCGTGTGGGGCGGCGAGGCCGGGACGGAGACGACCACCCCGAACGACGGCTGGGCGTTCGAACCCTCGACCGGTGAGATCTCCCCCATCCCAGCTGCTCCGGTTCCCGGGCGCTCGGGAGCGACGGGCGTGTGGACGGGCATCGAGCTCATCGTGTGCTGCGGGAACACCCTGTCGACCGGTGGCGTTCCGGCCCTCGCGACCGCTGCGGCCTACGACCCGGCATCCGGGACGTGGCGACGTCTCGCCGACCCGCCCGAGTCGTTGATCGCGCGAGAACGCATGGAGGTGAGCCGGTACCCCGCATCGGTGTGGACCGGGTCCGAGATGCTCGTCGTGTCGGGTGACGACGGAGTGGAGACCTTCGTCGCGGCCTACGACCCGGCCACCGACACGTGGCGAGACATCGACGGCGCTCCGCACGGGCTGCACCGCCAACCCGAGATCGCGTGGACCGGCGAGGAGCTCGTCGTCTGGGGAGGATGGAGGACCTGGCCACCGGGGGGTCGCGAGGACGCGCTCGCCGGCGCTCGCTACGACCCCGTCAGCGACGTGTGGACGGACCTGCCGGAGCTCCCGGATGGCGACGGACCGTACGATCCGAGCATCACGTGGACGGGGGAGGCGCTCGTCGTCTGGGGCTACTCGGGATGGAGCTGGGATCCCGACACCGACGAGTGGACGCCGCTGCCCGATCCGGGGCTGCCGGCGATCGAGGAGTACGAGGGTTCCCCCGGCAGCCAGGCGATCGTCTGGGACCCGGTGCGCCGACGGGTCATCCTCTACCCGACGCACGGCTACGAGTACGGGTTCCTCGAGGGTGGGGCCCCCGGCCCTGTACCGCTGCTCGCCTACGACCCGAGGACCCGGTCCTGGGAGCGGCTGGGCGAGGTCGCGTTGGGCTACTCGCCGGATCTCACATCGGGTGGCGGGTGGCTGCTGTGGCCGACCGCCCCCGACCCGGTCCTCCTCCCAGCTCCTGAGTAGCGCGGCAGGTCTCCAGGTGTCCCGGACGCGACTCGGCCCAGGTCCCCGGAAACCGGGTGTGACCTGGGCCGATCTGCGAGAGCGGATGACGGGAATCGAACCCGCATTCTCAGCTTGGGAAGCTCACCGGAGGGGGCCGGCTGACCAGCCGCTTCTCGCGAAAGTCCAGGTCAGAGTGTCCGTCTCGTGTCGTCCCGTGTCGGCGAGTCACGCCGGATGTCGCTCCGTAGGGTCACGCTAGGGTCACGCCGCCTGTCACGGAGATGCGTCGGTGGCCTCAACTTGTGAACGAGGTGCGAAGATCGTCACGGCGGTATGCGTGGCTGATGACGATCTCGAGGCAGTCGATGTCGTCGAGATCCAGGGCTCCTTCGAACGTGCCGCCGTGGATCGGGAGGTCACCGATCGCAAGGGTCCACCCGTGCACCGGGTTCGGATGGCCGGGTCCCGATGGTGCCGACTTGCCGATGAACACCCTCTCGAAGGGTCCCTCGAGTTTTCGGGCGTTGCGCGTATGCATTGCGTAGTTGGCGGCACCGCGCGGGTTGATCTCCTTGTCGTCAACCCGCCGCTCAGGTGGCGTGTCGTCGTCCGACACGTAGATCGTCGCGACTCCAAGCAGGTGGCGGGTCATCAGGTCGAACCCCGATTGGAAGAGGGTGGTACCAGCGCGGCGGTCCAGGTCAAGGTGGATGGCGCTGATCGTCAGGTAGAGGTCGGACAGATCGACGAACGCTTGCTGGAGGTCGCGATGTGTGGCCTCGTCCTCGAAGAAGGGCAGGTGGCTCGGGTCCTTGCTGTGGAAGGTCTCTAGGCGGAGACGGTAGATCTGCATGAACCGGCCGTGAGCCGTCAACGGTCGGAAGCGCTTCTCCAGTCGACGTTCGACCTCTGGAGTGTCGAGGACTAGACGAGCGGAGCGCCTCAGCCAGTCGCTCTCTGTTTCTGACGCCTGCTTCACCGCAACAGTCCCCAGGATCGACTCGACCGCCAAGTACATGTGGCGGAAGGCGCTCGTGAGATCGTCGTCGAGCTGGGCAGCGCGAAAGTGCCGGAAGCTCGGATGCCAATCGGGTGGGAGTGGAGGCGAAGGCAAGCGATCCGGCGGGATGCTCGCCGCTATCGCCCTGGTTCGTTCGCGGAGCGGCTCAGTGATCAGTTCGCTGGGAAGGTATGAATGGCACGTGTAGCGCATGACACGACCGCGATCCTTTGAAGTCCACCACGTGATGTGCTCTGCCGCGCCGGACAACGACGCCAGCGCGGCATGTTCGGCGCTCATGACACTCACGACGTCCAGTGCTCGCTGGGCCACCGAGACGGACGCGCGTCGCGTGGCATCGGCCCCATCGGTGTGGTGTTCGAGCCGAACGACGAGGTGTTGACCACCGATTTTCCCGATCAGATGTGCCACAGGTGGGACTGCCGCGCGTTGAGGTGACAGGTGGGGTCAGGCGGCGGTTGCCGTCTGTGGGGTGATGATCGTTTCGTACTCGATGGGGGTCAATCGGCCGAGGGCGGCTTGGCGGCGCCGGCGGTGGTAGGTCCGTTCGATCCAGGTGACGATGGCGATGCGGAGCTGGTCGCGGGTGGCCCATCTCTGTCGGTCGAGGACGTTGCGTTGCAGGAGAGCGAAGAACGACTCCATGGCGGCGTTGTCGCCGGCGGCGCCGACTTGGCCCATGGAGCCGACGAGGCCGTGGCGGGTGAGTGCGCGTTGCACCTTCCGGGCGCGGAACTGGCTGCCTCGATCGCTGTGGAACACGCAGCCGGCGACGTCGGCGTCGCGGCGGGCGACGGCCATCTCGATGGCGGCGACCACGAGTCGGGCCTTCATCCTCGAGTCGAGGGACCAGCCGACGATCCGGTTGGAGTAGAGGTCCTTGATCGCGCAGCAGTAGAGCTTGCCCTCGGCGGTGGGGTGCTCGGTGATGTCGGCGACCCACAGCTGGTTCGGGGCGCTGGCCGAGAACCGGCGGAGGACGAGGTCGTCGTGGGCGGGGGTGCCGGGCCGCGATCCCTTGCGGCGGCGGGGCTTGCCGAAGCAGGACCACCAGCCCATGTCGCGACAGATCCGCCACACCACCCGATCCGACACCTCAAAGCCTTGGGCGCGGACCTCGTCGGCGAGGAACCGGTAACCGAACTCGGGGTCGTCGCGATGGGCGTCGAAGATGGCGTTTGCGAGGTAGGCCTCGTCGAGCTCACCGGGGGTGATCGGCTCGTCGCGCCACCGGTAGTACTGGGCGCGGCACAACTTGAGGACCCGACACGTCACCGTGACGGGAACCCCGTCGGCGGCAAGGTCACGGACGAGCGGGAACATCATTTCCCCGGCAGGTTCGCCTGGGACAGATACGCCGCCGCGCGGCGCAGCACCTCGTTCTCCTGCTCGAGCAGCCGGATCCGACGCCGGGCAGCCTTGAGGTCCTCGTTCTCCGCCGCCGTCGTCCCGGGGCGGATCCCGTCCTCCACGTCGGCGGCGCGCAGCCAGTTCGTCAGGCACGACTCCGAGATCCCGAAGTCGGCCGCGATGTCCTTGAGCAACACGCCGGGCTCGCGGTTGCGGGCGACCCGGATCACGTCCTCGCGGAACTCACGGGATAGGGCTTGGGCATGGTGAACATCCTTCCAGCAGCACCTCTCGGCACCACAGATCAGATGTCACCCCGCCGCGCGGCAGTCCCGACCGCTAGCACGGTCCGTCGACCTGCGGTCCATCTCGAGGGTGTCGCGCTCGGAACGGCGTCAGGCTGGCCTTTGGGGGCTTCCGTGTCGAGGTCTGCCATGGCTTCACGGTCCTCCCGTTCGGCACCATCCACAAGGGACGTTGGACCCGTCATGGCAGCTGACGATCACCCGTTCCAACCGCGGTTCCTCACGGCTGGGCCTCCTCGTGCAGGTACTGCTCGGGCGCTTCGAGGAAGCGATCGGCACAGCCGGGAGAGCAAAACGACGGCGCTTTGCCATCCCGTGGGACCGTTGGTGTCGTGGCACCCGGGCTGATCCGCATCCCGCACACCGGGTCCACGACGCAGTGGTCTGTCGGGCACAGCACGACGGCGAACAGGTCGAGTAGGTCGTGGAACCCGCGAACAGGAACTGGCCCGAGCGGTTCCACCTGCCAGCCTCCGTCGGCGGCGGCGTGGGCTGCCGGTCCGGTCACCCGGAGTTCACCGGCGGGCGCCAGGCCGGCGAGGCGCGAGGCGAGGTTCACGGTCGCTCCCAGTACGTCGCCGTCTCGTTCGATGACCGGGCCGGTCGAGATGCCACCTGCCAGCTCCGGCATGTCGACGGCGGCGTGCAAGGCTCGGGTGACCTCGTCCGCGACGGCGATCGCAGCGCCCGGGCTGATGAGCTCAAGGAGCACGCCGTCGCCAAGCGTCTTCACCACTCGACCTCGATCTATGAGCGATGCGTGGACTGCATCGCTGAACCGGTCGATCACCTCTATCGCCGTGGTGTCGCCGTGGGCGTCGTTCAGCGATGTGAACCGGCAGAGATCGAGGAACATGACGGTCCGCTGCGTCGGTCCACCCGACGAGCCTTCACCTCTTGCCGACTCCAGCAGCTCGCCAGCATCCCCGTCGGTCACCGCAGCGGCTCCTGGCCATTTGTCGATCGATCGGTGGCATGCCGTTGGCCACATGGTTGGCCAGCAACCCGAGGACGGTTTCGATTGCTCACCGTCGGGTCAGTCACCGAGCAGCGCGGACGTGAACACGAACAGCGTGAACCCGGCGATCAGCGCGAGCGTCGAGCGGCGGTTGTCCGACGTCGTTGCGTGGGCCTCGTGGATGATGTCCTCGAACGCGGCGACGGTGTACAGCCCGGCTGCGGCGGTGAGGGCGCTGTATTGCCACGCTTCGGGGCGGGTGCGCAGGACGAGGAAGCCGAGCACTGCGGCAGCGATCGCGGGGACGAGGAACGCCGCGGTGAGCCAGAGGCGGGTGGGCCGAGGCGTGTCGTTGGCTCGGAAGGTGGACAGGGATGCAAAGCCTTCGGGGATGTTGGCCATGATCTGGCCGATGGCGAGGGTGATGCCGAGGTCGGCGGACACGGCGGTGCCGGCTCCGATGAGAAGGCCGTCGCCGAACAGGTCGGTGGCGACGGCGAGGAAGATCATCCACATCCGACCGGACCCTTCGGCGCACTTCTCGACCAACATCCCCGCGCCCAGGTAGCCGAGCCCGCCGATCGCGAACGCGATGCCGACGGTCCAGCGAGACACGCTGTCGAGCGCTTCGGGGAACACCTCGATGGCCGCGATGGCGATGACGATCCCGGCGGCGGCGTGCAACGACCAGTTCAGCCACTTCTTCGAGTCCGGTGCGAGCTCAGCGACGAGGCCACCGGCGGCCACGCCGGCGCCCGGTAGGAGAGCCAGCAGGAGCACGGTCGACTGCTCAGGCATGATCTGCCTCCTCCACCGGCTGAACCGTGACTGTCGGCTGCTCTCGGAGGGTGGTGACCAGGGTGACGGCGACGCCGGCGGTCAGGGCGACGTCGGCGAGGTTGAAGACGGGCCACCAGCCGACGTCGAAGAGGTCGACGACGCTGCCGCCGACGAGTCGGTCGGCGAGGTTGGCGGTGCCGCCGCCGACGAGCAGGCCGTCGCCGACCGGTCCGCCGAGGCCGCCGCGCCAAGCGCCGACCGCGACCGCCGCGACGACCAGGCCGGTGAGCGCTGCTACGACGGCAAAGGGCTGGTCGGCGCCGAAGCCGAATGCCACTCCGGAGTTCTCGGTCGCCCGCACGGTGATGACGCCGAGGTCGACGGGCTCGGTCAGCCAGCGCACCGCCGCAGCCTTCGTTGCCAGATCGATGGCGACGGTGGCGGCAGCGACGACGACGAGTTGGCGGTGCACCGAGCTCATCGGGCCATGCGGGTGCCGTTGAGGATGACGGCAAGTTCGGACAGCTCGTGGGCGAGGACAGCGACGGGCAGGGCGATGATCCCGAACAGCGCGGTGGGGACCAGGACTGCGAGGATCACCAGGGACAGGGCGAGGTTCTGGGTGACGATGCGACGGGTGCGTCTGCCGGTGCGGATCGCGGTGGTGAGCTTGGCGAGGTCGTCGGCCATGAGGGCGACGTCTGCGGTCTCGAGGGCGATGTCGCTGCCGGCCGTTCCCATGGCGACCCCCACGGAGGCGGCGGCCAGGGGTGGGGCGTCGTTGATGCCGTCGCCGAGCATGGCGACGTGGTCGTAGCGCTCGACCAGGTCTCGGATGCGTGCGGCCTTGTCCTCCGGGCTGAGACCGGCGCCGATGTCGTCGATGCCGGCCTGGGCGGCGATCGCGGCGGCGGTGCGGGGGTTGTCGCCGGTGAGCATGACGATGTGCTCGATCCCGAGGCGGCGGAGCTCGGCGATGGCCTCGGTGGCCTGGGGCCGGAGGGTGTCGGCAACAGCGAGCACCCCGAGCGGTCCGTCGGGTCCGGCGAGCACGACAGTGGTGTTGCCGGCCGCTTCGAGCCGTTCGATGAGGTCGCTGACGCCGCTCAGGTCGTGGCCCTGGCCTGCGAGGTAGGAGGGGCTGCCGATCGTCACGTCGATGCCCCCGACGTTGGCGTGGACACCGCCGCCGACGGCGGCGGCGAAGCTGTCCGGTTCGGGCACCGTGAGGTCGCGCTGGTCGGCGGCGGCGACGATGGCTCGGGCGATCGGATGCTCGGAACGCCGCTCCGCTGCGGCGGCCAGGGCCAGCAACTCGTCGTCGGTGAGGGCGCTGGTCGGGTGCAGCTCGGTCAGCTCGGGCCTGCCCCGGGTGAGGGTGCCGGTCTTGTCGAGGGCGACGGCCCGCAGGCGGCCGAGCTCCTCGAGGTACACGCCGCCCTTGATCAGCACGCCGGAGCGGCTGGAGCGGCCCATGGCGGCCACGTAGGTGACCGGGATCGAGATGACCAGGGCGCAGGGTGCGGCAGCGACCAGCACGGTCGCTGCTCGCAGCGCCCAGTCACCCCAGTCACCGGTGAGGGCGCCGCCGGCGATCAGGATCAGCGCCCCGGCGGCCAGTACGGCGGGCGAGTACACCGCGGTGAAGCGCTCCATGAACTGCTGACCCTGTCCCTTGCTCTCCTGGGCTTCGGTGACCAGCTCCACCACCCGAGCCAACGTGTTCGTCGCCGACGTGGCCGTCGCCTCGACCACGAGCGCACCGTGGCCATTGGCGGTCCCCGCGAAGACCTTGTCGCCGACGGCCTTGTCCACAGGGATGGACTCACCCGTCACCGCGGCCTCGTCGAGCGCAGATGTGCCTTCGACCACGACGCCGTCGGTGGCGACGTTCTGGCCCGGTCGGACGAGGAACCGGTCCCCGAGGGCGACCTCATCCACGTCGACGTCGCGCTCGTTGCCGTCAGCGTCGACGACGGTCACCCGTCGGGGGGCGAGGTCCAACAGCTTGGCGATGGCGTCGCGGGTCCGGTCCTCGGTGAACTCCTCGAGGGACTCCGAGATCGAGTACAGGAACGCAAGGGCCGCCGCTTCGGACCAGGCGCCGAGCACGCCGGCGACGACGGCGGCGACGGTCATCAGCAGCTCGATGCCGATCTCTCGCTCCGTGACCAGCTCCTCGATGGCCTCGGCCGCGAAGAACCGGGCTCCGACGAGCGCGGCGACGATGAACAGCACCGTCGACACCGAACCCGGCGCGCCGACCGGCCCGGCCAGGTAGCCGGCAGCGATCAGCAGACCACTGGTCGCCGACCACCGCACCTCCCGAGAGCGCCACAGCGCCGGCAGCAACGCGTCCGCGCCGGAGGGCACCTCCCCGGGCGCGAGATCGTCCGCAAGATCAGCGGTCATCAGTGGTCTCCGGTGCGGTAGTTGTCGCACAACGCCACCTGCTGGCCGACATCGGCGAGGAGCTCTTCGGCCTGGCGCAGAAGGCCGACGACGGCTGAGGTGGCGAGGCGGTAGTACACGGCCCGGCCTTCGGGGCGGTCGGCGATGAGCCCGCACTCCTTCAAGCACGCGAGGTGCCCCGACACGTTCGACTGCGAACCGCCCACGGCCTCGACGAGCTCAACGACCCGGCGCTCACCCGCAAGGAGCTCGGTCAGGATCGCCAACCGAGTCGGGTCCCCGAACCCTCGGAAGAGCTGCGCCGCGACCGCCACATCGGATCTCTGAGCAACCGTCATGAACCCACCCTACCCATCGGTAAGCACCGATGATAGCGTCCGCTGCCGATTTGTTCCCGAGACGCGGAGGTCAGGCATGCCGTGATGTCGAGGGTCGAGGCGGCGTTCTGTCGCAGCGCACCATGGCGCGCCTTCACCGAACGGATCGTCGTGCCATGGGTGCTGCGGGGCGAGGAGCTCGCCGGCGACGTGCTCGAGATCGGCTCCGGGGCCGGAGCGAACGCCGCGGTGATCGCCGAGACGCAACCCGAGACAAGGGTCACAGCCACCGACCTCGACCCGACGATGGTCGCCGCTGCTCGAGCACGGCTCGCCAGGTACGGAGCCCGAGCCATCGTCGCCGACGCCGACAGCACACGGCTGCCCTTCGACGACGACCACTTCGACGCTGCCGTCAGCCTCCTCATGCTGCACCACGTCATCAACTGGGAACTCGCGATCTGCGAACTCGCCCGAGTGATACGCCCCGGCGGTCGGGTCGTCGGCTACGACCTCATCGCAACTCCAGGCGCACGCCTCCTCCACCTCGCCGACCGATCACCCCACCGACTCCTCACCCGGAATGACCTGGCCAGGCAACTCACCGACAGCGGGTTCCACGACGTCGACGTGACCCCCGCGCTCGGCGGCCTCGTGGCCCGCTTCCACGCCACCCTGCCGACATCATCAAGGGGATAGACGGCCCGCTCTCCCCGCCCCCAAGGTGCCGTTGGAAGCGCACCCCGGGAACGTCCGAACGAGCCTGTGTGAGCCGTGCTTGAACGATCGCCGCCGATGCCGCAGCCACGCTGCGTGCTGCCCACGTCGCCGGCGCTGCTGTCCGCCGGCTCGCGATGCCTGCTGGCTGCGCACAGGACGGTGCCGCCCTACGTCGAGCGAGCGCGCCACCGCCGGACGACGTGCCGCGGAAGGGAGGCGATGCCCTTCATCAGACCGACCACCAGGTACACGACGCGTGCTGCGTCGCCCGTCTGCGCCGGACTCCCATAGGGGTCGCGGGCGATCGCCTCGGCAAGGACGTCGCTCGATGATCGGGGTCGCTCGGGCACGGAGGTCCCTTCGTCGCTTCGCCCTTTCACGGTACAGCGGGGCGCCTCGGGGGAGCGGGGCCCACGGAGGAACCAGGCGATCCGTAGGGTCACGCTAGGGTCACGCGGCCTCTCGGAGCCCCGAGCGCGACCCGGCCCAGGTCCCCGGAAATCGGGTGTGACCTGGGCCGATCTGCGAGAGCGGATGACGGGAATCGAACCCGCATTCTCAGCTTGGGAAGTCGATATGACAGATTTCGATGACCTGCATCGATGTGAGATCGCCCAGGTCAGAGGCGTATTTCTGGTACCGCCACGTACCAGCCTGTCCACCTGATCTCGTCCCGTTGTGGCACGAATGTGGCACGCCGAAAGCGCCCGCCGATCTCAGCGTTCAGGCTGGAAAAGCGGGACGGCCGCGTGCCCGAGTGGATCATCGGGCACGCGGCCGCGGCCCACGCCGCTTCGCCGACCTGGTGATGCCCGGCAGCTCTGCAGCGGAGGTGAGCGCTTGGTAGCGGTCGAACAGGACAGGGAGCCGTTCAGCATCGCTCACCAGCGTCGCACGCTTCCCGAATGCCGCATCAACGACCCGGTCAAGAGCCGTGTGCGCACGCGTGAGAGCGCTTGGCATCGAAAGGGGGTCGTAGAGGTCCGCGAGTGTTGTTGTGGGGAACAGTGCTCTCGCAGCGTTGACGCCCTCGGCAGCCTCGCGCACTCGACCGCACTGCGCCTCGGTCAGCGATGGGAACGGAAAGGTGTTGTAGACAGTCCCAGCGGCGACCTGATAGTCGCTCTTGAGCCGTCCTGAAACAGCTCGAACCCATGCCATGAACATCGAGGAGTGAAGGAGCCCGAACTCCACAAGGGTGGCATTGACAACTGCTGTGCTGGGCGTCCGAAGGATCGCCTCTGCTCCGTAGAAGCGCATCGGGATGTACCGGCGCCGCGATGAACTCACGCATGGAAGCAGGAGATACTCACTGTCCGGCTGCCGGAGCTCCAAGAAGCGGCCCGGTTGATTCGCCATCTCCCTCGTCGAGGTCTTGTGGCTCGCCTCACGCTTGCGTCGCACGAGTTCGAGCTGCCGTGCGAGGACGGGCGATCGTCGGATGTCTTCTGGCGGAGCGTCCTCAAGCCAGAGACACCATCGCTCGACATCGTTGATCATCTCTTCGGCGCCGACGAGCGGACGTAGGTAGCGGGACGCGATCGGGTCCGAGCGGACGTCGTCGACCTCCTCCGCCGAGAAGGTCAGGTAGCCCCAGTCGCCAAGCTTGTTTCCTTCGCGCGCGGGCAACACGTCGTCTACGAGCGGGCGCCGGCGCTTTGCCACCAGCACATTCGGTGCATCTGCTAGGTAGGCGTTGATGTTCGCCGCCGTGGCCTCAGCGGGGTCACCATTGACGTCCGTGTAGTCGTACAGAACGGGTCGCCTCCCGCTGTCACCTATCCCGAAGCCGATGATCACGCAGTGGACATGAGCGGCACCACGCGCTTCGCTTGTCCAATTGAACGTTCGATGGGCGAACCGGATCCGCAGGTCTGGGCACTCTAGAGCTGGCCAAAGAACCGGCGGCTGCTCGCCGTGGGTGATGGAGTTCGTAGACACGAACGCCGCCTCGACCTGACCACTCGCCATGTAATCGGCGGCCTTGCGGTACCAGCACGACACGTAGTCCAAGACGCCGATGCCGGAGCTTCGCCCAAAGACGATCTCCATGTCGGCCTTCTGATCGGCAGAACGTTCCTTCTTCCCGACGAACGGAGGGTTTCCGTAGAGGAACGAACAATCGTTCGCGGAGAGAACCTCGTTCCAGTCGAGCCGGAGTGCATTGGCGACATGGATGTTTGCAGCTGCAGTGAGTGGAAGATCGACGATGTTCACGCCGAAAGCCGCTCCGAGCCGCTCATTCTCCAGGTGATCCATGAGGTACATCGCTGTTTCAGCGATCTTCGCTGGAAACTCCTCGATCTCGATCCCGTAGAACTGGTCCACGTTGACCCTCCGCAGGAATCCAAGCTGCGTGGTCATCTGGACATTCTCGGGATGGAGGCGCTGAAGCGTCTCTCGCTCCAACGCCCTCAACTCCCTATACGCGATCACGAGGAAGTTGCCGCATCCGCATGCTGGGTCGAAGAAGGTGAGCTGCCCGAGTCGCTCGTGGAATCGCCGTAGCTTCGGAGCCGAGGTCCCGCAGGCGTCGAGACTCGAGCGAAGCTCGTCAAGGAACAGTGGGCCGATCACCTTCATGATGTTGCGCTCAGACGTGTAGTGGGCACCGATAGCCCTGCGTGCCTCGTCGTCCATCACCGACTGGAACATCGATCCGAAAATCGCCGGGCTGATCTGAGACCAGTTGAATCCGCAGGCTTCTCGGAGTCGGTCTCGCATCGTGCGGGTCGTGTCTGGTGGCTCGATCCGCTCCTCGAATAGGCCACCGTTGACGTACGGAAAGGCCGAGAGGTCCTCGTCGAGCGCTGTCGTCCGGCGCTCCTCGGCGGTGTCCAACACGGTGAACAGGCGACCTAACCACATTCCTAGGTCGGAACCGTCGTCCCGTGTGCGGTTGACGATGAGATCCGCGAACTGATTCCTAGACCAGAGACCGCTGTCGTCACCGAAGAGCAGGAATAGCAGCCGAACGAGGAACACGCGCAGCGCGTGACCGGTGTATCCAGTCGCCGTGATCTCGTCATAGACCTTGCCAAGGAGCTCCGCAGCTTCGATGTTGACGGCATCCTCGTCCTCGAAGCGCCGCGTCGTGTAGCCCGCGAGGCTCACGAATCGGTCAACCTGCCGAGGGAAATCGCTGAGCGGAAACTCGAACTCGTCCCGCTGCGGGTCATCGAGGTCGAGGACGCGAAGGCGGGCGAAGTCAGACACGACGACCAACCTCGGTAGGTCTGCATCTGGCAGGCCGTCGATATAGTCGAGCGCCTGATTCATGGCGTCGTCGAGATTGGCTCCGCGGGACTTGTGCTCGGCCAGGAGCATGCCGGGCCAGAGAAGATCGATGAACCCGTGGCCGCCGGTGGAGGTGCGGTGGGTGTGCCGTTCGAACGCAGCGTTCACGCGCCTGCGTTGAACACCGAAGACGAGAAGGAACTCGGTCCAGAACGTCTGTGCTTCGCCACGTTCGTAGGTCTCCTCCCTCCACTCGTGAACGAGACGCTCGGCGGATTCTCGGATGTCGTTTCTGCTCGGTCGCGCCACGACCATGAGCCTGCCCCATCGGGCAGGGTCGTCGCGGGATAGCGGCGCTTCGCGTTTCAGCGGGGAGTGACGGTGGCGAGTAGCGCCCAGTTGGGGCGGCCGGCGTAGAGCAGGGCGCGGACGCGGTAGTGGGCGAAGCGGCGGAACCCGAAGGCCACCCGCTTGACCCTCTTGATGAGGTTGTTGATCGCCTCGGTCGGCCCGTTGGACACGCGAGCCCGGTGCCAGGCGGCGATCTGGTGGCGCCACTTGGTGATGGTGCGGCCGAGCTGGCGGACCTCGGGCGGGCAGGACTCGTCTTGGAGGTCGTGGCCGAGCCGATCGATGAACTCGGCAGCGACGGTGGGGTCGTCGATGTCGTAGATGCCGCGCACGGTCTCCTTGGCGTGCCACGCGGTGCGGACCTCGCCTCGGGGGTCACCGGCGTCGAGCAGTCCCAACAGCTTCTCTCTGCCCTTGTCGTCGAGGCGTTCGTCGGCTCGGGTCAACAGCCGCCTGGATCGGTAGAGCGGGTCGTCCTTGCGGCCCCGATGCCCCAGGGTGTCCTGCTGGACGCGGCGGCGGACCTCGTCGAGGCGCTGGTTGGCGAGCTTGATGAGATGGAACGGGTCGGCGACCTGGCCGGCGTCGGGCAGCATCGTGTCGAACGCGAGGCGCCACGGCCCCGACAGGTCCAGCACCGCCCAGGCGATCGCGTCACGCCATGTGACGGGCATGGCCGCCAACCACGCGCACAGCCCCGCCGAGGAGCGCCCTTCGATCACGTCGAGCAGCTGGCCCGAGGTGACATCGGTGATCGAGGTCGACCACGCCTGGGTCCGCCATCGACCCAGCCGGGCGAACAGCACCTCATCGACCCCGAGCGCCGCCACCGCGCCGACCCGTGTCTGGTCGGCGTCGAGCAGCGCGGTCCCGTAGGCGATCACGGCGTCGTTGATCGCGTGCCAGTCCGCGCCGAGCTCAGCCGCGACATCGGACACGGCCCGGCCGTTGCGGCCGACCTGGCGGGTCGCCCACCGCCCAGCCCGGTCGGTCACCGACAACCGCGGCGCGGCGATCCGCGGGTCCTCATGGGTCCACGACCCCTGCCGGCACCACCGCCTCGGACAGCAGAACCGGTGCTTGCGCCACCGCAACGTCACCGGGCGGCCGAAGCAGGTGAGATCGACCAGCTCGACCACCGGCCGGTCCTTGACCCACGCCCGCTCCCCGCAGTTCGGACAGACCGGCGCGTCCACGATCGACTCGACGGTGATCTCGAGCCGGCCGACCAGCGGCTCGACCACCTCGAGGACCTTCACAGCGCCAAGACCGACAAGAAGCTCGCACGCGCGCGTAGCGTTGAACACAGCAGGGGCACCTCGGACTCGACGACGTCAGACATCGCCAAGTTCGCAGGGCCCCTGCTACGCGTCAGGGACCCTCACACCCCGCTCATCCGCGAAGCGCCGGGATAGCTCCTGGCGACCACGCAGGTGGTGATCGGCGTAGATGCCTGGGCATGGCGAGCCTCTCAGCTGCGTGAGGATCCGAACGGGGCCCTCTGCCTCTTCGATGCGGTACCTCATTGGCGGGAGGCACGAACCGCGGCTCCATCCTGCCCGGCCCCTATGACAAGAACGCGAGCTCGGAAGCTGATCCGGCCTGTCGGTGCGACAGGCCTCCGGGGCCGCAGTTCGCAGGGCTCCTACTCCTCCAGCGACTCAATCGCGAGGAGGGACAGTGACTCTCGCTGTGGCCGGCCGGAGCTGAAGGTCGTCGTCGACCGCTGGACCGTGGCGCGCACGAGGCTGCCGATCGTCAGTCCCTCAAGTTCCGGTCTGACATCTGTTGGCACGCTTCCCGTGATCGTGTCTCCCCCGACCTCGATCTCGAAGCGGCCCGCGCCTTCCAACGCTCCTCGAAGAGTCCCTGCGATCACTTCTATCTGGAGGGCGCGCTCCGCATCGGCGAAAGCTCTAGCGAGGTTGTTCGCCTGAGAGCGGTCGAGCCCGACGGACCGGCGGCGCCCACTTGCCTCAGCTACGACACTCAGCTCCAGTCCGTCGCGCGCAATTCCGGCGACGAGAGTTGAGAGCGCCTGGGTCGTCTTGGGTTGGACTCGCTCCGTGAGCCGCTGAACCGCTTGCCCAACGTCAGGCTCCGCGGCGGTCGCGAGCGCATCGAGAAGCGCGTCGGATGCGACAGCAAATGGATCGCCGAGTTGTGTCTGGTCGGCGGCGACGACCTCAACGACGTGCGAACCCGCTGCTGGAACTCCGACCAGAGGACTCGCCCCCACCGATCGAGCCAAGTGACGAACGTTTCGGACCAGTCGCTCAAGCACCTCCGCGTCGACGTTGCTTCCGTAGACCGGGCGCCCCGTCAGACGGAGATGCATGGCACCGGTGAGCAGCCGTTCTCGTTCGGCGCGTTCCGTGTTCAGTGCGGCTTCGAGCGAGGCTCGTTCCGAGTCGTGGCCGAGTTGTGCGTGCCAGTCGTCCGCGAGCGGATCGATCGGGGACTGGGACGGCATGGAGGCAAGCCGTGCTTCCTTCCACTCGATCTCCTCCTCGAGGATCTCAAGCCGTGTCTTGACCTCATCAGTGCTCACAGCTTCACCTCCAACCAACCGGTCGGGACTGCCTCGCCGCTGGTGAGTTCGCGGCAGCGCCAGGTGGACCGAGTTCGTTCCCGCTTCAGTCTCTCAGTATCCCCGGGGTCAACGACAGTGACGTCGAGACGTAGGGGAGGCAGTAGGAGCGGAGAGGCGAGGATGGACTGCGCGATCCAGTGGTCGCCGTGACGCATGGACCCGAGGTTGACGACGGCCACGACGTCTAGCGCCTCGACTTCAGGCCGCTTCGTGGCGGCCAGTTCCCCGCGAAGCCAGGTGGTGGCCCCCGCACCGGAGTCGGCGAGCCAGGTCATCAAGCCCCGCAGGTGAGCGAGGGCTCGCAAGCGGGACTGCGACAAGCCGAGGACTCGGACGACCTCGTCGAAGTGGACAGCGTGTGGCTCAGGCACCCCGTCCTCATCGGTTGAACCCTGTATGAGCCGGGGCTCGCCGGCGAGATCGAAGAACAGATCCTCGAGCGCCATCACACGGACGCCTGGGTGCTACTTCGCCGCCCCTTGCTCATCTAGTGCGATGGTACGGCTACAAGCCCTGGCCAGGGTTGACCCCTCCTTGAGGTCCCGTCGCGAAGATCTCGCCGGCTCGTCGGCCTAGTACCGATGTGAAGAGCTCGATGCGACAGACGAGTGCATTGGGGCGACCACGATCCATCGCACGATGCGGGCGGCGGTGGGTCGGATGATGCGCGTGACGACGTTGAAGGCGTCGACCGCAGCTGGACTGGGCGGACTGCTCGCCTACTACGCCGGTCTCGCCGAAGACCGGCAGCGACCGGGTCCTGGGCGTGGCCCGGTGGACTACTACCTCGACCCGAACGAGCCTCCTGGCCGTTGGCGAGGCGAGGGACTCGCCGGGATGGGTGTGTCGGGTGAGGTGACCGGGGAGCAGCTCCGCGCGGTCCTCGAGGGCCACCATCCCGTCACGGGGGAGAGGCTGGGTCGTGATCCTCGACGAAGCAGGCATGGCCCGCACCGACGACTTCGCACAACTCGTCGACCTCGCCGAACAACACCAGTGGCGGCTCGTCGCCGTCGGCGACCCCGCCCAGCTCCCCGCCGTCGGGCGCGGCGGGGTGTTCGCCCACTGGTGCGACACCCTCCCGCACCACCGCCTCGACACACCACGCCGGTTCACCGAACCATGGGAAGCCGACGCCAGCCTCGCGCTGCGCGACGGCGACCCGACCGCTGCTGACACCTACGGCGAGCACGGACGCCTCCACTCGATCCACCCGGCCCTGGTCGCTGCGGCCATCGCCGACGTTCACCAGGCACAGGTCGGTCGAGGCCGGACGGTGGCGATCACCACCAACACCGCGGACATGGCCCGCACCCTCAACACCGAGATCCAGCGGCGACTCGACCGCCACGACCCCCGACGACACCGCAGCGACCGACGGACACTCGCCGACGGCACACACGTCGTCGTCGGCGACACGGTCGCGACGCGACGCAATGACCCGTCGTTCCTGACCGACCGGGGAGATCCCGTCCGGAACCGCCACACCTGGAACGTCACCGCGCTCATCGCTGACGGCTCGCTCACCGTCACGCACCCCGACCGCGGCACCGTTACCCTCCCCGGCGGCTATGTCGACCGCCACGTCGAGCTCGGCTGGGCCGTCACCGGCTACGGCAACCAAGGGGACACCGTCGACATCGGCCTCGCCATCCTCGAACCCGGCACCACCCGCAACCACGCCTACGTCGCACTCACCCGCGGGCGCCTAGCCAACAATGCCTGGATTCCTGACCCCATCGGCATCGCCGACCCCGCCACCGCCCTCGCCGAGATCATCGACCGCACCCCGCGCGCCTCGTCTGCCCTCGCCACCCAGGCAGCCCTCCACCGCGCCGCAGGAGTAGAGGCACCCTGGGGTCTTGGGCGCGAACGTCCGGCGCAGACCCGGACGCCGCTCAAGCCAGATCGACCCAACCAGACCAGTCCGCCTGCGCCGCCGACGCCCGCGCTGTCGGAGCTCGACGAGAAGGTCGCCGCCATGCAAGCTCGCTTCGACCGCCTCCAAGGCGCCCCGACACGAGAGACGCCCGACCTGGATCGAGGACTCAGCCGCTGACGTCAGGCCGGCGGGCTGGTCGTTGCTTGAGGTGGGCGTCGATCATCCCGTTGAGGCCGTCGGCGATCTGTTGGTCTCGGTCGCGGGTGGCGTGTTGGTAGATCAGCGCGGCACGCGAGGTCGACTGGCCGAACCTGGCCATCAGCTCTTTGGTGCTCGCCCCTGTCATCGCCGCGAGCGTGTTGCCGGTGTGGCGCAGATCGTGGGGCTTCATCCCCTCGATGCCGATCGTCGCCAGCGCTCGGCCCCACGCCCGGTACCACGCCGCCCGCCGCACTGGTTGGCCGTGGGTCCCCGGGAACAGCAGACCGTCCCGGCCCGCCGCTGCGAACCGGTCGAGGTGGACGGCCAGCTCGGGGACCAGCAGCTCGGGGATCGCGACCCTGCGAACCCCGGCCGCGGACTTGGGTGGGCCGAGGACCCAGGTCCCGTCCTTCAGCTCCTGGTACTGCTCGACGACCCTGATCGCGCCGGAGTCCAGGTCGACACGCCCGCGGGTGAGGGCCAGCATCTCGCCAAGGCGCAACCCGACGAACGCGCCGATGAGGACCATCGCCCGAAAGCGCGGCTCGATCACCTCGGCGATGTCGAACACCTGGGGGATGGACGCGATCGGCCGCTCAGGGGCGGACTCGGTGCCCGCTCCGTTGATCACACACGGGTTGCGCAAGATCAGCTCGTCGGCGACCGCGGTGTTCAAGATGGCACGCAGCAGCCGGTAGCACTTCGCCACCGTGCTGCGGCCGGGAGTGCCGGCGCGCAGCATTCCGGCGTGCCACTCCCGGACCGTCGTCGGGGTGATCTTGGTCAGCTCGAGGTCGCCGAGAGCGGGCAGGATGTGTAGCCGCAGTTCGGACTCGTACAGCTCCAAGGTTCGTGGCCGCAGCCCCGGACGCAGGTCGAGCCACCGGGTCGCGTACTCCCCGAGGCTGACCTGGCGGGCCGCCGGATCGACCCAGTGACCCCGCTCAATGTCGGCACGCACGGTCGACAGGTACACCTCGGCGTCTCTCTTGGTGCGGAAGGTCGTCGGCGCTGCGACGAGCTGGCCCTCCACGCAGTAGCGGGCCTGATAGCGGCCCGACGGCAGCTTGCGCACACTTCCCCACGACGAACGCGAGCCCATGGCTCCTCCTGAGCATCAGGTGCTGGGAAGGACGCCGTGCGTCGCGCCATCGAACAGCGGAGTGGGCACCCGGCGATGCCGACCCCATGGACTGCTGCCGTCCGAGGTCTTCGCAGTGTGCCACGCCTGGCCCGCCACGTCACCGACCGATGTGGCACGGGTGTGGCACGCCCGCCCGCTCAGCCTCCGAGCGCGACTCGGCCCAGGTCCCCGGAAACCGGGTGTGACCTGGGCCGATCTGCGAGAGCGGATGACGGGAATCGAACCCGCATTCTCAGCTTGGGAAGCTGATGTTCTGCCATTGAACTACATCCGCGTGCGGCCCCGACGGGCAGCCCGGAGAGTGTAGGTCATCGCCGTTGCCGGGCCCCACCCTCGCTGTGCCCCCGGCGCCCCCGTTTGGTCACTGGACCGTGCGTCACTACGGTCGGCCAGCGGTATGAGACACAGCGCACATGACATGACGAACCATCCGAACCGGCTCCGCCGCACTCGCCGGGGGGCGGTGATCGCTGCAGCAGCGGTCCTGCTCCTCTCCGGTTGCGGTGACGACGGTGGCGACGACACGACCTCCCCTCCGGGGCTCGACGACCTGGTGGGGGGCAACGGCGACGTCGGCGGCGACGATCCGAACGACGCGGGCCACGGCGACACCGGCGACGACGGGAGCGTCGAGCTCGAGATCGTCCCGCCGAGCTTCCACCTCCCCGCCACTGCCGATGTCCCTTCCGACTTCGAGGTGCTCCCGGCCGCGTGCGACGCGCCCGACGGGGATGGCACCTGGATCACCTACGCGGTCCCCGAGGACTGGGACAACACGTCGCGCAGCGGCGGGGGATCCGGCTCGCCGCTGTCGACCTCGACCGAGCTGGGCTTCGTCCGTCCCGACGCCGGCGACGTCTCCGTCGATCTGGAGCCGGAGAGCCGGATGCCCGACGGAACGATCCTCGACGCGTCGGGCGAGGAGTGGGAGAGCTTCGACTACGAGATCACGACCTACTCGGGGGATGGCGAGACCACGACCGAGGTCACCTTCGAGTCACGGGGCACCGTGACCGTCGGCGAACAGGACGTCGAGATCTGGGTCGCCGACCAGTCCCAGGCCCCCGACGAGTTGGGGTCGACCGAGGCGAAGGCGCGCGTCGAGGTCGCCGACCTGCCGAACCCTGCGGCCGGCGACGAGGACAAGCTGCGCCCGGCGTCGTTCGTCGTGACGATCAGCTGGGACGCCGAGGACGGCGATATCGACGACGCCACCATCGGCAGCATCATCGAGTCGCTCACGCTCCCCGACTGCACGCGTGAGCGGATCGTCGCATTGGAGGAGGTCCAGCTCGGCGAGGACCTCGATGGCGACGGCGAGGTGTCCACCGCGCAGGACCTCTTCGGCTGAGCTCCGGTCTCCTCGGATGGTCGTGGCGCTCGGTGTTTGACCCCCGGTGAACGCCGGTAGTGGTCCCGGCGCCACGATCGCCCCGGGAGAGACCCGGCGGCAACCGGTCTCTTGGAGGACCCCCATGCGAAGTGGATCGATCGGAGCCAGCATCCTGCTCATCGCCGTCGGCGCCGTGATGGCCTACGCCGTCACCGTCGACACCGAGGGCTTCAACATCAACACCGCCGGCGTGATCCTCATGGTGGTCGGCGCCATCGGCCTCGTCGTCTCCCTCATCTCGATGTTCGTCGCCAACGACCGCGTCGACACCCACACCGAGACCCGCTACGTGGAGCGCGACCGGCTCTAGCCGCCACCGCAGCTCGTACAGCACACGCCGGGACGGCGGCCGCCAACGACGCCGGCCGCTGACCCGGCACGAACGCACCGGACGGGGTTCCCCAGGCCCCGTCCGGTGGCGCGTCCGGCCCCGGGCCGCAGGGACGCGACCGCCCGGCGACTAACGTCGCACGGCGATGATCCTCTCCGATCGCACCATCCGCGAAGAGCTCGACGCCGGTCGCATCGTGATCGACCCGTTCGATCCGCAGTGCGTGCAGCCCTCGTCGGTCGACCTGCACCTCGACCGCTACTTCCGGGTCTTCCGGAACCACACGATGGGCCACATCGACGTGAAGAAGAACCTCGAGGAGCTCACCGAGCTGGTCGAGGCGGACGACGACGATCCGTTCATCCTCCACCCGGGTGAGTTCGTCCTCGGGTCGACCTCCGAGCGCATCGCCCTGCCGGCCGACCTCGTCGCTCGCCTGGAGGGCAAGTCGAGCCTCGGGCGGCTCGGCCTCCTGATCCACTCCACCGCGGGGTTCGTCGACGCCGGGTGGGACGGCCAGCTCACCCTCGAGCTGTCGAACGTGGCCAACCTGCCGATCACGCTCTACCCGGGCATGAAGATCGGCCAGATCTCCTTCCTGCGGATGACCAGCGAGGCCGACGTGCCCTACGGCAGCGGCGCCCTCGGCTCGAAGTACCAGAACCAGGTCGGCCCCCGGCCGAGCCGCTACTGGGAGAACTTCGAGAAGGACTGAGCAGCGGGTCCGGTCACCCGGCCAGACTCACCGCCGTGCCCGGAGAGACCGACCTTGCGACGATGCTCGCCGCGCTGCGCATCGAGCGCCGCGCCGAGCCGGTGACCGTCGTCCACCTGACCGAACCGGTCGCCCTCGACGACGGGGTGCTGGCGGTCATCCAGGAGGGCGAGGGCACGACGGCGGTCGTGACGATCGCCGCCGCCGAGCGCCGCGGGTGGCCCGTCGCCTTCCGTGCGGCCTGGCTGACGGTCGCCGTGCACAGCGCCCTCGAGGCCGTCGGCCTCACCGCGGCGCTGGCGGCCGCCCTGGCGCGGGAGGACATCCCCTGCAACGTCCTCGCCGCGTACCACCACGACCACCTGCTCGTCCCCCTGGACCGGGCCGACGACGCGATCCGGTGCCTGGAGTCCTTGAGGGGTTGACGGACGGGTCAGATGTGCAGGGTCAGTCCTCGTCGGTGGACGACGCCGACGCCGCCGGGGTGCGTGCGGCCTCGCCGGCCTCCAGCGCCTCGAGGAGGTGCATGGCGATGTCGCCGACCTGCACGTCCTCCTCGGCGCCGGCGCCCTTCACGCCGTCGTCGATCATGATGTAGCAGAAGGGGCAGGCGGTGGCGACGCGCTGCGCACCGGTGGAGATGAGCTCCCTGGAGCGCTCGTCGTTCACCTTGGTGCCGATCGTCTCCTCCATGAACATGCGGGCGCCACCGGCGCCGCAGCACATGCCCTTCGTGCCGTTGCGCTCGGCCTCGACGATCTGCACGCCGCCGAGCGAGCCGATGACGTTGCGGGGCGACATGTAGACGTCGTTGTGGCGGCCGAGGTAGCAGGAGTCGTGGTAGACGACCCGCTCCTCGAGCTTGGCCTCCGACATGTCGAGCTTGCCCTGGTCGATGAGCCACTCGAGGAACTGGCTGTGGTGCACGACCTCGTAGTGCCCGCCGAGCTGGGGGTACTCGTTCATGAGGGTGTTGAAGCAGTGGGGGCACTGCGTGATGATCTTCTTCACGCCCATGCCACCGAGCACCTCGATGTTCTGCATGGCGAGCATCTGGAAGATGTACTCGTTGCCGGAGCGGCGGGCGGGGTCGCCGGTGCACATCTCCGACGGGCCGAGGATGGCGAAGTCGATGTCGGCGCGCTTCAGCAGCTTGGCCATGGCCTGGCTGACCTTGCGGTTCTTGTCGTCGAACGATCCGGCGCAGCCGACCCAGTACAGGTACTCGTGGTCGAAGGCGTCGGTCGGCTCGAGGATCGGGACGTCGAGGTCCTTGGCCCAGTCGGCCCGCTCGCCCTGGCTCATGCCCCACGGGTTGCCGGAGTTCTCCATGCCGCGGTAGGCGCCGCCGAGCTCGGTCGGGAAGTTCGACTCCATCAGCGACAGGTAGCGCCGCATGTCGAGGATCTTGTCGAGGATCTCGATGTTCACCGGGCAGATCTCGTCGCACGCCTTGCAGGACGTGCAGGCCCAGACCTCTTCGGGCGTGATGCGCTCGAAGAGCGAGTTGGCGCCGATGGTGATCTCGCTGTCGACGCCGATCGGGGGCGACACCTGCGGGTCGCCGGTGGCGGCCATGACCTCGCCGGTCTTCAGCACGATCTCGCGGGGGTCGAGCGGCTTGCCGGTGGCGTGGGCCGGGCACACCGAGGTGCAGCGGCCGCACATCGTGCAGGCGTCGGTGTCGAGCAGCTGCTTCCACGTGAAGTCCTCGACCGTGGAGGCGCCGAAGCTCTCGAGCTCGGTCTCCATGAGGTTCGGCATGGGCTTCATCGCGCCCTTGGGGCGGTCCTTGTCCCGGAGGTACATGTTCAGCGGCGAGGTGAACATGTGACGCAGCATCGTCACGGGGAGGATGGCGAGGAACACCACGAAGGCGAGCACGTGGATGATCCACTGCGACTGGTGCCAGCCGGCCAGGTTGGCGTTGTTCTCCACGAGCGTGGCGAGCGGGTAGCCGACGACCGACCAGCGCTCGTACTCGGGCATGCCCTCGAGGGCGATGCGGAACATCTCGGTGGTGAAGCCGGTGACGGCGAGGACGAGGAAGGTCCCGAGGATGAGCGCGTGCTCGGGCTTCGACTTGATGCGGATGCGGTACGGCCGCTGCACGTAGCGGCGGACGATCGCCCACATCACGCCGACGAAGAGCCCGACGCCGGCGAGGTCACCGATGAGGGCGTAGGCGCGGTAGACGTCGCCGTGGAGGAACTTCAGGCTCTCGGGGGCCTGGTAGTTGATCTCGAGCGTCGCGGTGACGGCGAGGAGGATGAGGAACGAGAAGTAGATGAGCGAGTGCATGATGCCGGCCGCGGGGTCGCGCAGCAGCGTCTGCATGTAGACGCCGGCGCGGAAGTCCTTCAGGCGCTGGCCGACGTTCTTCTTGGTGGTGGCCCGCTTGTCGGGGCCGCCGCGCTGCCAGTTCTTCATCCGCTGGGAGAAGAGGACGGCGCCGTAGACGAGCAGCACGGGGACGACCGTGTAGAAGGCCAGCTTCACCCCACTCGGGATGTTGATGAAGACCTCACGCTGCACCTCGGAGTCGTCGGTGAAGTGGAAGACCAACGACGCGATGCCGGAGGCGATCGTGCCGAGGGCGATCGCGACGCCGAGGCCGACGACGATCTGGTGGGGGCGGACCCGAGACTTCGCGGGCGCCTCTGCGGGTTCGGTGTCGGTGCTCATCGCCGGCCGACGGTAGTCGCTGACCTTTCCGCGGACCGAATGCGAGGGCGGTACGTGCAGGACCGTGTTCACCACGCCGAAACAGTCGAGAAACACTCGCTCCTTACGTTGCCGCCATGGATGTCGTGCTCGTGCGGTGGCCGGACGAGCGGGATCGACGCGAGGAGCTCCGTCGGTCGGGCCGGCCCCGTCTACTTCTGCTGGAGGACGGATCACCCGCGCCGACGACGGTCGACGCGCTCGAGGACTGGATCCGCCTCCCGGCCGACGAGTCCGACGTCCGAGCCCGCGTGCAGGCCCTCGAGCTGCGAGCGATCGGGACGGGCCACGTGCCGGACGTCCCCTCGCTCGACGACGACGGGGTGCTGCGCTGCAACGGCAGCTGGGTGGCGCTGCCCCCCGTCGAGTGCCGCCTCACCGCCGCGCTGCTCGACCGCTGGGGCGCCGTCGTCAGCCGCGACGCGCTGTCACGCGCCGGCTGGCCGGACGGTGCCCCGGGTCGCAACGCGCTCGACGTCCACGTGCTGCGGTTGCGCCGTCGCCTGGAGCCCCTCGACCTCGTGATCCGCACCGTCCGCTCCCGCGGCTACGTGCTGGAGGCGGCGTCAGATTCGGGTCAGGCAAGGGTGAGCCAGGCGTAACACAGCGCACACAGCGGCGAAATCGCCCCTCCTTACGGTCCCCACATCGAGATCACACGTCCGTCAGGTCGGACGTCGGAGGAGGACACAACGATGCGCAAGAAGGTGCTCACAGGAGCGGGGGTGGTGGGGGCGGCGACGCTGCTGACCGCGACCCCCGCGCTGGCTCAGGACGAGCTCACCGCCGACAGCGTCCAGGTGGCGTTGGACAACGTCTGGATCCTGGTGGCGGCGGTGCTCGTCATCTTCATGCAGGCGGGCTTCGCCCTCGTGGAGGCAGGGCTCACCCGGGCCAAGAACGTCTCCAACATCATGATGAAGAACCTGATGGACTTCTGCGCCGGCGTGCTGGCGTTCGGTGCCGTCGGGTTCGCCTTCGCCTACGGGCCGGGCAACGACTTCATCGGGACCGAGGGCTTCTTCCTCAACCCGAACACCTTCACCGAGGGCTACTTCGGGACCCTGACCCTGTCGACGTCGTTCATCTTCCAGGTGGCGTTCGCGGCGACGGCGGCCACGATCGTGTCCGGAGCGATGGCCGAGCGCACGAAGTTCAAGAGCTACTTCATCTACAGCTTCGTGCTCACGGCGGTCATCTACCCGATCGTCGTCCACTGGACCTGGGGCGGCGGCTGGCTCGCCCAGCGGGCCACGCCGTTCACCGACTTCGCCGGTTCGACGATCGTCCACTCCGTCGGCGGCTGGGCCGCCCTGATGGGTGCGATCATCCTCGGCCCCCGCATCGGCAAGTACGGCGAGGACGGCAAGCCCCGGGCCATCCCGGGCCACTCCATCCCGTTCGCCATCGTCGGCGTGTTCATCCTCACGGTCGGCTGGTTCGGCTTCAACCCCGGGTCGGTGCTCGCCGCTGACCCCGCCGTCGGGGCCGTCGCGGTCACCACCGTGCTCTCGGCTGCGGCCGGTGGCGTCGTCGCCATGATCACCATCTGGCTGGTGTCCGGGAAGCCGGACGTGGCGATGGCCGGCAACGGCGTGCTCGCCGGCCTGGTCGGCATCACCGCCGGCACCGGCGACCTGTCCAACTGGGGTGCCATCATCACCGGTGTCGTCGCCGGCGCCCTCGTGGTCGGCTCGGTGCTCTTCTTCGACCGGGTCCGGGTCGACGATCCCGTCGGCGCCATCTCGGTGCACGGCGTCTGCGGCGCCTGGGGCACCCTGGCCGTCGGCCTCCTCGCCACCGACGGAGGCCTCCTCTACGGCGACGGTGCCGACCTGCTCGTCACCCAGCTCATCGGCGTGGTGGCCGTGTTCGTCTTCGTCACCGTGACCGCCGGTGCGCTCTTCATGGCCATCAAGGCCACCGTGGGCCTCCGTGTGGAGGCCGAGGAGGAGATCGCCGGGCTCGACGTCCTCGAGCACGGAGCGCCCGGCTACGGCCCCGACATCCTCGCCGGCTCGAGCGCCGTCGGGCACTGAGAAGGAGATCGCACGATGCAGCTCATCACCGCCATCATCAAGCCCCACGCCCTCGACGAGGTGAAGGACGCGCTCCGCTCCGCCGGGGTGCAGGGCCTCACCGTGAGCGAGGTCAAGGGCTTCGGCCGCCAGGGCGGCCACACCGAGACCTACCGAGGCGCGGAGTACAAGATCGACTTCGTGCCCAAGGTGAAGATCGAGATCGTGGTCGACGAACCCGACGTCGACGGGGTCGTCACGGCGATCGCCGAGGCCGCCCGCACCGACAAGATCGGTGACGGCAAGATCTGGACCACCTCGGTCGGGTCCATGGTGCGGATCCGCACCGGTGAGATGGGGATCGACGCCATCTAGGCGGTCTCCGCTCCGCTCACCTGCCACCGACCTCGGCGGCACCGGCTCCTCTCGTGGGGGTCGGTGCCGCCGAAGTTCGCGTCCGGCCTCATCCGCGGGGGTGAGCGGCCGAACGAACGGCCGTGACCCTGCTCGCCGAACGGCCGATCTCCCCTGCATCGTCGCCCGGCGACGTCCCGCCCCAGCCGGCGCGGCCGAGTGCCCCACGGCGCGGCCCGGTCCAGACGGTCCTCGACTGGATGCCTCAGGCCCAGCAGCTCGACCCCGACACCTTCGCGGTCAGGCACCGCATCGTGCTCGTCACCGCATGGCTGCAGGTGCCGTTCCTCGTCGCCGTCGCCCTCCTGACCACGGGCCTCGGTCAGGCCGAGCTCGGCACGATCGGCGCCGTCGCCGTCGTGGCGCTCGGGGCGACCGTCACGCAGAGCATCAGGGCTCGGGCGGTGCTCGCCTCGGTGGCGCTGTTCGCGGCGTCGGCGGTGCTCATCTACCTCTCGGGCGGGACGATCGAGGCGCACCTGCACATCTTCGCCATGCTCCCCTTCGTGGCGCTCTACCAGGACTGGCGCCCGCTGGTCGCCTCCGTCGGCTTCGTGGTGGTCCACCACGTCGGCGTCAGCGTCCTCGATCCCGAGGGGGCGTTCAACCACCATGCCGCGCAGCACAAGCCGCTGCTCTGGGCGTTGATCCACGCCGGGGCGGTGCTGGTGACCGTCGTCGGCTTGCTGGCGCTCTGGAAGGTGCTCGAGGACGCGAGCCGGGCGACCGTCGCGGCGCTCGAGCAGGTCGAGGCCGAGCGCCGGCGGCGCCTGGAGGACGCCGAGCGGTTCGGCGCCGAGCTGGCGCGCGAGGCGGCGCGGCTCGTGGACGTGTCCGGTCGGGTCGGCGAGGTGGCCGGCGTCGTCAGGGAGACCCAGGAGGCGTCGTCCCAGCGGGTCGGTGAGCTCTCTCGGCGCGCGGTCGACGCATCGCGCGCCGGCGAGGAGACCCGGGAACGGGTCGGCAGCGGTGTCGCGACGATGGGCGACCTGGAGCAGCGCTCCGGTGAGGTGGAGTCGCTGATCGTCCTGATCTCCGAGATCGCCGAGCGCACCAAGCTGCTGGCGCTCAACGCAACGATCGAGGCCTCCCGTGCCGGTGAGGCGGGGCGCGGCTTCGCCGTCGTCGCCGACGAGGTCCGCAACCTGGCGGCGCAGTCCGCCGACGCGGTCGATCGGATCCGGGAGACGCTGGTCGCGATCCGTCAGGGGACCACGACGACCGCCGAGGTGCTCGATCAGGTCGAGGCCGCCGTCGATGGCATCCAGACCGTCCAGGCCGAGGTCGTCGCGGTCGCCGGCGAGGAGGCCGCGGCCGGCGAGGTCCTGGCCGCCCAGGTCCACGAGCTCACGACGCTGGCCGGCTCGCTGTCGGGCGCGGCGGGCACGATGTCCGAGCTCGCCGCCTCCGGCCGCTAGACCCCTCGGACGTCAGCGGCCGCCGCGACCGCGGCCGCTGGCCGAGCGGCCGTTGCCGCCACCGGAGCGGGCGCCGGCGGGCTTCCGGCCCCGGCCGCCACCACCGCCGGAGCGGTTGCGGCCCTGGCCGTTGCGCGATCCGCCGCCGGCCTGGTTGCGGGAGCGTCCGCCGCCCTGGGGTCGACGGCGACCGCCGGTGGACGGGCCGTCGAGCGCCGGGCCGGGTGCGACCGGCGGCGGGGTGCGCTCCGGACCGATCTGGTCGACCCCGGAGGGGTGCACGCCCACGGGCATGTCGAGCACCTTCTGCATCTTCTTCACGTCGCGCACCTGGTCCCCGGGGACGAGGGACACGACGAGGCCGGTGGCGCCGGCCCGGCCGGTGCGGCCCGAGCGGTGGACGAAGTCCTTGTGGTCGGGCGGCATGTCGTAGTGGACGACACAGGCGACGCCGTCGACGTGGATGCCACGGGCGGCGACGTCGGTCGCGACCAGGGCCTGGACCCGACCGGACGTGAACGCGGCCAGGGCCCGCTCGCGCTGGCCCTGGGACCGGTCGCCGTGGATCGCGGCGGCGGCCACGCCCTCCCGGGTGAGCTGCTTGGCGACGCGGTCGGCGCCCCGCTTGGTGCGCACGAACACGACCGCGGGCCACTCGGCCTTGGTGAGGCGTGCGGTGGTGGCGAGGCGCTGGTCGCGCTCGACGGCCCAGAACTCGTGGCGGTTCTGCGGGCGGTCGTCCTCGACGACGTGCTCGTGGCGCACCGGGTCCTTCTGGTAGCGCCGGATGAGGACGTCGACGTCGCCGTCGAGGGTCGCCGAGAACAGAAGGGTCTGGCGGTCGTCCGGGGTGCGGTCGAGGATGCGCTTCACCTCGGGCAGGAAGCCCATGTCGGCCATGCGGTCGGCCTCGTCGAGGACGACCATGCGGACCTCGGAAAGGTTCATCTCGCCCTGTTGGATGAGGTCGGCGAGCCGGCCGGGGCACGCGACGGCGATGTCGATGCCACGGTGCAGGGCCTTGATCTGCGAGCCGAAGCCCACGCCGCCGAAGAACGTGGCGCTGGTGGCGCCGCCGGGACCGGCGAGGGCGCGGATCTCCTCGTGGACCTGGGTGGCGAGCTCGCGGGTGGGCACGAGGACGAGCCCCCGGGGTCGGCGCGGGCGGGCCTTCCCGAGCCCGGTGACGAGCGGGATGCCGAAGGCGATCGTCTTGCCCGACCCGGTGGGGGCCTTGCCGCAGACGTCGCGGCCGGCGAGGGCGTCGGGGAGGGTGGCGACCTGGATGGGGAACGCCGAGGTGATGCCGCGGTCGGCCAGGTTGCGGACGACGGCGGAGGGGACGCCGAGGTCGGCGAACGTGGTCGATGCAGTGGTGCCGGCCGCGACGGGCGCGTCGGCGAGAGGTGCAGCAGACAGGGTGGTGCTCCGATGTTCGGTGCCCGCAGGGGCGGGCGGGTACGTGCGGGTGCGAAGGTTCCCAGCGGCGATCTCCCCACCGGCACGGAGCCGTCGCATCGCAGGCGAAGGGGGAGGGTGGCCTCGACCGGGTGCTCCCTGCCGTGACCCGCCGGCCTCGAGGGCCGGCGCCGGCGCCCCGACGGGTCGGAGCGACGGGGGCACCCTACAGGTCCTCCCGGCGCGAACCACCCACGAGGGCCCTTGACCTGGAGTCGACTCCACGTCGTACCGTCCCGCGCATGGCGGAACGAGCTCGTGTCGGAACCCTCCCCTGGCGGCAGCTGGGGGCGCGGCAGGTCAACCTGCTGCTCGAGGTGGCGATCGTCACGGCGATCGCCACGGGCCTCACCTCGTGGGCCGTCGGCACGGGGTGGAGCCGGTGGTGGACCTTCGCCCACGCCGTCGCCGGCCTCACGCTCCTCGTGCTCGCCGGCAGCAAGTACCGACGGTCGGTGCGCCCGGGCATGCGGCGCGGACGGCTCAGCCGCTGGTTGTCGGTCGCCTTCGGCGTCGGGGTCCTCGCCGTCGTCGTCCTCGGCCTCCTGCACTCGACGGGGTCGTGGTGGGGCGTCGGCTACTGGAGCGCGCTGTGGACGCACTTCCTGCTCGCCTTCTGCCTCGTGCCCCTGCTCGTCTGGCACGTGACGTCGCGCCCGTCGCGTCCACGCGCCGTCGACCTCGATCGACGGCTGCTCCTCGGCGGCGGCGCTGCGGTGGGCGCCGCCGCCGTCCTCGCCGGCACGGTCGAGGTCGCCGAACGGGCCCTCGGCGTGGCCGGGGCCGATCGCCGCTTCACCGGCTCGCACGAGATCGGCTCGTTCGACCCCGCCCGGATGCCGACCGTGTCGTGGATCGACGACGAGTCGCCCGACGACGTCGACCCCGCCACCTGGCCGCTGGTGATCGCCGGTCGGGACGTCGCCGTCGCCGACCTGGTGGCTGTGGCCCGGCCGGTCGCCGGCCGGCTCGACTGCACCGGTGGGTGGTGGAGCGAGCAGTCCTGGGACGCCGTGCCGCTCTCCGAGCTCATCGATGCTGCCGGCGCGCGGAGCATCCGCGTCCGATCGGTCACCGGCTACGAACGCCTGGTCCCGGCCCGTGACGCGGCGTCCACCTACCTCGCCGTCGGGTACGGCGGCGAGCCCCTCCGGCGAGGGCACGGGGCGCCGGTGCGACTGGTGGCACCGTCACGGCGCGGACCGTGGTGGATCAAGTGGGTCGTCGCGGTGGAGCTGGACGACCGTCCGTGGTGGTTCCAGGTGCCGTTCCCGACGACCTGAGGGCCCGCACCTCCTCGATCACCGGCGCCATGGCGCCGCAACCGCACACCTCCACCGAGGGGCACGTGCACGCGTGGGCCGCCACCATCATCCGGCGGGCCAGCTGGAGCTCGGCGACGTGGCGGTCGATCTCGGCGATGCGCCGCTCGGCGATGTCCTTGGTCGCGGCCCGGCCCGGCGACTCGTCGTCGAGCACCTGGGCGATCTCGTCGAGCGGCAGGCCCGCGACCCGGCAGAAGCGGATGACCATCAGCCGCATGACGATCGTCGGGTCGTACCGGCGCTTGCCGCCCACCCGCTCCGGTGCGGGCAGCAGACCCCGGCGCTCGTAGAAGCGCAGGCTCGTTGTCGGGATGCCGCTCACCGCAGCGAGCTCGCCGATCGTCAACCGCCCACGTCGATCCGCCATGGTCGCGGACCGTAGCCCGGCGGCTGGTCCCGAAACCCGGCCGGCGTGCGGCGCCGCCTCCGGTAGACACCGGGGATGGCACTGCACCTGTACCGCGTCGTCGTGCGCGGCCGGTTCGACGGCCTCGACGACGCAGCCCGAGAGCGTCTCCGGGCGGCGGCACCCGAGCACGACATCTTCCGCTCGGCGTTCACCCGGGACGGCACCCTCACCTACGACCAGCACCTCTACGCCTTCAACGCCCGCTTCGAGATGCGTGCCGACGGCGACCCCGCCGAGAACGAGGCCGAGGTGAGCGCCCGGGCCCTCGAGCGCACCGCCGACCTGCTGGCGGCGCTCGGCGTGCAGGGGTCCCACACCAAGGTGCAGCTGACCGACATGGCATCGATCTGGGGCTGAGCCACCCCTCGCGCCGATGCGGGCCGTCGCCGCCGTAGCCTTTCCGGAACCCCGGAGCGGAGTCGACGGAGCACATGGACGAACCCTCAGCCGCCATCGCCGCCGTCGTCGGCCTCGGCGTCGCCGCCCAGTGGGTCGCGACGCGCCTGCGGATCCCGTCGATCCTCCTGCTGCTCGGCGTCGGCCTGGCCGCCGGGCCGCTGTTCGGCCTCCTCGACCCCGACGAGCTGCTCGGCGACCTCCTCTTCCCCGTCGTCTCGATGGGCGTCGGGCTCCTCCTCTTCGAGGGCGGCATCGGCCTGCACCGCTCCGAGCTCGGGTCGTGGCGCGGCGTGCTCTTCCGGTTGCTCAGCGTCGGGGTCGTGATCACCGGCATCATCGCTGCGGTCGCCGCCCACACGGTCGGCGGGCTCCCGTGGGGGGCGTCGATCGTCTTCGGGGCGATCATGACCGTCACCGGCCCGACGGTCATCATCCCCCTTCTCCGCCAGCAGCGGCTCCGGCCCCGCGTCGCCCGCGTGCTGCGCTGGGAGGGCATCTGGATCGACGCCGTCGGCGCCACGCTGGCCATCGTCGCGCTCGAGGTCGTCGTGGTCGCCGGGGACGGCGCCGTCGAGATCACCCAGGCTGTGCTCACCACCGCCGTCGTCGGCAGCGGGCTCGGCCTGCTCGCCGGCATCGGCCTGGCCTGGTTCCTCGGGCACCGCATGGTCTCGGATCACATGCAGAACGCCGTGATCATCGCCGTGGCCCTCGCGGTGTTCGCGCTCGCCAACCACTTCCGCGAGGAGGCTGGGCTCTTCGCCACCACCGTGCTCGGCATCACGCTCGCCAACCAGCGCCGAGCGCCGGTGCGCCACGTGATCGAGTTCCAGGAGAGCCTCGGCGTCCTGCTGATCGGCGGCATCTTCGTGGTCCTCGGGGCTCGGGTCGAGGCGGCCGACCTCCAGGACAACCTGCTCCCTGGGCTGGGGGTGCTGGCGGTGCTCGTCATCCTCGCCCGGCCGCTGGCCGTCGCCGCGTCGACGTGGCGGTCCCGCCTGTCCCGCAACGAACGGCTCTACCTCGCCGGTTTGGCGCCGCGCGGCATCGTCGCCGCCTCGGTGTCGGCGCTGTTCGGCCTCAAGCTCGAGGAGGCGGGCATCGCCGGCGGCACCGACCTGTCGGCGCTCACGTTCGTCGTCGTCGCCGGGTCGGTCGTCGTCTACGGGCTCGGTGCCGGTCCGCTGTCCCGCCGCCTCCGCGTCAACGTCCCCGAGCCGACGGGCGTGGCGCTCATCGGCGCGCCCCCGTGGGTGGTCCAGCTGGGCCGTTGCCTCCAGCAGGCGGACGTCGGCGTCCTCGTCATCTCGACCGACGAGGAGGAGATCGCCGACGCCCAGCGGGCCGACCTCCTCGTCTACAACGGCCGCCTGGCCCACAAGGACCTGGAGGAGACCGTCGAGGCCCTCGGCATCAAGCTGGCGCTGGCGGTCTCGGAGCGGGAGGAGCTCAACGAGTTCGGCAGCGAGCGGTTCAACCACCTGCTCGGCCGGGCCAACGTCTACGGCATGCCCCGCAGCTCGGAGGAGCGCTCCGAGAGCCACGGCGGTGCTGGCGGCCACGACCGGCGCGAGCTCGGTCAGGGCCTGGTGGGCAACGACCTGAAGGCCCTCGTCGCGTCGGGCGTCACGGTGGAGATGGTCCGGCGCGAGGACTTCGATCCCGACCGGGGCACCTTCTTCCCGCTGCTCAGCGCCAAGAACGGCCGGCCGACCGTCGTCAGCGGATCGGTCGACGAGTCGGCGGTGTGGGTGATCGGCCTGCGGGTCCCGACCCCGGACGTGGTGGTGCCGGAGCCGGGACCCGACGAGAGCCTGGCCGAGTGACCTACTTCTCGAGCGACTTCGAGTAGGCCCGCACGGCGATCGGGGCGCAGACCACGACGATGCCGATGATCCACAGCCAGGTGTAGAGGAACGGGTTCTCCACCGACCAGTAGCTGCCGGACACCTCGAGGTTCGGGTTGCCGAACCCCTGGCGGAGGGCGTCGGCCAGCGTCGTGATCGGGTTCCACGCCGCCACCGCCTTCAGCGGGCCGGGCATCGGGTCGATCGGCACGAAGGTGCTGGCGATGAACGTCATCGGGAACAGGGCCACGAAGCCGACGCCCATCACGCCCTCCGGCGTGGGGACGACGCTGCCGAGCAGCACGCCGATCCAGACCATGGCGAAGGCGAAGGCCACCATCAGCACGTAGGCGTTGAGGGCGTCGAGGACGCCGCTCTGGATGCGCCAGCCGACGAGCAGGCCGACCACCGACATGATCGCGATGGGCAGCAGCGCCTTCAGGATGTTCGCCACCGCATGGCCACCGAGGACGGCGCCTGTGCTGACCGGCAGCGATCGGAAGCGGTCGACGAGCTGGTTCTTGCGGTCGTTCGCCAGGCTCATCGCCACGCCGAAGGCCGTGAACACGATCGTCTGGGCGAAGATGCCGCCCATCAGGAACTCGCGGTAGTTGCCCTCGCCGACGTCGCCGATCGCCCCGCCGAAGACGTAGGCGAACAGCAGGACGAACATGATCGGCTGCACCGTGGCGTCCGACAGCTGCTCGGGCTGGCGCTTCATGTGGACGAGGCCACGGCGGGCGATGACCCACGCGTCGTGGAGCGGGCCCTTCGGCGGGTGCAGGGCGGCCTCGCGGTCGGTGGCGAGGAGGCCGTCGATGTCGGTGGAGATGGCGTCGGCGGACGTGGAGGTGGAGATGGTCACGAGAGGACCTCCTGGGGGGCGTCGGTGACCTCGTCGTCGGGGTCGATGGGCATGCCCGTGAGGGTGAGGAAGACCTCGTCGAGCGTGGGCTGGTGGACGCCGAGGTCGTCGACGTCGATGCCCGCCTCGGCGAGCGCGCTGGCGGCGACGGCGAGGGACCGGGTGCCGTCCTGGGTGGCCGCGGTGGCCCGGCGGGCGCCCGAGTCGACCGACGGGTCGCTGCCGGCGGCGCGGGCGAGGATCGCGACGGCCTCGTCGAGGCGGGAGGCGTCGCTCACCACCAGGCCGATGCTGTCGCCGCCGACCTGGCGCTTCAGGCTGCGGGCGTCGCCCTGGGCGATGATCGCCCCGTGGTCGACGACGAGGATGTCGCGGGCCAGCCGGTCGGCCTCCTCCAGGTACTGGGTGGTGAGGAGGATGGTGGTGCCGTCGTCGACCAGCCGCTCGAGGACCTCCCACAGGTCGTTGCGGGCCCGGGGGTCGAGGCCGGTGGTGGGCTCGTCGAGGAACAGCACCTGCGGGTGGGCGACCAGCGTGGCGGCGAGGTCGAGCCGGCGGCGCATGCCGCCGGAGTAGCCGGAGGCGACGCGGTCGGCGGCGTCCTCCAGGCTGAACTGGCGGAGCAGCTGGGTGGCGCGGGCCTTGGCCTCGCGGCGGGGCAGCTGGTGGAGCTCCCCGACGAGGACGAGGTTCTCCCGGCCGGTGAGGATCGGATCGATCGTGGCGTCCTGGGCGGTGAGGCCGATGCGCCGACGGACCTCGTGCGCGTGGGTGCGCACGTCGAAGCCGGCGACGACGGCTCGGCCCTCGTCGGCCTCGGTGAGCGTGGTGAGGATGCGGACCGTGGTGGTCTTGCCGGCCCCGTTGGGACCGAGGATGGCGGTGATGGTGCCGGTGGGGACGGTGACGTCGACCCCGCCGAGCGCGGTGGTGGATCCGTAGCGCTTGACGAGGCCGTGCGCGTCGACGGCGTGGGAGGTCATGGGGTTCGCCTCGTGGGTCGGGGGATTGCGGACGGTACCGGCGGATCCGGGTCGCCGCCGGTGCTTTTCGGTGATGGTCGACCCTCGAGTGCCTTCGAGGTCAATGGTGTCGTCGGCCACACCGGTGGACGAGCCGCTGGTCGCGAACTCATCGCTCGGAGAGCGTCGCGCCCGACGGTGACAGATCCCGTCCGCAATTATTGAGGGCCTTGTGAGTCCGGTCGGAATCGCGCGGATCTGTGTCGTCTGGTGACACCGATCCGCGCAGTCCGGCCAGGGCCTTCTCGCTCGTGGCCCATATCGGTACTTTTCATGCATGTTCGATCGGGTGGCCATGGTGGTGCAGCTGGCAGCGGAGCACCACGGGCTCGTGCGGGCCGACCTCCTCGCCCCGCACGGGATCGATCGACAGGTGCTGTCGCGGCTGACCCGGGCCGGCGTCCTCGAACCGATCGGCGGACCGGGGATCCGCCGGCTCGCGGGCGGAGTGCCGACGCCGCACCAGCGGCTGCTCGCCGGCGTGTGGGCAGCGGGTCCGGGTGCGGTTGCGTCGCATCGTGGTGCGGCGTGGCTGTGGTCGTTGGACGGGATCACGAGGCCGGTGGTCGAGGTCAGCGTCCCGCGGTCGGGCGGGCGGCGGCCCCGGGGCGTCCTCCTCCACCACAGCACCGACCTGTCGCCGGCGATGATCACGTCCGTCGACGGGATCGCGGTCACCGAGCCCACCCGTACGCTGATCGATCTGGCCGGCTCGGTGCCGGCATCCGTCCTCGAGGAGGCGTTCGACTCCGGCTTGCGACAGGGCCTGACCACGGTCCCCCGGTCCGAGAGGATGTTGGACCGGCTCGCCCGACCCGGGCGCAACGGCGTCGGCCCGTTCCGCCAGCTCCTCGACCAACGCGACGCGGTCGACGGCGTGACCGACAGTCGGTTCGAGGTCCGACTGGTTCGGGTCCTGCGCCGGGGCGGGCTGCCCGAGCCCTCGCGTCAGATCGTCCTCCACGACCGCTGGGGGCGGATCGGCGCGTTCGACTTGGGCTACCCGGAGGCCCGGGTGGTGGTGGAGGCGGACAGCGTGCGCCACCACATGTCCCGAGCGCAGTTCGAGCGGGACCGGGAGCGGCGCACCCGGGCCGAGGCGATCGGCTGGAAGGTCCCGACCTACACGTGGCGCCAGGTCACGACCCGCCCCGCGTGGGTGGTGCGGACGGTGGAGGCGCTGCTCGACGCGTCGGGATGGAACTGGCGGTCCGCCGCCTGACCAGATCGCGCGGGTTCGTGGCGCACTGTGACACGGATCCGCGCGATTGCCGGAAGAGGCGGAGGTGGAGGGGCCGGGGTCAGCCGGTCTGGGTCTGGGCGGCGACCGCCGCGGCCGCGGCCATGGCCGCCTCCACGTCGCCGACGTAGCGCTGCGGGAAGTCGTCGACCGGCACGGCCCGCATGTGCTCGTCGAGGTCGTAGCGCACGGGGATGCCGGTGGGGATGTTCAGCTCGGCGATGTCCTCGTCGGAGATGCCGTCGAGGTGCTTGACGAGCGCCCGCAGCGAGTTGCCGTGGGCGGCGACGAGCACCGTCTCGCCGGCCTGGAGGTCGGGGACGATGGCGTCGTACCACCACGGCAGCATCCGGACGACGACGTCCTTCAGGCACTCCGAGGCGGGGAGGAGGTCCGGCGGGAGGTGGGCGTAGCGCGGGTCGTGCCGGGGGTGGCGCTCGTCGTCGAGCTCCAGGGCCGGTGGCGGGGTGTCGTAGCTGCGGCGCCAGATGTGGACCTGCTCGGGCCCGTACTTCTCGACGGTCTCCTTCTTGTCGAGGCCGGTGAGCGCGCCGTAGTGCCGCTCGTTGAGCCGCCAGCTGCGGCGCACCGGGATCCAGATCCGGTCCATCACCTCGAGGGTGATGTTGGCGGTGCGGATCGCCCGCTTCTGGAGCGAGGTGTGGACCACGTCGGGCAGGAGGTCGGCCTCGAGGAGGGCCTCGCCCCCGGCGCGGGCCTCCTGCTCGCCGAGCTCGGTGAGGTCGACGTCGTGCCAGCCGGTGAAGAGGTTGAGGGCGTTCCACTGGCTCTGGCCGTGGCGGAGGAGGACGAGGGTCCCGGGCGCGGCGGAGGTCATGTGCCGAGCCTAGTGAGCGGGCTCGATCGGGCGCGGACCGGGGTCTCGCGAGAGGTTGTCAACACCATGCTCAACTTTTATCGTGGTCGGTGTCGCAAGGACGGTGCGGCCTGGTCCCGAGGCCCGTAGCCTCCACCGGGTCGGCTCGTCCGAGCCCCAGTCCCCCTCATCCACACCGGGCTCCCGCGGAGCCCACGTCCCCCAAGGGAGCGTCCCCATGCCCAAGGCCGTCGGCATCGACCTCGGCACCACCAACTCGGTCGTCAGCGTCCTCGAGGCCGGCGACCCCGTCGTCATCCCCAACTCCGAGGGCAGCCGCACGACGCCCTCGGTCGTCGCCTTCTCGAAGGGCGGCGAGGTCATGGTCGGCGAGGTCGCCAAGCGCCAGGCGATCACCAACCCCGACCGCACGATCCGGTCCGTGAAGCGCCACATGGGCACCGGCTGGACGATCGACATCGACGGCAAGGGCTACACGGCGCAGGAGATCTCGGCCCGCACGCTGCAGAAGCTCAAGCGCGACGCCGAGGCGTACCTGGGGGACACCGTCACCCAGGCGGTCATCACCGTCCCCGCGTACTTCGACGACGCCCAGCGCACCGCCACCAAGGAGGCGGGACAGATCGCCGGCCTCGAGGTGCTGCGCATCATCAACGAGCCCACCGCGGCCGCGCTCGCCTACGGCCTCGACAAGGAGGGGTCGGACCAGACGATCCTCGTGTTCGACCTCGGCGGCGGCACCTTCGACGTGTCGGTCCTCGAGATCGGCGACGGCGTGTTCGAGGTGAAGTCGACCCACGGCGACACCAAGCTCGGCGGCGACGACTGGGACGAGCGCGTCATCGACTGGCTGACGACCTCGTTCAAGAACGACCACGGGGTCGACCTCTCCAACGACGCCATGGCCCTCCAGCGCCTGAAGGAGGCCGCGGAGAAGGCCAAGATCGAGCTGTCGCAGGTCCAGCAGACCCAGATCAACCTGCCGTTCATCACCGCCACCGACGCCGGCCCGCTGCACCTCGACTACCAGTTGACCCGGGCCAAGTTCCAGGAGCTCACCGCCGACCTCCTCGAGCGCTGCAAGAGCCCGTTCGAGCAGGCCCTGAAGGACGCAGGCCTGGAGAAGGGCCAGCTCGACCACGTGATCCTCGTCGGCGGCTCCACCCGCATGCCCGCCGTCGCCGACCTCGTGCGCGAGCTCACCGGCAAGGAGGCCAACAAGTCGGTCAACCCCGACGAGGTGGTCGCCATCGGCGCCGCCGTCCAGGCCGGCGTGCTGAAGGGCGACGTCAAGGACGTCCTCCTCCTCGACGTCACCCCGCTGTCGCTCGGCATCGAGACCAAGGGCGGCGTGATGACCAAGCTCATCGAGCGCAACACCACGATCCCCACCCGCCGCACCGAGGTCTTCACCACCGCCGAGGACATGCAGCCGTCGGTCGAGATCCACGTGCTGCAGGGTGAGCGCGAGATGGCGCAGTTCAACAAGACGCTCGGCAAGTTCCAGCTGGTCGACCTGCCGCCGGCGCCCCGTGGCGTGCCCCAGATCGAGGTCACGTTCGACATCGACGCCAACGGCATCGTCCACGTGTCGGCCAAGGATCGGGCGACCAACAAGGAGCAGTCGATGACCATCACGGGTCAGTCGTCGCTCGACAAGGACTCCATCGACCAGATGGTGAAGGACGCCGAGGCCCACGCCGAGGAGGACCGCCGCCGTCGCGAGGAGGCCGAGGTCCGCAACAACGCCGACTCGCTCGTGTACCAGACCGAGAAGGTGCTCCGCGAGCAGGGCGAGAAGTTCGAGGGTGACGAGAAGGCCACCGTCGAGTCCCGCCTGAGCGAGCTGAAGGAGGCCCTCGCCGGCTCCGACCTCGAGGCGATCAAGTCCGCCACCGAGGCGCTCATGACCGCGAGCCAGAGCTTCACCCAGCGCCTGTACGAGCAGGCCGCGGCCGAGCAGTCCCAGGCCGCGGGCGGCGAGGCCGGCGGTGGGGCCGGCGCCCCCGACGACGACGAGGTGGTCGACGCCGAGATCGTCGACGCCGAGATCGTCGACGACGAGGACAAGTCGTGACCGAGCCCCTCCCCGGCCCCGACCAGGAGCCCACGGTCCCGCCCGCCGAGGGTGCCGACGGCGCGCCGGCGCCGGCACCCGGCGGCGCGCCCACGCCGGCGGCCGACCGCCCCGACGTGGACGCCATGGCCCCCGACGACCTCGAGTCGCTCGCCACCGACACCCTCGACCGCCTCGACGCGGTCACCGCCGAGCGCGACGACTACCTCGACCGGTTGCGCCACCTCCAGGCCGACTTCGAGAACTTCAAGAAGCGCTCGACGCGCGACCACCATGCCGCGGCGGAGCGCGCCACCGGGCGCCTCGCCGAGTCGCTCCTGCCGGTGCTCGACGCCTGCGACGCCGCGCTGCTGCACGGCGCCGACGGGGTCGAGCCCGTCTTCGCCGCCCTGCTCGGCGTGCTCGAGAAGGAGGGGCTGGAGCGCATCGACCCCCTCGACCGCGCCTTCGACCCCGAGTACCACGAGGCCGTGATGCACGAGCACGGCGAGGGCGATGCGGAGGGGCCGGTCGTCGTCGACGTCCTCCGCCCCGGCTACGCCTGGAAGGGCAAGGTCATCCGCGCCGCCATGGTGAAGGTGCGAGGCTGATCCGCGATGGCGCCCCAGCGGGAGTGGTTCGAGAAGGACTACTACGCGACCCTCGGCGTCACCGAGTCGGCGTCGGCCAAGGAGATCACCTCGGCGTACCGGAAGCTGGCCCGGGAGCTCCACCCCGACGCCAACCCCGGCGACGCTGCGGCCGAGGAGCGCTTCAAGGAGGTCTCGGCGGCCTACGACGTCGTCGGTGACCCCGAGAAGCGCAAGGAGTACGACGAGGTCCGCCGCCTCGGCCCGATGGCCGGTGGGTTCGGCGCGCCCGGCGGCGCCGGCGGGTTCGGCGGTCCGACCGGCGGCTTCAACTTCTCCACCGAGGACCTCGGCGACCTGCTCGGCGGGCTGTTCAACCGCGGGCGCGGCGGTGGGGGCGGTGCCACCCGCACGCGCGGGGCCGGTCCCCAGCGCGGGCGCGACCTCGAGGCCGAGCTGCACCTCCGGTTCGAGGACGCCGTCCGGGGCGTCACCACGTCGGTCAACCTCACGTCCGACGCCACCTGCTCCACCTGCCACGGGTCGGGTGCCCGGCCCGGCACGTCGCCCACCGTCTGCTCGCGCTGCGGCGGGCGGGGCGCCCTCGAGGACAACCAGGGATTCTTCTCCTTCAGCCAGCCGTGCCCGGCGTGCGGGGGGCGGGGCCAGGTCGTCGAGGACCCGTGCCCGACCTGCGCCGGCACCGGCGTCGAGCGCCGTCCGCGCACCGTGAAGGTCCGGATCCCCGCGGGCGTCGACGACGGCCAGCGCATCCGCCTGAAGGGACGGGGCGACGCCGGTCGCAACGGCGGTCCGGCCGGCGACCTCTTCGTCGTCGTCTCGGTGGCGGCGCACGACGTCTTCGGCCGCAGCGGCCGCCACCTCACCCTCACCGTGCCCGTCACCTACCCGGAGGCGGTGCTGGGGGCCGACATCCGCGTCCCCACCCTCGACGGCGAGCCCGTGACCCTGCGTGTCCCGGCCGGCACCCGGTCGGGCCGCACCTTCCGCGTGAAGGGGCGGGGCGTCCAGCCGGCGAAGGGTCCGTCGGGCGACCTGCTCGTCACCGTCGAGGTCGCGGTCCCGTCGCAGCTGTCCGATGCCGAGCGTGCCGCGGTCGAGGCGCTCGCCGCCGCCGAGTCGAGCACCTCGCCGCGAGCCCACCTGGGGGTGTGATCCATGGCCACCGACCGACGACCTGACGGCGCCCCGACCCGCTCGCGCGCCGTCTACGTGATCTCCGTCGCCGCCGAGCTGGCCGGCGTGCACCCGCAGACCCTGCGCATCTACGAGCGCAAGGGCCTCGTCGAGCCGGCCCGCACGGGTGGCGGCAGCCGCCGCTACAGCGAGGACGACGTCGAGCAGCTCCGCCGCATCCAGGAGCTCACGAACGAGGGCCTCAACCTCGCAGGGGTGAAGCGGGTCCTCGAGATGGAGGACGAGCTCGACCGCCTGCGCCGCGAGCTCGTCGAGGTGCGCCGCCGAGCCGAGGACGCGGTGGCCGAGGCCCACCGCCACCACCGGCGGGAGCTCGTGCCGGTGCAGCAGTCGGTCGTGCTCTACGAGGGGTCGCTGCGGGGTCGACGCCCGGGCCGCTGACCTGGGACGATGTCCGAAAGTTGATATGGGCGTTGTGAGGTTTTCTCACAACCTGTGGATAAGGTGGTCGCATGCCGCTCGATCCGAACCGCTGGACGCTGAAGACCCAGGAGGCCGTGAACGCCGCCATCGCCGCGGCCAGGTCCGCCTCCAACCCCGAGGTCACCGCCGACCACCTCCTGGTGGCGCTGCTCGGCCAGGAGGAGGGCGTCGTCCTGCCGATCCTCCAGAAGGTCGGTGCCACGCCGCTGTCGCTCCGCAACGCAGCCACCGACCGCCTGGCCAAGCTGCCCAAGGCCTACGGCGGCGACGCCCGCATCTCCCGCGACCTCAACGACGTGCTGGAGCGGGCCGACGCCGCGCGCGTCGAGCTCGGTGACGAGTACATCTCCACCGAGCACCTCCTGCTCGCCCTCGCCGACCACCTCGAGCTCGACCGCGAGCAGCTCCTCGGCGCCCTGCGCGACGTGCGGGGCAGCCACCGGGTCACGAGCCAGACGCCCGAGGACCAGTTCCAGGCGCTCGAGAAGTACGGGCGGGACCTCACCGAGCTGGCGCGCCAGGGCAAGCTCGACCCGGTCATCGGCCGCGACGAGGAGATCCGCCGCACCATCCAGGTGCTGTCGCGCCGCACGAAGAACAACCCCGTGCTCATCGGCGAGCCGGGCGTCGGCAAGACCGCCATCGTCGAGGGCCTCGCCGGGCGCATCGTCGAGGGCGACGTCCCCGAGAGCCTGAAGAACAAGCGCCTGGTCTCCCTCGACCTGTCGAGCATGGTCGCCGGCGCCAAGTACCGCGGCGAGTTCGAGGAGCGCCTGAAGGCGGTCCTGAAGGAGATCACCGATGCCGAGGGCGAGGTCGTCACCTTCATCGACGAGCTCCACACCATCGTCGGCGCCGGCGCGGCCGAGGGCGCCATGGACGCCGGCAACATGATCAAGCCGATGCTCGCCCGCGGCGAGCTGCGCATGATCGGCGCCACCACCCTCGACGAGTTCCGCAAGCACATCGAGAAGGACCCGGCGCTCGAGCGCCGCTTCCAGCAGGTGTTCGTCGGCGAGCCCTCGGTCGAGGACACCATCGCCATCCTGCGGGGGCTGAAGGAGCGCTACGAGGTCCACCACGGCGTGCGCATCCAGGACGCCGCGCTCGTCGCCGCCGGCGTCCTCTCCGACCGCTACCTCACCGGGCGGTTCCTCCCCGACAAGGCCATCGACCTCGTCGACGAGGCCGCGTCGAAGCTCCGCATCGAGATCGACTCGATGCCGACGGAGATCGACGTCGTCGAGCGGCGCATCCGCCAGCTCGAGATCGAGCGCGTCGCGCTGGCCAAGGAGACCGACGACGCCTCGGCCGAGCGGCTCGCGTCGCTCGACGCCGAGCTCGCCGACCTGCGCGAGCAGCGCACCGGCATGGCCGCCCACTGGCAGGCCGAGAAGGACGCCATCGCTCGCATCCGCGACCTCAAGGAGCAGCTGGAGCAGAAGCGCACCGAGGTGGAGCGCGAGACCGACCTCGAAAAGGCGGCCGAGATCCGCTACGGCCAGCTGCCCGCGCTGGAGAAGTCGGTCGAGGAGGCCACCCAGGCCCTCGCCGACCTCCAGGCCGAGCAGAAGATGCTGAAGGAGGAGGTCGACGAGGAGGACATCGCCGAGGTCGTGTCGAAGTGGACCGGCGTCCCCGTCTCGCGCCTGATGGAAGGCGAGATGGCCAAGCTCGTCCGGCTCGAGGACGTCCTCCACCAACGCGTCGTCGGCCAGGACGACGCCGTCACCGTCGTCGCCAACGCCATCCGGCGCAGCCGTGCCGGCCTCTCGGATCCGGATCGCCCGATCGGCTCGTTCCTCTTCCTCGGGCCCACCGGCGTCGGCAAGACCGAGCTCGCCCGCAGCCTCGCCGACTTCCTCTTCGACGACGAGCGGGCGATGGTCCGCATCGACATGTCCGAGTACATGGAGAAGCACTCGGTCAGCCGCCTGATCGGAGCCCCTCCCGGCTACGTCGGCTACGACGAGGGCGGCCAGCTCACCGAGATCGTGCGGCGGCGCCCCTACGCGGTCGTGCTCCTCGACGAGATCGAGAAGGCGCACCCCGACGTGTTCAACGTGCTGCTCCAGCTCCTCGACGACGGCCGGCTCACCGACGGACAGGGCCGCACCGTCGACTTCACGAACACCGTGCTCATCATGACGTCGAACCTCCCCGGCGACCCGCGCGAGTTCTTCAAGCCGGAGTTCATCAACCGGGTGGACGACATCGTGCGGTTCCGTGCCCTCACCGAGGACGACCTCACCCAGATCGTCGAGATCCAGCTCGAGCGGCTCCGCCGCCGCCTCGCCGAGCGTCGCATCACCCTCGACGTGACGCCCGCGGCCGCCGCGCTCCTCTCCCACGAGGGGTTCGACCCCGCCTTCGGCGCCCGGCCCCTCAAGCGGGTGATCCAGCGGGAGCTCGGCGACCGGCTCGCGCTCGCCCTCCTCGACGGCAAGGTGAGCGACGGCGACACCGTGCGGGTCGACGCGGTCGACGGCGAGATCGCCATCGTCTGACCGGCCGCCCGGTCGCGGATGATCCGTCCGGACCAGGCGCCGAAGGTCCTCGGACCCTGCCCCTGTGGCCCGGTCGGCGGGACGATGTGGATGGCTCCGGGGGATGGCTCCGGGGCCAGGGAGGCACCGACGCCCCGGGTACGACCTGGTCGCCTGGATCCGGGGTCGAGCCAGTGGCGAAACCGGCCCTGCTGATCAGTGCGGGCGCAGCGGCGCCCGCCGGACCGCGAGGTGGGTGCCATGACACGCCAGACGCGCCGCGAGCCCGGGGCCGGGCCGCGGCGTTCGTACGTCGTCCTCGCCGCGATCGCCCTGGCGGCCGCGGTGCTCTCGATCGGGACGCCGGCGGCGGAGGCGGCGAGCTCGGGCGACCTGGTCGGGACGGGCCGGGGCGCTCAGATCGAGGGGACGGTCGACGGCGGACCCGTCCTCGGCTACTGGGCGGGCGAGATGCGGCTGCGCATCGACGGCGGCACCGAGGTGACGGCGTGGTGCATCGACCTGCACACCTCGATCGACGTGGTGTCCGGGAGCGACCTCGAGGAGGTCGACTGGGTGACCTCCGGCATCCGCGACCTCGACCGCGTGTCGTTCGTCCTCCACACCTACGACGCCGACGACGCCACGCTGCCCGGTTCGCCCGACGAGCGGGCCGCGGGCATCCAGGCCGCGATCTGGCACCTCACCGATGGCTTCGAGCTGGCGAGCGCCTCGTCCGTCCCGGCGGTGGTCGCCGTCTACGAGCAGGTGCTGGGGTCGATCCCGTTGGAGGGTCTGCCCGTGGAGCCGCCGCCGAGCCTCGCGCTCACGCCGTCGTCGGCCACCGTCCTCCGGGGTGAGGTCGCCGGGCCCTTCACGGTGGCCACGACCGCCGGCGGCGTCGCGGTGGACGCCGGCGGCGCCGACCTCCTCGACTGGGACACCGGCGCCCCTCTCGGGGCGGTCGTCGACGGGTCCCGCCTCGGCATCCGCTCCGAGGTCGAGGGGCGCGTGACCCTGACCGCCACGGCGAGCGCCGTCGTGCACGCCGGACGGGCGTTCGCCAAGCTCGACGAGACCGGACGTCCGGTCGTGCAGCGGCTGATCCTGGCGACCGAGTCGGTCGCCGAGGCCCGGGCGACGGCGTGGGTCGACGTCGCGGTCCCCGAGACGACCACCACGACGGTGCCGGAGAGCACCACGACGACGACGGTGCCCGAGACCACCACCACGACGACGGTGCCGGCGACGACCACGACCACGGTGCCGGCGACGACCACGACCACGGTGCCCGAGACGACCACGACGACGGTGCCCACGGAGGTGCTCGGCATCACCGTCGACCGCGGCGAGCTGCCCCGCACCGGCGCCGGCACGACGACGCCCCTCGCGGTGGTCGGACTGACTGCGGTGCTCGCCGGGGTGGCCCTCATCGCCGGGACTCGGCGGTGGCCGACGACACGATGAGCGCGAGGTGGGAGACTGCCGGCGGTGAGCGAGGCGGACGAGTGGAAGCGATGGGAGGGCTGGGTCCCGGGCGATCCCGTCCCCGGTGAGGTGCCGGGCACCGCCCGGGCGTCCGCTCGTCCCGCGCCCCCCTCCTCGGCCACGCCACCCCCTCCCCCTCCGCCGCCGCCGTCGCCGCGGTGGGAGCCCCCGACGGGCCCGCCCCGTCGCCCGCCGTCGCGCGCGGAGACCGCCGGTGCCGCACGCAGGGTGCTCCGCCTGGCCATGGGCGCCCTCGTCGCCGTGGTCCTGCTCCCCCTCGCCCTCTCGGTGGTGGCCCTCGTCGGTCTGTTCGACGCCGCCATGGATCCCGACGTGCCGGGCGCCGTGGCGACGACGGAGCAGCCGGCGAGCGTCGGGGCCTGGCCGCCGCCCGGCGTGGTCGTCGAGCGCCTCTCGGCGGAGATCGGCCGACCTGTCACCCACGTCGCGTCGCTCGTGGTCGACCACCGCAGCGTCGTGGCCGAGGTCGTCTGGCCCGACGAGTCACCGGCCGTCGAGGTCTGGCGCCTGGACCACCTCGACGGGTCCACGTCGGGGCCCGAGCCGGCGGCGCCGCTCGACGAGGACCGGGGTGTCGTGGAGCTGAGCGCCCTGGCCGCCACGCCGTGGGGAGCGATGGGGGAGCAGGCCGTGGCCACGCTCGCCGTGGGTGGCGGCGAGGTGTCGCGCATCGAGATCCGGGCGGGTGACGGCGGTCAGCCCGTGGTCGCCGTGCACGTCGTCCACGTGGCGGGTGAGGCCGGCCAGGTCGTGTTCGACCCCACCGGCGTGGTGGTGTCGGTCCTGCCGGCCTGACCGGCTCCCGCCGTGCGTGATCGCCCCCGCCCGCCCATCGGCGCGGATCGTCGTTTGTTGATGGGTCGTTCGCCCCATCCGTGGTCGTCGGACGGTCCGGTCGAGCGCTCGGTCGCCGGTTCCGCACGCTGAGTGGCGGTCGGGCATGGGCCGTTCGGCTCATTTCGCTCCGATCGACTCGACGCCAGCCACGGAGCGTGGTGGAATCGCTGTCAGTTGGCGAGACCGCCAGCTGGGGAAGCGATGATCCACCGGTCCGCAACTGGTCGCTTGGTCGGTGAGGAGCTACAGCGAAACCGTCCCCGCCGACGCACGCCCCTGCGTGCCCACCGACGAGGAGATGGGCCATGCCGCACGCCCCGACCGACAGTCCGCCACGCCTCCGCCGCCGACTCGGCGCCGCCGCGGCGTTGGTGACCGCGCTGCTGGTGGGCCTGGTGGCCGTCGCGCCGAGCGCGCTCGCCTACCACCCGGAGCCGACCGCCAGCGTCGCCTGCGTCGAGGACGCCGTCGTCCTCGACTGGACCACCACCTCGTGGGGCGGGCCCGAGCTGTGGGGCCCGGACTTCTACAACGAGGACGTCCGCGTCTACGTCCAGTACGGCGACGCCGACGGACCCCTCGGTGGGCTGACCGACATCGAGATCGGGTCGGGCGCCTTCACCTCGGAGAGCCTCTCGTTCTCCGGCACGACCACGATCACCCCGCCCGAGGGCGCCACCCAGGTCCGGGTCCACTCCGAGGCGCTCGCCACGTGGGGCAGCGGCCAGGCGAGCATCGCCGATCCCATGCAGACCACCGACTGGCTGGCGCTGCCCGGCGAGTGCGGCGACGTCCCGCCGCCTCCGCCGGTGTGCGAGTGGGACCCGCAGCTGCCCGCGGACGATCCGGAGTGCACCCCGCCGCCGCCTCCCCCGATGGAGATCGACGTCGCGGCGTCCATCACCTACGCCTGTGACGCCCCGCGGCAGGCCACCGTCGACGTCACCTCCACCGGTGGTGCCTCGACCTTCGTCGTTCTCGTCGACGGCACCGTCGTCGAGACCCTCGCCGACGTCGAGGGAGCGGCCCGCGCCAGCGTCGCCGTGCCCACCGACGTCGCCTCCCAGGTGACGGTGCTCGTCGACGGCACCGAGGTCGCGGTCCAGGCCGTCGATCCCGCCGAGTGCGTCGAGGTCGGGGGCGTGGTCACCCAGCCGGTGCCGCCCACCACCGCGCCGCCGGCCCCGGCGGCCGCCCCTGTCCTGCCCCGCACGGGCGTGAGCTCGGGCATGCTCGCCGTCGTCGCCATCGCCCTCGCCGGCCTCGGTGCGGTGTTCCTCACCACCGGTCGGCGCGCGGCGCTCGTCGAGAGCGAGGACCGCCGCCGCCGCTGAGCGGTCGCCACGATCCCGGGGTGGGGTGGCTGATGGGTTGGACGGCCACCCCGCCCCGCGTGGGTAACATGCGACGTCACACCCGGCCGTTGAAAGTGAGACGCGCGTGCCCGCCACCGTCGTCGTCGGGTCCCAGTGGGGCGATGAGGGCAAGGGAAGGTTCACCGACCTCCTCGCCAAGGAGATGTCGATGGTCGTCCGCTACCAGGGCGGCCACAACGCGGGCCACACCCTCGTGGTCGGCGGCGAGACCTTCGCGCTCCAGCTGGTGCCCAGCGGTGTCCTCTACGACCACATCACCCCGGTCATCGGGAACGGGGTCGTCGTCGACCCCAAGGTGCTGCTCGAGGAGATGTCCACCCTCCAGGCCAAGGGCGTCGACACGTCACGGCTGAAGGTCAGCGGCAACGCCCACCTGATCCTGCCGTACCACCAGGAGATCGACATGCTCACCGAGCGGCGGCTCGGTGCGAACAAGCTCGGCACCACCAAGCGGGGCATCGGCCCCGCCTACGCCGACAAGGCCACCCGCGTCGGCCTGCGGGTGCAGGACCTGCTCGACAAGAAGATCTTCCGCGAGAAGCTCGACCAGGTCCTGAAGGACAAGAACGCCGTCCTCGCCAAGATCTACAACCGCCTGCCCGCCGACGCCGACGACATCGCGGAGCGGTACCTCGAGGAGTACCTGCCGCAGCTCGAGCCCCACATCGCCGACACGGTCGGTCTGGTGCACGACGCGCTCGACGCCGGCCAGCACGTGCTGCTCGAGGGCGCGCAGGCCACCTTCCTCGACCTCGACCACGGCACGTATCCCTACGTGACGTCCTCCAACCCCGTCGCGGGCGGGGCGTGCACCGGTGCCGGCATCGGGCCGATGCACATCACCCGTGTGGTCGGCATCGCGAAGTCCTACGTCACGCGCGTCGGGGCCGGCCCGTTCCCCACCGAGCTGCTCGACGAGCTCGGCGACACGATCGTCGAGAAGGGCCACGAGTACGGCGTCAACACCAAGCGTCGCCGCCGCCCGGGCTGGTTCGATGCCGTGATGCTCCGCCACGCCGTGCGCCTCAACTCGCTGTCGGAGCTCGCGATCACCAAGCTCGACATCCTCGGCGGCCTCGGCCCCCTGAAGGTCTGCGTCGCCTACGAGCACGAGGGCGAGCGGCTCACCCACCTCCCGTACCACCAGTCGGTGCTCCACAAGGTCACGCCGGTCTACGAGGAGCTGCCGGGCTGGGACGAGGACATCAGCGGCATCACCGAGCGGGGCGACCTGCCCGCCAACGCCCGGGACTACCTGGCGTTCCTCGAGGCCCAGGTGGGCATCCCGATCACGCTCGTCGGCGTCGGGCCCGGTCGCGACCAGTTCGTCCACTTCGCCGCCTGAGGGAGGGCACGTGAAGGTCTGCGTCGTCGGGAGCGGGGCACGCGAACACGCGCTGGCCCACGCGCTCTCCCGCACCGCCGAGGTCGTGGTCACCCCGGGCAACCCGCTGATCCCGGCCTCGACCGACCAGCCGCCGGAGGAGATCGAGGCCGACCTGTTCGTCGTCGGTCCCGAGGCGCCGCTGGTCGACGGCATGGCCGATCGCCTGCGGGCGCGGGGCGCGCTCGTGTTCGGTCCCGGCGCCGACGGCGCGCGGCTCGAGGGCTCCAAGGCCTGGATGAAGGAGCTCGTCGCCGCGGCCGACGTGCCCACGGCCCGCCACGGCACGTTCACCGACCGCGCCGCCGCCGAGGCGTACCTCGACACCATGGGCGACCTGTTCGTCATCAAGACCGACGGCCTGGCCGCGGGGAAGGGCGTGCTCGTCACGACCTCCCGCCAGGAGGCGTCCGACGCCGTGGCCGAGTACCTGTCGGGGTCGGCGTTCGGGGACGCCGGTCGCACCGTCGTCATCGAGGAGGGCATGGTCGGCCCGGAGCTGTCGCTCCTCGCCGTCTGCGACGGCCAGGGCGCGGTGGCGCTGGCCCCCGCGCAGGACTTCAAGCGCGTGGGCGACGACGACACCGGTCCGAACACCGGCGGCATGGGGGCCTACTCGCCGGTGCCCGACGTCGACGACGCCCTCGTCGACCAGGTCATGGATCGCTTCGTCCTCCCCACCCTCGCGACGCTCCGCGCGCGCGACATCGACTACCGCGGCGTCCTCTACGCCGGGCTGATGCTCACACCGGAGGGGCCGAAGCTCGTCGAGTACAACGTCCGCTTCGGCGATCCCGAGGCCGAGGTGGTCCTGCCCCGCTACGACGGCGACCTCGCCCAGCTCCTGGCCGAGGCGGCGTCGGGCCGCATCGAGTCGTCGCCCTCGTTCACCGCCGACGCCGCGGTCACCGTCGTGGCCGCCGCCGAAGGCTACCCGCGCTCGCCCCGGACGGGGGACGTCATCTCGGGCCTCGACGAGGCCTCGTCGGTCCCGGGGGTCGTGGTGTTCGGAGCCGGCGTCGCTCGCGACGAGCGCGGCCGGACCGTCACCGCCGGGGGACGAGTCCTGGCGGTGACGGCCCTGGCACCTCGACTGGCAGAGGCCCGGATCCGGGCCTACGACGCCATCGATCGCATCTCCTGGCCCGGGAGGTTCTCCCGGGGCGACATCGCGGCGGCCGCCGCTGCCGGCGACCCGGCAGAGGTCACCGGTGCCGGCTGACCCCTCAGCTCGCTCGCTCGGCCGGACGCTCGATCCGGCCGTCGTCGGTGATCGTGAACTCGTACTCCACCACTCGGACCGGCGCCGCCTGCCCGCTCTTCGACGCCACCTTGGCCGCCTTCCGCTCGGCCCGCAGCTTCTTGCGCAGGTCGCGCTTCGACACCGCGGTCGGCCGGCTGGCCGACGAGCGCACGCCGGCGGCCGCCAGCGCGCAGCTCACGCAGTACGGCGGCTTCCGCGGCCCGTGGCTGAACACCAGGCAGTCGGTGCAGAACTCACCGCCGCAGGTGCGGCAGGTGCGATCCGCGGGCTCGAATGGGTGCTTGTCGCAACGCCCGTCCATCGTGCTCGTCCTTCACTCGGTAGGGGCTCGTTCCGGGGTCGAGGCCGTGCGCAGCCCCGACTCCTGTGTCAAGGATCGGCCTGTGGACGATCGTCGTTGATGGGCCGATCGGCCCCTTTCGCCCGTACGCGGCCGCCCGCCGCGCCCGCCGCGCCCGCCGAGGAGACCCCCCGTGGCTGACCCGATCCCGAACGTTCTCGCCACCCGCTACGCCTCCGCGGCGATGCGGGAGGTCTGGTCGCCCGAGCGCAAGGTCGTCCTCGAGCGGCAGCTGTGGCTCGCGGTGCTCCGGGCCCAGCGGGACCTCGGCGTCGCCGTCCCCGACGGGGCGATCGAGGCCTACGAGAAGGTGGTCGACGACGTCGACCTCGAGTCGATCCGGCGCCGCGAGCAGGTGACGAAGCACGACGTGAAGGCCCGCATCGAGGAGTTCTGCGCCCTCGCCGGGCACGAGCTCATCCACCGGGGCATGACGTCGCGGGACCTCACCGAGAACGTCGAGCAGCTCCAGGTGCGCCTCGGTCTCCGGCTCGTCCGCGACCGCCTGGTCACGGTGCTCGCCCGGCTCGCCGAGCTGGCGGCCGAGCACCGCGACACGGTCATCACCGGCCGCAGCCACAACGTGCCCGCGCAGGCCACCACCCTGGGCAAGCGCTTCGCCAACGCCGGCGAGGAGGTCCTCGCGGCGCTCGACCGGATCGAGGACCTGCTCGAGCGGTACCCGCTCCGTGGGATCAAGGGCCCGGTCGGCACCCAGCAGGACCAGCTCGACGTGCTGGGCGCACCCGACGCCGTCGAGGCCCTCGAACGGGCCGTCGCCGCCCACCTCGGCTTCGACCACATCCTCGGCTCGGTCGGCCAGGTGTACCCCCGCTCGCTCGACCTCGACGTCGTCGCCGCGCTGGTGCAGGCGTCGGCCGGCCCCTCCAGCCTGGCCACGTCGATCCGCCTGATGGCCGGCCACGACCTCGTCACCGAGGGGTTCCGGCCGGGGCAGGTCGGCTCGTCGGCCATGCCGCACAAGATGAACACCCGCTCGTGCGAACGGGTCAACGGCCTGGCCGCGATCCTCGCCGGGCACCTCACGATGGTCACCGCCCTCGCCGGCGACCAGTGGAACGAGGGCGATGTCTCCTGCTCGGTCGTCCGCCGCGTCGCCCTCCCCGACGCGTTCTACGCCCTCGACGGCCTCTTCGAGACGTTCCTCACCGTCCTCGCCGACTTCGGCGCCTACCCGGCGGTGATCGACGCCGAGCTCGCCCGGAACCTGCCGTTCCTCGCCACGACGCGGGTGCTGATGGCGGCGGTCGCGTCGGGAGTGGGTCGCGAGCAGGCCCACGAGATCATCAAGGAGCACGCGGTCGCCGCGGCGCTCGACCGCCGAGAGCGCCCGACCGAGGCGGTCGACCTGGTGGCCCGGCTCGGCGCCGACGAGCGGCTCGGCCTCGGACCCGACGCCGTCGCGCAGCTGGTGGCCGACCCGCTGTCGTTCACCGGTGCCGCCGGCCCCCAGGTCGACGCGTTCGTCGCTCGCGTGGGCGACCTCGTCGCCGCGCACCCCGAGGCCGCGGCCTACGCGCCGTCGGACATCCTGTGAGCGAGCCGAGCGTCGATCTGCCCCTCGTCCACCGGGGCAAGGTGCGCGACGTCTATGACGCCGGCGACGGGCGCTTGCTGCTCGTGGCCTCGGACCGCATCTCGGCGTTCGACGTGGTGATGGCCGAGCCCATCCCGGACAAGGGCCGGGTGCTCACCGGCATCTCGTCGTTCTGGTCGGCGGAGCTTGCCGACGTCGCACCGAGCCACGTGCTCAGCACTGCCGTCGCCGACTTCCCCGACGGCGCCGGCGATCCGGGGCTCGCCGGCCGCGCGGTCCTCTGCCGCCGGGCCGAGATGCTGCCCATCGAGTGCATCGTGCGCGGCCACCTCAGCGGCAGCGCGTGGAAGGAGTACCGCACGTCGGGCACGGTCCACGGCATGCCGATGCCCTCCGGCCTGCAGGAGTCCGAGCGCCTGGCCGAGCCGCTGTTCACGCCCTCGATCAAGGCCGAGGTCGGAGATCACGACGAGAACATCTCCTACGACCGGGCGGTCGAGATCGTCGGTCGCGACGTCGCCGAGCGGGCGCGCGCGATCTCGCTCGCCCTGTACGACCGGGGCGCCGCGCTCGCGGCCGAGCGGGGGATCGTCGTCGCCGACACCAAGTTCGAGCTCGGCTTCGTCGACGGCGAGCTGGTGGTGGCCGACGAGGTGCTCACCCCGGACTCGTCCCGCTTCTGGCCCGCGGACGGCTGGGAGCCGGGCGGGACGCCGCCGTCGTTCGACAAGCAGCCGTTGCGGGACTGGCTCGACGGGCTCGACTGGGACAAGTCGCCGCCGCCGCCATCGCTGCCCCCCGACGTCGTCGAGGCGACCCGGGCCCGCTACGTCGAGGCGTTCGAGCGGCTGACGGGTCGTTCGGTCGACGACTGGGTCGCGAGCACGAGAGAGCGGTGACGGTGTCGTCGGCGGACGGCGGCGGTCGAGACCCTGGCTGGTTCGAGCAGCGGGCGTGGCGCTGGCGGTTCGAGTGGGGGCCGAACGGGCTGCGCCGGCTGGCGCCGGTCGTGGACGTCGTCGTCGTGGTCGACGTGCTGCGCTTCACCACCGCGGTCGACGTGGCGGTGGCGCGCGGGGCCGAGGTGTTCCCGTACCGCTGGAAGGACGGCTCCGAGCACGAGTTCGCGGCCGCGCGCGGCGCCGTCGTGGCGTCGAACCGCATGGGTCCGACCGGGGAGGCACCGTGGTCCCTCTCGCCGGCGTCGCTCGCGTCGATCCCGAGCGGCACGAGGTTGGTGCTGCCCTCGCCCAACGGCTCGGCGCTCTGCGTCGGCGCGGTCGAGGCCGGTGCGCGGGCCGTGTTCGCCGGCTGCCTCCGCAACGCGTCCGCGGTGGCACGGGCGGCGTCGGACGCGGCCGGTCCTTGCGGCACGATCGCGGTGATCGCGGCCGGGGAGCGGTGGAACGGGGCCACCGGCCCGCTCCGTCCGGCGCTCGAGGACCAGCTCGGGGCGGGGGCGATCCTCGCGGCCGTCGACGACGCGGCGTCGCTCAGCCCCGAGGCGTGCGCCGCCCGTGCAGCCTTCCTCGACGCCCGTCCCCACCTGGCCGAGGTGGTGGCGTCCTGCAGCTCCGGCATCGAGCTCGCCGAGCGGGGCCAGAGCGTCGACCTCGACTGGGCCGCCGACCACGACGCCTCGGCCTGCGCCCCTGTCCTCGACGGCGAGCGCTTGGTCGACGCCCGCTGACGGGACCCCGACCCGCCCCCACCCCATCCACCACGCTGGACCCGCCCGTCGCCACCCGCGTGCCCCCACCACCCGGCCGGTCGGGCGCGGTTGGCGGCGCATGTGCCGGATGTCGCGCCCAACCAGGGGGGTCGGGCGCGGTTGGGGGCGCATGTGCCGGATGTCGCGCCCAACCAGGGGGGTCGGGCGCGGTTGGGGGCGCATGTGCCGGTTGTCGCGCCCAACCAGCGGCGCGAGACGGGGACAGGGCGGGGTGGAGGTGCCGGGGGCGGGGCGAGGATGTGGGACGATGGCCGCATGATCTTCGAGGTGCACATCGAGGTGCGGCACCGGGCCGGGGTCGCCGACCCCGAGGGCGCCACCATCGAACGGTCCCTTCCGGCGCTCGGGTTCGACGGGGTGCGCGACGTCCACGTCGGCAAGAGCATCCGCTTCACCCTGGAGGCCACCGACGAGGCGTCGGCCCGCTCCGAGGTCGAGGACATGTGCGCCCGGTTCCTGTCGAACCCGGTCATCGAGGACGTCGAGATCCACCTGCGGGAGGGCGCGGCAGCATGAGCGCCCGGGTCGGTGTCGTCCTCTTCCCCGGGTCCAACTGCGAGCTCGACGTCATCGAGGCCGTGCGGATGCTCGGCGGCGACGGCGAGATCCTCTGGCACGGCGACCGCACCACCCACGGCGTCGACGCCGTCGTCGTCCCCGGCGGGTTCGCCCACGGCGACTACCTCCGTCCCGGGGCCATCGCCCGCTTCTCCCCGGTGATGGACGCCGTCGCCGACCACGCCCGCGAAGGCGGCCCCGTCGTCGGCATCTGCAACGGCTTCCAGGTGCTGACCGAGGCCGGACTGCTCCCTGGTGCGCTGCAGAAGAACCGCGGGCTGAAGTTCATGTGCGGCATGACGACGCTGCGGGTGGAGTCCACCGACTCGGCGCTCACCTCGGCGGCGAACGTCGGTGACGAGCTACGGGTCCCGATCAACCACTTCGAGGGCAACTACACCTGCTCGCCCGAGACCCTCGCCGAGCTGAAGGGCGACGAGCGCGTGGTGCTCCGCTACGTCGACAACCCGAACGGTTCGATCGACGACATCGCGGGCATCTGCTCGGCCGAGCGCAACGTCGTCGGGCTGATGCCGCACCCCGAGCGGGCCATGTCCGATCTGCTCGGATCCGCCGACGGGCGCACGCTGCTCCAGTCGGTCATCGACGCTGCGTCGGGCGCCGTCGTCCGCTCCTGATCAGCGGGCGCCGCGCCCGATGCCCGCGGCCTTCAGCGTCGCCGCCGGGACGCCCATCTCGCGCCACGCCGCGTAGGTGATGCCCTTGCGCTCGCTGTAGGGCTTGGCGGCGTCGACGAAGGCGGCCTCGAGGGACTCCATGTCGACCGACTCGTCGCCGGCGTCGAGCTCGGCGGTGAGGTCGAGGCGCTCCTGCACGAGCTGGAGCCGCTTCACCGGGTTGGCGTCGGCCATCTCGGTCTCGATGGCGTCGAGCCGCTTGCGGATGGAGTCGGTGGTGCGGCGGCGACCTCTCTTGGGCTTGTTGGCCTCCAGCGCCTCGAGGTAGTTGCGCACCGCACGCCCCTGGTTGCGCCCCTCGGCCAGCGCGGCCTTGTGCTCGTCGGACATGGTCGTCGTCTTGCGTGCCTTGGCGTTCATCTCCACCAGAGGAACACGCCGCCTTGCGTCGTCGCAAGTGCAGCGCCATTTCGTCGCTGCCCGAGATGCCATTTCCGGACTTCTGCATCGTTCCATTTCGCGGTCGATCGGTGGTTCCGGGCGCCCTTGCCCGCGGCGGTAGCGTGCGGGCCATGACCGAGCCGCTCCACCGCTCCCTCGGCCTCACCGACGACGAGGCCACCGAGATCGAGAAGATCCTCGGGCGTCCTCCCGTCCCCCTCGAGCTCGCCATGTACGCGGTGATGTGGTCGGAGCACTGCTCCTACAAGTCGTCGAAGATCCACCTGAAGCGGCTCCCGACCGAGGCCGAGTGGGTGCTCGTCGGCCCGGGTGAGAACGCCGGTGTGGTCGACGTGGGCGACGGCATCGCCGCGGCGATCCGCATCGAGAGCCACAACCACCCCTCCGCCATCGAGCCCTACCAGGGCGCGGCCACCGGGGTGGGGGGCATCCTGCGCGACATCTTCACGATGGGCGCCCGCCCGATCGCGATCATGGACCCGCTGCGGTTCGGTCCCCTCGACGACGCTCGCTCCCGCTGGATCGCCGAGGGCGTCGTCAGCGGCATCTCCGGCTACGGCAACTCCGTCGGCGTGCCCACGGTGGGCGGCGAGACCGTCTTCGACGCGACGTACCAGGGCAACCCGCTCGTCAACGTGCTGTGCCTCGGGGTGCTGCCCCAGGACCGCCTGGTGCTCGCCCAGGCCACCGGTGCCGGCAACCTCGCCATCCTCCTCGGTTCGACCACCGGCCGCGACGGCATCGGCGGGGCCAGCGTCCTCGCCTCGGCGGGGTTCTCCGACGACGAGGCCGACGCCGACAAGCGCCCGAGCGTGCAGATGGGCGACCCGTTCGAGGAGAAGCGGCTGATCGAGGCGTGCCTCGAGCTGCTCGACGCCAAGCTCGTCGTCGGCATCCAGGACCTCGGCGCCGCCGGGCTCAGCGGCGCCACCTCCGAGACGGCGTCGCGCGGCGGCATGGGCATGGACGTCGACGTGTCGGCCGTGCCGGTGCGCGAGGCGGACATGGAGCCGTTCGAGATCATGACGAGCGAGTCCCAGGAGCGGATGCTCGCGATCGTCGAGCCCCCCGACGCCGACCGGGTGCTCGAGATCTGCGCTCGCTGGGAGGTGCAGGCCACCGTCATCGGCAAGGTCACGCCGCCCGACGCCGACGGCGTGGGCTGGCTGCGCATCCTCGACGGCTTCGACGGCGAGGAGCTGGCGAAGATCCCGGCGGACTCGCTCCACGAGGACTGCCCGATGTACGACCGACCCCGCCAGGCGCCGGCCGACCTCGGCGCCCGCCGCAGCGACGACCCGTCCTCCCTCGCCGCGCCGACCGATCCCGGGGCCGACCTGGTCGGGATGCTCACCGACACCACGTGGGTGTCCTCGCAGTACGACCACATGCTGTTCCTCAACACGGTCGAGCCGCCCGGGGGCGACGCCGCCGTCCTCCGCCTCAAGCACCCGGGCACGGGGGAGGACACCGGACGGGGCCTGGCGCTCACGACCGACGGCAACCACCGCTGGTGCGCCGTCGACCCCCGCGCCGGGACGGCGCAGACCGTCGCCGAGGGGATGTTGAACCTCGCCGTCGTCGGCGCCCGCCCGCTCGCCGTCGTCAACTGCCTGAACTTCGGCAACCCCGAGCACCCCGAGGTGATGTGGCAGCTGTCGGAGTCGATCGACGGCATGGGCGAAGCGTGCTCGGCGTTCGGCATCCCGGTCATCGGCGGCAACGTCTCGCTCTACAACGAGTCGCGCGGCGCGAACATCGATCCGAGCCCGGTCATCGGGATGCTCGGCGTCATCGATCGGCTCGACCGCCGCCCGCCCGGCGTCGGCCTCGTCGAGGGTGGCCGGCTGGTGCTGCTCGGCGCGCCGTCCTCGGCGCTCGCCGGCTCCCGCTGGGCGTTCGACCACGGCCACCGCGGCGGCATGCTGCCCGAGCTCGACGTCGCCGCCCACGCGGCGCTCGCCGACCTCGTGCGGTCGCTCGTCGCCGGCGGCCTCCTGCAGGGCGCGCACGACGTGTCGACCGGCGGCCTCGGTGTGGCCCTCGCCGAGATGGCGGTGCGCTCCGGGGTCGGGTTCAGCGTCGCTCGCGTCGCCGACCACGCCGAGCTGTTCTCGGAGGCGCCGTCCCGGGTCGTCGTCTGCGTCGCCGCCGAGCACCTCACGGCGCTCGAGCGTGCCGCCGAGGCGGCCGGCGTGCCGGCGACCCGCCTCGGGGTCGCCATCGGCGATCGCCTGGCGGTGAAGGACCTGCTGGACGTGCCGCTCGCCGAGGCCACCGCGGCGTGGCGGGACCGCCTGCCCGACGCCCTCGGATCGGGCACCACGCAGGGCTGACGAGCGTCACACGGGCCGGTTCGCAGGACCGCGCGGGCAGACCCCTACGATGGGCGACGTGGACGCCTCCGACGCCGACGAGCCCCACCACCCCGAGGTCGACGACGTCGACCCCGAGGACGACACCCCGAAGGAGGCGTGCGGCGTCTTCGGCGTCTACGCACCGGGCCAGCCGGTCGCCCACCTGACCTACCTCGGCCTGTTCGCCCTCCAGCACCGCGGGCAGGAGTCCGCGGGCATGGCGGTCAGCGACGGCGAGTCGATCACCGTCATCAAGGAGATGGGGCTGGTCGCCAACGCGTTCGACGAGCGGATGCTCGTCGCGCTGTCGGGCCACCTCGCCATCGGCCACGTGCGGTACTCCACCACCGGGTCGAGCGTGTGGCGCAACTCCCAGCCGTCCTACCGCGACGTCGGCGGCATCGGGTTCGCCCTCGGCCACAACGGCAACCTCGTCAACACGCGCCAGCTGGCGGACGAGGCGGGGATGCTCCCCGGCGCCGTCGCCAGCGACACCGACGTGATCGCCGAGCTCCTGTCGATCGAGCTCGGCCGCGAGGGCGCCCACGCCAGCCTCGAGTCGGCCCTCATGGAGGTCGTGCCCCGCCTCGAGGGTGCCTTCTCGCTCACGCTCCAGGACGCCGACCACCTCATCGGCGTGCGCGACCCCAACGGCTTCCGCCCCCTCTGCCTCGGCCGGCTCGACAACGGCTGGGTGCTCGCCTCGGAGAGCCCGGCGCTCGACATCATCGGCGCCGTCTTCATCCGCGAGCTCGACCCGGGCGAGATGGTCGTCATCGACGCCGACGGCCCCCGCTCGTCGTTCCCCTTCGCCGCCGAGCGCACCGACCCGACGCTCTGCATCTTCGAGTTCGTCTACTTCTCCCGCCCCGACAGCCGCCTCTACGGACGCAGCGTGCACCAGGCCCGCATCCACATGGGCGAGCAGCTCGCCGAGCAGATGCCGGTCGACGCCGACATGGTGATGGGCGTGCCCGAGTCCGGCCTCCCCGCGGCCGAGGGCTACTCGCGGCGCAGCGGCATCCCCTACGGCCAGGGCCTGGTGAAGAACCGCTACATCGGCCGCACGTTCATCGCCCCGAGCCAGGAGCTGCGGGCCCAGGCCGTGCGCATGAAGCTGAACCCGCTCCGCGAGAACATCGAGGGCAAGCGGGTCGTCGTCATCGACGACTCCATCGTCCGGGGCACCACCACCCGGGCGATGATCAAGATGCTGCGCGAGGCCGGCGCCACCGAGGTCCACATGAGGGTCTCGTCGCCGCCGTACCGCTGGCCGTGCTTCTACGGCATGGACACCGGCACCCGGGGCGAGCTGCTGGCCGCCAACCTCAGCGTCGAGGAGATCCGCGACTTCCTCGGCGCCGACACGCTGGCCTACCTGTCGCTCGACCGGCTGGTCAGCGCCATCGACCAGGCCGGCACCGGCCAGGCCGGGTTCTGCGACGCCTGCCTCACCGGGAGCTACCCGGTCGAGATCCCGGTGTCGCTCGGCAAGGGCGTCCTCGAGGGCGAGCTGCTCGTGCCGTCCGACGCCCGGGGGCGCATCGACGACGGCGTGCGCGTGCTGCCCGTCGACGAGGCCGCCGCCATCGGCGCCCGTCGCGCCGAGGCCGAGGCCGAGGACCGCAGTTGAGCGACCAGGAGCAGGGCGGGGGAGAGACCTACGCCGGGTCCGGCGTCGACATCGCGGCGGGTGAGCTCGCCGTCGAGCGCATCAAGGAGAAGGTCCGGTCCACCTTCCGTCCGGAGGTGATCGGCGACATCGGCGGGTTCGGCGGGCTGTTCGAGTTCCCCTCGCACCGCTACCGCCACCCGGTGCTCGTCTCGTCCACCGACGGCGTCGGCACCAAGGCGCTCGTCGCCCAGAAGGTCGGGCGCTTCGACACGATCGGCGTCGACCTCGTCGCCATGTGCGTCGACGACCTCGCCTGCCAGGGCGCCGAACCGCTCTTCTTCCTCGACTACATCGCCGTCGGCACGCTCGACCCCGACCACATCGAGCAGCTCGTCGAGGGCGTCGCCGAGGGGTGCCGCACCGCGGGGTGCGCGCTGATCGGCGGCGAGATGGCCGAGCACCCCGGGTCGATGGAGCCCGGCGAGTTCGACCTCGTCGGCTTCGCCACCGGGGTCGTCGAGCGGGACCAGATCATCACCGGCGAGCACGTGGGGACCGGCGATCGCATCATCGGCCTCCCGTCGCCGAACCTGCGCTCGAACGGCTACTCGCTCGCCCGGCGGGTGCTGCTCGACGTCGCCGGCCGGTCGCTCGACGACCCGGCGTGGGACGGCGCCCGCCACAGCCTCGGCGAGGAGCTGCTCCAGCCGTCGGTCATCTACTCGCCGGCCATCGCCGAGCTGGTGCGCCACGTCGACGTGCGGGGGGTCGCCCACATCACCGGCGGCGGCATCCCCGGCAACCTCAACCGGTCGCTCGGGCGCCACCACGACGCCATCATCGACCGGCGCACCTGGGAGGTGCCGCCGATCTTCGGTGAGATCCAGCGCCTCGGGCGGGTCGCCGACGACGAGATGGCCCGGGTGTTCAACATGGGCATCGGCATGGCGGTCATCGTCCCGGCCGAGGACGCCCACAAGACCCTCGACGTCTTGCGCACCGCCGGCCACCGTGCCGTCGAGATCGGCGAGGTCGAGAAGGGCCACGGCACGGTCCGCTACGTCTGACCGGACACGACAGGGGGGACAGATGGATCTCGGACTGACCGGGCGTCGCGCGCTCGTCACCGGCGCCTCGATGGGCATCGGCCTGACCACCGCGGAGACCCTCGCCGCCGAGGGCTGCGACGTGTGGCTCGTCGCCCGCAGCGCGGACCTGCTGGAGGAGGCCGCGGCCCGCATCCGCGAGGAGCACGGCGTCGCTGCGCACGTCGCCCCGGCCGACCTGTCGCGCTCCGAGGAGGTCGACCGGCTCTGGGCCGAGGTGCCGCTGCCCGACATCCTCGTCAACAACGCCGGCGCGATCCCGAGCGGCACGATCGCCGCCGTCGACGAGGAGACCTGGCGGGAGGCGTGGGACCTGAAGGTCTTCGGGTTCGTCAACCTGTGCCGGCACGCCATGGCCGACATGGGGGAGCGAGGCAGCGGCGTGATCGTCAACGTGATCGGCGGAGCGGGCGTGAAGCCCACGCCCGGGTACATCGCCGGTGTCGGCGGCAACGCTGCGCTGATGGCGATCACCCAGGCGCTCGGCTCGACGAGCACCCGCAAGGGCGTGCGCGTCGTCGGGATCAACCCGGGGCTCATCCACACGCCCCGGCTCGAGGGCCTGATGCGGGACGCGGCCGAGCGGCGGTGGGGCGATCCCGACCGCTGGACCGAGCTGCTCGACCCGCGGTTCCCGCCGGGGACGCCCCAGCACATCGCCGACGCCGTGGCGTTCCTGGCCTCCGACCGCTCCGCCAACACGACCGGCGCGATCCTCAACGTCGACGGCGGCGGCACCGCCCGCTGACCCGCCCCGTGCCGTTCTTGGTACGGATCGCGACACCATCGGTCGAGTCCGTACCAAGATCGGTCGAGGGCCCCGTGACGACCAGTGGCGTGCCGCCCGCATGCCGTTCTTGGTACGGATCGCGACACCATGGGTCGCGGTCCGTACCAAGAACGGTGAGATCGGTGGGGGGGTCCCGAGAGCCGCGGAACCGGGTCGGGCGCGGGGCGTCGACCGCCTAGGTTCGGCGACATGAACGCCGCGCCGCCCGCCGACCCGACCGCCGCCGCCGACCTGGAGGCCCGCCGGGCCGATCTCGTCGCGCACCTGCTCGCGCACTCCGTCCGCACCGGTGACTTCGTCCTCAAGTCCGGCAAGCCGACGACGTGGTTCATCGACTCCAAGCAGACGGCGTGCCGGCCCGACGGCATCCTGCTCGTGGCCGACGTCGCGCTGGCGCTCCTCCCCGACGACATCACCGCCATCGGGGGCCTCACCGCGGGCGCCGACCCCGTGGCCTTCGGCATCGCCGCCGTGGCCGCCACCCGCGGTCGCGAGCTCCGCAGCTTCTCGATCCGCAAGGAGGCCAAGGACCACGGGGTCACCGGGCGCCTGGCCGGCGCGCTGCAGGAGGGCGACCGGGTGGCCATCGTCGAGGACACCGTCACGCGCGGCAGCTCGCCGATGGAGGCCGCTGCGGTGGTCCGCGAGCTGGGGGCCGAGCCGGTCCTCATCATGCCGATCGTCGACCGCGGCGGGAGCTGCGGCGCGCTCGCGGAGGCCGAGGGCATCCGCTTCCTCCCGCTCGTCACCGCCCCCGATCTCGGCTTCGCCTACGAGGGGTAGCGCCGGTACCGTTCGGGCCATGTCATCCACCACTGCCGCCTACTCGCTCAAGATCCGCGTCCGGCTCGACAACCGTCCGGGCGCACTGGGGGATCTGGCGACGGCAGTAGGCGCGACAGGGGCGAACATCGTCGGGCTCGAGGGCTTCGAGGCCAAGGGCAAGCACCTCGACGAGGACCTCATCGTCAACTGCCGCGACGAGGAGCACCAGCAGAAGGTGATCGCGGCGGTCGAGGGCCTCGACGGCATCGAGCTGCTGTCCTGGGAGGACCGCACCTTCCAGATGCACGACGGCGGCAAGATCGAGGTCCTGCCTCTCGCGCCGGTGATGGACCGCGAGGACCTCTCGATGGCCTACACGCCGGGCGTCGCCCGCGTCTGCATGGCCATCCACGACGAGCCGGCCAAGTCGCACGACCTGACGATCCGTCGCAACACCGTCGCCATCGTCACCGACGGCACCGCAGTGCTCGGCCTCGGCGACATCGGCCCCGAGGCCGCGATGCCGGTCATGGAGGGCAAGGCCCTGCTGTTCAAGGCGTTCGCGGGGGTCGACGGCTTCCCGATCTGCCTCGACGTCGACAGCGCCGACGAGCTCGTCGAGACGGTCGAGCGCCTCGCCCCCACCTTCGGTGGCATCAACCTCGAGGACATCTCCGCCCCGCGGTGCTTCGAGGTCGAGGAGCGCCTCAAGGCCAGCCTCGACATCCCCGTCTTCCACGACGACCAGCACGGCACCGCCGTCGTCGTGCTCGCCGCGCTCCAGAACGCGCTGCGCCTCACCGGCCGGAAGATGGAGGACCTCAAGGTCGTCATCGCCGGCGTCGGCGCGGCGGGCGTCGCCATCGGCAAGATCCTCCTCACCGCCGGCGTGGCCGAGGTGATCGGCACCGATCGCCAGGGTGCGATCTGGGAAGGTCGCGAGGACCTCAACGTCGCCAAGCAGTGGTTCGCGGAGAACACCAACCGCGAGCGGAAGGCCGGCACGCTGAAGGAGGTCATGGAGGGTGCCGACGTGTTCGTCGGCGTGAGCGGCCCCGGCCTCATCGACGCCTCCGACCTCCGGCGCATGGGCAAGGACCCGATGGTGTTCGCGCTCGCGAACCCCGAGCCGGAGATCCGCCCCGAGGTCGCCGACGGCCTGGCGAGCATCATCGCCACCGGGCGCAGCGACTACCCGAACCAGATCAACAACGTGCTCGCCTTCCCCGGCATCTTCCGGGGGGCGCTCGACGCCCACGCCCACTCGATCACCGAGGGCATGAAGGTCGCCGCGGCCACGGCCATCGCCGACGCGGTGTCCGACGCCGACCTGGCGCCGGACCACATCGTCCCGTCGGTCTTCGACCGCACCGTGGGCATCGAGGTCGCCCGCGCCGTGGCCGAGGCCGCCATCGCCGAGGGCGTCATCCGCCAGTAGCGCACCGGTTCAACCGACCGTCGACGGGGGAGCGGGAGTCACTCTCGCTCCCCCGTTGCGCGCTCGTCGCTCCGACGTGCACGCTGGCGCCGATGTCCACCGGTCACGCTCACCAGCACGCCCACGGCACGCCGTCGTCGACGGCGTCGGTCATCACCGTCGCGCTGGTGCTCAACACGGTCCTGGCCGTCGGGCAGGTGGTCGCCGGCGCCCTGTTCGGCTCGATCGCCCTCATCGCCGACAGCGCCCACCAGGTGGTCGACGTGCTCGGGCTCGGCATCGCGCTCGTGGGCGTGCGACTCGCCTCGCGCGGCGTCACCGAGCGCAACACCTTCGGCTGGGCGCGCGCCGACGTGCTGGGCGCGCTGGCGTCCTCCACGCTCCTCCTCGTCTCCACGGCGTGGATCACCTACGAGGCGATCCGTCGGCTGACCGACCCCCACGGCATCGAGGGCTGGCCGGTCCTCGTCGTCGCACTGGTCGGCCTGTTCGTCAACGCCGGCTCCGCGGTCGCCCTCGCCCGGGCCGAGGGGTCGATGGCGACCCGCGCCGCGGTCGTGCACCTGGTCGGCGACGCCGCGGGGTCGGCGGGCGTCCTCGTCAGCGCCGTCGCCGTGATCGCCGCCGACGCCGCGTGGGTCGACCCGCTCGTGGCGCTGGCGATCGCCGCGTGGGTGGGGTGGACGGGTTGGTCCCTCCTGCGCTCGTCCGCCAGGCTCCTCCTCGACGTCGTCCCGGTCGGGCTCTCCGCCGACGCCGTCGCCGACACGATCCTCGAGGTCGACGGGGTCGTGGCCGTCCACCACCTCCACCTGTGGGAGCCCGCCCCGGACGATCCGTCGGTCTCGGCCCACGTCGTGGTCGACGGCGACATGGTCGTGCACGAGTCCCAGGCCCTCCTCGACCTCGTGCGGGACCGGCTCCACGACGTGCACGGGATCGCCCACGCCACCTTCGAGGTGGAGTGCCACCCGTGCGAGGACGCCGAGCACGGTGTGGCTAGGGTGGGCGCCGACGAAGGGGAGTAGCCCCCGATCGGTCGATCGACACACTGGCCCCGGCAACGGATCACGGCCCGGTCGGCCGGGCTCGAGGTGACTCGAGCGGGCGAGACCTTCGACACCGACAGCTCGCCGCTGCCGGGGTCGAGGTCCGTCCCTCCACCCGGTGGCACCCCATCCGGGAGGTTCCCCACCACATGGACGCCGTTCTCCTCGCCTTCGCCGTCGTCTTCCTCGCCGAGCTCGGCGACAAGACCCAGCTCGTCGCGCTCGGGCTGGCCGCCAGGTACCCGCTCGGCGTGGTCGTCGTCGGCATCGGCGCCGCCTACGCCATCACCCAGGGCCTGGCCGCGCTCCTCGGCGGGGCGCTCGGCGCGGCACTGCCCACCACCGCCCTCGGGATCGGCGGCGCGGTCGTGTTCCTCGCCTTCGCCGTGTGGACAGCGGTCGAGGCGCTGCGGGGCGAGGACCCGTCGGAGGAGGTGGAGGAGGAGCTGGCCGACGTCGAGGCCGCCCTGTCCCGGTCGGGCCGGGCTCGCTCGTCGCTCGCGGTCGTCGGCGGCATCGTCGGGGCGATGGTCGTGGCCGAGATCGGCGACAAGTCGATGCTCGCCACGGCGACGATCGCCGCCGAGCGGGGAGCCCTCGGCGCGTGGATCGGCGCCACCCTCGGCATCACCGCGTCCGGCGGCCTGGCGGTGCTGGTGGGCCGCTGGCTCGGCACCCGCCTCGACCCCAGGGTGACGGGCCTGTTGTCGGCGGCGTTCTTCGCCCTGTTCGGCGTCGTCCTCCTCGTCGAGACCCTCGCCTGACCCGCGCCTGCCGCTCGCCCGTCCCCCGGCCCCACGGGTCGCGGGGGCGATGTCGCCAACGTCCTGGCGCGATCGCCCCCAGCACCGGGTCGCGGGGGCGATGTCGCCCACGGGCTGGCGCGATCGCCCCCGCGGACGCCACGAGGCGTGGGACCCTCGACGCGGGTCGATGCCATCGCTACGGTGCGGCCACCTTCCTCCGTGTCGATGTGCGATGGAGGGAGGTCCCATGGGAGATCCGCGGCCGCCGGAGCTCGGATCGTGGTTGCGCACGCATCACGGCGTCGTCACCCGGTTCCGGTTGCTGGAGCTCGGCTTCGCCTCGAGCTCGGTCGGGCACCTCGTTCGGTCCGGTCGGCTGAGGCGCCTCTGGCCGGGGGCGTTCGTGTCCGCCGACGTCGAGGTCGCTCGTCCCCAGCTGATGTCGGCGATCTGCCAGCTCCATCCCTGGGCCGCCATCGGGTTCACCACCGCTGGCGCGCAGTGGGGTCTGCGCGGCATGTCCGACCCGGTCGTCCACGTCCTGGTTCCCCACGCCATGACGCCAGCGGTGGCTCGCGATCCGCGCGTCCGTGTGCACCGGTGCCGTCGGATCGATCCGGTCGACCTCGCCGGGCGCCGATCCGACGGCGTGCGCCTCACCAGCCCTCCGAGGACGCTCTTCGACAGCGCGGCGCTGCTGCCCGTCGACGCGTCGGCGAGCTCGGTCGAACACGCCCTGTCGATGGGGCTCTGCACGATGCCGACGATCATGTCGACCCTCAGTCGGCTCCGTCATCCGGACAGGCCGGGCGCGCTCCGGTTCGAAGCGGTCCTGGCATCGCGCAGAGACCTGCGGGGCGTCGCGCGGTCGGTGCTCGAGATGGAGGTGCGCACCGGCGTCGCCGCGGCGGGGCTGCCTCAGCCCATCCTCAACATGCCGTTCCGCCTGGCGGACGGGTCGCCCATCGTCATCGATCTGGCGTGGCCCGACCACCGCGTCGCCGTCGAGGTCGACCACCCGTTCTGGCACGACGGGGAGCGAGAGGCGGCGCGCGACAAGCGACGCGACCGGAAGCTGGCGGCGATGGGATGGATCTCGTTGCGCATCCCGAAGATCGACGTGGAGACCCGCCTGGCGGAGGCGGTGGCCGACGTCGGCGAGGTGCTCGTGCTGCGTGGCTGGTCGCCCCGTACGGCGTGACCGTGCGGGCGGCGCCGCGGGGGTGATCTCGCCAGCGGGTGGTCGCGATCGCCCCCGCGAGGGCGGCGTGGGGGCGATGTCGCCAGCGGGTGGGCGCGATCGCCCCCGCGAGGGGCCGACGTCAGAGGCTGAGGACCAGCTTGGCGACGACGAAGTAGATGACCAGGCCGGACGCGTCGACGAGCGTCGTGATGAGCGGGGCCGACACCACGGCGGGGTCGACGCCGGCCCGGCGGGCGAACAGCGGCAGGGCCGATCCGGCCGTCGTGGCCCAGGTGCACACGAGGATCAGCGTGAACATGATGACCAGGCCGATGTCGCCGCCGTAGAGGAGCGACACGGGCACCGCCGCCGCGGCCGAGAGCATCAGCCCGAGGAGCAGACCGACGCGAGCCTCCCTCCAGACGATGCGCGGCAGGTCGCCCAGTCGGACCTCGCCGATCGCCATGGCGCGGATGACGGCGGTTGACGCCTGGGCGCCCGAGTTGCCGCCGGTGCCGGTGACGAGCGGGATGAACAGTGCCAACGTCACGACCTCGTCGAGGGTGGACTCGAAGATCTGCAGGACGTTGACGGTGAGGGCGGCGGCCACGATGAGGAGGAGGAGCCACAGCGCCCGCACCCGGGCGACGCCGAGCGCGCTCGCAGCGAGGTAGGTGGTCCGCAGCGGGCTGGCGCCACCGGCGAGGGCGAAGTCCTCGGTCTCCTCGTCCTCGAGCACCCGGAGGGCGTCGTCGACGGTGATGACGCCGACCAATCGGGCCTCGGAGTCGACGACGGGCAGGGCGATGAGTCCGGCTTCGCGCACGAGCCGGGCGGCGACCTCCTGGTCGACGTCGGTCGTGACCTGGTGGATGTCGGTGGTCATCAGCTCGCCGACCCGGGCCGACGGCGGGGCGAGCACGAGGGCGCGCAGGCCGAGGATGCCGATGAGGTGCCGGTGGTCGTCGAGCACCGGCAGGGCGTAGACGGTCTCGGCGTCGAGGCCCTCGTGGCGGATCTTGTCGATGGCCTCCGCTGCGGTCATCGACGCCCGCAACGAGACGAACTCGGGGCTCATCAGGCGCCCGGCCGACTGCTCCGGGTACCCGAGGAGGACGGTGGTGAGCGCCCGCTCGTCCGGGCTCAGCTGGGCGAGGAGGCGGTTGACGACCTTGGCCGGCATCTCGTCGAACAGGCGGGCCCGGTCGTCGGGGTCGAGCGCTTCGATGAGGCTGCGGACCCGGTCGGCCCGGAGGCCGTCGAGGACCTGCTGCTGGTCGACGGGCTCGAGCGCCTCGAACACGTCGAGCGCCCGGTCGCGGGGGAGGAGGCGGAAGGCGACGGCGGTGTCCTCGGGGTCGAGGCGGGTGAGCTCGTCGACGATCTCGAGCACGGTGGAGTCGCGGAGCCACGCGACGAGGGGGGCGGTGTCGCCGTCGCGGACGAGCTCGTCGATGCGCAGGTCGCTCACGCTGCTCCCTCCTCTCCGTCGTCCGTGCCGACGGGTGGACGTCCCCGTCGACTGCTCCGTCTATCAGACGACGCCTGCCCCGCACGGCCGCAGGGCACTCTTGACGGTGCCTACCTACCGGTAGGTAGGCTGTGTCCGAACCCCTCCCCACCGTCCGCACGACGAGAGGACGACGAGTTGACGCTCGCCGCTGCTGCCCCCGAGACCGACGACGGCTCGACCACCAGGGAGGGTCGGGAGGGCGCCGGCTCCCTCCTGCCGGTGATCCGCGCCATCCCGCCCGAGGCCTACGACAACCCGACGTGGCGAGGCCTCGCCTACGTCCTCCGCGACCTCGCCGTGTACGCCGCGGCCGTCGCCGGCCTGCTGCTCACGAACCACCCGCTCGTCGTCGTCCCGCTGTGGGTCCTCGCCGGCCTGGCGATCTCCGGCCTGTTCGTCGTCGGCCACGACGCCGCCCACGGCGCGCTGTTCGCCAGCAAGCGGCTGAACGGCGTCGTCGGGCGCCTCGCGATGCTGCCGTCGTTCCACGTCTACGAGGGGTGGATCCTCGGCCACAACCGCGTGCACCACCAGTACACGGTGCGGCAGGGCTTCGACTTCGTCTGGCACCCGTACACCGCCGAGCAGTACCGGGCGATGAGCCGGTTCCAGCGCCTGCGCCACCGGTTCGAGTGGTCGTGGCTCGGCGCCGGCGCCTACTACACCCGCGAGGTCTGGTGGAACCGGATGATGGTGGGCGAGGTGCCCAAGCGCTTCGTCGAGCCGATCCACCGCGACCGCAGGCTGGTCTGGTCCTGGTTCGTGGTGGTGGTCGCCGCCACGGCGGCGTTCGGTTGGGTCGACGGGGGATCGCTGCTCGCCGCCGTGTGGACGCCGGTGAAGGTCGTCGTCGTCCCGTTCCTGGCGTTCCAGTTCATCATCGGGTCGGTCGTCCACGTCCACCACATCGCGCCGGACATCCGCTGGTGGCCGCGCCGCGAGTGGACGAAGTTCAAGGGCCAGATGGAGGGCACCACGATCCTGCGCGCCGCGCCGGGGCTGAACCTGTTCTTCCACTGGATCATGGTCCACATCCCCCACCACGTGGACGTGCGCATCCCGATGTACCGGCTCGAGCTCGCCGCCGAGGCCATCAAGGAGGCGTTTCCCGACACGGTGCACGACGAGAAGCTGCGCTTCCGGGACTTCATCGCCAACACCCGGGTGTGCAAGCTCTACGACTTCGAGGCCGGCCACTGGCTCTCCTACCGCGAGGCGCTCGCGGAGGCCTGAGGCCCGGTCCCCGGGGGCGACGGGCCGGCGGGGCGGTACCGTCCCGACCATGGCGCTCTTCGGCACGAAGGTCCTCCGCGTCGAGGACCCCCACCTGCTCCGCGGCGAGTCGACCTACGTCGCGAACGTCGACCTCCCCGGTGCCCTGCACGTCGGCTACGTCACGTCGACCCTGGCCCACGGCCGGATCGTGTCGGTCGACGTCGACGAGGCGCGCCGGGCGCCCGGCGTCGTGGACGTGGTGACGGCCGCCGACGTCGACCTCGGCCCCGCGCCGCCGGTCAGCCCCGACTACCCGGAGGCGATGGCCCGCCCGCTGCTCGCCACCGGCGTCGTGCGCTTCGTCGGCGAGCCGATCGTGGCGATCGTCGCCGAGTCCGCGGCGGCCCTCGAGGACGCGGCCGAGCTCGTCGTCGTCGACCTCGATCCGCTGCCCGAGGTGGTCGGCGTCGAGGCCGCGCTCGGGGGCGAGGTGCTGCTGTTCCCCGATGCCGGCACCAACCAGGTCAACGACGGCACGAAGGGCGCCGAGGGGCCGCTCCCCTTCGACGAGTGCGAGGTCGTCGCCGAGGCGACGTTCGTGAACCAGCGCCTCGCCCCCTGCCCGATCGAGACCCGGGTCGCGGCGGCGGAGTGGACGGCCGACGACCGGTTCACCTTCTACGCCAGCTGCCAGGGCGCGCACCCGGTGCGGAACCAGCTGGCCGCCGTGTACGGGCTCGACCGCTCACAGGTGCGGGTGGTCACCCGGGACGTCGGTGGCAGCTTCGGGGCCAAGGGCCGGGCCTACCCCGAGGAGCTGCTGCTGCCGTTCCTCGCCCGGCGGGCCGGCCGACCGGTGCGCTTCACCCCGGACCGCTCCCAGGACATGGTGGGGCTCGGCCACTCCCGTGCGCAGCGCCAGTCCGTGCGCATCGGTGGCGACCGCGACGGCACGATCCGCTGCCTCGAGGCCGACATCGTGGGCGACGCCGGTGCCTACCCGCTCGTCGGCCCCAACCTCGTCGTCAACGCCTCGACGCTGCTGCCCGGCCCCTACCGGGTCGAGCACGTGCGGGCTCGGTTCCGCAGCGTGGTCACGAACACGACGCCGACCACGGCCTACCGGGGCGCGGGACGGCCGGAGGCCGCGGCGCTGGTCGACCGCGCGGTCGACGTGTTCGCGGCCGAGGTGGGGATGGACCCGATCGAGGTGCGGCGCCGGAACCTGATCGGCCCCGACGAGTTCCCGTGGTCGAGCCCCACCGGCCTGTCCTACGACAGCGGCGACTACGTCACGGCGCTCGACCGGGCGCTCGCAGCGGTGGCGATCGACGACCTGCGGGTCGAGCAACGGCGGCGCATCGAGGCGGGGGAGGAGCGCCTGCTCGGCGTCGGCTGCTCGGTCTTCATCGACCGGACGGCCGGTGTGCCGGGCTCGGAGTACGGCTCTGTCGAGCTGCGTCCCGACGGCGGCGTGCTCGTCCTGACGGGGTCGTCGCCCTACGGGCAGGGCCACCACACGGCCTGGGCCACGTTGGTCGCCGACCGCACGGGCCTGCCGCTCGACCGCATCCAGGTGGTGCACGGCGACACCGACGTCGTGCCCCGCGGCGGCATCACCGGCGGGTCGCGCTCGGCGCAGAAGGCCGGCACCGCCGTCGTCCAGGCGACCGAGGAGCTCGTCGACCGAGCCCGCCAGCTGGCCGCCGACCTCCTCGAGGCGGCGCCCGCCGACGTCGTGCTCGACCTCGACCGCGGGGCGTTCCACGTCGCCGGCTCCCCGTCGGCGGCCACCGTCGACTGGCGGGCGGTGGCCGAGCGCGTCGCCGCCGAGGGCCCGGCGGACGGGTCGAGCGCGCTGCGCTGCGAGTCCGACTTCGCCGGGGAGGGGCCGACGTTCCCCTTCGGCGCCTACGTGGCCGTGGTCGAGGTGGACGTGGCGACCGGGGCCGTCGAGCTGGCCCGCATCGTCACCGTCGACGACGCCGGGACCATCCTCAACCCGATGCTCGCCGAGGGGCAGGTGCACGGCGGACTGGCCCAGGGCATCGCGCAGGCGCTCCAGGAGGAGTTCGTCTACGACGAGCACGGCACGCCGCTGACGTCGAGCTTCGGCGACTACATGCTGCCGAGCGCGGCAGACCTCCCGACCTTCGAGTCGGAGCTCATGGAGACCCCGTCGCCGAACAACCCGCTCGGCTTCAAGGGCATCGCCGAGTCTGGCACGATCGGCGGCCCGCCGGCGGTCCAGAACGCCGTCATCGACGCGCTCTCCCACCTCGGCGTCCGCCACGTCGACATGCCGCTCACCCCCGAGCGCGTCTGGCGCGCGGTCACCGGCGCATGACCTGACGAGGCCCCGCGGGACGGCAGGTAGGGTCCTCGGCATCGACGACGTGACCCCGACGGACGAGGGCGGACGCGTGCTGCGCGCCCGCCGGTGGGCCGCCCGCCACCACTCGGCGGTGTGGTGGATCACGCTGGTCAACCTCACCTTCGGCCTGGTCTTCACGATCCTCGTGCCGCCGTTCCGGGGTCCGGACGAGCGCTACCAGGTGGACATGGTCCTGCGCTCCGACCTCGGGTACGTCGACCCGTCGGAGCGCGTGGTGCCGACCGACGAGATCCGGGGCGTGGGCTCGCTCGCCGGACCCTCCGTCGACCCCGACCTGCGCTACCGGCCGCCCATGCCCTTCGCCGACGCGGTGCCCCGACCGGACCGACCGACCTTCGGCGAGCTGGCGCAGGAGGTCGTCGTGCGCACCGACGAGGTGCCACGGGCGACGAACCAGCTGTCCCAGCACCCCCCGCTGCACTACGCGGCCGTCGGAGCCTCCGCACGCGTCGTCACCCTGCTGACCCCGGCCGAGGCCTGGTCCTGGGATCGCGAGGTGTGGCTGTACCGGATGCACTCGGTCGCGCTCGTCGCCGCGCTGCCGCTGCTCGCGTCGAGCGCGGCGTTGGTGCTCGGGGTCGGGCGGACCGCCGCCGCGTCGGCCGCGGCGGTGATGCTGCTGTCGCCGATGCACACCTTCATCGGATCGGTCGTGAACAACGACACGACGATGATGCTCGGCAGCGCCATCGCCGTCGTCGGCGCGCTCGCCCACCTGCGCGACGGCACCGCGCGGTCGGCGGTGGTTGCCGCCGCCGGCGGCGCGATCGCCGCCCTGTCGAAGTCGACCGGGGTCACGCTGATCCCGTGGGTCGGCGTCGTCGTGGCCGTCGTGGCGCTGCGCGCGTGGCGCCAGGGCCGGCGGCGGGAGGCGGTGCGGAACGTCGTCCTCGCAGGCTCGGTCTCGGTGATCGGCGCGGCGTGGCACATCACCAACCTCGTGCGCTTCGGCGATCCGCAGCCGAGCGGCGTCGTGCGCCGGGTGTTCCCCGACGTGGAGAAGCCGCTGTGGCGGTTCGCCGAGAACTGGTTCGACCGGGTGAGCGGCACGTTCTGGGGGCGTCCGGCGACGCGGACCGGGGTGATGCTCGACCCCTGGATCACCAACGGCCTGACGGTCGTGATGGCGCTCGTCGTCCTCGCGGCGCTGTGGAAGGGTCGTCGCCGGGCGGGCGTGCTGCTCCTCACCCTGCTGTGCGTGGCGCAGGTGGCCCTCATGCTGCGGACGAACCTCGCTCAGTACCTGCGCAGCGGCGAGCTGGCCGCCCTCCAGGGCCGGTACCTCTACTCGCTGCTCGTCCCGCTCGCGGCGTTGGCCGCGGTCGCGGTGTGGGGGTGGGTGGGGGAGCGCTGGCACGCGTGGGTCCTCGCCGCTCTCGCCGGCGTGGGCGTGGTGTTCCACGTCGTGCTCTCGTGGTCGATGCTCGTCGGGTACTGGGGCGGGGACTCGGTCGGCGCCCGGCTCGACTCCCTGCTCGCCTGGAGCCCGCTGCCCCACCTCGGGAGCCTGCTGCTGCTGTCGACGCCGCTGCTCGCCGTCGCCGGATGGGGCGCGTCGTTGGCCGTTCCCCGTTGGCGGCGACGGTGAGCGGGCCGCGCGACCCGCTCGACAACCCGGTGTGGCACGCGCTCGGCGGGGCGCACGCGACGTTGGCCGAGGTGTCCGGCCGTGCCCGCCGCTACCTCCCGGACGTGTCGATCTTCGCGGGCCTGCCCGACGAACCCACGCCGGACGACTGGGCGGCGCTCGCCCTCCTCGTCGGCGCCGGCGGCACGGCGACGCTCTTCCGTGACGCCGTCCGTGAGCCGCTCGGATGGGAGCGCATCCGCACGATCCCCGTCCGCCAGATGGTGGCCGTCCGCGTCGTGCCGTCGCTCGACGCCGATGCCGTCGAGATGGGTGGCGCCGACCTGGAGGAGGTGCTCGACCTGGTCGCCGCCACCCGGCCGGGGCCGTTCGGCGCGAGGACGATGGAGCTCGGTGGCTACGTCGGCCTCCGGGACGGCGCCGGGCGGCTGGTGGCGGTGGCCGGCCACCGCATGCGGCTGCCGGGTCAGGTCGAGATCAGCGCCGTGTGCACCGCCCCGGAGGTGCGGGGCCAGGGGCTCGGCACCCGGCTGGTGCGCCACGTCGTGGCCCGCGCGGAGGAGGCGGGCGACGGGGTGTTCCTGCACGCCTCGGCCGACAACGTCGGGGCGATCCGCCTCTACGAGGCGCTCGGCTTCGCGCACCGCCGCGCCGTCGAGGCGGTGGCCCTGCGCGTGCCCGGTCGGGACCGGTCCGATGCGGCCGCCGCCGGCGACGAGGTCGCGATCGACGCGTGCAGCGCCGACGGCTGACGTCGTCGGTCAGAGGGGCAGGCCACGTCGACGTCGGGCCAAGCCCCAGGAGGCGATGGCGGCGATCGCGACCGCGCTGACGACGAGGGCGATGCGCACGACGTCGAGGTCGCGCCACGAGGCGAGGTAGGCGGTGTCGACGACGTCGCCGTCGAGGTCGGTCACGTAGGGGCCGCCGCAGTCGCACGGGTCGGGGAGCGCCGTCCAGCCGTCGTCGACCGGGAAGCGGTACGACGTGCCCTCGTCGAGCACCGCCAGACGGCCGCGGACCCGGAACTCGCGCTCGGCCCCGTCCTCGGACCGCACGCGCACCAGGCCGTTGCCGTCGTCGACCTCGAGCACCTCGGCGGTGAGGACCCGCACCTCCTCGGCGGGCCGAGGCTCGCCGCACGCCACATCGCACGACCCGCACGCGGCCGACGGCCCGAGCGCGAGTGCCACCAGCGCCACGACCGCGAGGACCCTCGATGCTGCGCTCCGCCCCATGCGCCCATCCTGCCGGACATCCGTGTGCAGGTGTGGTGATGACACCGTGGGGGGTAGGGGAGCGAGGTCCGCTAGCCAAGGAGGGTTCCTGATGGGACTCGTGGTCCTTCTGCTCATCCTCGCCCTGATCTTCGGTGGCGTCGGCCTCTTCGTCGAGGGCCTCATGTGGGTCCTCATCATCGGGCTCGTGCTGCTCGTCGTGAGCGCCGTGCTCGGCATGCGAGGTCGCCGCACGCTCTAGCGGGGCCACACCTTCTGTCGCCACGGTGCCCGGGCCGCGAGGTCCGGGCACCGTCGCGCCCGTGCGCGGTGCTGCCCGGGCGCCGGCGCCGTTCTGGGTACGGATCGGCGCGCTGAGCGACGCGGTCGGTACCCAGAAGCGTCCGGGTGACGAGTCGTCCATCGGCCCGCGCTGAGACCGGCCATGGCGCGACTCATGACACGGCTGCGTCCGCCGATGGGTTGGTCGCGAACGTGACTCCACCCCCGGCGGAACCGCGAGGAATCAGATGGCGCACGATCACGGCGACGCATCGGCGAGCGGCGACGGGCTGCGGCTCCGATCCTTGTGGCTCGGCGGAGTCGCTGTCATCGCATTCGGGCTCGGGTTCCTCACGGCTCGGTCGCTCGACGGTGACCCGAGCGGCTCGTGGGACCCCGCGCCGGATCTCGACCTCACTCTCCCTGAGGGCAGCGTGTCGCTCGCGCCGGGTCACGACGTCGTCGACCTCTTCGACTCGCCCATGCAGCCCGACGAGCTGCCCGAGGTGAAGTTGGTCGTCCACACCGACGGCTGCGGCGTCATCCGGCCCGAGATCGCCGATCCGCCCCACGGCCTCACCTGGAGCGTCCGCGATCTCGACGGCTTCAGGGTCCTCGGACGAAACGCTCTGAGCGACACGCGCTACCGCTACTTCCGACCGGGCACCTACACGGTCGTGCTCGAGGCCTGGGACGGCGAAAAGTACGCGGCGATCAGCAACGTGGTCACGATCAGCTGCTGATGCCGGAGAGACACAGATCTCGATGAGCTAGGACGACGACCAACCCCTGCACCGACCGACCTTCCCCCGAACCGCGAGTGACGCGAGCGAGGGAGGCGGCTCGCCGCCAGGGGGTGCGGTCGTTCTGGGTACGGATCGGCGCGCTGTGCGACGGGATCGGTACCCAGAAGCGTCCTAGGAGCGTTCGAGCGCCGGGACGCGCAGCGAGGCCGATGCACACCTGTGATGTACGACGCGGTTCGGGTGGCGCATGCAACGGGACGGGCACCTGGCGCGTCAAAGGGCTGATGGACAGCGGGAGCCCACGATCGATCTCGGCGCCGGCCGCCGGCACCGGCGCCTGGCCGGTCGCCCTCGTGGACGAGTACCGCCATCGCTTCGATGCGCTGTGTCGGTTGGCCACGATGCTCCTCGGCAGCTCCGCCGAGGCGGAGGAGATCGTGCAGGAGGCGTTCATGGCCACGGCGCGGCGCGGGGCGTCGGTCCGGAACCCCGGGCCGTACGTGCGACGAGCAGTCGTGAACGGGACGCTCGGCGTCCATCGCCGGCGACAGACGGCCGCCAGGCGTCGGCCCGACCCTGCGCCGCCCGACGCACCCGTCCAGCTCGTCGAGCTGCGGGACCTGCTGTTGGACCTCCCCGAGCGACAGCGCACCGTCCTCGTCCTGCGCTACGTCGAGGACCTCGCTGACGACGAGATCGCAGCAACCCTGGGTTGTCGTCCCGCCACGGTGCGGTCGCTCGCCGCGAGAGGGCTGGCCGCGATCAGGAAGGAGATGACGTGATCGACCTCTCGACCGACGACGGGGTGCGCGAGGCGCTGAAGGAGATCGCGTCGTGGCCCGCTCCGGCTCCCATCCAGGACGCGACGGTTCCGTACGCCGCCGAGCGGCCGGAGCCGCAGGCCCCACGCAGCGCCTACGTGCTGGCGGCCGTGGCGGTGCTCCTCCTGATCGTCGGTGCTGCCGCGATCTTGTGGACGGGAGGGGCCGCGGCCCCGGTCGCCGCCGCGCGCGGCGAGTGGAGGGGGATGGCCGACGCCCCACTCGCCCCGAGGTTCGAGCCGGTCACACTCTGGACCGGCGACGAGCTGCTCGTCTGGGGTGGCTACGACGTCGACAACGTGGAGCTGGTCGATGGAGCGGCCTACGACCCTTCGACCGACGAGTGGCGCACGATCGCCGACGTCCCGTTCGAGCCCGTTCGTCGCACCGGTGTTCCCGTGGGGCAGCCAGGCACATCGATGTCGTACGACGTGGACGGCGCCGTCGTGGACGGGGTGGCGTACTTCGCCGTCGCGACCGACGAGTCGGCCCCGCTGGTCGACCTCGTCGCCTACGACCCCCTGGTCGACGCGTGGCGGATGGTCGGACGGACGCCGTTCCAAGGGGTCGAGACGGTCACCACGACGGGGAACGTCCTCGCCGTCGTCGGATGGCGCCCCGAGACGGACGCCGTCGGGTGGGCCACGGTCGACCCCGCCAGCGGCGACTGGTCCGAGCCACTGGACGTGCCGAACAGCGGTGCGCTCGCTGGCTTCCCGCCGATCGGAGGCGCCGACGACGTCGACGGCCGAGCCGCGGTGCTCCGCGGCGGGCCGATCGACCGGCAGGCTCCGATGGGCTTCCTCCTCGAGCCGGGCACCGGCGAGGTGACCCTCCTCGAGATGCCGACGGAGCTGCCGTTCGGCGCAGCGACGGCAGGGATCTGGGGAGAGCTCGCCTCGGACGGCACCCTGGTCGGCGTCGCCAGCTCCGACGACGGGCAGCTGGCGCGCGTGGCCTACCGCCTCGATCCCACGAACGGTCGTTGGTCTGCGGTGGCGAGCCCGAGCGCCGGTCCGACGGACGGGGACCACCAGGCCATGGTCGTGGCCGTCCGGGACGGCACGTTGGTGCTGGGCGGACTCGAGCTCGACGGGACGGAGGGCGGTCTGCGCTCCGTGCCGGCGGCGCAGGCCACCGATGAGGGGGCACACCGCTGGCAGTCCCTCCCCGGCGCGCCGATCGACCTCGATCGCGTTGGCCACGTCGCCGTGTGGACCGGCGACGAGGTCATCGTCTGGGGTGGCGCCACTGCTGGGGGGTCGGGGAACGTCCCCACCGTCCCGCTCGCCGACGGCGCCATCTACCGGCTGGCCATCGCGTCGTCCTCGGTGGATCCGCTCGCGCAGCAGGTGTGTCCCGCGGTGGCCACAGGGATGCGCGTCGTCGGTGGCACCCTCGTCGCCGGCTTCGACACCACGGTCGGGGAGGTGGCGCACCTGCTCGGGGAGCGCACTGAGGGGAGCGATGTCCCCGCGGTCGTCTGCTGGTACGAGGATGCCGAGTTCCTGGGAGCGCTGGAGGAACCCGCGGCGATGACGGACGCGATGACGGTCCACGTCGACGGCGAGATCGTGCACGCGTCGACGAGCGACGGACCACCTCGCCGCCCCTGACCGGACCTCACCGTTCGCGCCGCCGCAGTGATGTCGCAAGCGGGCGGACCGGCGCCGTTCTGGGTACGGATCGGTGCGCAATGCGTCGCGATCGGTACCCAGAAGCGTCCGAGCGGTCGGGCCGGGCAGAGCGGCCGAGAGCGGCCGGGCCGAGCGCGTATGCGGGTCGGGACGCGCAGGAGGCCGGACCCGGGGCCCGGCCTCGCTGTCTGGTGGTCGAGACCGGCGTCGATCCGGTGACCTTCCGCTTTTCAGTTCGTGTCGGGCGATTCTCTGACCTGGCGAGATTCGCGTCGTCGCAGGTCAGCGGTCGTTTTCGTTTACCGCTAGTGACCGCGATCGACCGCAGTTCTCCGCCCGATGTTGCACGTATGTTGCACGCACGTGGCGGGAGGCCCGGGCCGACGGTGTCGACGCTGTGGGATCAGATGCCGGCGAGGTACTTCGACACCGACACGGAGCCGTCGAAGTAGTTCGCGTGGGTCCGCTTGACAGTCTCGAAGGAGTCCGAGCCGATGAGGACAACCTCGATGTCCTTGCGGTCGCCGAACTCGGCTTCGGTCGCGGCGTACGCAGCAATGGCAGCGTCGGCGTCCTCGCCGTACTCCCGGGTCTGGATCAGACTGCCCGCCTGGTGGTCGAACACGAGCAGGAAATGCTGGATTCGATCGGTCATCGGTGGCCTCCTCCCAGGAACGGTAGTGCTGCCTCGCGCAAGGAACTCAGTCTAGTGAGCGCTTCGGTGGGGACGACTCCCCCTTGCTCCTCGATGGCCATGACCTCGGAGATGCCCCCGAGAAGGTCTAGAACCTCGGGAGGCCCGTACCCGCTCTTGAGGTCCTCCCCGAGCCGTCCCCCCAACCGCTCGACGGTGATGGCCCATTCGTGCATGACCTGGGTGCGGAGCTGCACCTCGATGGGGCGGCCGTCGTACTGAACGACGACGTGGACCCCTCGGTAACCGGACCGCCGGGACTCAGAGATGTAGTCGGACACTCGCAGCGGCGGGCGGTTCTTCGAGAGGCGGCGCTGGACGCGGCGTACCTCGTCGATGGAGTCGAGGACGGCGCGGCACCCACCAATGTCCTGCATGTTGGCGAGCTGCATCGTCGGCTCTCGGACGGTGAGCTTCTCGATGATCGTGGGTACGCGCTTCAATCTCTGGGAGACCTCCACCACGCAATGCTCGGTCTTCACGACTGAGCGCAAGCCCATTGTTGCCTTGGTTAGGGGCAGCCGATGGGCGGCACGGTGGGCGAGTAGGACAGCAAGAGCGCGCTCGTGCTCTTCCGGGGAGACGCTCATGAGCTCTCCCCTGGCCCATCGGCGTAGTACCCGTCCGGCCTTGTTCACTTGGGACTTCGAGGGTTCCGCCACGCTCTCATCGTGGCCGATGTGGGACTGAGGCGCGCTTCTCCGCTGTTTGTGGGGAAGTTCTGCGGTCGTCGGCGGCCTAGTGGGGTGAACGCTGGCGACTGGAGGACCATCGTGACGACCCGACCCGAACCCCACCATGCACTGATCGACCTTCCCGCTGTCGCCGAGCGACTCGGCGTGAACGAGCGGCACATCCGCCGGCTCGTCGCGGAGCGGCGGATCCCCTTCCTGAAGTGGGGCCACCTCCTTCGCTTCGATCCCGACGAGATCGACCGGTGGCTCGAGTCGGCGCGCCGAGGAAGTTGGTCGGCCTGAACCCTCGCCCGTCGTAGCCTGAGGGTCTGCGTCGCCGGCCCGCGCCCTGGCCGGCCATTCATCCGCCGAGTCGGAGGTCTGGTCGTGGCGCGCAGAGGGTTCGGAAGCATTCGCAAGCTTCCGTCGGGGAGGTGGCACGCCTCCTACATCGACGAGTTCACGGGTCGGCGCGTGAACGGGCCGTCGACGTTCACGACGAAGGCCGACGCCGGACTCTGGCTCGCCAAGGTCGAGACGGACCGCTCGCGTGGAGTCCTCCTGGATCGCGAGCTGAGCCAACGACCGTTCGGCGAATGGGCGGCAGGGTGGCTCACCGGGCTCCACGTGAAGCCCAAGACCGAGGTCAGCTACGAGTCGTGCCTGCGCAACCACGTGATGCCGGTGTTCGAGGATCGGCCCATCGGATCGATCACCTACCGGGACTGCAGGTCGTTCGTCGATGACCTGAGGTCCAAGGGACTCGCGGCGGGCACGATCGGCGAGGCCCGCAAGATCTTGCGTCTCGTGTTGCAGGAGGCGTTGCGGGAGGACGCGATCCATCGCAACCCCGCCGACGGACTGAGGGTGCCACGAGGCTCGCGGACGGAGATGGTGTTCCTCACCGTCGAGCAGGTCTTCGCTCTCGCCGACGCAGTCGCGAATCCACCGCGGCCCGCGAGCCACCCGCTCCAGCACTGGCCCTCATACGGCTTGCTCGTCCGCTTCGCTGCCTTCAGCGGACTGCGCGCGGGTGAGGTCGCGGCACTGCGAGTCGGCCGAGTCGCGTCCGACGGCTCATGGGTGGAGGTGGCCGAGTCGGTGGAGGAGGTCCATGGACAGTTGGTCTACGGGCCGCCGAAGACCTACAGCCGTCGCCGTGTCGATCTGCCGGCGGCGCTCGCCGACGAGATGGCCGCCCATCGAGCGAGTCGTCCATCGGACCCGGCTGCGCCGTTCTTCACGTCCCCATCCGGCGGCTCGTTGCGACACACGAACTTCTACCGTCGCTTCTTCAAGCCGGCCGTCGGACGGGCCGGGCTCGAGCAGCGGACCCGCTTCCACGACCTCCGCCACACGGCGGCGGCGCTGATGATCGCCCAGGGAGCGCACCTCCTCGTCGTCAAGGAGCGTCTCGGCCACTCGACGATCGCGGTGACAGCCGATCGCTACGGCCATCTGTACCCGTCGCTCTCGGCACGCCTGACGAATCAGCTCGACGCCGTCTACGAAGGCGGTCGTGACGGGCTCACCTCCTGAGCCCGCGGTCGAGGCCCGGTGTTTCTCGCTGAGCTTCGCCCTGCAGCTGGTCGAGTCGAGCCCGCATCGCGGCGACGCGCTCGTCGAGCTGCCCTGTGACGTCCGGAGCCGCGGCCGTCGGAGTCCGTTGGTCTTGACGGCTCGGCGTCCGCTCGAGGAGAACGTCCTCGAGCTCGGGTGCTTCTCGTCTGGCGGCTCGGTGGAGCTGTCGACGGAGGGCGAGGGCTGAGTCGCCGTGGGGTGTGCGTTCGATCATGGTGGTGAGGGCATCGGCGGGGTCGAGGGTTCCGGTGGGGTCGGTGATCCAGGCGCTGTTGTCGTGTCGGCCGCGGGTGAGAGCGACGTAGGCGTGGTTGCGGGTGGTGCCGGGTTCGAGGACGGCGAGGCCGATGTCGACGGTGTCGCCTTGGTTGCCGTAGCCGGTGACGGCCCATCCGAGCTCGACGTGACCTTCGACGTAGCCGGCGGGAAGGGTGACCGTGCCGCGGTCCGGATGCGCGACGGTGAGCGCCCCGTCGGCAGTGAGGGCTGTGACGGTCCAGGTGTGGCGGTTCCGGACCTGCTCGCCGCGGTCGGTCAGCAGTGCCGGGTCGTTGCGCCTTGTCGCGACGGTGTCGCCGACGACGACGCAGGTGCCGTCCGCGAGTGTCCGCCGGGCGCTGCGGTGTCGATGGGGGTCGTGGCGGTCGAGTCGCCGCTGGATCTCGGTGTTGAGGGCGCGGGCCATGTCGGCGGTGTTGGTCGTGACGGCGACGGTCCGGCCTCGATTCACCTGTGCCTGGTGGACGTCCGCCACGGCCGCTGCCACCAGGGCGGGATGGATCGTGTCGAGCCGCCGGTGGGCGGCGTAGGCCTCGGCGGCCCTGGGGTCGCCGTCGCGGAGGGCGAGGCTGGCGTCGGCCTCCCACTCCTCGGTGAACCGGCGTGGTGTGTCGAGACTGTGGTGCGGGAGGGTGTTGCACCAGTGGGCGAACACGCCACCGCGACCCACCGCAGGCAGTTGGGCGGGATCGCCGACGGCAACGAGCCGCCAGCGGTGGCGCTCGGCGAGGTCGACGAGTTGTGCGAGGTCGTCGGTGCGGGCCATGCCGGCTTCGTCGACGATCACCGTCGTGCCCGTCGGCCACACCGATGGCTGACCGTGCGAGTGGCGGGTGTGGAACCCGGCGAGGGTGTCGGTCGGGCAGCCGGCCTCCGTGCGGAGAACGTCGGCGGCCTTGCCCGATGGAGCGAGGCCGACCACCGGTCGACCCTCTGCTCGAAGTCGCCGGACGGCGTAGGCGGTGGCGCTTGTCTTGCCTGCCCCGGCCGGGCCGACGACGAGGACCAGGCGGTCGTCGCCGGCGATCGCAGCAGCAGCGCGTTCCTGAGCGTCAAGGCCCGGAGCTGATGGGACGTGGCCGGTGCCGTGGGTGGCCCACTGCTGGAGACGGGTTTCCTGGTCGAGCACGTCGGTGGTGGTGAGCCGGCGATCCGTGACGTGCTCCCGGACCGCGCGACCATCCTTCCTTCGAGGACCTCGCGTGCGGTCCGGTCCGAGCTCGACACAGCGGTCCATGGCTCGTGCGGCGAGGGCGTCGATGCGTCCTGTCACATCGGCGGCGCGCCCACCGTCCGGCGGGATGATTAGGGAGAGATGGCGGGCGACGTCAGCTCCGAGCCAGGTCGATTGTTCGTCGACGACTCGCCGCAGCGCCTCGTCCACGAGCTGGTCGTCGGAGAGCCGGCGGGCGGGTTCGGGTCCGGGAAGCAGATCGAACCTGAGCTGGTCGGGGTCGAACCCGACCGTGCGGGCCTGGTGCCGCCAGGTGTCGTGCAGTGCTGCGGCGTCCGTGCCGTTTGCCTTGGCCGGCCGAGAGGCCACGGCAGCTGTTCGCTCGAGGGTCGCGATGGTCCGCGGGTCGGGATCGGCGCCGTCGTGTTCGGTTGACCAGCGGCGGATCAGCTCGTCGAGCTTGTCGGCGACCTGCCCGGAACGTTGCGACAACAGGTCGCGCACCGACGCGGGGACACAGGTCATGTCCGACGGGCCGTCGGCGGTGGGTTCCCATCCGATGGCGAGCCGGCGGGTGAGCTCGGCGCGCAGGGCGGCGTCGTAGATCCAGCCGATGGTGCGCTGCTGGTACTTCAAGAACCGCGCATCGAGCGACAACCACTTCCCGGCGGGGTCCTGCACCTTGGCGACGATCACGGCGTGGGTGTGCAGCTGGGGATCCATCGCGCGGGACGTGTGTTGGCGGAAGGTCGCCACCGCGATCCCTCGGGTATCGACCTGGAGGACACCGTCGCGGCCGCGGCGGGTCACCGCGCCGTGTCGTTCGAACCAGCCGAGCGCGGCGTCGACTGCGGCGTCGTGGGCGGCGAGGACCTCGGCGCGGATCCACGGGTCCGGCGACAACGCCCACAGCGCGGACACCGACTTCGGCGCCGAGAACGTCGCATCGAACCCACGTGCCGACGAGTCACCGAAGGCCCGACCCAGCTGCTCGTTCGTCACAGGGTGGTAGCCCTCGAGGATCGCCCGGAGCTGCTCGCCGGTCACCTCACCCGACACACCCAGCCCGGCGAGTCCTCCGCCTCCCCACCGCCCCGGCGGTTCGTTCGGGTCGAGGTAGTAGTCCACCGGGCCGCGACCCAGCCCCGGTCGTTGGCGGTCCTCGGCGAGACCCGCGTAGTACGCGAGCAGTCCGCCCAGTCCAGCTGCGGTCGACGCCTTCAACGTCGTCACCCGCATCACCCCACCCACCGCCGTCCGCGTCGTGCAATGGGTCGTGGTCGCCCCAATGCACTCGTCTGTCGCTCCATGCCTTCACTAGGCCGACGAGCGGGCCAGATCTTCCGAAGATGAATCCGGAGGCCGCGATTTCGGTGTGCCGTCTCAAGGGTTGGGTTGTGAGCGACAGGAGAACGGCGTTGACGCCGTCGCCGGGCGGTTGGTTCCGTATGTGTTCCACGCAGCAGAGCGGCGCGCAGCCGAAAGCCCAACCGCCACGATCACCGTCGCTGAATCACCTGACGAACTCAGCTGCTGCCGCGCAGTGACCGTGGCCCGCTTCGGTGGACACCTCGAACGCCGCGGCCCTGGCCTCGTCCAGCTCGGAGTGTGCGGACGCCACGACCTCAGGCTGACCCGCTCGTCGGCCCGGTCCTCCGCCGTCGCTGATCCTCTCCCCGTCTGGCAGGCATCATGGCTAGCGTTCCGCCACGCCCGCTACTGTCCCGCCCCGCCACCCGGGAAAGGTCGGCTACGCCGCAGCGTAGAGCAGTGCCACCAACGCCGCGATCACGAGGAATCCGAGTACCGCCCATCGAAATCGCAGCCGAGCGACGCCCTCTAGCAACAATTGCGATAGGAACGCCCACATCGAGCTTGGTCCTTTCGATCAGAGCGTCGACTGGAGAAGCGCGGTCGTCCCTGCTGATGCAAACATGGCCACTCCCTGACAGACCCTACCGCCAACCAGGGTTAGCCATCCGCCAGAGATCGCTGCCGCTCTCGCAATGCACATGCCGCCAGTGCGGCTTACCGATACACCCAACCTTCGGACATCCAATCAGCGGCTGACCGCCTACAGTTCACTCATTGGGAGGCTCAGGACCCGGAACACGCCTCACGATTGCCGCTACAAGAACGAGGCACAGCAAGAAGAACGCGACCGAAGCGACCCACGCAGGAGCGCTTGCTTCGATAGCGACCGCACTGACCACGACGAAAAGGAGCAGGCTTCCCAGAAAGGCCATTAGGAAGCTCCGATTGGGCGTGATCTTCATGAGCACGAATCGTAGGCGGGTAAACTCGGTACGCCGCAACACCAAAGCCCAGCACGATTAGCGGTGCGGCGGCGACCGTCGCGGCGGTTCCCACCCCGGCAGCCTTAGCAGCCACGAGCGCTCGCGTTCCCGTTGACCGAACTCCACCGACCGCGACACTTCGACCAGAGCACAGAGCCGCTTCACCTCATAGAGGTCCCGGTGGTCATCGACGAAACGGAAGCGGCTCACCGTGTCGTCTCCTTGGCGAAATAGGCGGCTGCCTTGCGCAGGATCTCTCGATCGGTGCGCAGCTCGATGTTCTCCTTGCGCAGCCGGGCCGGCTCCTCGCGCTCGGACTCCGACAACGCATCAGGATCCGCCCCGCGACGCTCGCGATCGCGCTCCGCGGCCATCCAGTTCGCCAGGGTCGAGTCGCTGATCCCCAACCGACCGGGCGATCTCCACCCTCGGCCGATCACTGGTCCTCACCAACTCGACCGCTTCGCGCCGGAACTCCGGCGGGTACTTCGACGGACGCCCCATCCAGGGCACTCCTTCCTCTGGCCTCACGCCAGAATCGGGTGTCCACGCTCAGGGGTCAACCGCAGGTCAAGGGCAGAGCGCCATCAGAGACTGGCGACGATGAGGACGACTATGACTACTGCGAAGATGAGCAAAGGCGTGAGAAAGCTCCAGCGCAGGATTCGCTCCGCCGCTTTTGTCATTACTTCCTTCTCGTTGTCGCGCTTCACAGCTACCTCCGCTGCGCTACAGAACCGACTCGAATGCCCTACCGGTGGCCGACCCGGCTACCCAACAAGCCGCCGCCCCCGGCGTCCCGATGCCCCCCGTGAAGCCAATCCACGCAACGATACAAGTTGTCACGCCGAAGAACTTCCCTGTCGCGTAGAGGGTAGCGCCGACTAGCCCGTCCCCTGGCGTCGCATTGTCGTCGAGGAGGTCCTGACCGGCTCGGACCCATCGACCAACGACCGGCAACTCGCTCCATGCGATGAGTCCGGTGGGGATTGCTGCAGGTTTGGGGGCGCTTCGCGGATGAGCGGGGTGTGAGGGTCCCTGACGCGTAGCAGGGGCCCTGCGAACTTGGCGATGTCTGACGTCGTCGAGTCCGAGGTGCCCCTGCTGTGTTCAACGCTACGCGCGCGTGCGAGCTTCTTGTCGGTCTTGGCGCTGTGAAGGTCCTCGAGGTGGTCGAGCCGCTGGTCGGCCGGCTCGAGATCACCGTCGAGTCGATCGTGGACGCGCCGGTCTGTCCGAACTGCGGGGAGCGGGCGTGGGTCAAGGACCGGCCGGTGGTCGAGCTGGTCGATCTCACCTGCTTCGGCCGCCCGGTGACGTTGCGGTGGCGCAAGCACCGGTTCTGCTGTCCGAGGCGGTGGTGCCGGCAGGGGTCGTGGACCCATGAGGACCCGCGGATCGCCGCGCCGCGGTTGTCGGTGACCGACCGGGCTGGGCGGTGGGCGACCCGCCAGGTCGGCCGCAACGGCCGGGCCGTGTCCGATGTCGCGGCTGAGCTCGGCGCGGACTGGCACGCGATCAACGACGCCGTGATCGCCTACGGGACCGCGCTGCTCGACGCCGACCAGACACGGGTCGGCGCGGTGGCGGCGCTCGGGGTCGATGAGGTGCTGTTCGCCCGGCTGGGTCGATGGCGGACCCAGGCGTGGTCGACCTCGATCACCGATGTCACCTCGGGCCAGCTGCTCGACGTGATCGAAGGGCGCTCCTCGGCGGGGCTGTGCGCGTGGTTGGCGGCCATGCCCGTCACATGGCGTGACGCGATCGCCTGGGCGGTGCTGGACCTGTCGGGGCCGTGGCGCCTCGCGTTCGACACGATGCTGCCCGACGCCGGCCAGGTCGCCGACCCGTTCCATCTCATCAAGCTCGCCAACCAGCGCCTCGACGAGGTCCGCCGCCGCGTCCAGCAGGACACCCTGGGGCATCGGGGCCGCAAGGACGACCCGCTCTACCGATCCAGGCGGCTGTTGACCCGAGCCGACGAACGCCTCGACGACAAGGGCAGAGAGAAGCTGTTGGGACTGCTCGACGCCGGTGACCCCCGAGGCGAGGTCCGCACCGCGTGGCACGCCAAGGAGACCGTGCGCGGCATCTACGACATCGACGACCCCACCGTCGCTGCCGAGTTCATCGATCGGCTCGGCCACGACCTCCAAGACGAGTCCTGCCCGCCCGAGGTCCGCCAGCTCGGCCGCACCATCACCAAGTGGCGCCACCAGATCGCCGCCTGGCACCGGGCTCGCGTGTCCAACGGGCCGACCGAGGCGATCAACAACCTCATCAAGAGGGTCAAGCGGGTGGCCTTCGGGTTCCGCCGCTTCGCCCACTACCGCGTCCGCGCCCTGCTCTACGCCGGCCGCCCCAACTGGGCGCTACTCGCCACCGTCACTCCCCGCTGAAACGCGAAGCGCCGGTTTGGTTGACATCTCTTTCGCCCGGCGTGGTCGGGCGGGAAGGATGTTCCGATGCCCAAGAAGTTCCCTCCCGAGTTCAAGCGTGACGTGGTGCGCGTCGCGCGCCGGGGTGATCTGACCCTGAACGAGGTCGCGGCCGATTTCGACATCTCGGTCGAGTCGGTGCGGCGCTGGATGCGCCAGGCCGACGTCGACGACGGCGTCCGCGACGGTCTCACGACCGCGGAGCAGTCCGAGCTGGTGCAGCTGCGCCGCGAGAAACGCCGGCTGGAGATGGAGAACGAGATCCTGCGCCGTGCGGCGGCGTACTTCGCCAAGGACCAGCTCCCAAAATGAGCTACCCGCTGGTCCAAGAACTGGCCGCCGAGGGGATCCCGGTGCGGTTGACCTGCGGGGTGCTCGGCTTTTCGGCCCAGGCGTTCTACAAGTGGCGTTCCCGGCCGTGCTCGGACCGCGACCTCGACGACGCCCACCTCATCAACGCGCTTGTCGATCTCCACGCCGAGGACCCGACGTTCGGGTATCGGTTCCTCGCCGATGAGCTCGAACACGCCGGACATCGGGTCGGTGAGCGGCGGGTGTGGCGGCTGTGCCGTGAGCAGCGCCTGTGGTCGACCACCGTGCGCAAGGGCCGGTCCGCCAAGCGCCCCGGCCCGGCCGTGCACGACGATCTCGTGCAGCGGAACTTCACCGCTGAGCGACCCGACCAGGTCTGGTTGACCGACATCACCGAGCACCCCACCGTCGAGGGCAAGCTCTACTGCTGCGCGATCAAAGACGTGTTCTCCAACCGGATCGTCGGCTACGCCATCGGCGACCGCATGACCGCCCAGCTCGCGACCGGCGCGTTGAAGACCGCGATCGCCCGACGCGAACCCACCCAGACCGTCGTGGTTCACTCCGACCGCGGCGGTCAGTTCCGATCTCGAGCATTCCGCGCCGTGCTCAACGCGACGGGGCTCACCGGGTCGATGGGTCGCGTCGCCTCGGCCGGGGACAACGCGGCCATGGAGTCGTTCTTCGCGCTCTTGCAGCGCAACGTTTTCGATCAGCGCCGCTGGCGGACCCGCGGCGAGCTCGCCTACGCCATCTCGTTCTGGATCGAGCATCGCTACAACCGTCGACGCCGACAACGTGCTCTCGGCAAACTCACCCCCGTCGAGTTCGAGCTCGCCTTCACACCCGCCGAGGCTCACGTCGCAGCATGACCTGTCTCAACCACCGTCAACCGAACCTGCAGCAATCCCGGGGTGCATCAATACGCCCAAGCCACAGCTTTGGTCGGAAAGCCGACCCAAGTGTGCCTATGTGCGAGGACGTGAGATCTAGCTGCACTCGAGCGCTGACCCGGCTCATCGCGACAGCGCAGCTCGATGTTGCACGTATGTCGCACGGCTGGGCCGGAACCGCCACGGAAAACGACACCAGGTCAGAGCCGGTAGGGCTCTGACCTGGGCTCTTGTCTGGTGGTCGAGACCGGCGTCGATCCGGTGACCTTCCGCTTTTCAGGCGGACGCTCTGCCAACTGAGCTACTCGACCGTGCCCCACCCACCGTAGAGGGCGGGAAACGTCCCTCGCCGCCCCGGAGGGCGGCGAGGTCTGTGGCGGTCCCGACGGGATTTGAACCCGCGACCTCCGGCTTGACAGGCCGGCGTGCACTCCAAACTGCACCACGGGACCTCGAACCAGCGTCCCCGAGGGGTGGCTGGGCCGCACCCCCAACGGGATTCGAACCCGTGTTACCTCCTTGAAAGGGAGGCGTCCTAGGCCGCTGGACGATGGGGGCTCGCTCTCGTGTGAGGGCGCCGTCACTGTAGCAGTGCGCGCGGGGCCCGCCGCCAGCCGGTCACGGGGGCCGTCGGGCCGCCGTCTACGGTGCCCGGCGTGATGCCGACGTCCGCCCCGCCGCCGCCCCCGCCGGTGGTGTCGGCGACCCCCGCGGGGGGACCGTCGGCGGAGGACCTGCTCCGCCGCCGGGTGGCGCGCATCGCTGCGGTCGTCGCGGTCGTGCTCGTCGGTGGAGTCGCCGCCTACTCGTTCGTGTCCGACGGCGGTCCCGACCACCCCGACGAGTGGGACCCGCGCGTGGTCGACCTGGTGGCGTTCGTGGAGGAGGAGCGGGAGCTGCGGTTCGACCACCCGGTCCACATCGACTTCCTGACGCCCGAGGAGTACAGCGAGGTCACCCGTGCCGGCGGAGGCATGGAGGTCGAGGGCGAGGAGGGCATGGACGAGATGTACGAGGCCGCGAGCATGCTGCGCAGCCTCGGGCTCCTCGAGGGCGACGTCGACCTGGGCGGTGCGTTCGACGACCTCAACGACACGGGGACGCTGGCGTTCTACGACCCGCTGACCGACCGGGTCGTCGTCCGGGGCACGGAGGTGGACGTCAACCTCGAGGCGACCCTCGTGCACGAGCTCGTCCACGCGCTGCAGGACCAGCACGTCGACCTCGGCCGGCTCGGCGACATGGAGGACAGCGGTGAGGCGGCGGCGTTCCGAGCCGTGGTCGAGGGCGATGCCAGCCTCGTCGAGTCCCGCTACGTCGCCCAGCTCTCCGAGGGCGACCTCACCGCCTACGAGGAGACGGCGATGGCGCAGGCCGACGCGGCGTTCGCCGAGGAGATCCCCGGGGTGCTGGTGGCGTCGATGGGGGCGTCCTACGTCCTCGGCGAGCCGCTGGTCGGCATCGTCCAGGCCGAGGGCGGCTGGGCGGCGGTCGACGACCTGCTGCGTGACCGCCCACGAGCGAGCTGGCGCTGTTCGACGTCGTCGCCCACCTCGACCGGTTCGAGCGGGTCGATGTCGAGCCGCCGGCGGTCGCCGACGGCGCGGTCGTGATCGACGAAGGCGAGCTCGGCGCCATCTCGCTCTACCTGATGCTCGCGGCGCGCATCGACCCCGTCGCCGCTCTCCACGCCACCGACGCCTGGGCCGGCGACGCCTTCGTCACCAGCCGTGACCTCGAGGGCGACCTCTGCACCCGCATCGTCGCGGCGACGCGGGACGCCACCAGTGCCGACGTCCTCGATGCCGCGCTGTCGGACTGGGTGGCCGCCGCGCCGGAGCGGAGCCTCGCCGAGGCGGTGCGCCGCGGCGAGCGGTTCGACGTCACGTCGTGCGACCCCGGTCCGGGCAGCGACATGGGCATCGTCGTCGATCCGATGGAGGCGCTCGCCCTACCGGCCACGCGGTCGTTCGTGATCTACGGGGTCGTCGACCAGGGGTTCGAGCCCGAGGTGGGCGTGTGCGTCTGGGACGAGCTGCTGGTGGCGGTCCCGGTGAAGGCGCTGGTGGCACCGGCTCCGCCGCCTCGGGTGGTCGGCCAGGTGCAGGACACGCTGATGGACGCGCTGCTCTCCTGCCGGCGCGACGTGGGCTGAGGTCGGCTCAGAGGCGGGTCCGCAGCGCGGTCACGATGTCGTCGACCAGCTCGCTGAGCACCTGGTACGCCATCTGCGCCGGACCCTCCTCGCTGTCGAGGTCGACCTGCATCGGCTCGTCGTCCTGCACGTCGAGCGCGGTGCCGAGGATGAGTCGCACGGCGTTGAGCGCGGTCATCCACGACGTGAGCTGCGCCTCGTCGAGGGTGGGCTCGCGGATCGTGTCGGCGATGACCTGCGCGGCGGCGAGGTGGCGGTCGATCAGCTCGCCGCGCACGAGGGCCTGGAAGCCGGCCTCCCGCTCGGGGTCGTCGGGGTAGGCGGTGGGGAACACGCGGCGGATCACGTCGGCGTCGCTGTGGAGCAGCTCGTCGAGGCGGGCGATGAGGTCGAGGACCATCGCCTGCACGCCGCTCGGGATCGCGAGCTCGTAGCGGTCGTCGGCGGCGGGGCGCACCCACCGCTCGTCGAAGAACCCGAACCCCCCGTCGCGCCCCACGTCAGTCCTGCTGCATGGTGGCCCAGAGGCCGTGCTCGTGGAGCCGGAACACGTCGAGCTCGGCCTTCTCGCGGCTGCCGCTCGAGACGACGGCCCGACCCTTGTGGTGCACGTCGAGCATCAGCTGGGTGGCCTTCTCCTCGCTGTACCCGAACAGCTTCTGGAGGACGAAGGTCACGTAGGACATGAGGTTGACGGGGTCGTTCCACACGATCACGACCCACGGTCCCTCGATCTCGGCGTCGAGGTCGCCGATCGGGAGGTCGAGCTCGGTGGGCGAGGGCGAGCTCACGTCGCACCTCCCGCGGGGACGGGCACCGGACCCGCGTCGACGCCGGCGCGCGCGCTGGCCGCGTGCTCCAGGCGGAACCAGACGGCGGTGCCCCACACGGCCATGGCGCCGATGATGTGCAGGAACACGAGCAGCTCGGGCACGCCGTTCCAGTACTGGAGGTAGCCGATCGAGCCCTGGGCGACGCCGACGGCGAGGATCGTCGTGCCGGCCTGCAGCACCGTGCGCGGCGCACCTTCGCGACGCAGGACGAGCAGGGTGACGACGAGCACCGCGAGGAAGATCCACACGGTGACGGCGTGCACGCGGGTGATCGTCGGGAGGAAGAGGCCGAGCCGCTCGGCCTCCTCGTCGCCGCCGTGCGGGCCCGACCCGGTGACGAGCGTGCCGGTCACGAGGACGGCGCCCGCGCCGACGACGAGCAGGTTGGCCAGGCCGTGCGACCGGCTCGCGACCCACGCCCGACGCCCCCCGCCCGGCCGGCCGTCGGCGTCGAGGTCGGCCCTGGCTCGGTGGTGGAGCGCGACCGACGTGCCGATGAGGACCATCGAGATGAGGAAGTGGACGATCACCGTCGAGGGCAGGAGGTGCAGCCACACGACGACGGCGCCGATCAGCACCTGGGCGACGACGCCGCCGAGGATCACGGCGGAGAGCGTGAACAGGTCCGACCGGTAGGGGGTGCGCCGTCGGGCGGCCCAGAGGGCCACCAGCACCGCGGCGAGCACGGGGAAGGACACCAGCCGGTTCACGAACTCGATGAGCGCGTTGTACTCCATCGGGGCGACGAGCCGCTCCTCGGTGCAGTTCGGCCAGTTGGAGCAGCCGAGGCCGGAGCCGGTGAGCCGCACCGCGGCACCGGTGAGCACGATGACGACCTGGGTGACGAGGACCGCCAGCGTGATGCGCCGGAACGTCGCCGGCGAGACCGTCCGCTCGGCAGGGGAGGTGCGGCGAGCCACGGGGTCGATGGTAGGACCGGGCGGCGGCCACCACGAAGTCGGCATGACGGACGGCACGGAACCGACCTGCTTTGGCCTTCCGGATCGACTCGGTCCTACTCTCGACCCGTGCTCACGACCGGGTCACCGACGCTCCGCGCGCAGATCGCGGGCTACGTGGCGCTCACCAAGCCGAGGATCATCGAGCTCCTGCTCGTCACCACGGTCCCCACGATGATCGTGGCGGAGCGCGGCCTCCCCTCGATCTGGCTCATGGTGGCGACCGTCGTCGGCGGGACCCTGGCCGCGGGCGGCGCCAACGCCATCAACATGTACGTCGACCGCGACATCGACGCCGTGATGGAGCGCACGAAGAACCGCCCGCTCGTCACCGGCGTCGTGACCCCGCGGAACGCGCTGATCTTCGCCGTGACGATCGAGGTCCTCGCCTTCGCCTGGCTCTGGGCGTTCGTGAACCTGCTGAGCGCCGTCCTCGCCGTCGCCGCCTGCCTCTTCTACGTCTTCGTCTACACGCTGTGGCTGAAGCGCACGTCGGAGCGCAACATCGTCATCGGCGGCGCTGCGGGTGCCGCCCCGGTCCTCATCGGCTGGTCGGCGGTCACCGGCACCCTGGACTGGGCGCCGGTCGTCCTCTTCGCCGTCATCTTCTACTGGACGCCGCCCCACTTCTGGGCGCTGGCCGTGAAGTACAAGGACGACTACGCCGCGGTCGACGTGCCGATGCTGCCCTCGGTGGCCTCGCTCAAGACGACGACCACCCGCATCATCGGCTACACCCTGCTCCTGTGGGCCCTGACGATCGTCTTCTGGCCCGTGGCCGAGATGGGCTGGGTCTACGGCGCCGCCGCCGTCGTCCTCGGCGGCCTGTTCCTCTGGTTCGCGGTGGCCCTGCACCGCTCCGGCACCACGCGCGCGGCGATGCGGCTCTTCGGATGGTCGATCACCTACGTCACCCTGCTGTTCGGTGCGATGGCCCTCGACCAGTTCGTCGAGGTGCCGCTGTGAGCCCCACCGCGGGGCCGCTTGTGAACGCGGTCACCCGGCCCGACGCCGGGGGGCGAGTTCGAAGCCGCCGAGCCGGACTGTGTAGTGTCCCCGCCCGTAGTGAAACCCACTCCGACGAGGTGTTCGGAGGGGTGCGCGCGGCCCGGGGACGGTCCGCCATGACCTCATCTCGAGCACCGTCGAACACGTCGAGGCATCCACACCCATGACGATCACCGAGACCGCACCGGCGACCGGCACCACCGGCACCGAGGCCCCCGCCGAGGGCGAGTTCGGCGATCTCGCCAACGTCGTCGGCACCGGCGACGGTGCCCGCGTCGGCCGGATGTTCCTCGGCGGCTCCTTCATCGGGCTCGTCGCCGCCCTGGCCGTCGGCCTGCTGCTCGACATCGAGCGCACGACGGTCGACAGCATCTCGCTGCTCGACGCCGACGTGCTCACCCAGATGGTGAGCGCCCACCGCATCGGGCTCGTCGTCCTGTTCGCCATCCCCGCGCTGCTCGGCCTGGCGATGGTGGTCGTGCCCCTCCAGGTCGGCGCCACCACGCTGGCCTTCGGGCGGGCGGCCAACCTCGCCTTCTGGACCTGGGCCCTCGGCGGCGCCCTGTGGATCGCCGGCTACCTCGTCGGCGGCGGCCCCGGCGGCAGCGACCTGAAGGGCACCGACCTGTGGCTGCTCGCCACGATCGTCGTGATCGCCGCCCTGCTGCTCGCCACCGTGTGCGTCGTCACCACCGTCCTCGGCCTGCGCACCACGGGCATGACCCTGCGCCGCACCCCGCTCTTCAGCTTCTCGATGCTCGTCGCCGGGTCGGTGTGGCTGCTGACCTTCCCCGTCGCCATCGGCAGCCTGCTCGTCATCTACATCGACCACCGGTACGGCCAGGCGCTCTTCGGCGCCAACGAGGCGATCCTCCCGCAGCTCTCCTGGCTCGTCTCCCAGCCGCAGATCTACGTGATCGCCATCCCCGTGCTCGGCATCATCGCCGACGTCATCCCCGTGTTCGCCGGTGCCCGGCAGCGGATGCAGGGTGCGGTCCAGGTCGCCATCGGCCTCTTCGGCGCCCTGGCCATCGGCTCGTGGGCCCAGCTCGGTGCGCTGCGCGACGACCCGATGGCGATCGCCGACGATCCGCTGTTCGTCGCCATGGGCGTGCTCGCCATCCTCCCGGTCCTGATGGTGCTCGCCCTCTCCGGCGAGACCATGCGCGGCGGCCTCCGCCCGGCCGCCCCGGTCATCGGCGCCCTCACCGCCGGCCTCGTGCTCGTCGCGGCCACCGCCGCCGGGGCCGTCCACGTCGTCGAACCCCTCGACCTCATGGGCACCACCTGGGCGCTCGGCCACCTCCACCTGGTCGTCGGCTCGGTGATCGTCGCGGTGTTCGCCGGCACGTGGTTCTGGGCCCCGAAGGTCTACGGCCGCCTCCTCGTCGACGGCCCGGGCAAGCTCGTCCCCGCCGTCGTCGCCCTCGGCTCCCTGCTCGCCGGCGCCGCCATGCTGGCCGCGGGTGCGCTCGACCAGCCTGACGCCCCCGAGGTCGCCACCGCTCGCGACGGCGTCGAGGCGCTGAACCTCGCTGGTGCGGCCGGCGTCGCCCTCGTCCTGCTCGGCGTGCTCGCCGGCGTCGCCGCCCTCTTCCAGGGCCGGCGCTCGAGCGAGGACGTCCCGAACGACCCGTGGGGCGGTCACACCCTGGAGTGGGCCACCGCCTCGCCCCCCGTCCGCGGCAACTTCCCCGAGGCGCCCGTCGTGACCGACGAGCGGCCGCTGTTCACCGAGACCGCCCAGGAGGACGCGTCGGCATGAGCGCCGCCACCCCCGCCGTCGTCACCGACCTCATCCCCGAGGCCCCGCCGGCCGAGCCGGCCCGGCCCCGGCTGCTGCTGATCGGCACCGCCCTCACCGTCGGCGCCATCGCCATGGCGTTCGCCGGCATGTTCGCCCTCTACGCCGTCAACCGCCAGGAGTTCGGCGAGGGGTGGATCCCCGACGGCGCCGGCACCATCCCCCTCACCCCGGCGTCGGTCATGCTCGTCACGCTGCTGATGTCGTCGGTCACCGTGCAGTGGGTCAAGTGGGCGATCGCCCACGACGACCGGATGAACACCTACCTCGCCGCGGGCATCACGCTCGTGCTGTCCGCCGCCTTCCTCAACCAGGCCTCCTTCCTCTACGGCTGGATGGGCTGGGAGGTCGCCGGCGAGCACGCGGTGCAGGCGGTGCTGATCTACGCCATCACCGGCACCCAGATCGTCATGCTCGTCGTGGCCATGATCTTCCTCGCCCTCATGTCCTTCCGGGCCCTCGGCGGCCAGTACTCCGCCAAGGACCACGAGGGACTGACCGCCGCCGCCCTGTTCTGGCACGCCAGCGTCCTCGCCTACGCCATGATCTGGGCGGCCATCTACAACATCAAGTAAGGCACGGGAATGATCACTGTCGGAGCAAAGGTCTACTTCGGACTCGCCGCCTTCGCCCTCGTGGCCGCCGCCGTGCTCGGCCTGGCCTCGGGCGGTTCGCCGGTGGGGGTCTTGTCGTTCGGCTGGAGCGGCGCGGTCGGCGACCAGCTCGGCTACGTGGTCCTCGTGTCCACCGCGGCCACCTCGATCACGTACGGCGTGGTCACCACGGCGTTCCGCGACGCCGAGGCCGAGGCCGTCGCCCAGGTCGCCGGCACCGAGGCCCTGCCCGCCGCCCGCCCGCACACCGACCTCTCGCTCTGGCCGGTCGTCACCGCCTTCGGCGTGGTCGCCGTCGTCATCGGCCTCGTGGTCGAGCCGCTGCTCACCGGCGTGGGCATCGCCCTGCTCGTCATCGCCGCCGTCGAGTGGACCGCCACCGCCTGGGCCGACCGGGCCACCGGCGATCCGGCGGCGAACCGTGCGATCCGCAACCGGGTGATGCAGCCGGTCGAGATCCCGGCCGTCGCGATCATCGGCATCGCCACCTTCGTCTTCTTCGCCTCCCGGATGCTGCTCGCCCTCTCGAAGTGGGGCTCGATCGCGGTCTTCTCGGTGACGGCCATCCTCATCATGGGCGTCGCCGCCTTGATCGCCTCCCGACCGGCCGTGAGCCGGGGCGTGATCACGGCCGTGCTGCTCCTCGGCGGTGTGTCCCTGGTGGTCGGCGGCATCGTCGGCATCGGTGCCGGCGAGCGCGATTTCCACTACGTGGGTGGGCACGGCGAAGATGTGGAGGACCACGGCGGCGCCGACGACGCGCTGGACGAGGACGATGCCCAGGACGAGGGCGAGTCCTCCGTGGACACCGACGAGGACCAGTCGGACGACTCCGACGCTGACACCGACGCTGGAGACACCGAGGAATGACCTCCGTGAAGACGACCTCCCACCGCTCACGGCGGTCCTGGCTCCTCGCCGGCCTGGCCGGCCTGGTGCTGGTCCTCAGCGGCTGCGCCGAGGACGCGCCGCTCGACACGCTCGAGCCCGAGGGCCCCGCCGCTCGCACCATCCAGGACCTCGTCGGGCCGGTCTTCCTGATCGCCGGTGTGGTGTTCGTGCTCGTCGAGGTCGGCGTGCTGGTCATCGCGTGGCGCTTCCGCCAGCGCAAGGGCGACGACGACAGCGTCGTGCCGACGCAGACCCACGGCAACACGCCGCTCGAGCTCGGCTGGACGATCCTCCCCGCCGTCATCCTCGCCTTCGTCGCCGTGTTCACCCTCGTCACGATCTTCGAGCTCGAGAAGCGCGACGACGACGCGGTCGACATCAACGTGGTCGGCAACCAGTGGTGGTGGCAGTTCAACTACGACGTCGACGACGACGGCGAGTTCGACTTCTCCACCGCCACCGAGATGGTCATCCCCGCCGGTCGCCAGGTGAACCTGTCGATCGAGTCGAACGACGTGATCCACAGCTTCTGGATCCCCCGCCTCAACGGCAAGCGCGACGCCGTCCCCGGTCGCACCCACACGCTGAGCATGGAGAGCGACGAGCCCGGCTACTTCTTCGGCCAGTGCACCGAGTTCTGCGGCCTCAGCCACGGCGTGATGCGCATGCGGGTCATCGCCCTGCCGCAGGACGAGTACGACGCCTGGCTCGAGGAGCAGGCCCAGGACGTCGGCGAGCCGGAGACCGCGTCGCAGGCCCGTGGCCGCGAGGCGTTCGAGGCGAACTGCGCGAGCTGCCACTCCATCCGCGGCCTCGAGACCCAGCCGGGTGACGTCAACCCGGTGCCGCTCGTGGCGGGCGTCGCGCCGGACCTCACGCACTTCGCCTCCCGGCGCAGCTACGCCGGCGGCATCTTCGAGCTCTACGACGAGAACGGCGACGTCAACCGCGGCCAGCTCGAGGCCTGGCTGCGGAACCCCCCGGCGGAGAAGCCGATGGCCCCCGAGGACCAGCGCGGCATGCCCAACCTCAACCTGACCGAGAACCAGATCGACGACCTCGTCGAGTACCTGCTCTCCACCGCCGACCGACCGGTGTGGACCGGTCCCCGCAACGACTGAGCCCTCCGGGCCCTGTCACCTGACCCCTTCGGAGCTTCTGCGTCATGACCATCCCCGAGGATCGCCCACTGGCACTCCCCTCCGGCGAGACGTCGCGCCCCGCGCCGGTCCTCGGCGTCTTCCGACGTCCGACGGCGGAGACCGGTTGGCGCTCGTGGCTGACCACGGTCGACCACAAGAAGATCGGCATCATGTACGGCGCATCGGCCATCTTCTGGCTGATCATCGGCGGCATCGAGGCGCTGCTCATCCGCCTCCAGCTGGCCGTGCCGAACAACGACCTGCTGTCCGCCGACCTGTACAACCAGGTCTTCACGATGCACGGCACGACGATGATCTTCCTCGTCGTCATGCCGCTCGGCTCGGCGTTCGCGAACTACCTGATCCCGTTGCAGATCGGTGCCCGTGACGTCGCGTTCCCGCGGATCAACGCCTTCAGCTTCTGGTGCCTGCTCGGCGGCGGCATCCTGCTGAACTCGGCCTGGCTCCTCGGCCACGCCCCCGACGGCGGCTGGTTCAACTACGCCCCGAACTCCGGCGTCGTCTTCTCGCCGAACAACGGCATCGACTTCTGGAACATGGGCCTCATCATCACCGGCATCTCCTCGCTGTCCGGTGCGGTGAACCTCATCACCACCGTCATCAACATGCGGGCGCCGGGCATGACGATGATGAAGATGCCGGTGTTCACCTGGATGGCCCTGGTCACCCAGTTCCTGCTGCTGTTCGCGATCCCGGTCCTCACCGTCGCCCAGGTCCTGCTCGCCATGGACCGCCTCTACGGCGCCAACTTCTTCAACGTCGAGGCCGGTGGCGATCCGCTCCTGTGGCAGCACCTCTTCTGGATCTTCGGTCACCCCGAGGTGTACCTGATGATCCTCCCGGCGTTCGGCATCGTGTCCGAGACCGTGCCGGTGTTCTCCCGCAAGCCGATCTTCGGCTACCCGTTCATGGTGTTCTCCGGCATCGCCATCGCCTTCATGGGCTTCGGCGTGTGGGCGCACCACATGTTCGCCTCCGGCATCGGCCCGCTGTCGGTGGCGGCGTTCTCGCTCGCGACGATGTTCATCGCCGTGCCCACCGGCGTGAAGATCCTCAACTGGATCGCCACGATGTGGGGCGGTCACCTGCGCTTCACGGCCTCGATGCTGTTCGCGATCGGCCTCATCACGATGTTCACCATCGGCGGCCTCTCCGGCGTCACCCACGCCGTGGCCCCGGCCGACACCCAGCAGACCGACACCTACTACATCGTCGCCCACTTCCACTACGTGCTGTTCGGCGGCGCCTTCTTCGGCTTCATGTCGGGCTTCTACTTCTGGTGGCCGAAGGCGTTCGGCTACATGCTGAACGAACGCTGGGGCAAGGTGAACTTCTGGACCCTGCTCATCGGCTTCAACCTGACGTTCGGCCCGATGCAAATCCTCGGCCTCCAGGGCATGAGCCGCCGCGTGTTCACCTACGACGAGAACTACGGCTTCGAGCTCTGGAACATGGTCGCCACCGTCGGTGCGTTCATCATCGCCCTCTCGGTGCTCCTGTTCATCATCAACATCTTCGTCAGCAAGAAGCAGGCCCAGTCCGTGGCCGCCCCGGGCCCCGACCCGTGGGACGCCCGCAGCCTCGAGTGGATGGTCCAGTCGCCGACCCCTACGCACAACTTCGACGAGACCGTCACCGTCACCCACCTCGACGAGTTCTGGCACCGCAAGTACGCCGAGGACGAGGACGGCCGCGTCCGTCGGGTCGCCACCGGTGACGAGATCGCCCAGCCGGGCGACGGCACCGGCGTGCACCTGCCGTCGCCGTCGTACTGGCCCCTCGTCACCGCCTTCGGCCTGCCGCTCATCGGCTGGGGCCTCATCTACACCGAGATCCTCGCGATCGTCGGCGGCATCATCACCGTGATCGGCCTCTGGGGCTGGGCCATCGAGCCGCCCGACGACGTCGACCACGCCCACGGTGACGACCACCACGACGACGCCCCGACCGGCGAGGTCACCGACGACACCGCCGACGAGACCGCCACGGCGGAGACCGCCGAGCAGCCCGAGGAGGCCCCCGTTGGCTGAGACGACCACCGCCGCGGCCGTCGGCTACGACCCCGCCACCCACGTCGGGGGGCACCCCACCTCCACCGGCATCTCCAACAACAAGATGGCGATGTGGGTGTTCCTGGGCTCGGAGTGCATGCTCTTCGGCGGCCTGATCTCCACCTACCTGCTGTACAAGGACCGGGTCCCCGAGGGCGGCATCAGCCCCCGCGACGTGTTCGACATCCCGTTCACGTCGGCCTCGTCGTTCGTGCTGCTGATGAGCTCGCTCACGATGGTGCTGGCCCTCGCCGCCATCCAGAAGGCCGACCACCGGCGCTTCCGGCTCTGGATCCTCACCACTGCGCTGCTCGGCTCGACCTTCATCGCCGGCCAGATCTACGAGTTCACCGCGTTCTACCGCGAGGGCCTCGGCTTCACGACGAACATCTTCGGATCGGCCTTCTACACGCTCACCGGGTTCCACGGCGTGCACGTCACGATCGGCATCATCATGCTGCTGTCGCTGCTCGTGCTCTCGATCCGTGGCCGCCTGTCGGAGGAGCGCTCCGAGGCCGTCGAGATCGTGGGCCTGTACTGGCACTTCGTCGACATCGTGTGGATCCTCATCTTCACGATCATCTACCTGATCCCCTAGGAGCCGAGCTTCGATGAGCAGCGTTGCCACGCCCGATTCCTCCGCCGAGCTCCCCGTCGCCGACGAGCACGCCCACGAGCACCCGGGCGAGAAGACGTACCTGAAGATCGCGGTCATCCTCGCGGTGCTCACCGCGCTGGAGGTCGCCACCTACCCGGCCGAGGACGCCCTCGGCAGCGCGGTGATCCCCATCCTGCTCGTGCTGATGGTGATCAAGTTCTGGTACGTCGCGGCGTTCTTCATGCACCTGAAGTTCGACTCGCGCATGTTCAGCTGGGTGTTCATCGCCGGCATCGTCACCGGCGCGGCGTGCTACCTCGCGGTGCTCGCCACCTTCGAGTTCTTCGGCTGACGGCCCGTCGGCCGGCGGCGGCTCACTCCCAGCGGAAGGCGCGCGCGGCCACCACGGGTGCTGCCACGGCCCAGGCGCCGAGCACGATCCACGCCGGTGCGGTGGCCTCCCCGTCGCCGAGCCCGGCGCGGAGGAGCTCGGCGAAGGCCGCTGTGGGAAGGAGCTGGGCGGCCGACCGCAGCGCGCCCGGCAGCTCGTCGAGGGGGATGACCAGGTCCCCGACGAGCAGGAGCAGCACGTAGATCCCGTTGGCGGCGGCGAGCACGACCAGCCCGGGCAGCGTGCCGGCCATGAGCATGGCCACGCCGGCGAACGCGATCGTCGCCAGGACGACGGCGGCGAGGACGGTCAGCGGGTCGATCGACGGCTCCCAGCCGAGCAGGAGCGCGACGGGCACGAGAACCGCGACCTGGACGAGCTCGATGACGACGACGGTCGCGGTCTTGGCGGCGAGGAGCCGACCCCTCCCGAGCGGCGTCGCGCCGAGCCGCTTCAGCACGCCGTACTGGCGGTCGAACCCGGTGGCGATGGCCAGGCCGGTGAAGGCGGTGGAGAGGACGGCGAGCGCGAGCACGCCGGGGGCGAGGAAGTCGATGGGCTCGGCGACGTCGTCGGGGAGGGGGAGGACCTCGACCAGGCTGAAGAAGACGAGGAGCAGCACGGGGATGCCGAGCGTGAGGAGCAGCTGCTCGCCGTTGCGCAGGTTGAGCCGCAGCTCGGTGCGCGTCTGGGCCAGCAGGGCGCTCATCGACGGTCCTCGCCGGCCGTGGGCTCCGCGGTGAGCCGGACGAAGACGTCCTCCAGGCGCTGCCGCCCGGCGCGCAGCTCCCCGAGGGCCGCGCCCCGCTCGGCCAGCCAGGCGGTGAGCGCGGCGACGGCCGCCGGGTCGGGAGCGCGCCGGGCGAGGTACGTCCCCGGCCGCACCTCCTCCACCGGTGCTCCGAGGTGGCCGCCCAGCGCGTCGACGTCGAGGCCCGGCGTCGAGGTGAAGCGGATCTCGTCACCCTCCCCGGACAGGATCCGGTCGAGCGGCCCGTCGGCGACGGCGACGCCGTGGTCGATGATGACGACGTGGTCGGCCAGGGCCTCGGCGTCGGCGAGGTCGTGGGTGGCGAGGAGCACCGCGACCCCGTCGTCCCGCAGCTCCCCGACGATGCGGTGGACGAGCTGGCGGCCGGTCACGTCGAGCCCGGCGGTGGGCTCGTCGAGCACCACGACGCGGGGGCGTCCGACGAGCGCGAGGGCGAGCGACAGGCGTTGCTGCTCCCCACCCGACAACCGGCGCCACGTCGTGCTCTGCCGGTCCCCGAGGCCGACCCGCTCCAGCAGCGCCCGCGGGTCGAGGGGCTCGTCGTAGTAGGCGGCGAACAGCTCGATCGCCTCGAGCGGCCGGATGCCGGGGTAGACGCCGCCGCGCTGCAGCATGATCCCGAGCGAGCGGACGACCTCGGCGTGGTCGGCGACGGGGTCCAGGCCGAGGACCCGCACCCGTCCGGCGGCCGGTCGTCGGTACCCCTCGGCCGTCTCGATCGTCGATGTCTTGCCCGCCCCGTTGGGGCCGAGGAGCGCGGTCACCTGCCCCGCGTCGGCGCGGAACGAGAGGTGGTCGACCGCCGTCAGCTCGCCGTAGCGCACGACGAGCTCGTCGACCTCGACGGCGGCGGGAGGATCGGCCATGCGCCGGCGACCGTACCGCAGGCGGCGCAGGAGGTCCGCGAGCGGCCATGATCGGGCCATGGAGGACCAGCTCACCGTTCCCGAGGCGTGCCGGCTGCTCGGCGGCGCCTCCACCTGGCGCACCCACCCCGTCGAGCGGATCGGTCTGCCGGCCATCAAGATGTCCGACGGGCCGAACGGCGTGCGGGGTGACGGTCTCGGCACCCGCCAGACGCCCGGCGTGGTCATCCCCGCCGGCATCGCGGTGGGGGCGACGTGGGACCCGGACCTGGTCGGGGAGCTCGGCGACCTGCTCGGCACGGAGTCGATCCGCAAAGGCGCCCACGTGCTGCTCGCGCCCACCGTGAACCTCCAGCGCACGCCGATCGGCGGCCGGGTCTTCGAGTGCATGTCGGAGGATCCGGAGCTCACCGCCCGCCTCTGCGTCCCCTACATCCGGGGTGTGCAGGCCCACGACGTGGCCGTCACCGTGAAGCACTTCGTGGTCAACGACACCGAGGTCGACCGCATGACCGTCGACGTCGACGCCGACGAACGGGTGCTGCGCGAGCTCTACCTGCGGCCGTTCGAGTCTGCGGTGCGGGAGGCCGGGGCGTGGGGCGTCATGAGCGCCTACAACCAGCTCCACGGCGAGCACTGCGCCGCGAACCGCTGGCTGCTCACCGAGGTGCTGCGGGAGGAGTGGGGCTTCGACGGGTTCGTCGTCTCGGACTGGTTCGGATCGCACGACACCGTGCCGTCCGCCCTCGCCGGGCTGAACGTCGCCATGCCGGGGCCCCAGACGATCTTCGGCGAGCGGCTGCAGGCCGCGGTCGAGGCGGGCGACGTGCCGGCCGAGCGCGTGCTCGACCTGGCGGCCGACGTCCTGCACCTCGCCGACCGGGTGCACGCTCGGGAGCTGTCCTCGGAGCGCGAGGAGCGGACGGTCGACGAACCGGCCGAGCGCGCGCTGTGCCGCCGAGCCGCCGCCGCGGCGATGGTGCTCGTCCGCAACGACGGCACGCTGCCGCTCGACGACGACGCCCGGGTCGCCGTCGTCGGTCCGAACGCCGCCGACACCCGCATCATGGGTGGCGGGTCCGCCAGCCTCCAGCCGCTGGTGCGACGCTCGATCCTCGACGCGGTCACCGAGCGCTTCCGCCACGTCGTGCACGAGACCGGCGTGCGCATCGACCGGATGCCGCCGCCGATGACCGACCGCGTGCTGCGCACCCCCGACGGCCGGCCAGGGCTGCTCGTCACCTTCCGCAACGGCCAGGACGAGTCGACCGAGCCGGTCACCACCGAGGTCGCCGCCTCGTCGATGCTCCGCTTCTTCGGGTCGGCACCGGTCGGCGTGGACCCCGAGCGCTTCCACGTCGCGCTCGAGGGCGAGCTGGTGCCGGAGGTGGACGGACCGCACGAGATCAGCGCGACGCTGACCGGCGCCGGCGAGGTGGTCGTCGGCGACACGGTCGTGCTCGACGATCCGACGCGGTCGCTCCCTCGTGGCGAGATGTTCTTCGGGCAGGGCGCGGTCGAGCAGCGTGCTGTGGTCGACCTCCGCGCCGGCGTGCCGGTGCGGGTGCGGGCGACGTCGACCGGCCGGGGCGGCTTCAACGCGCTGCGCATCGGCCTGCGCCCGCCGGAGCCGGCCGACGCCCTCGAACGAGCGGTGGCCGCAGCCGCCGACGCCGACGTGGCGGTGGTCGTCGTCGGCACCAACGACGAGTGGGAGACCGAGGGGGAGGACCGCACGACGATCGCCCTCCCCGGCCGTCAGGACGAGCTGGTGCAGCGGGTCGCGGCGGCCAACCCCCGGACGGTCGTCGTCGTCAACGCCGGCGCGCCGGTCGCCATGCCGTGGATCGACGACGTCGCCGCGGTCGTCATCGGGTGGTTCGGCGGCCAGGGCATGGCCGACGCGGTCGCGGACGTGCTGTCGGGCGACGTCGACCCCGGCGGTCGGTCGCCGATCACGTTCCCCCGCCGGCTCGAGGACACGCCGGCGTGGCCGCACTACCAGCCGGTCGACGGCATCCAGCGCTACGGCGAGGGACTGCGGATGGGCTACCGGGGGTTCGCGGCCTCAGGGACCGATCCGCTCGTGCCGTTCGGCCACGGGCTGTCGTACGGCACGGCCGAGTGGGGCGACGCATCGGTCGCGTCGTCGTTCGGCCACGGGTCGACGGACGGCGATGTCGAGGTCGTGGTCGAGGTGCCGGTGCGGTCCGTCGGCGATCGGGCGGCGACGGTCGTCGTGCAGGGCTACCTGACCGCGCCGGACGCCCCGGTCGAGCGGCCCGCCCGGTGGCTGGTGGCGTGGGACAAGCTCGTCGTCGAGCCCGGCGGTGCGTCGGTGGCGCGGCTGCGACTCGGGGTCGAGGCGTTCAGGCGGTGGGACGGCGCGCGTGGCGGGTGGGTGGTCGACCCCGGACGCTACGAGCTGGTCGTCGCCTCGTCGTCGGCGCCCGGCGCCGAGCACCAGCGGGTCGCCATCGACGTCCCCGGCTGAGCCTCAGTCCCGACGTCGGCGCACGATGCGGCTGCCTCGGTCGGCGGCGGCACCGGCGGCCCGCTTCGCGACCCGTGCACCGGCGGCCATCCCGGCCTTCGTGCGCTCGAGCGCCGCCGCGGCCCAGGCGAACTCGGTGCCGAGGATGGCGAAGCCGAGCAGCAGCAGCGGGAGGGTGAAGGGTCCGGGCAGGACGATCAGTGCCAGGCCGAGCAGGACGATCGTCGTGCCGAGCACGAGCACGATCGTCTGGCGCAGCCGCCGGGGCGCGAGCTGCCACAGCCGCCCGAGTGAAGCCAACCGCTCACGGATACCCGCCACGCCCTCGTCCTCCTGCTCGTCGTGCCGACACGGTGCCACACCCACCACCCCGCGGGGGCGATCGCGCCAACCCGCTGGCGGGATCGACCCCGCGACCGGATCGCGGGGGTGATCGCGCCAACCCGCTGGCGGGATCGACCCCGCGACCGGGTGGCCGGCGGGGTCGACGCGATCGGTGGAAGCGGCGAGAGGCGGGTCGTAGGGTGCGGGCAGGGACCGACGACCGTCCGGGATGGAGGGCGGCGATGGACGCTGACGACCAGGCACGGGCGGCGTGGGAGGCCGCCTACGGCGCGGCCCCGCAGCGTGACGTGCCCTTCTCCACCATGTCGGGGGTCGACCTGCCGCCCCTGCACGGCGATGGCCCGTACCCGGGCCAGTTCCCCTACACCCGGGGCATCCACGCCTCGATGTACCGCTCCCGCCTGTGGACGATGCGGATGTTCGCCGGCTTCGGGACCGCGGCCGACACCAACGCCCGGTTCCGCGAGCTGCTCCGCAGCGGGGGGACCGGCCTGTCCACGGCGTTCGACATGCCGACGCTCATGGGGCGCGACTCCGACAGCCCGTGGGCCCTCGGCGAGGTCGGGCGCGCCGGTGTCGCCGTCGACACGCTTGCCGACGTCGAGGACCTCTTCGCCGGCATCGACCTGGGCGCGGTCTCGACGTCGATGACGATCAACGGCCCCGCCGCCGTCGTCATGGCGATGTTCGTCGCGGCGGCCGAGGCCGCCGGCGTGGAGCGGGCCCGGCTGTCGGGCACGATCCAGAACGACATCCTGAAGGAGTACCAGGCCCAGAAGGAGTACATCTTCCCGCCGCGCCCGTCCGTGCGCCTCGTCAGCGACCTGGTGGCGTTCACGGCGGCGGAGATGCCCCGTTGGCACCCGGTTTCGGTGTCCGGCTACCACATCCGCGAGGCCGGCTCGACGGCGGTGCAGGAGCTCGCGTTCACCCTCGCCAACGGCTTCGCCTACGTCGAGGCGGCGGTGGCCGCGGGCCTGGCCGTCGACGACTTCGCCCCGCGGCTGTCGTTCTTCTTCAACGCCCACTCGGACCTGTTCGAGGAGGTCGGCAAGTTCCGGGCGGCCCGTCGCATCTGGGCCCGCTGGATGCGCGACCGCTACGGCGCCACCGACCCCCGCTCGCACATGCTGCGCATGCACGCCCAGACCGCCGGCGTGTCGCTCACCGCCCAGCAGCCCCGCAACAACATCGCCCGGGTGTCGCTCCAGGCGCTCTCGGCGGTGCTCGGGGGCGTGCAGTCGCTGCACACCGACGCCTACGACGAGGCGCTGGCGCTGCCCACCGAGGCCGCGGCGCGGATCGCGCTGCGCACCCAGCAGATCATCGCCCACGAGACCGGCGTGGCGAACGTGGTCGACCCGCTCGGTGGGGCGCCGTTCGTCGAGTGGATGACCGACGAGGTCGAGCGCCGGGCCGAGGAGATCTTCGACCACATCGACGAGGCCGGTGCCGGGTCGATGCTCGAGGGCGTCTACGCCGGCATCGAGGACGGGTGGTTCGTGGGCGAGATCGCCGAGGCGTCGTACCGGTTCCAGCGCGAGGTCGACGCCGGCGAGCGGATCATCGTCGGCGTCAACGCCTTCCGCGAGGGGAACGAGGAGGGCGAGGCCGAGATCCTCCGCATCGATCCCCGGGTGGAGGAGGAGCAGCTCGCCCGGCTGGCCGCCGTGAAGCAGGAGCGCGACGACGCCGTCGTGGCGGCCGCCCTCGGGCGGGTGCGTGCCGACGCCGCCGACCCGTCGACGAACCTCCTGCCCGCCCTCATCGACGCCGTGCGCACGTACGCCACGCTCGAGGAGGTCGTGGACGCCCTGGCGTCGGTGTTCGGTCGCTACGAGGAGTCGGCGGTGGCGTGAGCGTCGTCGAGCGGCCGCGGGTGGTGCTGGCCAAGGTCGGGCTCGACGGCCACGACCGGGGGCTGCGGGTGGTGACGCGCATGCTGCGCGACGCCGGCATCGAGGTGATCTACCTGGGCCTCCGCCAGACGGTGGAGACGGTCGTCGCCGCCGCTCTCGACGAGGATGCCGACGCGGTGGGCCTGTCGCTCCACAACGCGAGCCACATGACGATCGCCCCGCGGATGGTCGAGGCGCTGCGTGGCGCGGGGCTCGACATCCCGGTGATCGTCGGGGGGATCATCCCCGAGGTCGACGTCGAGCCGCTGCGGGACGCGGGCGTCGCGGCCATCCTCGGTCCCGGCACGTCGGCCGGCGACGTCGCCGCGGCCGTGCGGGGAGCGGTCAGCGGTCGTGCGGATCGGGGAGGTCGCTCCACAGGGTCGTGAACCTCGGCCGGAGCCGGGAGAGCTCCTCGAGGTGGGCGGCGGCGAGCGACTCGACCTTGGCGGCGCCGTCCGGTGTCAGCTGCAGTCGAACGATGCGCTGGTCGTCGTCGTCGTGGAGCCGCTCGACGAGGCCGGCGGCCTCGGCACGATCGACGAGCTCGACGGCGCTGTGGTGCCGCAGCAGGAGGTGGTCGGCCACGTCGCTGATCGACGGCGCCGACCCGTGCCCGCGCACGACGAGCAGGAGCTGGTGCTGCGCGGCGGTGAGCCCGACGCCCTTGGCTTCGTCCTCGCTCCAGCGGAGGAACCGGCGGAGCCCGTCCCGGAAGTCGAGCAGGCGCTCGAAGTCGGCATCGGTCAGCGTCGCCTGTGGAGGACCCATCGCCTCACGATACTCTCGTGTCACGATGCATCCCACCACCTCCACCCGTCGCCTGCTCCTGCTCGCCTCCCTCGCCGCCGTCCTCGGCCTCGTCGGCGGCGGCGCGGCGTGGGTGCTCGTCCACCTGATCGACCTCATCACCAACCTGGCGCTGTTCGGTGAGCTGTCCGCCCACGCCCGTTCGTTCGAGGACTTCGAGCCGGGGCCGACGCTGTTCCTCGTCGCCGTCGCCGGCGGGCTGCTCATCAGCGCCCTGGCGAGGTGGGCGCCGGTCATCCGGGGCCACGGCATCCCCGAGACGATGGAGGCGGTCCTCACCAAGCAGAGCCGCATCGCACCGCGGACCGCGCTGGCCAAGCCGGTGTCGGCGGCCATCGCGATCGGCACCGGCGCGCCGTTCGGCGCCGAGGGTCCCATCATCGTCACCGGCGGATCGATCGGGTCGCTGCTCGGCCAGGCGATCCCCGTCACGCCGTCCGAGCGCAAGATCCTGCTGGCGGTGGGTGCCGCTGCGGGGATGGCCGCCACGTTCGGCGCACCGCTCGCCGCCGTGGTCCTCGCCATCGAGCTGCTCCTGTTCGAGTTCTCGGCCCGCGCCTTCGTCCCCCTGGTCGTCGCCACCTCGATCGCCGGCGGGATGCACTCCGCGCTGTTCGGGCACGGGCCGCTGTTCGAGGTGCCGGCCCACGACGTCGCCGGCCTCGAGGTCCTCCCGGCGTTCGCCCTGCTCGGCCTGGCGTGCGGCGTGCTGGCGATCGTCGTCAGCAAGGGCCTGTTCGCCATCGAGGGCCTGTACCGACGGCTGCCCGTCGGGGACTTCTGGCACCCCGCCATCGGCGCGGTCGGCTTCGCCACGGTCGGCCTGTTCGTGCCCCGGGCGCTCGGCGTCGGCTACGACGCGATCGGCGACGTCCTCGCGGGTGAGGTCGCCGTGGCCACGGCGGGCGGCCTGGCCCTGGGCAAGCTCATCGCGTGGTGGCTGGCCCTCGGATCGGGCACGTCCGGTGGCACCCTCGCCCCGATCCTGCTCATCAGCTCGGCGTTCGGCACCGTGGCGGGCTCGGTCATCAACGACGCGCTGCCCGGGCCGGACGTGGCGCTCGGGGCGTTCGCCGTCGTCGCGATGGCGGCGACGTTCGGCGCTGCGACCCAGGCGACGTTCACCTCGATCGTGTTCGTCTTCGAGCTGACCCGCGACTACGACGTGATCCTGCCGCTCATGCTCGCCACGGTGATCGCCGACGTCGTCTACTCGGCGGTCTGCTCCGACAGCCTGATGACCGAGAAGCTGCGACGCCGAGGTCTGCGGATCGGACGCCACTACGGCGTCGACCCCTTCGCCGGGGTCGCGGTCGGCGAGATCATGACGAGTGACGTCGAGACGTTGCCGGCCTCCTCGTCGGTCGGCGACGCCCGCACGCGCTTCACCGCCGGAGGTCACGGCGCCTATCCGCTCGTCGACGGCGACGCGCTCGTCGGGATCGTCGCCCGGGGCGACATCCTGCGCGACGACGCACCCGACGACGCGCCGTTGGCCGACAGCGCGGCGCGCGACGTGGTGTCGACCAGGCCCGAGTCGACCGCCCAGCACGCGCTCCAGGTGATGGTCGAGGAGCACGTCGAGCACCTCCCGGTCGTCGACGGCGACGGCCGTCTGGTCGGGATGTGCACCCGCACCGACCTGCTGAAGGTGCGTCGCCGCCAGATGGAGCTCGAGCGCCGCCAGGACGGCAGCGTGGTGGAGCGGTTCCGTCGCCGCGACCGCGGGGACGCCGCGACCCGCTAGCCGCCGGCGAGGGCGTCAGCGACCGCCGAGAGGGCCTCGAGGTGGTCGTCGATGTCATCGAAGCCGGCCCCCATCGTGTTGACCGACAGGTGCGTCGCCCCGGCGTTCCGCCAGCGCTCGGCATGGTCGAGCAGAGTGTCGAGACCCCCTGCTCCCCAGCTGACCCGGCCCTCCATGCCGATCGCCGACGGGTCCCGCCCCGCCTCGCGCGCCGCAGCGGCGATGGTGGCGAGCGCGGCGTCGAGGCGCTCGCCCGGCGGGACCTGGGGGAACCACCCGTCGCCCAGCCGCCCGATCCGCCGGTACGCCGCGTCGGACGCGCCGCCGAGCCACACCGGGATCGGTCGCTGCACCGGCAGCGGGGCGATGCCGGCGCCGGTGATGCGGTCGAACTCGCCCGTGAACGTGACGGTCCGCTCGGTCCACAGGCGGCGCAGGAGGCCGATCTGCTCCTCCTCCCGACGTCCGCGGGTGGAGAAGTCCTCGCCGAGCGCCTCGTACTCGACGGCGTTCCAGCCGACGCCCACGCCGAAGCGGAACCGACCCTCGCTGAGCAGGTCGAGCTCGGCCGCCTGCTTGGCGACGAGGGCGGTCTGGCGCTGGGGGAGGATGACGATGCTCGTCACCAGCTCCAGCCGGGTGATGGCCGCCAGGTAGCCGAGGAACACGAACGGCTCGTGGAAGGTCGAGTCGACGTCGTACGGGCCGGACCACCCCTGGTGGACCGCGGGGTCGGCGCCGACGACGTGGTCGTAGATCGCCAGGTGCCGGAAGCCCACCTCCTCGACGCCGAGGGCGTAGGCGCGCACGGCGCCGACGTCGCCGCCCGACTCGAGCTGGGGGAACACCGCTCCGAGCTGCATCGTCCCTGTCTACCCCCTGCGCGGCCCGGCGTGCGTGTGGTCAACTCGCGGTCCCGCCGTCTCCGCCCACCCGAGGAGCCCGCCGTGGCCGAGAACCCGCTCGTCGTGCCGAGCGACCTGCCCTACCAGCTGCCGCCGTTCGCCGACATCGCGGAGGAGCACTTCCTCCCGGCGTTCGAGCAGGGCATGGCCGAGCACCTGGCGGAGGTCGAGCGCATCGCCGCCGATCCCGCCGAGCCGACGATCGACAACGTGATCGGCGCCCTCGAGCGGGCCGGCCGGGTGCTGCACCGCACGTCGGTGGCGTTCTTCAGCCTCGTCGCCTCCGACTCGACCGACGGGATCCGGGCGCTCGAGACCGAGATCTCGCCCCGCCTCACCGCGCACTCGGACGCCATCCACATGCACCGCGGGCTCTACGACCGGCTCCGCCGCGTGGAGGCGACCGATCCGGAGGAGGCCTGGATCCTCGAGCGCTACCGGCTCGACTTCGCTCGCGCCGGCGCCGACCTGTCCGACGAGGACCAGGCCCGCCTGCGGGAGCTGAACCAGGAGCTGTCCCGCCTGTCGACGACGTTCCGCCAGGCGCTGCTCGAGGCATCGACCGCCGAGGCCCTGGTCGTCGACGACCCGGCGCAGCTCGACGGCCTCGACCCCGCGGCGATCGAGGGGCTCCGCCAGGACGACGGGACGTACCGCCTGCCGCTGCTCAACTTCACGAACCAGCCGGCGCTGGCCGAGCTGACCGATCGGGACGTGCGCCGACGGCTGTACGAGCTGTCGATCGGGCGGGCGGCCGCCAACCGCGAACTCGCCATCCGGATGGCGGCGCTGCGGGCGGAGCGCGCCGCGCTGCTCGGGTACCCGAGCCACGCCGCGTACGCGGTGGCCGATCAGACGGCGAGGACGCTCGACGCGGTCGAGGACATGCTCGGGCGGTTGAGCGGGCCGGCGGTGGCGAACGCCCGCCGTGAGGCCGAGGCGCTGAGCGAGCAGGCGGGGTTCCCGATCGAGCCGTGGGACTGGTCGTTCTACGCCGAGGAGGTGCGAGCCGCCCGCTACTCGATCGACGAGGGCGCGATGCGGCCGTACTTCGAGCTGGACCGGGTGTACGAGGAGGGCGTGTTCCGCGCGGCCCATGGCCTCTACGGGCTGACGTTCGCGCGGCGCGACGACCTGGCCGGCTACCACCACGACGTGCGCACGTGGGAGGTCCTCGAGGAGGACGGCACGCCCCTCGGCCTCTTCCTCCTCGACCCCTACGCCCGGCCCACCAAGCGGGGCGGCGCGTGGATGAACAGCCTCGTCGACCAGTCCCACCTGCTCGGCGAGCAGCCCGTCGTGGTCAACAACCTCAACGTCACGAAGCCGGCGAGCGGACCGACGCTGCTCACCTACGACGAGGTGCGCACCGCGTTCCACGAGTTCGGCCACGCCCTGCACGGCCTGCTGTCGGACGTGCGCTTCCCCCGGGTCTCGGGCACGTCGGTGCCCCGGGACTTCGTCGAGTTCCCGTCCCAGGTCAACGAGATGTGGGCCACCCACCCCGAGGTGCTCCCGCACTACGCCCGCCACCACGAGACCGGCGAGCCCATGCCGCGGGAGCTGGTCGACAAGATGGCCGAGGCCGAGCGGTTCGGGCAGGGCTTCGCCACCCTGGAGTACCTGAAGGCCGCGCTGCTCGACTGGACGTGGCACACGATCCCCGAGGGCACGGTGGTGGACGATGCCGAGGCGTTCGAGGCGGCGGCGTTCGAGGACGCCGGGGTCGACTTCGCACTCGTGGGCTCCCGCTACCGCACGAGCTACTTCGCGCACATCTTCGGAGGGGGATACAGCGCCGGCTACTACTCCTACATCTGGAGCGAGGTGCTCGACGCCGACACCGTCGAGTGGTTCGAGGAGAACGGCGGACTCACACGCGAGAACGGCGAGCACTTCCGCCGCACGTTGCTGTCGAGAGGCGGCAGCGGCGACCCGATGGACGCGTTCCGCGCCTTCCGGGGCCGCGACCCGCGCATCGAACCGCTGCTCGCCCGCCGTGGGTTGGACTGAGCGGACGCGGCGTCAGACCGGCGTCGCCACGCCCTCGTAGAACCAGCCGAACGCCGCAGGTCGGGCACCGAGGTACGTGTCGAGGCGGTCGATGCGGAACCCGGCCGCACCGATCAGCTCGTCGATCGGCCGGTCGAGGTGGCAGCCACCGGCGATCCGGCGCTGCACCGGCGTGAACCGGTGCTGGCGTCGGGCGGTGCGGGGGTCGGGCGCCAGGCCGTGCTCGACGAAGTGCAGCGTGCCGCCCGGCCGGAGGACGCGGCGCACCTCCCGCAGCGCGAGGTCGACGTCGGGGATGGTGCACAGCGTCCAGGTGCTGAGGGCGTGGTCGGCCGAGCCGTCGGGCAGCGGCAGGTGCTCGCCGTCGAGCCCGACCCACTCGACGGCCACGGGGCTGGCGTCGACCCGCTCGGCCGCCATGTCACGGCCGACCGACGACGGATCGACGGCCAGCACCTTGGTGACGGCCACCGGCATGTGCGGCAGGTTGCGACCGCTGCCGAACCCCACCTCGAGGACCTCGCCCGAGAGCCCGAAGCACACGCGCTCCCGGATCCGCTCGACGTCCGGTCCGCGCAGGGTCAGGTCGACGATCCGCGGCACGACGTGCTCGGCGTACAGCCCCATCCGGCCAGTGTGCCCCCGTCGGGGCGGGCGTCGCCGTTTCGGGGCCGTCGGAGCAGGGCAGATCGTCGGCCTGTCCGAGCGCGCCAGGAGGATCTCCATGAGCGACGACCCGCGCGACCACGCCGCCGACAAGGACGACGCCGACGACCTCGGCGACGAGGGCGCCCCCGAACCCGGATCCGAGTCGCCGGCGCGTGGCGTCATCGATCCTGACGCCGAGGATCCGCCCGAGCCGGGCGAGCCGGGCTAGACGAGCGCCACACTTGCATGGCGTGAGCCGCGCACCGATCGACCTGACGTTCACCACCGACCTCGACAGCTCCGCCGAGGCGGTCTGGTCGGTCGTCGCGACCATGCCGGGCGTCAACGCCGAGCTGGGTCCGTGGGTGAGGATGACGCACCCACGCGGGCTCGGTCGGATCGACGAGGTCGAGGTCGTCCCGGGGGCGCCGCTCTTCTCGAGCTGGCTGCTCCTTCTCGGGATCGTGCCGATCGACCGCCACCGGTTGGTGCTCGACCGCGTCCTCGCTCGGGGCTTTGACGAGGACTCGACGTCGTGGCTCCAGCGCCGGTGGCGGCACGAGCGTCGCGTGGAAGATCGGCCGGGCGGCGGGTGCGTGGTGACCGATCGGCTCGTCGTGGTGCCCCGCGTCGGACCGGCGGCACCACTCGTCCGACGGATCGTCGCCGCCGTGTTCGCTCATCGCCACCGGCGCCTCCGCCGCCGGTTCGGGACGCCTGGGTCGCCCGCGTCGTGAGAGGCCGGTCGGCTCAGCCTCGCGGGTCGAGCGCGGCGTCGAGGAAGGCGATCACCCGGGACTCCCACTCGTCGGGGTGCGTCCGCAACGCGTCGGTGTGGCCGGTGTCGGGGACCACCCACAGCTCGACCGTGTCGGGCGAGCCGGACCGGATGTAGCGGCCGGCGTCGCCCTCGTCGGGCACGTCACCAGCGGCGATCAGCAACGTCGACACCCTGCCCTGTCGGACCGCGTCGTGCAGGGTGATCGGCGGGTCGGCATCGGTCAACAGGTCGGCGAACCCGTAGGTCGCTGCGCTGATCCACTCGGTCAGGGCGCCACGCGCCCCGTACTCGTCGGAGAGCCAGGCGGCGTCGCCGCGGACCCGGCTGGTCGCCCCTTCGGCGACGACCGCACGCAGCTGCTCGACCGACGCGCTGGCACCGATCGCCTGCTCGCCTCCCATCGACATGCCGACGGCGCCGATGCGGTCGGGCTCGACGTCCGGCCGGTCGAGCAGGAAGGCGACCGCTCCACCGATGTCCTCGTCGCCCCACCAGCCGAAGTCCATCGCCCGCCCCTCGCTGCGCCCGTGCCCCCTGGTGTCGAGCAGCAGCACCCCGTAGCCGTGCCGCGCGAGGACGGCAGCGTGGTCGAGCACGTTCGACCGGTTCGAGCCCGCGCCGTGCAGGAGCACCACCGCGGCGCCGTTCGCGGAGGGGACGTACCAGGCCGAGAGCTGCACGCCGTCGGTGGCCCGGAGCTCGACGTCCTCGTAGGCGAGCCCGAGGTCGGCCGGGGTGCGCTCGCCGAGCTCGGTGCGGGGCACGTTGGTGGCGGCGACCGCCTGGCCGAGCGTCCAGACCATGAGCGCGACGGCGAGGAGAGCGCCCAGGACCGCCGGCCAGCCGACGAGTCGGCGGGTCGAGCGCACGACGACGGCGACGAACGTGGCGAACGCGGCCATGCCACCGACGAGGCTCAGGATGCCGAGGACGGCGACGAGGGTGAACCCGTTCTTCGTCACGTGCGGCAGGCCGATGCCGACCCCGAGCGGCACGGCGATCAGCGCGAGGAGCAGTGCGAGGACGGTTGGCGCCAGCGGCCGTGCCGGCCGCTCGCGGGTCGGCGATGTCTCGTCGTCCTCTCTGGGGAGTCGCTCTGCGAGGACCATGACGTGCTCCCGTCGTCGGCCACCCGGACCACCTCCCAGGAGCGCGCCGCAGGGGCCAGCGCGCCAGGGCGCAAGGTCACATCCCGTCGGCTCGCTGCCACCCCGTGACGTGGGCGGCGACGGTGGTGGGGTCGGCGCCGGGCACGCGTCGCAGGTCGACCGGGGAGGCCCACGCATCGACGAGGTCGGGCAGGTCGTCGCGCGGCGTGGGGGATGCGGGGGACTCGATCAGCAGCGTGGGCACCGTCGCCGCCCGGGCGGCGCGCCAGGCGAGGTCGCGCGAGTCGTGGGGACGCGGACCATGGGCCAGACGCGGGTCGGTGCCGGGCCCCGCGTGAGGCGCGACCGCGGCAGGATCGGCGGCCAGCGCCCGCAGCTGGTCACGTCGCGCGGCGACCGCCTCCGGCGCGGTGCGCCACGGCCCGCCCAACCCGTCGACGAGCACCAGGGCGCGAGCGCGTCCGCCGAGGGCGAGCAGCTGGGCCGGCCACCCGTTGGCACCGATGCCGACGACGACGGGCGGCTCGCCGTCGAGCCCGGCGTCGGCGAGGTACCCGACGGCGGCGAAGGCCGCATCGGCGAGCTCGTGGTGCCCGCCGGTCGGCGGGGGCGCATCGCCGTGGCCGGGGAGGTCCGGGGCGACGACCGGCCCGTCCCATCCGGCGCCCTCGAGGGCGCCGCGCCACGGTGCACCGGCGGCGGGGTCGCCCGGAGCGTGGAGGACGAGGATGGGGGCGGTCACGTCGCTCCCGTCTCGAGTCCGTCGACCTCGGTGGCGAACCGCAGCACGGCATCGATGACGACGCCGGGCTGCTCGATGTGCACGTAGTGGCCGGCGCCGGGGACGGCCTGGTGCTCGGCGCCGAGCGCGGCGACCCGCTCCGCCAGCTCGTCCTCCGGGAGGCCGGTCCAGGCGTCCTCCTCGGTCCCGGTGAGCACGAGGACGGGACGGTCGACGAGCGCGTACTGGGCGAGCAGCACCTCGGGCCCGAAGTCGCCGGGGAAGCCGATGTTGAACACCGGGTCGGTGGCCCACGTCCAGCCGCCCTCGACCGGGTGGGCCCCGTGTCGGGCCAGGTGCAGGAGCCACTCGGGTGGCAGGCGGACGTTGACCTGCCCCCGTCGCGACGCCATCTCCTCGAGCGACGCATAGACGCGCGGCGGCCGGGCCCTCAGCTTCTCCAGGGCGTCGAGCGCGGTCGTCGCCGCACCCACCAGGTCGTCGTCCTCCTCGAACGCGTCGGCCGGCGGGCCGAGCCCGTCGATGTCGACGACCCACCGGACCAGCTCGGGCCACACGGCGGCGACGTAGAGGCTGAGCCCGCCGCCGAAGGAGTGGCCGAGCAACCCGACGGGGTCGCCGACCTCGCGGGCGAGTAGGGCGAGGTCGAGCGAGCAGGCCTCCCAGAGGTGGCCGCTCGAGATCCGCCCGCTGCCGCCGTGGCCCCGCAGGTCGGGGGCGACGACGTGGTACCCGTGTGCGGCGACCGCCGGCGCCACCTCGTCCCACATGCGTCCGTGGTCGTGGGCGCCGTGCGCGCAGATCACCGGCGGGTCGCCTGGGGTGCCCCACTCCCAGACGCGCAGCGTGGTGCGGTTCACCTCCACGACACGGGTCCGGTGCGGTTCGGCCAACTCCACGGCGCGAGTCTCGCCCCTCCCACGCCACCGAGCGATCGGTATTGGCGCGGTGTCGCTCAGGCCGGAGCCGGGCTCCAGGCGGGGTAGCGGATGCCGGCCAGCCGGTTGATGACGAAGCCCTGGAGGACGAGCAGGAGCACCGCCACCATCAGCACGGCGAGCTGCGACGGTTCGCGCAGGATGCCGAGCGAGACGATGAGCGTCGTGGCCCCCGCCGGCGGGTGCGGCACCTTGGCCCACACCATCGCCCCGCTGGTGAGCCCGAGCGACAGCGCCGCCGCACCGACGCGCCCGCCGGTCACCTCGGTGGCGAGCGCTGGCGCGGCGTCGGTGAGCCCGAACACGACGAGCGACAGGTAGCCGGCGGCGGCGCCGATGGCGTGGCCGACGATCGTGTTGCGGGGGGACGAGGCCGGCAGCATCGGCGTGTAGAAGAGCAGGAACGCCGTCGGCCCGAGCGAGGGGAACACGAACGGCTCGCCGGTGGCGAGGGCGACCGCGGCCATGGCGCCGATGGCGATGATGCCGTTCACGAACGCGAACAGGCCCATCACGGTGGTGGAGTCGTGGCGGGCGTTGAGGGCGTCGAGGCGGAAGCGACCGGCGAGGCCGAAGACGATGGCGGCCATGTCGCCGCCGATCGGGCCCGGCTGCTCGGGGCGACGCCCCGAGGGGACGTCGCGCTCGGTCATCGCAGGTACCGGTAGAACGCCGCGCTGCCCGCGGCGAGCAGGACGGAGAACCCGGCGGTGACCCACGCCAGGGCGTCGTCGTCGGCGTGGAAGGCGTCGAGCCCCACGGTGAGGAGGAAGACCTGGAGGCTGAGGAGCACGACGACGAACACCCCGATGGCGACCGGAACCTCCCGCTGGGTGTGCCGCCGCCGGGGGCCGGTGCGGTGCGGGGGGAGCGGCGCGGTCATGCGTGGCCCGCCTCGCCGAGGTTGCGCACGGCCCACACGACGCCGTCGCGCACCTCGATCTCGATCTGGCCGAGCGGTCGCTGGGGCGGACCGGAGATGACCTCGCCCGTGGTGGCCTCGAAGAACCCCTCGTGGCACGGGCACTCCAGCTCGACCGCCTCGGGCTCGTAGTAGACGACGCAGCCGAGGTGGGTGCACTTCTGGCTGAACGCCCGCAGCTCGCCGCCGGGCAGGTGGAGGAGGATCGCGGGGTCGGCGCTCGTCGGGAACTCGAAGATGTGCGCCGAGTTCTCGGGCAGCTGGTCGAGGGCCACGATCGGGCGGGGCTCCCCGGGGGCGACCTCCCGCATCGACGACCAGATCGCGACGCCGACGTTGCCGAGGGCAAACCCGCCCGACGCCAGCACCAGGTAGCGCACGAACTCGCGGCGGGTGACCTCGTCCTCGCCGGCGGCGGTGACGGGGAAGTCCTGCCGCCAGACGGGGTCGGCCGGCGGGTCGGTGTCGGTCTCGCGGTAGCTCACGACCGTGCCTCCGAGGGCTCGAGGCCGAACGGGTCGTCCAGCCAGTGCGCGGTGGTCGGCGTGCCGGTGACGTCGACCGCGCCGGGTTCGGCGGCGACGGTGTGCACCTTGGTGGTGACCTGCTGGTTGCCGAACCACCAGTCGTTCACGAGCGTGCCGGTGCGGGTGGCCTCGAAGCGCTCCCGGGTGCCGAACCACAGCGCCTGGCTCGGGCACACTGAGGCGCACATGGGGGCGAGTCCGACCGACGTGCGGTCGTAGCACATGTCGCACTTCATCATCTGGTCCAGCGCCGACATGTACTTGGGCACGCCGAAGGGGCAGCCGTAGACGCAGTTGGAGCAGCCGATGCAGCGGGGCTTGAGCGAGGACTGCACGACGCCGTCCTCGTTCTGCTTGATGGCATCGGCCGGGCACACCTCGGCGCAGGTCGGGTCCTCGCAGTGCATGCACACCATCGGTGCCGTCTGGGTGGTGGCGGCCCGGTCGATCACGTCGAGGTGGATGAGGGACGTGCCGCGGTGGGTGCCGCACTCGCCGCACGCCTGCACGCACGCCTCGCAGCCGATGCAGCGGCTCTGGTCGATGACGAAGATGTTGTCGCCGAACGCCGCCGCGGCCGGGTGCGGGGCGGGGTGGCGTCGGGGTCCGATGCTGACCGGGACGGTGGTCACTGGAGGTCCATCTCCCGCTGGTCGACGACGTGCTGGCTCGGTCCGACGCGCTCCAGGCGCACGGCGGAGACCTTGTACTCGGGGATCTTCGACACCGGGTCGAGCGCCCGGTTGGTCAGCTGGTTGGCGGCCTGCCGGCCCGCCCAGTGGTACGGGATGAACACGGTGTCGGGCCGGATCGTGGACACGACCTTGGCCGGCACCTCCATCGCGCCCCGGCGGGAGGTGACACGCACGAGGTCGCCGTCGGCGATGCCGTGCTGCTCGGCCAGTCGGGGGTGGATCTCGCACAGGGGCTCGGGGTACTGGGCGACCAGCGGCCCGATGCGCCGGGTCTGGGTGCCGGAGAGGTACTGGCTGACGACCCGCCCGGTCGTGAGCCACACGGGGTACTCGTCGTCGACGACCTCGGCCGACTCGCGGAACGCCACGCCGTGGAAGCGGGCCTTGCCGTCGGGGTGGGCGAAGACGCCGCCCTCGTAGAGGCGCTTGGTGCCGGGGTGGTCCTCGGTGGGGCAGGGCCAGAACACGCCGAGCTCCTCCTCGACGCGCTCCCAGGTGATGCCGCCGTAGTCGGCGGTGCCGCCGCTCGACGCGACGCGCAGCTCCTCGAACATGTCCTTCGCGCTCGTGTACGGGAAGTAGTGCCCCTTGCCGAGCCGCTGGGCGATGTCGAGCAGGATCTCCCAGTCGAGGCGGGCCTCGCCCGGCGGGACCTTCGACGGGTTGAGCTTGATGACCCGTCCCTCGACGTTGGTCGAGGTGCCCTCGTCCTCCTCGTGGAGCGAACCGGGGAGCACGACGTCGGCGTGGAACGCGGTCTCGGAGAGGAAGAAGTCGATGACCCCGTAGAACTCGAGCTTGTCGAGCGCCTCCTTGGTGAAGGTGGTGTCCGGCAGGGACACGACGGGGTTGAAGCAGATCGACAGCAGGCCCTTGATCTCACCCCGGTGGATCGCCTCGACGATCTCCTCGGCGGTGAGGCCCTTGCCGGGGATCTCGTCGACGTCGCAGCCCCAGACCGAGGCGATGTACTCGCGGTGCTCGGGGTTGGTGATGTCGCGGTTGCCGGGCAGCTGGTCGCACTTGTGCCCGTGCTCCCGACCGCCCTGGCCGTTGCCCTGGCCGGTGATGGTCGACACGCCGCACCCCGGCTTGCCGTACTTGCCGGTGGCGAGGCCGAGGTTGATGCACGACAGGACGTTCTCGACGCCCTTCGTGTGGTGCTCGATGCCGCGGGCGTGCAGCAGCATGCCGGTGGCCGAGGTGCCCCACAGCTCGGCGGCCTGCTCGATGCGGGCGGCGGGCACCCCGGTGATCGACTCACCCCACGCCGGGGTGTACTCGCGCACCGCAGCGGCGGCCTCCTCGAAGCCGAGGGTGTGCTGCTCGATGAAGTCGTGGTCGAGCCAGTCGCGCTCGATGAGGACGTGGAGGATGCTGCCCATGAGCGCGGAGTCGGTGCCCGGTCGCAGTCCGAGGAACACGTCGGCGGTGCGGGCCAGGGGCGTCACGCGCGGGTCGGCGACGATGAGCTTGGCGCCGCGGTCGCGGGCCCGCCACACGTAGCTGGTGGTGATCGGGGCGCACTCGGCCACGTTGGCGCCGGCGATGAAGACCACGTCGGCGAGCGGGATGTCGCTCCACGGGTTGGGGGCCCGGTCCATGCCGAGCGCCTTCTTGTTGGCGGCGCCCGCGGACACCATGCAGAGCCGGCCGTTGTAGTCGAGGTTCGCGGTGCCGAGGGCGAGGCGGGCGAACTTGCCGACGAGGTACGACTTCTCGTTGTCGAGCGAGACGCCGGAGAGCATGGCGACGGCGTCGGGGCCGTGCTCGGCCTGGATGCGCTGGATCTCGGCGACGGTGCGGTCGAGGGCGTGCTCCCACGACACCTGGCGGAAGCCGTCGGGGTGCTGGTCGTCGCGCTCGAGCGGGTGGAGCAGGCGGTCGGGGTGGGCGTTCTGGAGGTACCGCTTGACGCCCTTCGGGCAGAGCTTCCCCTCGTTGAACGGGAACTCGTACCAGGGCTCGAAGCCGACGACCTCGTCGTCCTTGACCTTGAGGATGATCCCGCACTGCTGGCCGCAGAAGCAGCAGTGCGTCTTCACCTCCCGGTCCGGTTCGATGCCGGCGTTCCAGCCGCCCGGGGGTTGCACGTTGAGGTGGGGCCCGTAGCGGTCGACGAGCTCCTCTTCGGTGAGGGGTGGTCGTGCCATCAGCCGAAACCTCCGACTCGCTGGGACTGCGCCAGGGCGACCGACGCCCGGCGGCAGCGGGGACATGTCTCCTGGTAGTGAGCGTCGTCGCCGATGCGGTAGTCGAACCCGACCTGGGGGAGCACGACCTTGAGGTCGTCGACCTGCATCTTCGAGGCCCACGGTTCGCCGCAGCGCCGGCACGTCTGCTGCTCGCCCTCTGCGCCGGCCTGCTTGTAGTAGGCGACGCCGACGTTGGCCGGCCGCTGGAAGATGTGGAAGAACTTGCCGAACGGGATGTACGCCAGGCCGAGGATGACGGTGAGGGCGTGGATCGTGTTGAGGAAGATGTAGAAGCGCCCCTCCATCCAGAGGTTGGACGCGGTGAGGGCGAGGCCGGTGACCGACACGGCGAAGAGGCCGGCGAGGGCGAGGAAGTCGTTCGACCGCTCGACGGCCAGGGCGCCCGGGTCGCGCAGGCGGCGGGAGAGGAAGATGAACACGCCGCCGAGGACGAGCACGGCGGAGATGTTGAGCAGGTGGAAGGTGATCCAGCCGAACAGGCTGCGGCTGTCGAAGCTGAACGTCTCGATGCCGGCGACGACCGCCTGGTACTGCCGGCCGTTCTGCCCCACCGACTGGAAGTGGAGCAGCCCGAGCACGAGCGGGAACGTGACGAGCGCGGCGAGGATGCAGCCCCAGAAGACGAGCTGGTGGGCGAGCCAGCGGGCGGTCGATCGGCTGCGGATGAACGTCTGGAGCAGCAGCTGGGAGACGATCAGGCCCGGCAGCGTGAGCAGGTTCCGGCCCGGTCGTCGGGTGCGGAACACCTGCCAGCCCCGCTTGTTGAGCATCGCGGTCGGCGGGCGGCGCAGCCACACGAGGTAGCGGTACACCACGCCGAACACCATGAGCAGCGTGCCGAACAGGTAGCCGACGAGTGCGGCATCGAACCACCGCAGGTTGCCGCTGCCGACGATGGCGATGGCCAGGGTGACCACGACGGCCAGGACGCCCCATGCCGCCGCCCGACGGTCGATCGTCGCGAGTTGGCCCATGTGGTCGTCTCCGGGTCGGCGTCCAGGTGACGCCTCTCTTACTAGTCGCTGCGCCGACGCCCTGTCGTGTCGACGGCTCCGCGCCGCCGGGACGTCAGCCGCGGTCGAGCGAGAACTCGAGCACCTGGGTGAGACGGACGTTGTTGCCGAACGGGTCGCGGAACGACGTGTCGATCCCGTAGGGCTGAGGGGTGGGTGGGTCGTTGAACACCACGCCGCGCGCGGACAGCTCGTCGTAGGCCGCCTGGCAGTCGTCGGTCTCGAGGAAGAGCGTGCCGCCGGCGCCCTTGGCGACGATCTCGGAGAGCTGGGCGCTGGTCGTGGCGTCGAGCATCGGCTCCTGGGGGACGGGCATCAGCACCAGGCCGACGTCGTCCTGGCCGGGCGGGCCGACCACGAGCCAGCGGAAGTCCCACTCCGGGATGCTGACGTCGGCGCGCACCTCCCAGCCGAGCGTGCGGGTGTACCAGTCGAGGGCCTGGTCCTGGTCGTGGACCCAGAACTGGGCGTTGGCGATCCTGATCATCGGAGCCTCCGGTCGATCGTCGTGCGGTGGACGCTCGTGACGCTACGGACGGGTCGCCGGCGCGGCTTCTCGAAACGTGCGGTTCTGCGGCCGGCCGTACGCCCGCGCCACGCAGGCGGGGATGCGCAGGTGGCGGCGGGCCGGCGGGAAGCTGGCCCGGTAGGCGGTCGGCGTGAGGCCGTGCACCCGGCGGAAGCTCGTGGTGAACGACCCGACGCTGGTCAGGCCCACCATGAAGCAGATGTCGGTCACCGTGCGGTCGGTGTCGCGCAGGAGAGCCGCCGCCCGCTCCAGGCGTCGGGTCAGCAGGTAGCGGTGGGGCGGCTCGCCGAACGCCTGCCGGAACTCCCGGCTGAAGTGCGCAAGCGAGAGGCCGGCGACGGCGGCCATGTCGCGCACCGTCAACGGCTCGGCGTAGCGCCGGTCGGCCAGATCCCTGGCCCGAAGGAGGTGTCGTGCCGGCGGTATCACGTCGGCAAGTCCAGCACGCGTGCGACCGGGTCGCGCCCGCCTCAGCCGTCGATGTAGAGGAAGGGCAGGTCGCCCATCTGGATGAGTGCGTCGGCGAAGGTGTGGGCGTCCTCGCCGGTGAGGCGCAGCTCGACCTCGACGATGTGGCCGGCCAGCGAGACCTCGACGACGTCCCAGCGGTCCTCGGAGGGGATCCGGGTGATGTGGCTCACGCCGCTGTGGAAGAAGTCCGCGATGGTCGGGACCTGGCGCTCGGCCGCGGCGGGGTCGAGGAAGTGGTAGGCGACGTGCACCGCCGGTTCCCCGTCGACGGCCGACCAGCCGATGCCGACGACGTCGAAGGGCTCGCGGATCGCCTGCATCTCGGCCACCTTCCACAGGTCGGCGAGCATGGTGCTCGACGCGTCCGTCGGGCCGTCGATGGCCACGAGCACCGCCGAGATCACGTCGTGGCGATCCAGGGCATCGGCGACCCTGGCCCAGGCGTCGAGCTCGGCGATCGGTGTGACGTCGTCGGCGGCCCAGCGCGCTGCGAGGTCGCGGTCGAGCGCCATGGCGAGCATGTTCCGCTCGAGCACGAGGTGGCGTGGACGGCCGAGCGGCCGGGCCGGGGTGCGGTTGCCGACGTCGGTCGTGAAGTCCTCGCCGTCGCCGGCGGTGAACACGCCGTCATCCGCCTCCGTCAGGTTGGAGTCCGTCAGGTCCGCTCCGCCGATGTCGCCGACGACGACGGTGATCGCATCGGACGGGCCGGAGGCCGTCACGTAGGCGTCGAGCTCGGCGACGGTCCAGCCCAGGTCGGCGCGGATGTCCGCGTACCGCTGCTCGGCGTCGGGTGAGGTGTCGGTGACGGCGAGCTCGGGGACGCCGGCGAGGTGGACGTGCACGGGAGCGGCCTCGCCGGTCTGGCCGCTGATGAGTCGAGCCGCCTCGCGGATGCTGTCGGCGTCGTGGTCGCTCGGCGCGTCGACACCGGGGAGGTCGAGCACGCTCGCCACGTCGGCGGTGTGCACCAGCTCGAAGTCGAGGTCGCTCGGCACCGCTCGCAGGGCGCCGAGGACGGTGTAGTCGGTGCCGGCGACCAGGTCGCCGCCGGTCGCACCGTCAGGGGCGGGCCCCTCGTCGTCCTCGGGTGGCGCGGCCTCGCCCGCCGTGGTGGTCGTCGCCGGCCCGGACGCGTCGTCCGCGGCCGTCGCTGCCGTGTCGTCGCCACTGCACGCCGCCGCCGTGAGCGCCAGCACGAGCGCCATGGCTCCCCACCCGGCCCGCGCCTCCACCCGTCGTTCCACCCGCTCGTCTCCCCCGCTCGTGATGGGCGGATCGTAGGCGGCCGCTCGCCGCTCGCCTGCGGAGGCTCTGTGCAGCGTGGGGCACGGGGGGTGTTCCCGTTCCTTCACAGACCGCTGGGTAGGGGCTGGGTGCTGGTTCATTGAACCCCTGAGCGCGAGCAGGGGGTGTCGGCGTTCAACGTTCCGGGGTCGCAGCCACCGCCAGCAGCTCGAAGAGGCCGGAGAACCCCTCGTCGCCGTGACCGTCCGCGATGCGGCGGTCCATCAGCTCGCGGACCTCTCGCATGCGCACCGACTCCACCCCGATCGCGTCGCGGTGGGCGATGAGGTCTGGCATCAGAGCGGCCTGCACGTCGAGCGGCCCGAGGTCCGGCGGGTACGTGCCGGTCTCGACCGCGTGCGCCATGGTCGGCAGCAACCCGGCGAGCTGCCCGACCGTTTCGGCCAGGCGCTCGGCGAAGCCGACGGTGTCGGCGCCCTCGGCCCGCACCAGCGCCACGGTGTGGAGGAAGCCGATCAGCAGCTCGTAGCAGGCCGCGACCTGGGCCATGAACTCGACGGCAGCGGCGCCGGCGTCCTCGCCGTGGTACGTGACCGTGCCCAGCTCCCGCAGGAGCTGCTCGTGGGCCTCGAAGGCCCGGCGCGATCCGCTGACGGGGAGGGTCACGGGCCCGGACCCGATGTCGGGCGGGTCGCTCATGATCTTGCCGTCGAGGTGCTCGGCGCCCTGGTCCTCGGCCCATCGGGCCACGGCGCGTGCGTGGTCGGGGCCGCCGCTGGTCAGGTCGACGATCACCTTGCCGGCGACCGCTCCCACGAGCGAGTCGAGCACGGCGTCGACGGCGGCGGTGTCGAGCAGGCAGATGACGGTGATCGGGCTGGCGGCGACGGCGTCGGCCGGGTTCGCCGCGGCGGTGGCTCCGGCGGCGACGAGCGGGGCGGTCTTGCTCGACGTGCGGTTCCACACGGTGGTGCGGTAGCCGCGCTCGACGAAGGCGGCGGCGATGGCCGAGCCCATGGCGCCGAGTCCGAGCACGGTGACGGCGTCGGTGGCGCGAGGAGAGGTGTCGGTCGTGGCCGTCATCGGGGTCGTCCTCCTGGGGTGAGGGGTGAGCGGGTCGGGTCGCTCACGCGGCGTACGGGGTGGTGGTGCGGGCCCGGCGGAGGGCGGTGGCCCACCAGGCGAGCTCGTCGAGGACGATCGCGGCGGCGGGTTCGGCGCCGATCGGTCCGGGCTGGTCGAACAGGCCCCAGGGTTCGTGGAGGCTGACCACGTCGCGGATCGTCGTGGCGTGCAGCTCGGCGAAGACGAGGCGCAGCTGCTCGACGGCGCGCAGTCCCCCGGATCGGCCGCCGTAGCTGACGACTTGAGGTCAAGGACGACATGCGTCACAACCGATCGCCGAGCAGGCGAGGGTTGAGCGCGTCGCCGTCGTGGGAGCCGAGGGTGGGTGTCCCTCGTGATCTCGCTCGGCAGCGTGAACGCCGACTTCACCGTCGCCTCACCGACGAACCCGGCCGGCCCGGGCACCATCCTGGCGTCGGATCTGGTGCGGCGGTCCGGCGGCAAGGCGGCCAACGTGGCGGTGCTCGCCCGCCGGCTCGGAGCGGACGCGGTCCTGCTCGGCTGCGTCGGCGACGACGACCTGGCGGTCCAGGCGCTCGCCGGGCCCCGGGCCGAGGGCGTCGACCTCTCCTCGGTGCGCCGCCGGCCCGGCCCGACCGGCTACGCCAGCATCGCCGTGCCGCCGGACGGGGCGAAGACGATCATGCTCGCACCCGGGGCGAACGACGCGTGGGGGGATGAGGCGGACGCCGTCGCCGCGGAGGTCGGGGCGGCGCCGGCCGGGAGCGTCCTCGTGGTCGATCTCGAGGTGCCGGGCGAGGTGGTCGACGCCGCGCTGCGGGCCGCTCGCGAGCGCGGCGTGACCACTGTGGTCGACCCGGCCCCTCCGGCGCGGCTCGCCGACCCCCTCCTGCCGTCGATCGACCACCTCACCCCGGACCACCACGAGGCCGGCGAGCTGACCGGCGAGGACACGTCGTCGGTTGAGGGTGCGCAGCGGGCGGCGGCGCAGCTGCGACGGCGGGGCGTCCACACGGCGCACGTGAAGCTGGCGTCGGGAGGATGCGTCACGGCCACGCCAGACGGATGCTGGCTGGTGGAGGCGCCGGAGGTGGAGGCCGTCGACGCCACTGGTGCGGGCGACGCGTTCGCCGGCGGGCTGGCGTGGGGGCTGCTGGAGGGGCGGTCGACGATCGACGCCGCCGTGCTCGCGGTGGCGGCGTCGACGATCGCGGTGACCGAGCACGGGTCGCAGGAGGCGTACCCCGACCGGTCCGCGCTCCTCGCCATGGCCGAGCGGGTGGTGGTGCGCGACCTCGACGGCTGACCGACGACGTCGTCCGTCGTCGGGACGGTCGCTGCGGCAGACTGCGCGCATGGCGCGGCTCGCCCACCTGAACCTCACGGTCGCTGACGTCGAGGCGTCGATGCGGTTCTACGCCGAGCACCTCGGGTTCGACCGCGTGCTCGCGCGCTACGACGACGGCACGGTGTTCGTGACCGACCACGAGGGGTTCGAGCTGGCGTTCCACCAGGGGCCGAGCGCCGCCGACGTCGGGTGGCACTTCGGCTTCACCGTCGCAGCCCCGGAGGAGGTCGAGTGGATCGGCGCCCGGTTGGAGGCGGTGGGGGTGCCCCTCGTCGATCGGCACGAGCTGCCGGAGTACACCGGCTTCAAGTGCCAGGACCCCGACGGGTACTGGATCGAGGTGTACTGCGAGCCACGCTGACCGACTCAGGCGGACGTGCGCTCGCGGAGGATCGACGCGGTGACGAGGGCGAGTGGTGCCAGGCGTCGGCGGCGTCGGGAAGCGATGACCTGTCAGGTCATCGATCGGGACACACTGGTGGCGTGCAGTTCAGCGCCGAGCTCCGGGACCGGGTGGCGGACGGGTCGATCACGGTCTCGTACCGGCTGTGGAGCCGTCGCCAGGTGAAGGTCGGCGGCCGCTACTCAGTGGCCGGCGTGACGATCGTCGTGGACGACGTCGAGCTGGTGCCGCTCTCGTCGGTCACCGACGAGGACCTGGCGCAGACCGGCGAGGCCGACCTCGAGTCGCTGCGCCGTCGCGCCGCCCACGCCGGCCCGATCGACGACGACACCCTGCTCCACCGCATCGAGTTCCACGTCGAGTAGCCGGACCCGCCCTTCGGTCGTGATCAGCGGCGCACGGGGTAGCGCAGGTGCAGCGCCCGGACGCCGGGCACGACGATCGGGTCGTCGAGCATCACGTGGTCGCCGACCAGCTCGCCGAAGTAGCGGAGGCCGCTCCCGAACAGCACGGGGATCTGGCTGATGCACAGCTCGTCGACGAGGCCCAGGTTCAGCGCCTGCTGGATGATGTCGGCGCTGGCGATGGTGACGTCCCGGTCGCCGGCGATCTCCTTCGCCGTGGCGATGCCCTCCTGGACGCTGCCGGTGAAGGTCGTGCGGGGGAGGGGCCCGGCGGCGTCGTCGGGCGGGGGCCGGTGTGTGACGACCACGACCGGCGCGCCGACGGGGTGCTCGTCACCCCATCCGTCGGTGATGTCGAACAGGCGGCGGCCGGCGACGAGCGCGCCGCAGCCGGACGTGAGCTCTCGCAGCACGGCGGCGCTGTCGGCGTCGACCTGGAACGTCATGTCCGGACGTGCGCTCGGCACCTCGACGTCGCCAACCCAGTACCAATCGAACAGCTCGCCCGGGTCGTCGTCGGGTCCGGCGACGAACCCGTCGAGCGACATGCACATGTGCGTCATCACCTTGGCCATGCACGTGGGGACGGCCCGGCCGGCGCCGACTCATCGGCCGGCGCCAGCTCGCCGGTGGGGCGGCTCAGGTGTCGGACGGTCGGGCCGGCACCCGGTCGGTCTCGTAGGCCCACATGGCGAGCTCGACCCGGTTGCGAGCCCCGAGCTTGTTCATGAGGCTCGCGAGGTGGGTCTTCACGGTGCTGAGGCTGATCGAGAGGTCGTCGGCGATCTCGGCGTTGGTGCGGCCCCGGGCGACGGTGACGAGCACCTCCTCCTCGCGCTCGGTGAGGGGGTCGATCGGCTCGACCGCGGGCGACCTGGCTGAGGAGCCGATGTCGGAGAACGCCGCCAGCAGACGGGCGGTCACGCTCGGGGCGATGAGCGCATCGCCGTTCGCCGCCGAGCGCACCGCCTGGGCGAGCAGCTCGGGCCCGGCGTCCTTCAGCAGGAACCCGCGCGCCCCGGCCTTGAGCGCGCCGTGCACGTACTCGTCCATGTCGAAGGTCGTGATGACGACGACGGCGAGCGGGTCGTCGACGTCGGGGCCTGCGAGCTGACGGGTGACCTCGATGCCGTCGTGCTCGGGCATCCGGATGTCGACGAGGCAGACGTCGGGCCGGAGGCGGCGGGCGAGCTCGATCGCGGTGCGCCCGTCGGCCGCGTCGGCCACGACCTCGATGTCGGGTTGGGCGTCGAGGATCATCCGCAGGCCGGTGCGGACGATGTCCTGGTCGTCGGCGATCAGCACCCGGATGGTCATGTCGTGACCGCCCGGCGGGGGATCGTGGCGGCGACCGTCCAGCCGCCGTCGGGGCGGGGACCGGCGTCGAAGGTGCCGCCGAGGAGCTTGGCCCGCTCGGCCATGCCGACGAGCCCGAAGCCCGACGTGGCACCGCCCGACGCGCCGCCGCCCTGGCCGTCGTCGTCGACCGTGAGCCGCACGTGCTCGGCGTCGCCGTCGACCCGCACCTGCACCATCGATGCCCGTCGGGCGTGGCGCAGGGCGTTGGTGACCGCCTCCTGCGCCAGGCGGAAGCAGGCGGCGTCGACCGCGGGCCGCAGCCCGCCGAGGTCCTCGGCGATCGTGACCGTCACCCGGGGCCCGTGACCCTCGCCGGGCTGTGCGAGCCGGGCCAGGTCGCGCACGCCCTGCTGCGGTCTGAGGACGGCCTGGTCGCCGCCGCGCAGCGCGCCGACCATCGAGCGCATCTCCTCGAGGGCGCGGGTCGCCTCCTCTTCGATCACTGACAGCGCGTCGACGGCGGCCTCGGGTCGAGCGGTCGCCACGACCCGCCCGGCCTGGGCGCGCACGGCGATGGCGGACACGTGGTGGGCGACGGTGTCGTGCAGCTCGCGGGCCAGCTCCTCCCGCTCGCGGGAACGCAGTCCGGCGATCTCCTCGGCGCGCAGCTCCCCGGCGTAGCGGACGGCGAAGCCGATGGCGCACGCGAGCAGCAGGACGATCGTCCCCCCGACGACGTCGCCGGCGGGCTGGCCGTCGACCGCGGTCAGCACCAGCGGGACCGCCATGACGAGGAGGCCGATGCCGACCTCCCGCCCCGCCGCCCAGCGCGTCAGGGCGTAGGGCAGGACGAGCATGACCGCGGCGGAGTTGAGGCCCTCCCACTCCACGTCGAGCACGAGCGCCACGACGTCGATGGCGCTCATCGTCCCGAAGGCGGCCACGAGCACGACCAGCGGGTGCACCCGGCGCCACGGCAGCAGGCACGCCACGCCCACGGTCGCGACGAGCGAGATGCCGCTCCAGACCAGGTCCTCGCGAGCGAACGTCTCGATCGTCGCCGCCACCACGACCACGGCGACGAGCAGCCAGTCGCGCCGTGCCGGTCCGGGCGGGTCGGCCGCCCGTGGCTCCGCCCAGTAGGGACGGCCCTTGTCGAGTGTCACGCCGAGAGCGTACGGAACGCGGGCCTCGGGCGGATCGGCCGAAAGGACGACCCGCGGCCCGGCCGATCAGCCGGTGCGGATGTGGCCGGACGCCCGATGTGCGGTCGGGGGCGGATCCGGAGGATGGGAGCCATGCCGACCTCCCCGCTCGATCGCCGTCCCGTCCCACCCGCATCGGCCGCAGAGGCTGGCGGCGGTGCGTCGCCGGCGCCCCACCGCTCGCTGACCGGACGCCTCGGCGGCTGGTGCGTCGACCACCGTCGGGCTGCCGTCGGGCTGTGGGCCGCGGTCCTCGTCATCGTCGTCGCGGCCGCCGGCATCGTGGGCCCTGCGTTCGGCAGCGGCTCGATGGTGCCGGACTCCGACAGCGAGGCCGGCTTCGCGGTGCTCGAGGAGCACTTCCCCGAGCTCGGGACCGGCGGTCAGTCCGGGATGATCGTGTTCCGCGCCGACCAGGGCGTCGAGGACCCCGCCGTGGTGGCGGCGATGGAGGACCTCTTCGCCGCCGTCGACGCCGGCTTCCCCGACGAGTCCGGCGAGGCGAGAGCCCCGGGAGCGACGGTCGTCTCGCCCTACGCGGAGCGGGGTGCGGGCCAGATCGCCACCACCGGGCCGCTGGCCGACCGGCTGGCATTCGCCACGGTCAACTTCTCGGCCGACGTGGACGACACCGAGTCGGCCCGGATCGGCGAGCTGATCGCCGAGGAGGCGCCGTCGGTCGACGGGCTCGAGGTGCTGGCGGGCGGGCAGTACCTGGCGTCGATCGAGCCGCCGGAGTCGGAGCTGATCGGCATCGCCTTCGCCGTCGTGGTGCTCATCGTGGCGTTCGGGTCCGTGCTGGCGATGGGCCTGCCCATCGCCGTCGCGCTCGGCGGGGTGGGCATCGGCCTCGCCTCGGTCGTCCTGCTCACGCGGGTGGCGACGGTGCCGGAGGACACGATGCTGCTCGGGATGATGGTCGGTCTGGGCGTGGGCATCGACTACGCGCTGTTCATCGTCACCCGCCACCGTGAGGCGGTCCACGCCGGTGTGCCGCCGAGGGACGCCGTCGTGCTCGCCATGGACACCGCGGGGCGGGCGGTCGTGTTCGCCGGCCTGACGGTCGTCGTGTCGATGCTCGGTCTGCTGCTCGTGGGCATCGGGATGCTGTCGGGGATGGGGCTCGGGGTCTCGGCCACCGTGCTCGCCACCATGTTCACGTCGATGACGCTCCTGCCGGCACTGCTGGCGATGGCCGGTCCGCGGCTCGAGGTCACCCGGTGGCGTGGGCTGATCGCCGCCGGCGCGACGGCGGTCGCCATCCTCGGTGTGGGCATCGGCGTCACGCTCCTTGCGATCGGCGGTGCGGTCGTCGCCGTGGTCGCGCTCCTGTCGAGCCGTGTCGTGCCGGCGCTGCGCGCCGAGGTGCCGCACCGGGTGGCGCCGCCGGTGGAGGCGACGCTGCCGCATCGGTGGAGCCGGACGATCCAGCGCCGGCCCCTCGCCTGGGGCGCGGCGGCCGCCGTCGTCCTGCTCGTCCTGGCCGCCCCGGTGCTCGGCCTGCGCATGGGCTGGACCGACGAGGGCAACTTCCCCGAGGGGTCCGACACCCGCCGGGCCTACGACCTGCTGGCCGAGGGCTTCGGCGACGGGTTCAACGGGCCGTTCGTCGTCACCGCCACCGCCACTCCCGGGACGCCGTCCGGGGCCATCGACGAGCTGCACGCGGTGCTCGCCGCGAGCCCGGGCGTCGCCGCCGTCACGCCGCCGGTCGCCGACGGCCCGTCCGATCCCGCGGCGTACCTCATGACGCTCATCCCGGACTCGGCCCCGCAGGACGCGGCGACCACCGACCTCGTCCGCACCCTGCGCGACGATGTCGTGCCCGCGGCCGCGGCAGCGGGGCTCGACGTCCACGTCACCGGCAGCGCCGCCACCAACATCGACGTCACCGACTACCTGGGCGAGCGGATGCCGTTGTTCTTCGCCGCGGTGCTCGGCGTGTCGTTCCTGGTGCTCCTGGCGGTGTTCCGGTCGGTGCTCGTGCCGCTGAAGGCGGTGGTGATGAACGTGCTGTCGATCGCCGCCGCCTACGGCGTGGTGGTCGCGATCTTCCAGTGGGGATGGGGCGGCGAGCTCCTCGGCATCGAGGCCGGGCCGATCAACCCGTTCATCCCGCTCATGCTCTTCGCCATCGTGTTCGGGCTGTCGATGGACTACGAGGTGTTCATGCTCTCCCGCATCCGGGAGGAGTACGACCGCACCGGCGACGCGTCGACCTCGGTGGCCGACGGTCTGGCATCGACCGCTCGGGTCATCACCGCGGCCGCCGCCATCATGGTCGTGGTCTTCGGGTCGTTCGTGTTCGAGGACATCCGCGAGATCAAGGTGTTCGGGCTGGGCCTGGCCGTGGCCGTGTTCCTCGACGCCACCCTCGTCCGCATGGTCCTCGTGCCGGCGACGATGGCGCTGCTCGGCGACCGCAACTGGTGGATGCCGCGGGTCCTCGACCGACTGGTCCCCCGCCTCACCATCGAACCCGCGGTCGCGGCCGAGCCTGTCGATCTCGATCGCGCCGCCGAGCTCGAGCCCGTCGCGGGACGTTGAACAGAGTGTGGCGATGATCCGGGCGGGGCGGCCAGGTCCCCTGACCCACCCTCACCCTGAGCGGCCTGCACGTGGTTGTGCTCGTTGCGTGGTGCTCGATGACGTGTGCCCTGTTCGGGGTTGCACGGTGAGCACGGGGAGTCGAACCCCGAGGGCGTGCCCCTCACGCCCTGCCATGAGCGCCGGTCTTCGGCCGCCGGCACATCGGCCTTCGTGCACGCTCCGCTCGGGGCTACCGACTGGCCGCCCCGCCCGGATCAGTCGAGAAGTTCCGTCGTCCAGTTGGCCTCCTGCAGCCTGGTGTCGAGCTCGCGGTACCGACGGGCCAGCGCGTCGGCCTCGGCGCGCAGCTGCGGGATCGGGACGTCGGTCAGGAACCGCAGCTCCGATCGCAGCTGGCGGCCGAAGCCGCCGCCTGCGCTGCCGCCGGAGGCCGCGTCGGCCAGCGCGGCGACGATGGAGCGCTCGTTGGCCAGCGCGTCGCGGCGCGCGATCGCGTCGGTGATGGTGAGACCGGGCTCCAGCTCGACCGCGGCGTTCGTCCGGTTGATGCGACGGACGAGGGACTCGATCTCCGCGACCACCTCGCGGGCCTCTGCGAGGAGAGCGTTCGGATCCTCGGGGGACGCCTCGCCCTCCTGGTAGCGCGCACTGGCCACGGCGCGGGCCTGCAGCTGGGCGAGTCGCTTCTGGGCGTCACTACGGAGGCTGAGTGCCTCGGCAAGCTTCATGGCGGCGATCGTCGCGGTCGAGCAGCCGAGCAGCAAGCGGCTATTTGCAGGTGGTCCGTGAGACGACCCGCGATGCTGGCGACGCTTGAGATCATCCCCGGCGTTCGGCTTCGCCCTTCAGGTACTGACCCCGCGCGGCGATCAGCGTGCGGAGGTACCGGCCGAGCACGAGGTGCTCGACGACGCGGCCGATCGGACCGAGCGGTGCGTCGAAGCGAATCCGGTCGGTCATGACGGTCGTGCTCTCGGACGCCTCGAAGCGGTGCTCGTGGTGGAAGGATCGGAACGGGCCGCGGATCTGCTCGTCGACGAAACGGTGAGGGCGGTCCCACTCGGTGACCTTGCTGGTCATGGTGAAAGGGATGCCGAAGTGTCTGGCTCGCCAGGTGACCGTCTCGCCCAGGCCGATCAGCCCGCTGGTGGTCCCGGCAATAGCGCGTTCGCCGGAGTCGGCCATCGAGGCGAGGTGTGCGTCGATGTCGAGCGAGAGGTCGAACACGACCTCGATCGGCGCGGCGATGGTCGTGACGTTCTCGAACTCGACGGTCACGGCGCGGACCGACGTCCCGTCAGGTCGGCGAGCGCGTCATCGAAGGTCGGGTGCTCGAAGTCGAAGCCGGCGTCGGTGAGACGGCTCGGGACGCAGCGCCGGCCGGTGAGGGCCAGGGCAGGATCGGTTCGCGTGAGCAGTGCTCCGAGGTGGACGGGCGGCTTCGCGATGACGACCCTCACGCCGCCGCCCCCTCCGCCGCTGCGCTGGGGGCGGATGCCCGCGTCCATCTGACCCGCACGTCGCGCATGACGTAGGAGCTGGCGGGACGGATGCTCGTGAACCCGGCGAGAAATCCTGAGTCCAGCTCAGTGATCTCGACCGGTTGGGCCGTCCGATGCTCAGGCTCCATGCGTGCTGCCTCGAGGGTGCCACGACGATCGGGGGACAGGCCGACAGAGGCGGCGAGGCACGTACCGCCGATCGGCTCGCTCGGCTCCGTCGCCGGGCCCGCCGCGACCTGGGCCTGCACCCGAATGCCGTACCTGTCGGAGGCGAATCGGGGCTCGACCGTCCAACGCAGGTGCTCGCCGTCGGAAGCGGTGCGGATGGTGGCGGGAAGGTGGACGCCTGGGAACCACCTGCCGCCGACAACCTGAGCCGGCCGCGAGGACGTGTGGCGAACCGGGACGTAGACCCCGACGGTCGTCGCGCCGAGCTCGTCGTCCCACTCCGCGGAGATCCGGTGCGCGGCGGCCACGAGGGAGAGCCCCAGTGCGGCAGGGACCACCGACGGGCGGATGTGCTCGATGGTGAGCAGGCAGCACCCGATGACCGTGGCGTCCCCCGTGATGTGCGGTCGCAGCCCCGGGGGAAGGACGCGGGCGGCCTCGTCGGGATCGGCGAGGGCGTTGACGAGGAGCCGGTCCCGGATCGTCCCCACGACCCCCGTGCGAGCCTGGGCTGCTTGTCTGCTCATGATCAATACGCTACCATTCACTCACGTATTGGCGCCAAGCGCGATGTCGAGGAGGTCAGATGGGCACGGAGTACCGGCTCGACGAGCTGGCGCGGCAGGCGGGCGTGGCCTCCACCACCGTGCGCCTGTACCAGAACAAGGGTCTGCTGGATCCGCCCCGGCTCGAAGGGCGCACGGGCTGGTACGACGAGTCGCACCTGAGCCGTCTGCGCCTCATCGCCCGGCTCCAGGGGGAGGGCTACTCGCTCGCGGGGATCGCGAACCTGCTCGAGCAGTGGGAGCAGGGCCGCGGTCTCGATGCCGTGATCGGCGTGGAGGCCGAGCTCGACGCCCTCATCGGTGACGTGCACGCCATCGCGCTCGAACCCGGCGAGCTCCTCGACCGGTTCCCCGACGGGATGATGACCCCAGAGCTGATGCAGCGGGCCAGCGCGCTCGGGTTGGTCCAGGTGACCGAGGACGCCAAGGTGCGGGTCGCCGACCGGCGGTTCCTCGAGGCCGGCGCCTCGCTCGCCGGGATGGGCATCCCGGCGGATGTCATCCTCGACGAGTGGGAGGCGCTCGTCTCCCACGCCGACGACATCGCAGAGAGGTTCATCTCGATCTTCGAGAGCCACCTCGCGCCGGCCGACTGGCAGGAGGCGCTCGACACCGACGAGGCCCGGGACCTTGCCCGCACCCTCGCCCGACTTCAGGCCACCGCCCGGCAGGTCCTCGTCGCTGCCCTCGACGCCAGCGTCGCTCGCCTCGGACGCGAGCGCCTCGGCCAGCTCATCGACCGATGACGCCGAGTACCGCACGGCGCAAGCGGCGCCCCATCTACGTCGAGTCCCGGATCCACGCTCCGGTCGATGCCCTGTGGGACGCGACCCAACCGCCTGACTCGCACCAGCGCTGGGACGTCCGCTTCGGCAGCATCTCGTACCTCCCACGGGTCGACGGCGAGCCACAGCGCTTCACCTACGCCACCACCGTCGCCCCGGGCGTCACCGTCGCCGGCACCGGGGAGTCCCTCGGCGAGCGGGACCGTGCGGACGGCATCCGCTGGTCCGGTCTCAAGTTCTGGTCCGCCGATCGGCGCTCGATCATCGAGGCCGGCGCCGGCTACTGGCGCTACGTCCCCACCGACGACGGCGTCAGGTTCCTCACCCGCTACGACTACCGGCCCCGGTGGGGCCGGGTCGGCGAGCTGATCGACCGGATGCTCTTCCGCCCCGTGTTCGGGTGGGCCACCGCGTGGAGCTTCGATCGCCTCCGGCTGTGGCTCGAGGAGGGCACGCCGCCCGAGCGGTCGCGGGACCAGGCCATCGCCCACGCCGCCGCCGTCGCCGGCCTGGCTGGGGTCTTCGCCTACCAGGGTCTCGTCCCCAAGGTGTGGAAGGTCGACGACGGCGAGGTCGCGATCTGGTGCGGCCTCGGCATGCCGCAGCCGACTGCCCGGCGGGTCGTGCGGGCGGTCGGTGCGGTGGAGGCAGGGTTCGCCGTCGCCACGGTCGCCGCCGCCGACAAGCGCTGGCCGTTCGTCGTCTCGCTCGCGGCGATGCCCACGCTGGCCATCGGTGCCGCCACGTGCGACCGGTCGATCCTCACCAAGGCGTTCAACCCGGCGTCTCTCGGCATCGCCGTCGCCGCCCTCGCCGGCGTGGCGCTGGCGACCAGGCAGGGTCGCCCGAGCGGACGGCGCCCGCTGCGCCAGGCGCCCGACTCCCAACCGCCGGTGGAGGAGCTTCCGTGACGTCGATCTACCGCACAGCGCTCGGAGACGACTTCGAGCGCCTCCATCCGAAGATGCAGTGGCGCTTCGGGTTCTCGTCACTCGACGAGACCCGTCAGATCGGCCACGGCGTCATGCACGAGGTCTGGCGCGGCCGCTGGTGGACCCTGCCGTTCCTGCTCCTCGGTTCAACCCGTCGCGTCCTCTTCCCCAGCCGCGGGACGCAGGTCCCCTTCACGATCGCCAACTACGCCTACGTCGATCGGTTCGGCCGCGAGACCGTCACGTGGGCCCGTCGCTTCCACTTCCCGCGCCGCACCCGTGCCTTCGACGCCACGATGATCTACAGCAAGGAGCGCGACACGATCGTCGACTACCTCGGCACCCACCAGCACCTCGCCGTCGACATCGACTGCTGGGTCGACGACGACGGTGCGATGTGCATTCGCAGCGGTGAGCAGCGCTTCTACGAGGGCCGACTGGCCTTCCGGTTCCCCTTGCTGTTCTCGGGGGTGGCCGAGGTCCGGGAGTGGTGGGACCCCGCCGCCGAGTGCTTCCGCATCGAGGTCCACGTCGCCAACCGCAGGTTCGGGCCGCTCTTCGGCTACCGCGGCTCGTTCATCGTGGACGAGCAATCCTGTGCCGCGGACCCGATCCCCAGCGATGTCGTTCCAGTCCGCGAGGAACCCCGGGGAGTAGGCAGAGGTGGCCCTCCAGCTCGAGCCGGCTCTGACCTGCGCCTCGAGGACGCGCGCTGTGGGGATTCGGACAGCCGGCCTTCTGATCCCGTAGGCCCGTCTCGTGTTGTCGGATGCTGTTCTACCAGGTCACGTGCGGTGTGCGGTCCAGCGAGTGCTGCGGAATCCAGCCTCGTCGTGTCTGGTGGATTGCCAAAGGGATTGCCAAGCTGGCCTCGGTAGGTTCCTGCGGTCACCCGGCGTTCTGCACGCCCGATGATGCGGCCGTTCGACCAGCGAGCAGGCTCACGATCCGCTCCCCGCGCGTCCTGTCCCCTGCCCCGCGTCGGTACGAGAACAGCCCGAGCCCTATCGCGGTGAGCTGGGACGGGAAGCCCGCGAAACCCTGCACATCCCACCAACACGGCTCGAAGTCTTCGGGAAAGACCAGCACAGCGAGCGGCGAGTGACAGGCGGCTGCAGTCGTCAGCGCCTGGAAGACATGCTCGCGGCTAGGCCACTCACTCCCCGCGACACGAGGGGAGTACTTAGCCTCGAACGTCGCAATAGTGCTTCCCGACGACGTGAGGCGGCCGTCGGGTTCAACCGAACGTGCCGTCACCCCGACTGAGGGCGCGATGAGCAGAGGCGTCGAATGCTTAGGCTCACGATGAAGGGGGGTGCCCGCCACCGACGAGATGACCGACGCTTGGTCGAGCGCCCGCTCCAACAGCCGCTCGAGCAAGGGCCAAGGCTCAATGGCGATCTCGACGCCGTGATGCTGTCCCGTCGCGCGCAAGAGGGATGTCTGGGTGAGAATCGCCACGGCGATTGACCACGCCGGCCGGTACACAGCCCACTGGGGAGGAAAGGGCTTTCGTGCGGCTGAAGGATCGACTGCTATCTGCTCCGCGAACCCTGGGCGCAGCGCAGCGGCTGACTCGACAAGCGAAGTCCGTACTTGCGGAGATGACGTGATTGAGGCGAGGAGCCGCGCCACCGCCACCAGCGCTCGCGAGTAGTCATTGTCTGCTGACAACTCGTCGTAGCTAACGGGAAACCGGTGAGGCCGCCGCGGCGCCTGGATGAGGTAGTTCGAGGTCTTCAACTTGCCCTTCAGCAACCCAAGTTCTGCATGTCGACGATCGAGCAGCAGGAGCGGGCCGTCGCGCCCGATGGCACGCTGGAGCCTGGCGGCATACACAGACGCGAGAACCTCGAGTAGCTCCGGCCGCTTTGGAGCAAGGCCCGCCAGGCGTTCTCCCGCTACGTCAATTCGGTCCAAGCCGATGAGAAGGTCGAGAACCGCAGATACCCAGTCAGCCTTACCATCGACTTTGGGAGCAACCTCGAGGATCGTGCTGTCGTTTAGTCGGATCGACCCGATCACGTTCTGCAGGATGAGTTGCCCGGGTTCCTCCCTGAGAAGTCGCAATCGAGGGCGAAGTTGAGCCGACAATCGATCGGTGGCACCACGTACCTTCACTCGAAGGGCTGGCTCGACCGAGAACGGGACCCCCTCCGTGACCTGGATACGGCGCATCGCGACCTACAACAGTGCTACGAGAGCAGTCGCTGCTTCGGTCCAAGCCAGGCTTTGAGCCAATCGAATTCGCAAGCGAGCCGGCGCAACCGCCTCAAGACCCCCGCCAGGAATCACCCAGTAGCAGAGACCCATCGGAGGCGATCCAGCGGTCGTCGCAGAGCCGGTCGGCGGAGGTGGACCATTCAATATGGCAGCGAGAGACTCGTCCTGGTCTGCGAACGTCATCCTCATGGTGCTCACCACGCGCTCATCGAAGGCAGCGCTGAGAGCACCGGTTGCCTCCTCAGCATCCGCGCCCCGGACATCCCAGAACACCGAATGTCCGAGCTGAAAGTCTGGTCCAAGCACAAGCTCTATGCGCTCGTTGAGCGAGCGCAGCAGGACGACAGCCAGCGTCGATACGTCGGCCGCGGACCAACTGACGGGATCGGTACCAGAGTCGAAGTCGATCGGGGTTGTGATACCCAAACGCGACGAGAGCACGTCGTAGTCCGGGTCGACTCTGACGATGGAGAACCGACGTCGCAAAGCTGCGTCCAACGGAGCCACACTTCGGTCACTGCTGTTCATGGCGGCCACGATCGACAACGACATCGGAAGCCGAATGCTGTTTCCTACCGATGTGCCGGCGGATGTAGCCATCTCAGCAGGTACGTCGACCCCCAGCTCGGGATAGGCTCGATCCACTGAAGCTCCGGGCGAACCCACCGCCAAATCACTGCGCTTGTCCTTATCGAGTAGCGCGAGCATGTCACCAAAGATCGCTGCGGCGTTTCCGCGGTTGAACTCATCCACGATCAGCAGTGCCGCGTTGTCATCGTGCGAGGCCCAATGGGCGAGCGATACAAGCGGTCCGGGCCGAGGGAAAAGCGCTACACCCGAGCCAGCGGCGGGCACAGGGTATAGCCCGAGCACAAACTCCTCGTACGAGTAACTCGGGTGGAACACGATTGTGCGAACCTTGCCGGTCGGCACCGGACTCGACTCAGACCAGGCGTCGTGCATCTTCGACGGGTCGAAAGTCACCTCAGGTGAACCGTGTTCGTAGAGGTGCCGTAGATCCTCGAGCGCAACTGTCTTGCCTGTGCCTGGAGGGCCCACTAGCAGCACGTTCGGGCCGCGCCGGAGAGCTTGGAGGACTTGGTTGACGATCCGAGGCGCCCGCACACCGGCGCCACCAGCGAACCGGGCCACTGCACAGCCACCGTTCGCGGGCACCGACGCCATGGCGGATCGAACCTGATCAGGAAGTTGCTGAGCTGACGTGTGCTCAAGACCGGTAGGGGGATTGCCCAGGTAGGCCCGCAGATGCAGGACGTCAGGCTGGTCCTGCAGCTTCACGACGACTAGCCAGGGATCGACGTCCAGTGCCTTGAGCGCCTCCAACTCCTGATCGGCCCCGTGCTCCGTCGTCTGGCTGGGATCGCCAGGAAATGTTGCGACCGCATCATGCGCGGGATTCGGACTAAGTCGCCACGGGTCCGGCGGATTGTCCGTCTCCCATCTGAGGTTGATGCGGCCATTGGCGGCATAGTCGGCGGCCTCGAGTACCTTCCCTTCACGACTTCCCCCCGGCCAGGCAAGGGTGACGTCATACGGTTGCCCGGGCACACGGGGAAAGACCTCGTCGAACGCAGCGGCACACTGCCCAGACGCCTGCAGAAAGTCCTTCGTGTAGGTAGTTGAGCCGGTCCCAGGCAATCTCCCATAGGTGGCCTTGAACGGAGCTGTCCCGAATCGCCAAACCCACGCGGTCTCAACTGGGTGGTCAGCCACGGGTGCGCTCCGGTCCGACAACTATGACCTCCGGAGAGTCGACAGCCTCGACGTCGCGCTGGTTTTGAGCGGCAACTGAACGGCGGGCTGTGAGCCCGACGATTCGTGCGTGGGCGAACAACTCCCTTACGAGCGGCGTATCCCTATTCGACAACATCCAACTGACCCCGCGCTTCGTGAGGTCCTCGCAGCACGCGGCGAGCTCTCGGAGGTCTGGTTCTCGAAATCGCTTCTCGGTGTAGAGGAAGAACTTTGAAGTATCAGAAAGCGGGAGATAGGGCGGATCGAGGTACACAAAGTCACCCTTGCGAGGGCGATCAAGCGCTTCACGAAAGTCAGCGAGGTGGATCCGCGCATGTCGTAACGCCGCGCGATAGGTCAATAGGTCGGCCGATGAAAGTCCCCGAAAGGGGCGTTGACCCCATGGCACGTTGAATTCTCCCCGTCGATTCACCCGCCATAGGCCGTTCCAAGAGGTCTGGTTCAAGTAGATGAACCTGGCTGCACGCTCCAGCGGGTCGGCGGGCTGCAACGGGCGCTGCTCGTAGTAGAAGTCCTTCGAATCGCAGGACTTGTACCTTCGAAGGAGCCGCTGAAGTTCCTTCTCGTGATCACGAACAGCGGTCCACGCGTTGATGAGGTCCTCGTTCAGATCTGAGAGATGGGCTGTGCCGTTCCCTCGGTCGCGAACCGCGAAGAACATGGCGCCGCCACCAAGGAACGGCTCGTGGTACGCCCTGAAGCTCTCAGGCACGTGGGGCAGCAGGCGCTTCAGGAGGCGTGTCTTTCCCCCAGCCCATTTGATGAACGGCCGCAGGGGGCGATCGTCGAGCGTCGGTAGCGGACGGAGTCCAACGGCGCCCGCCTCCTCAGCACCTGCCGTGTCGGCGCCTGCCTGTGCTGCTGTTGCTGCATCCCGTGCCAACGCTTCTCCTCTGACGGTCCGCGGGAGGACCCGGGACTCTGTGGCATCGTAGGTGAGTACGCCGACCGCTCGGTGCGACCCCGAACCCCCGCTGGTCTTGTCACACCCCCCGGGGAAGATGGGCGTCGCAGCCCGTACCCGCGACGTGAGGCACCCAACGATGGCACAGAAGAGCGACCTCGAGCTGAGGTGGACCAACAAGGACCTTGAGCTCCATGCCGTCGGCGACCGCGCGTACGAGTGGCTCTCGCGGTCCGACGAGAGGGCCGCAGCCCCCGTGAGTCTCAGGGAGATCACGACGCTCGGACATGAGGACGACCGACCGAGTGGCACGATCGTCGTCGGCGATGCCCTACACGCTCTACGTGCGCTGACACGGGTTCCCGAGGGTCACGGAGCCGGTGGTGTCCGGCTTGTGTACATCGATCCCCCGTACAACACGGGCCAGGCCTTCGCCCAGTATGCAGACTCGCTAACGCACTCAGCCTGGCTCTCAATGCTCCGAGACCGATTGGTTGCGTTGAAGCCGCTGCTTTCCCCGTTGGGGAGTGTCTGGCTTCACTTGGACGACGCGGAGCAGCATCGGGCCCGCTGCGTACTTGATGAGGTTTTCGGGCCTGACGCCTTCGTTGCAACGATCATCTGGCAGAAGCGGACAACGCGGGAATCCCGGTCCGCCTTCTCAAGCAACCACGACTACATCCACGTCTACGCACCAGCCGGCCCTCAGAAATGGAAGCACTCAAGAAATCTGCTGCCGAAGGATCCTGCCGAACTCCGCAATCGTGACAATGACCCGCGAGGGCCGTGGGCCGATGCGCCATTCACGGCTCCCGGGTTCCGCGCCAATCAGCACTACGCAATCGTGAACCCTGCCGGCGAGGTGCTCCAACCGCCTCGTGGCCGCAGTTGGTACGCGACGCAGCCGGTCTACGAGCGGCTTCGCAGTGAGAACAGAATCTGGTTCCCTCGCAACGGTGCTGGACTCCCTCGCCTCAAGCTCTTTCCGGATCAGTTGAAGGGCCTGGTCCCATTCTCGCTCTGGGGTCCCGACGAGGGGGGAACGAACGATGACGCTAAGCGCCATCTCATGGCTCTCTTTCCAGACGTGGAAGCGTTCGCGACGCCGAAGCCCGAGCAGCTACTCGAGAGAATCATCCACATCGGGTCCGACCCGGGGGACTTGGTCGTCGACTTCTTCGGGGGCTCCGGAACCACCGCTGCTGTTGCTCACAAGATGGGGCGTCGCTGGATTGCGGTCGAACGGTCGCTCGAAACTGTCGCCAATTTCATGATTCCGCGACTGACTCGAGTGACACGGGGTGAGGACTCCGGAGGAGTAACAGAAACCGTCGGGTGGCGCGGCGGTGGAGCGTTCACGGTGTCCGAGGTCGCGCCGACCGCAGGGGAGGAGCGCCCGCTGGACTGGGATGAGGTGCTGCGAGCGAGCGAACTGCAATCCAGTGATCAGCGAGTCAGCGGCGGCAACAGGGCCAACTCGAGGGTGACCGTGGCTCCGACGCTCTTCGACATCGAGAACGCCTCAGAATCGCATGTTGCGTGACGACAGTCGACGCCGCCAGGCCTCTGGCCAGTAGTCCCTGATTCACCACTCACCGAGACTGCCGCTGTTCCGTGCCGCTCCGCCGGGACAGCGGCGCCGCGGTAGATCGATGACGGGAACTCAGAACAGGGTCGGTTCGCTCGCATCGCAATCGCGGACCACTCGTGCCGATGGGGCAGCCGGCAAAGCAGCCGACTGGGAGCGCTCCGTGGAGGTCGAACGGTACTGAACCGCCGACCGCACAGCCTCGCTGTCGACGCCGGGGCGGTCGGCGAGGTGAGCGACGGGAACCACGATGCGCCGGCGGAGGCGGATGCACTTCAGGTCACCGCTGCGGATGAGCTCGTAGGCGGTGGAGCGGCCGATGCCGAGCACCTGGCCGGCCTGCTCGACGGTGAGAGTGAGTGGATGATCGCTTCTCATTTTTGAGTAAGCCGCGGTCGGCCTCGTAGGCGGCATCGAGAAGCTGCACCACCTCGTCGACGGTCGGCGGGGTCACCTCGGTGCGGATCGAGCGGGGCGGTGTCGCCTCGACCGCAGGGCTTCGGGCGATCAGCCCCATCGCCGCGCCTGCTCGAGGGACTGGCGCACCACGGTGTGACAGATCCGCACCGTCCGCGCCGACAGGCCCGAGGCGTGCAGCTCGGCGTAGAGCGCGTCGAGGTCCATCGTCCGCACGCTCGCCAGCTTCCGGTCGCCGAGCCGGGGCCGCAGGTACTTCACGGCGATCCACTCGTAGCTCTCGATCGTGCGCAGCGCGACGCTCGCCCGCTTCACCTCCAGCTAGCGGTCGAGCAGCTCGCCGAAGGTCAGGGGCGCCGCTGCGGCGTGGCGTCCCTCGTCGACCTCGACGACCAGGCGGGCCATCTCCCGCTCGGCCTCCCGCCTCGTCCCGCGCACCGTCCGCTCCACGTAGCGCTTCCGCCCGCCGCCGTCTCGACCGAGGTACGCCTTGATCCGCCAGCTCCTCGGTCCTCGCTGCTGGATGTGTCCTCGCATGTCGGCCTCCTGCCTCTACTAGGCCGGCGGAGTGCCAACGGAGTGCCAAGAAGATCCCGAAACGCGAAAAGTCCCTGCTCACAAGGCTGTGACCAGGGACTTCAGCGCGCTCGAAGGGACTCGAACCCCTAACCTTCTGATCCGTAGTCAGATGCTCTATCCAATTGAGCTACGAGCGCAGGGTGTCGGGAGAGTGTAGGCCATCGACGGCCACTTCCTCACACCGAGACCTACCAGAGCGTCTGGCGCACGGGGGGCGGCTCCCGCAGCTCGACGCCGTCGCGGATGTCGCACGCCTCGATGATCGACGTGAGCAGCCGGGTCAGGTCCGGGCTCTGGTGCAGCATCTCCACGCCGTGCAGCCCCATGCCGGGCTCGTCGGCCTCGCCGATCCAGCGCACCCGCACGGGCACGGTCATGCCCTCGAGCACCACCTCGATCGTCGTCCCCCGGCCGATCCGCTTGTCGAGCGGCGCCACCACCTGCATCCCGGTGAACGACAGGTCCACGACGCGCCCGGTCGGCGGGCGCTTCTTCTCCCGCCGGTGCCCGACCACCGTGCCCGGCAGGCACCACAGCACCTCGAGGTTCTCGGGGCGCACGCGGTGGCCGATGCGTCGGTTGCTCAGGTGGATGGTCGTGGTGTCGCGCTCGCGGTCCATGAGGGTCCTCCGGCCCGCCTCTACCCGCGAGTGGTCGGCACCACACTCTGCGTGGTGAGGGTTGGGCGCAGAGGCGAGACAGACGGCATCCCCCGAGGCCTCGACCCTCCGTGGTGCTGGGGTGGCGGGTCGAGGCCCCTGGGGGACCGAGGATGACCGTGACCCCCGGACGGGCGGTTCCGGGGGCCACGGAGCTTGGGCGCTACTGCGCCAAGCGACGGGTGGCGACCACCTTGGTGGTGCCGTTGCGGCGTTCGACGGCGACGAGGTCGACGAGCGCCTGGACGATGGGGAGGCCACGGCCACGGATCGACTGCGGCCCCGGCTCGTCGAAGGTGTCGGAGTCGAGCGAGAACCCGTTGCCGTGGTCGACGACCTCGAGGTAGATGTCCGGCTCGGAGTACACGGCCTGAATCGAGACCTCGGCGGCCGAGGTGGGGGAGGCCTCGATGGCGTTGGTGACCAGCTCGGTGATGGCAAGGCACAGGTCGTCGATGACGTCGGGGGGCGAGCCGAGCTCGCGCAGCCAGTCCCGCAGGGTGTGGCGGGCCACCGGCACCGAGTTGATCGTGGCGCGCAGCCGCAGGTGCATGTTCGGCCCGTGGGGCAGCGGGGGTGCGTGGGTGCCGCGGTGCATCTCGTCCGTGCTCATCTCTTCCGCCCGATCCTCGTCCGCACTCACCGCCCGGTCCCGCACTGCGCGCCGCCCCGACGCCGTGGCGTCGGCGGACGGGCCGCGTCGAAATCGCAGTGGGGTGGGCGCATGGCAGGCGTGCCTTCCTCGTGGTCGACGGAGCCGGTACCCCCGAAGGGGTGACTCCAAACAGGGTGTGCCCATTGCCTCCCGGGGCAGGTGTGGAGCATCCTGGATCGCTGTTTCCCCATCTGAGGAGCCTCCATGCCCCGGGCCATGTGGAGCGGTGCCATCAGCTTCGGGTTGGTCAACATCCCGGTGAAGCTGTTTACCGCCGTCACCCCCAAGACCGTGCGCTTCAACCAGATCGACTCGCGCACCGGCTCCCGCGTCCGCCAGAAGCTCGTCGCCGAGTCCGACGGCAGCGAGGTCAGCCGCGACCAGATCGTGAAGGGCTACGAGCTGCGCAAGGGCGACTACGTCATCGTCGACGAGGCGGAGCTGGCCGCGCTCGACCCCGACGCCGGCCGCAGCATCGACATCGAGGAGTTCGTCGACCTCGCCGACATCGACCCGATCTACTTCGACAAGGCCTACTGGCTGGCCCCCGACAAGGGGAACCCCAAGCCCTACGCCCTGCTCGCCGAGTCGATGGCCGCCGCCGACAAGGTCGGCATCGCCCGGCTCGTCCTGCGCTCCAAGCAGTACCTCGCCGCCATCCGTTCGGTCGACGGCGTCCTCGTGATGTCGACGATGAGCTGGGCCGACGAGATCAACCGGCCCGAGACCATCCCCGAGCTCGACGGCGTCACCGACCTCGACGTCTCCGAACGGGAGCAGGCCCTCGCCACCCAGCTCATCGAGTCGCTCTCCGCGCCCTTCGAGCCCGAGAAGTACCACGACACCTACCGCGAGCAGGTCCTCGCTCTCATCGAGGCCAAGGCCGCCGGCGACACCGAGCTGGTCAGCACGGCGCCCCAGGAGTCCTCGAGCAGCGTCGTCGACCTGATGGCCGCCCTCGAGGCGTCGGTGGCCGCCCGGGCCGAGGCCAAGGGCCGGCATCCGGCGTCGACGGCCGACGCCGAGCCGGCCACGACGAAGGCCGCGGCGAAGAAGAAGGCCCCGGCCCGCAAGAAGGCCACGGCGAAGAAGGCGCCCGCCAAGAAGGCACCGGCCCGCAAGTCCGCCTGAGCGGCGACCGAGGCGCTACTCGGCCTCGATCGTCTCCCGCAGCTGGGTCAGCGTGCGCCGCAGCAGGCGCGACACGTGCATCTGGCTGATGCCGATGCGCTCGCCGATCTCGGCCTGCGACAGGTTCTCCTCGAACCGCAGCCGGACGATCTCGCGCTCGCGCTCGGGCAGCTTGGCGACCAGGTCGAGCACCGTCATGCGGTCGGCCGCCCGCTCGAGCGACGCGTCGTGCTCGCCCAGCTGCTCGCCGAGCGAGCCGCCGTCGTCGTCCGACCCGATCGGCGCCGACAGCGACGCGGCCCGGCGGGCCGAGTCGGCCTCGAGCGCCATCATCACGTCGTCGGGGGTGACCCCGAGCCGCTCGGCGATCTCCTGGATGCGCGGCGCCCGCCCGAGCTCGTTCGTCATCTCGTCGGCCATCTTCTTCACGGCCTGGTGCATGTCGTGGGCCCGGCGGGGGATCCGCACGTCCCAGGCGTGGTCGCGGAAGTGGCGCTTCAGCTCGCCGCTGATCGTCGGCTCGGCGAAGGTCGTGAACTTGAAGCCCCGCTCCGGGTCGAACCGCTCGACCGCCTTCAGCAGGCCGAGCTGGGCCACCTGGAACACGTCGTCCCAGGCCAGCGACCGGTTCGGGAACCGCCGGGCCACCCGCTCGGCCACGTGGCGGTGGTCCTCGATGAGCTGGTTGCGCAGCCGGCGGCTCTTCGTGCGCCGGTACTCGGCGAAGCGCGGGTCGGTGTCGGCCGCCGCGCCGGGCAGGTCGATGGCGTCCGGGTCGACCTCGACCTCGACCGCGTCGTCGTCGCCCACGGTGCCGACGTCCCCGGCGGGCACCTCGGTGGCCTCGCCGCGGGTGGTCTCGTCGCTCACGAGCGGGTCTTGACGAGGCGGAACCGGCCGACGGTCCCGTCGAAGCTGACGTCGTACTCGTCGACGACGGTGGAGAGGATCTGCGCGGTCAGCTCGGAGCTGGCCTCGTCGGTCGACGGGGTGGGCTGGGCCGAGAACGAGCACGTGCCGTCGATGCGGAGCGACCCGTCGTCGCGCGACGCCGTGAGGTCGAGCGTGCCGGTGGTGGGGCCGGCGTCGAGCAGCGCGAAGCACAGCTCGTCGACCGCGATGCGGACGTCCTCGACCTCGTCGTAGTCGAAGCCCGCCTCGTCGGCCAGGGTGGCGGCCAGGACCCGCGCCAGGCGGACCCGATCGGTGGAGGCGGGGATGCTCAGGGTCACGGCGTCGTCGGCCACGTTCGTCCTCTCTCGGTCCCTCGGGGGGTCGGGTCCGGACCGGGAGGGTACCCCGGTCGTCGCGCTGCGAACCCGGTCAGCTGACGCCGAAGGTCTCGAGCAGTCCCGTGATCTCGAGGACCCGCCGCACGCTCGGCTGCAGGTTCTCCAGCGTGAGCGACCCGCCGTCGGCGGCCACCTGCTCCCGGAGGCGCAGCAGCTCGCTGATCGCCGACGAGTCGATGAAACTGAGCCCACCCGCGTCGATCACCGCTGACGCACCCGGTGTGGACTCGACCGCACCGGACAGAGCTTCACCGAGCTCCTTGCAGTTGTGCGCATCGAGCTCACCCACCGGGGTCACCACGATCTTCTGATCGTCGACCGACACCTGGACGTCCATCAACACCTCACTTCGCGCGACCGACCGACCGGCCGCGTCCGTGGGCGAAGGCTATCGCCCGCGCGGCGTCCCCGTCGTACCCGGGCCCCGCTGTGGACATGTCCTGCGCCCGACGGCACACTGAGCGCCGGTCACCAGCGGCCGACGACGCCACGGGAGGAGGACCCGCTGAGCACCTTCGGAGACGATCCCGCGCTCGTGCTCGGCGGTCTCGCAGATCCGGTCATCGTCGTCGACGACCGCATGGTCATCACCAGCGCCAACGCCGCCGCCGGGCGGCTGTTCGGCCTGGCGCCCGAGCACCTCGTCGGGCGCCTCAGCACCGACTGGGTGCACGAGCCCGACCGGGTGGAGGCCGCCGAGCGCCTCGGCGCCCTCCTCGACGGCCAGACCGTCCGCGCCGCCACGCTCCGCCTCGTCCGCGAGGGCGACGGCCTCCGCTGGGTCGAGGTCACCGGGGCCCGCTTCGCCGACGCCAAGGGGAACGTGCGGGCGGCCATCTCGGTGCGCGACATCGCCGGCCGCATCGAGCGGGAGCTGGCCGGCACCCGGGCGGTCAGCCGGTCGCACCTGCTCAGCCAGCTCGCCGTCGAGTTCCAGTCGGTGACCCCCGGCGGCTTCACCGAGGTCGTCCACGCCGCCCTCGCCCGCCTCGGCGACGCCGCGCTGGCCGCCGTCGTCGAGCTGCACGAGATCGAACCCGACGGCACCACGCTGCTGCTGCGGGGCCGGTGGGCCGGCCGGGGCACCACCGCCGAGCGGGCCATCGCCGCCGCCCGCACCAACTTCGCCGACGTCCCGGCCCTGCGCGCCGCCCTGAGCGGCCGGTCCGACCTCGTCGAGGTCCGGCCCACCGACCAGGTGATCGACGAGGCCAAGTCCCTCGACCCGTCCCTCGAGGTCGCCCTCGCCGTGCCCCTCCGCCCCGGCGACCAGCTCCTCGGGCTCCTCACCATCGGCTGGCCCACGGCCCACGAGCTCACCAACGACGACCGCGACCTCGCGGTCTCCGCCGGACGGGTCGTCGGCACCGCCCTCGAACGGGTCCGGGCCCAGCAGGCGCTGCTCGAGTCCGAGGCCCTCTTCCGCGACCTGTTCCACGGCAGCAGCGCGGTCATGTACCTCATCGACCCCGCCACGCTCCGCCTCGTCGACGCCAACCAGGCCGCCGCCGACTTCTACGGCTACTCGCGCACCGCCATGCTCGGCATGGACCTCCACCGCCTCACCGTGCACTCGAAGGAGCGGCTGGCCGAACGGGTCGAGTCGCTGCGCCAGGACGGGGCGACGAGCGTCATCGAGGAGCACCAGCAGCTGGCCGACGGCACCGTCCGCCACGTCGAGATCCACTCCACGCCGATGCGCATCGCCAGCCGCGAGTTCGACCTCGCCATCGTGCAGGACGTCACCGACCAGCGGCTCGCCCACGCCAACCTCCAGCGGCTCGCCTCCACCGACGAGCTCACCGGCGCCCTCAACCGCCGGCGCTTCTTCGAGCTCGTCACCGCCGAGCTCGCCGAGGCCCGGGTCACCGACCCGCCCGGCGCGCTGCTCATGCTCGACCTCGACCACTTCAAGGCGATCAACGACGAGCGGGGTCACATCGCCGGCGACACCGCGCTCGTCGCGTTCGCCGACGCCTGCCGCACCGTGCTCCGGTCCGACGACCGCTTCGCCCGCCTCGGCGGCGAGGAGTTCGCCGTCTTCCTGCCGCGGACCGGGCTCGATCAGGCCCTGCGCGTCGCCGAGTCGATCAGGGCCGCGGCCGAGGGCAGCGATGCGACGGTGTCGATCGGTGTCGCCGAACAGGAGCCGGGTGGATCGCTCGATGCGCTCTACGCCCGGGCCGACCGGCGCCTGTACGAGGCGAAGCAGGCCGGACGCAACCGCGTCGTGGGCTGACCCGCAGGTCCACTCGGGGCGCGCACGGGCGCCGACGTGCGTGGGCCATCGTCAGCGGCGCGACTCGAGCTGGGCCAGCGCGGCGCGGGCGTTGGGCATGAAGTCCGGCAGCGCGTGGACGAGGGCGACGCGCTCGTAGTCGACCCGCGGCGTGCGCAGGTGGCCGGCGGCACCGAGGGAGAACGACCGGCGCTCGAGGCTCGCGGTCGGGTCCTGGGAGAGGACGAGCACGGGCAGCGTGTCGAGCCGCGTGTCGTCGCGGAGGCGGGACAGCAGCAGGTGCGAGTCGTCGACGTCGAGCGCCGACACGAGGATGTCGGGCAGCCGGCGGCGTCGGCCCATCGCCTTGGCCAGGCGGTCCATGGCGTCGTCGACGCCGGTGGCCCGATCGACCTGGACGTCGAGCACCGCCTCCTCGGCAGCCCGGTCGAACGCCGCCGCGGCGGCCTCGTCCGACTCGACGAGCAGCACCCGCAGGTGGCGCCCGTAGGACAGGCGCGTCACGTGGTGCGCGTCGACGTCGTCGATCGCGTCGCCCGCCCTCGTGCTGTCGCCCGCCCTCGTGCTGTCGCCCTCGCGCTCGGTCACCCGCAGTCCCTCGGTCGTCCCTGCTCCACCGAACCATCGGCGGGTCGGGCGTCCGGGTTGAGGACTTCTGGTCCGTTCGACCTACCTTTCCGCGCCGGCCCCCAGCCGGCCGGCGAGGAGCTTCACCCCCGGACCGGCGAGATCGGCCAGCGCGACGGCCCGCCCGGTGGTGGCCATCGCCAGCGCCTCGGACGGCCCGGCGACCTCCTGCCCGCTCGCGTCGCCGCCGTGCGACCAGTCCTGGTCTGTGGCCCGGAGGGCCAGGCCGGCGAGGCGTCCCGCGGGGACGAGGGTGGGAGCGGCGCCGTCGGCGACGAGGTAGTCGAGCACCGCTCGCCAGTGGGCGAGGGGCACGTCGACGTCGAGCCCGAGGGGCCGGGCGAGGTCCCGCAGGTGGATGCACGAGTCGGCGAACGGACCGTACGGCCCCACCCGCGGCGGCGACACCGCGCGGTGGGACAGCGCACGCAGCTGGGCGGTCAGCTCGGGGAGGGGCCGCTGCGCCAGTCGGCGGGCCAGCGCGTCGACGGTGGCGTCGACGTCGCCGCGGTGCCGGAGCGACGCCACGACGAAGCGGAGGAAGCCGACGGCCATCGGTTGGAGCTGGTGAGCGGTCAGGACGTGGACGTCCCATCCGGCGCACAGCGTCGGGGCGTGGTGCAGCTCGGGTGGCAGGGCGTCGACGGCGTCGGCGAACCGGATGCGGTTCTCGGTCGTGGCGGCAGCCACGTCGAACGTGCTCATCGGGCGGGGGCCTCCTCGGTCAGGCGGGCGACCTCGGCGGCGATGCCCGCGTGCAGCACCTCGAGGACCCGCCGGGCGGTCGCGAGGTCGTCGAGGGACAGGTCGGCGGCGATGGTCGCCACCCGGTCGACCTCCTCGGCGTGGAGCTCGTCGAAGGTGCGGCGGGCGGACGGGGTCACGTCGAACAGGGGCGAGCGCCGGTGCGCCGGGTTGGGGTGCGGGGCGACGTGCCCCTGCGCCGCCAGCTCGTCGATCGAGCGCTGGACCGCCTGGCGGGAGATGTCGAGCGTGCGGGCCAGGTCGGGCACCGTGCGGGGGCCGTCGTGCACCAGCCGCTCGAGCACCGCCCGCATGGCGACGGTGATCCCGTGGGCCCGCCAGCGGGCCTCGACGACGCGGGTCGACGCGAGGACGACGGGCCGCGTGCGCTGGACGACCTCGTAGGCGAGAGCTCCGTGCGATGACATGACAACGATGCTGTCGTAAGAGCAACAGAGTTGTCAATTGAGGGAATCCAGGGCCGCCCTTAGGGAGCCGCACCACCCCCTGGGGGGCTCCGCCTCCCCATGGGGCGTCGAGCCTGTCGCCGGGTGGCCGGGCGCGCGAGGGGCCGGACCGCTTGCGCTGATCCGGCCCCACGCCGGTGCCTCGCAGCACCGTCAGGCGGAGAGGGTGGGATTTGAACCCACGGCCAGGGTTACCCCCAGCACCTCCTTAGCAGGGAGGCCCGTTCGACCAGACTCCGGCACCTCTCCACGTGTGTCGGCCGATGCTAACCGCTGGCGGAGGGAGGGGGATTCGAACCCCCGGGACCCGGAGGCCCAACGGTTTTCAAGACCGTCGCATTCGTCCGCTCTGCCATCCCTCCAGAGGCAGCGACGGTAGCACCGGCCCCCTGGCGGGAACCCCGACGGCGAGGGTGCATCCGTGACCGGCGGCACAGGCGAAGGAGGCCGTGCGGGCGCCACCGCACCACCCCCCACAAGGAGACCCAGCCATGAAGATCCGGAAGCTCGTCGCCGCGACCGCGGCGTTCGCCGCCCTGGCCGTCACCGGCCTCGCGTCGCCGGCCGAGGCGCAGTCGGGGCCGACCCTCGCCGACATCCTCGACGCCCAGGGCGGCGGCACCGACCGCAACTGGTACGACTTCGACATCCTCGCCGCCGGCGTCGACGTCGCGGGCCTGTCCGACGCCCTCGACGACCCGTCGGCCGACCTGACCGTCTTCATCCCGAACGACCGGGCCTTCCAGGTCCTCGTCGCCGACCTCTACGGCTGGTGGTACCTGTTCGCCGACGAGGCGACCATCCTGAACAAGGTGGCCGAGCTCGAGGCCAGCGCCCCCGGCACCCTCCAGACCGTGATCCTCTACCACGTCGTCCCTGGCGAGATCACCTCCGACGTCGCCCTGTCCGTGCCCCGCGGCACGGAGCTCACGACGCTCCAGGGCGGCACGATCAAGGTGTTCCCGTTCGGTCGGACGGCCCTCCTGGTCGACCAGGACCGCAACGACCTCGACCCGTGGCTCGTCCGCAGCAAGCTCGACATCCAGGCGAGCAACGGCGTGGCCCACGGCATCTCGCTCGTCCTGCGTCCGTCGAACCTCTGACCTCGGCTCCGGTCACGGCCCGGGCGGGGGCCGTGACCGACCGCCGCCGCGTCAGGTGATGCGCAGCGACCGCAGCACGGCGTTGCACTGCGACACGAGCGGCCCGCGGTTGTCCTCCCGGCCGAGCACGACGTAGAGGCAGAACGGCCGGCCGGCGACGGTGAAGAACCGCTGGAGCCCGCACTGGCCGTGGATGACCCGCTGCAGGGCGTAGGGGTCGAAGTCGATCGTGCTGAGCTGCGGGACGCCCTGGTCGGCGAACAGCGCGGTGCCGGCGGAGTCGGCGTCGAACTCGACGAGCGACATGAAGATGTGGTTCGAGTTCATGAGCTCGACCGCACCGCCGCCGAAGTCGGCCCGGTCGGACGGCAGGGCGAAGTTGGCCATGTGGGCGGTGGCCGCCGAGTGGCCCGTGCTCGCGAGCTGCACGCCGGGGGCGACGGGCGCCGGGTCGACGCGCGTGCGGACGCCACCCTCCCAGCCGTTCGGCAGCTCGACGCTGATGCCCGCGGACTCGAGGGTGGTCATCGGTCGTCTCCGGGGGGTTCGGCCACGGGCATCGGGTCGTACAGGCTCGGGTCGCCGGGCATGATGCCGGCGTCGAGCAGCGCCTGGTCGGTGTCGGCCTCACGGGTGGACCACCCGCCGACCGCGGCGGCGCGCCGCCCCGCCGCCCGACGGGCGTTGCGGGCGTTGGCCTCGGTGGTGTCGGCCACGGCCCGGCCGAGCAGCCCGGTGAGCTGCTCCCAGGTGGTGGCGGCGCCCTCGCCGGCCACGTGGCCGCGGCCGTCGACGAGGATGAAGTAGGGGGCGACGGGGACCTCGTGGGCCTCCCACGCCTCGGTCGACATCACGGTGGTGATGCCCGGCGGGGCGAGGCGGGCCACGTCGGTGACGCTCTCGCGCTCGGGGCCCTTGGTGGCGATGACGATGCGGGTGTCGGCGCCGACGAGCGTGCGCTCGGCCGGGTCGGCGATCGCGCCCCAGAACTCGAGGCACGTGCCGCACCCGGAGGTGAGGAAGGCCACGAGCGTCGGGTGGTCCCGACCGGCGAGCCCGACCGTGGCCGCCGAGCCGTCCGGGGTCATGCCCACGATGTCGTGGGCGCCGGCGGCCTCCCGCGGCGGGGCGACGCCCGGGGCGGGGTTGACCGGGTGCGGATCGCCCGGACCGACCTCGACCGGCGGGGCCGGTGCGAGGTCGTGGTCGTGGTCGTGGTCGTGGGTGTGGGCCTCGCCCCCGGTGATCTCGTGGAGCTGGCGCAGGATCGCGGCGTGGCTGCGCAGCAGGCCCACGACGAGCACGGCCAGGAGGGCGACGACGACGGTGAGCGCGACGAGCGCGACGGTGGTCATCTCAGAACCTCACCTTCGACGACGGCGGCCGCTGGTGCCACAGCGCCTGGTTGCCGGCGATGCGCCACAGGAACGTGACGGCCTCGGCCCGGGTGAGCAGCCCGTGCGGCTGGAACTGGCCGGTCCCGCCGACGCCGGTGGTGACGCCGTGGTGGGCGGCCCACTTCACGGCGTCGGCGTAGAAGGCGTTGGGGTCGACGTCGGAGAACTCGGGCGCGGTGCTCGGCGTAGGGTTGCGCATCATCCGCTTGAAGAACGTGACCGCCTCGCCGCGGGTGCAGTTGAGCTGGGGCCGGAACTCGTCGGTGCCGGCGTAGCCGGTGGTGATGCCCTCGCCCGCGGCCCATTGGACGGCCTTGTGGTAGTAGGTGCCGCCCGGGTTGTCGGTGAGGTAGTGCGGCTGGGCCGGCGGCTGGTCGAGCATCCGCCACATGAACGTGACGATCTCGGCCCGGTTCACGGGGCGGTCCGGGAAGAACAGGTCGCGGCCCTCGACGCCGGTGGTGATGCCGACGTTCACCGCCCACTGGACGGCGTCGGCGTAGTAGGCGTTGTCGATCGTGTCGCTGAACCCGGCGTGCAGGCACGGCGCGTCGTGCCAGCGGGTGTTGTTGTCGGTGAGCGTGGCCCGGGTGCAGTTGGGGTCGAGCTGCCACGGCGTGAGGCAGGTGACCACCCGGCAGACGATGGGGCCGACGCAGCCGATGTGCTGGTTGCACTGGCCGTAGCGGAAGCGGGTGCAGCCGGCCTTGCGGTAGCCGCAGCCGAGCGAGCTGCCGTCCGGCCGGCGGCCGCAGCCGCAGGGCGTGCCGTTGCAGTCGCCAGAGCAGGTGCCGCCGGCGCAGGCGCAACCGCCGCAGGTCTTGTGGCAGTCGAGGTAGTAGCGGGGCCGGATGTCGCCGCCGGCCGAGCAGTACGTCGACGAGTCGACCTTCCACCAGCCGCCGGTGACCGACCCCGGCGGGCAGCGGTTCGAGCCGGTGAGCGAGCAGCAGAACTCGGTGTAGCCGTCGCAGCACAGCTGGCCGCCGCCGCAGCCGTAGCTGCGGCACACCGCGTTGCTGGCGAGGACGACGTCCTGGGCGTCGACGGGGCGGGTCATGAAGTCGACCGGTGCCACCGCCATCGCGCTGCCGACCATGGCGGCGCGTCCGAGGAAGCTGCGACGGCCCGGGCGGTCACCCGGGCCGATCCGTTCCGCGAGGCGATCGACGAAGCTCAACGTGGCTCCTTGAGGGAGAAGGTCGGGACCCGCGCGCGGTCGGCCTGCTCGAGAGCAGAGGAGGCGGTCCCCGGGAGGACCTCGAGGAGAGCGATGGTGAGTGCGCCGGCGACGACGACGAGCGCCAGGGCGACGACCCCGACGGCACCTTCGTCGATCCAGCCGAACACGCCGTCGGACGGGTCGAGCACGCCGGCGACGGCCGCGGCGACGGCGACGGTGTTCACCGCGATGTGGGCGACGCCGGGCGGTGTGGTCGACTCGCCGAAGCACCCGCAGGGCACGTCGGCGCCCCGCAGCTTGTTGCTGAGGATGAAGGCGAGGAAGCCCAGGTAGACGAGGCCCATCAGGGCGGCGGGCACCGCGCCGCCGGTGCTGAGCACCGCCAGCGACACGACGACCTCGACCACGCCGAGCAGCCGCCCGAGGACGGGCGCGGAGGGCAGTCCGCTGCGCCGCAGGGAGGCGGCGACCGGTGCAGGGTCGATGACCTTGCGCACCCCCGCGAGGGCGAGCACCAAGGCGAGGGCGTGGAGCAGGACGGCGTGCACTGGCACCCGGCAACTCTAGGCCGGGCCACCGAACATCGTCAGTGCCGGACCTGGCCCCGCAGCGCCGCGACCCACTCCTCGGCCGCCTTCCACGCCGCCACGTTCTCCCGCCGCAGCGCCGGGCCGTGGTCGCCCGCCGCGGGGTACGACCCGAGGAAGCGCACGTCGGCCTGCTTGCTGCGCAGGTCGCGCAGGCAGTCGGCGACGAGCTCGTCGTCGACGTGGCCCTCGAGGTCGATGATGAAGCAGTAGTCGCCGAGCCCGCGCTTGGTGGGCCGGGACTCCAGCTTCGACAGGTTGATGGCGCGGGCGGCGAACTCCTGGAGGATCGAGAGCAGGCTGCCGGGGACGTCGGCGCGCTGGAAGACCACCACCGTCGACTTGTCGTGACCGGTGGGTGCAGGCACCCCCTCTCGGGCGACGAGCACGAAGCGCGTCTGGTTGCCGGGGTGGTCCTCCACCTCGGGGGCGAGCACGTCGAGGCCGTACACCTCCGCCGCCAGCGCGGTGCCGATGGCGGCCACGCTCGGGTCGCCGTCCTTCGCCACCCGCTGCGCCGCCTCCGCGGTGGAGTTGGCGGCGGTGACGACCGCGCCGGGCAGGTGCTCGATGATGAAGCGGCGGCACTGGGCGGTGGCCACGCCGATCGAGGTGACCTCGCGCACGTCCTCCAGCCGTGCCCCCCGCACGCCGAGCAGGTTCAGCGACACGTCGATGACGATCTCACGCTGGATGAGCAGGTCGAGCTCGAACGCCAGCATGTCGAGCGTGACCGTGACCGACCCCTCGATGGCGTTCTCGATCGGGACGAGCCCGAGGTCGACGTCGCCCGCCGCGGTGGCGGCCAGCACGTCGCCGATCGTCGGCAGCGGACGGGCGTCGAGCGCCGCCAGGTCGGGCTGGCTGAGGAGCGCCTGCTGGTTGAAGGTCGCCGCCGGACCCAGGTAGGCGATCGTGCGTGCCCCGGTCGGGAGCGACAGCTCGGATGCTGCGGGGGCCGTCACGGGGGGCCAGGATAGTGACGTGGACCTCGCCGCCCTGCACGGGTTGATCGACGACGTGCGCACCGGTGCGGTGACGCCCGACGAGGCCGTGGCCCGTCTGCGCCGCGCCCCGTTCGCCGACCTCGACGTCGCCCGGGTCGACCACCACCGGGCTCTGCGCCAGGACCAGGTCGAGGCGGTGTACGGCCCGGGCAAGACGCCCGAGCAGTGCGTGCTCGTCGTCGGGGAGCTGCTGTCGGTCCCGGCCGACGGCCCGGTGCTGCTCACCCGCGTGGACGACGCGCAGGTCGCCGCGGTGCTCGACGCCCACCCCGGGGGCGAGGTGGTCGCCGGCACCGTCGTGTGGCGCCGTGCCTCGGAGCGAGCGGAGCGGGTCGTCGTCGTCACCGCCGGCACCGCCGACCTGCCCGTGGCCGACGAGTGCGCCGCGGTGCTCGACGCCCTCGGCTTCCGGCCTCGCCGCATCACCGACGCCGGCGTCGCCGGCATCCACCGCATCCTCGCCGAGGTCGACGAGCTGCTCGCCGCCGACGCGGTGGTCGTCGTCGCCGGCATGGAGGGCGCGCTGGCCAGCGTCGTCGGCGGCATCGCCGCCTGCCCCGTCGTCGCCGTGCCCACGAGCGTCGGCTACGGCGCCGGGCTCGAGGGCGTCACCGCCCTGCTCGGCATGCTCGCCTCGTGCGCCGCGGGCATCACCGTCGTCGGCATCGACAACGGGTTCGGCGCCGCGATGGCCGTCGCCCGAGCCCTGCCCCGTGGCACCCGCCGCCTGCGCGTCGCCGAGGAGCCCGCCTCGTGAGCGCCACCCGCGTCGCCTGGTTCCACTGCTTCTCCGGCATCGCCGGCGACATGGCGCTCGGCGCGCTGATCGACGCCGGCGCCGACGTCGACGAGGTGCGCACGATCCTCGACGGGCTCGACCTGCCGGGCTGGGCGCTCGACGTCGAACCCGTGCTGCGCAACGGCATCGGCGGCACCAAGGCGCACGTGCTCCAGGAGCCGACCAACGTCGTGCGCACCGCGTCCCACATCGCGGCGCTGCTCGACGACGCCGACCTGCCCGATCGCGTGCGGCGGCGCGCCCACGCCGTCTTCGACGCCCTCGCCGTCGCCGAGGGCCGCCTGCACCGCCAACCACCCGAGCAGGTCCACTTCCACGAGGTCGGCGCCATCGACGCCATCGTCGACGTGGTCGGGACCTGCGCCGCCCTGGAGGTCCTGGGCATCGACGAGGTGGCGTGCAGCCCCGTCGCCAACGGCCTCGGCACCATCCGCGCCGCCCACGGCGTGCTGCCCAACCCCGCGCCGGCGGTCGTCGAGCTCCTCCGTGGCGCCCCCACGGTCGGTCTCGACGTGCCCGTCGAGCTCACCACGCCCACCGGCGCCGCCATCGTCGCCGCGCTGGCCGGGGAGTGGGGCCCGATCCCCGACATGACCATCCAGAGCGCCGGGTTCGGTGCCGGTACCCGCGAGCTCGACGGTCGGCCGAACCTCGTCCAGGTGGTCGTGGGCGACCGCACCGAGACGCTCGAGCGCGGCCAGCCCGTCACCCTCCTCGAGGTCAACGTCGACGACGTCACCGGCGAGGTCCTCGCCCACGCTGTCGCCGCCCTGCTCGACGCCGGCGCGCACGACGCGTGGGTCTCGCCGATCCTCATGAAGAAGGGGCGGCCGGCGCACAAGGTGAGCGCCCTCGCCGACCCCGCCCTCGATGCCCAGGTCGCACAGGTGATGCGGGACGAGACCGGCTCGTTCGGCGTGCGCGCCGCCCGCCTCGAGCGGTGGCCCTCGGCGCGCTCCACCGAGGTCGTCGACCTCGACGGCGACCCGGTCCGCGTGAAGGTCGGGCCCGGCCGGGCCAAGGCCGAGTTCGACGACGCCGCCGCCATCGCCCGGCGCACCGGCCGTCCGGTGCGCGACGTCATCTCCCACGCCGAGGCCGAGCACCACCACGCGCACGACCACCCGCACCCCCATCCCCACCCGCCGGGGCCCGAGGACACGCCGCCCGCGTAGGCCCCTCGGCGGCCCGCCGATCCGGGGGATGTGGCACCCGGCACCCTAGGCTTCACCCGATGGACGATCGCCTGTACTTCCGCCAGCTGCTCGCCGGGCGCGACGTCGCGACCACCGACCCGCTCGCCCGTCAGATGGTCAACTTCGTCTACCTGATCGGCGACCGCGAGACCAGCGAGGCCGTCGTCGTCGACCCGGCCTACGACATCCCCGGGATCTGCGACGTCCTCGACGCCGACGGCATGCACCTCACCGGCGCCCTCGTCACCCACTACCACCCCGACCACGTCGGCGGCTCGATGATGGGGTACGGCATCCAGGGCGTCGCCGAGCTGCTCGCCCACCGCCCCGTGCCCATCCACGTGCAGGAGCCGGAGTCCGCCGGCGTCCAGAAGGTGACGGGCGCGTCGGCCTCCGACCTCGTCGAGCACCGGTCGGGCGACGTCGTCACCGTCGGCGACATCCCGATCGAGCTCATCCACACCCCCGGCCACACACCGGGCAGCCAGTGCTTCCTGGTGGACGGCCACCTCGTCTCCGGCGACACGCTCTTCCTCGAGGGGTGCGGACGCACGGACCTCCCCGGCGGCGACGCCCGGGAGCTCTACTACTCGCTCACCCAGCGGCTCTCGAAGGTGCCCGACGACGCGGTCCTCTTCCCCGGCCACCAGTACTCGGTGGCGCCGTCGGCCCCCATGGGCGAGACCCGCCGCATGAACTTCGTCTTCCGCCCCAGCTCAGTGGAGCAGTGGATGGCCATGTTCGGGGCGCAGTGATCACTCGCCGGATCCACGGCGCGGGCGAGGAGGGAGGTGACGGCCGTGCCGGACCCTCGTGACGACCACAACGACCTGCCGGGAACCTGGAAGTACCGCTCAACCCCCCGCGGGGAGGTGCCGACGACTGGAGACATGGCCGCTCCACGCCGCATCGACGCCGACGACGACCGCTCGTCGGAGGTCCCCCGCCGCCGCAACTGGCTCCTCGGCCTGGCCCCGGCGCCCGGTCCCACCCCGAAGGGCGTGCCCGACGCCGCCACCCTGGCGGAGGAGAACGAGGCGCTGAGGGCCCGTCTGGCCGACGCCGAGCGTCGCGCCCGCGAGGCCGAGCGCGCCCTGCCGCACCTGCTCGGGCTCGGCCAGTCCACCGTCAACGGCCTGCTCGACGACGCCCGCGCCCGTGGGCGCGACATCATCGAAGCCGCCCGCCGCCAGGCCGAGCAGGAGCTCGGCGCCCAGCGCGACGAGGTCCGCCGCGAGACCCGCGAGCTCGACGCCCTCCGCATGGCCGTGGCCGCCGAGGCCATGGGCCTCGAGGAGATCCGGGCCGAGCTGCACCGGCGGGTGTCGATGTCGGCCGTCGAGCTGGCCCGCGTCGCCCAGCACCCGATGCTGCTCGGCGGCGAGCCCCTGCGCGTGGAGCAGTCGGGGCTCGACACCGTGTCGGTGGCGGCCATCGCGTCGTCGTCGCAGCCGGTGGCCGCGCCGTTCGACCAGGACGAGGTCGCCGAGGTCGACGACGACGATGCTGCTGCCGCATCCGTCCCGGTCGTCACCGTGACCGGCGGCGAGACCGTCGTCGTGCTGCCGTCCGCCGCAGGCATCGGCATCGTCGAGGCGTCCACGATGCCGTCCGACGCCGTCGCCGCCCAGCTGGCCATCGCCGACGCCATGGAGACCACCGCGGTCGAGGCCGGGGGCGCCGCCGCCTCCGCTCCCGCCGTGGCCGACGACGAGGTGGCCGCCGAGGGCGTGGCCGTCGCCGACGAGGATGCGCCCGCCCGACCGAACCCGTCGCCCGGGTTCGCCGACGCGTGGGCCCTCGACGAGGACGACGAGGTCGCCGAGGCGTTCGACCGGTTCTTCTCCGCCGACATCGACGCCGAGCCCAGCCGGGAGTGGATCCTGGCCGACGACACCAAGCCCTGAGCCCTCGCCGCTCGACCGGCTCCAGCCCGCACCGCCCGCCCTTCGAGGCGGGCGGTGGCGCGTCCGGGACCGGATCGCGCACGTGTGACACGTTTCATGACGGTTGTGTTGCGATTTCGTTGCGCACGCCGACATACTCGTCTCCGTCGTGTGCGGCGCCCGTAGCGCCGTACCCATAGCCCCGCCCGAGGCACATCGGGCCTCGCCACCGCCGGCTCCTCGGCGTGGCCGAGACGTCTCGTCGCACCTCGCCGGCGCGTCGGCCCCACGGGGGCTGCCACGGACGCCGAGCGTGAGGTGCCCGAAGAGGAGAAGCTCCACATGTTCAACTCGTCGCGCGCTCGTCGCGCCCTGGCTGTCCTCGCACTGGTGTTCGCGCTCGGCGCGTGCAGCACCGAGGACATGATCCGCGTCGCGTTCGCGGAGCGAGGTGCCAGCAACCACCAGCAGGAGCAGGCCATCCAGGTCGCTCGCTGCGAGTCCGGCCTCCGCTGGGACGCGGTCAGCCCGGGCGGCGGGAACTGGGGGCTGTTCCAGATCAACAGCGTCCACCGCGGCCGCGTCAACGGCATGGGCTATCAGTGGCAGGAGATGCTCTACCCCTGGCAGAACGCCCAGGTGGCGGCCTCGATCTGGGCCGAGCAGGGCTGGAGCCCGTGGACCTGCGCCCGCGCCATCCGCTGAGCCCCACCAACTGATCTGCTCCCGGGTCCGCCCGGGAGCACACCGACCGTCACCGCCCGCGAGCCCCCAGATCGCGGGCGGTGGCGCGCGTTCCGGTCCGGCCACGCGGGGTCAGGGCCTCGCCACGGAGGGCGCGGAACCGACCCGGGCGCGTGACCGGACGGGCATCGTCCCTGGTCAGAGGCCCGCCCTCCCGCGACGCTCGCCGGGTGGTTAGGGTCGGACCAAGAACCTCCCGAGGCCCGCACCGGGTCGTCGGAGCGCCGAAGGTTCCCTCCGGGCGTCGGGTCGTTCGACCATCGGTCGACGAGCGCCCGCGGCTGTGGCCCGGGCATGGAGGTAGGACCATGGGAGCACGCCACCGGCAGCGGAAGGCCGACCAGGCGCCGATCGCCACCGAGGCCCGGGAGATGCGCAAGGCGCAGCACCGGGCCCAGCGACATCACGTCCACCAGGCGCTGCACGAGACGGGCATCGACGAGCTCGATGACGTCGTCCTCCCCGAGCCGAAGGCGACCCGCGGTCGACTCGAACCGGCCGAACGTGACGAGGTGAAGGTCACCGGTCGCACGTTCAAGCCGTGGAAGCAGCCGTTCTGGAAGCGTCGCCGCAACGAGCGGCGGGCCAGGGCCGAGGCCTGGCAGTCGCTCGCGGCGGGCGAGTAGCGGGACCGGCCGGGTGGCGGCGGGACGCAGATCCCGCCGCCACCAGGGCCGCTCGCCCGAGGGTCCTGGTCAGTACCCGGGCTTCGGGCGGAACAGGTCGAACCGGAACCCCTGGTCGTCGCGGCACTCGGCGTTGCCACCCGACGGGTAGTCCGTCACCGACAGCACCTCGCCGCCGAGCTCGCGCACCCGTGCCGCCGCGGCCTCGATGTCGTCGACCCGGAAGTACACGAGGGCCGACGGCTCGCCGTTCTCGCCGACCGTCGCGATGCCCGACGGTGGGGTGATCGACTCGATGTGGAAGCCACCGGGCAGGTGGCCGGGGCGGATGTCCCACCCGAACAGGGCGGAGTAGAAGCGCTGCGCCCGCTCGCCGTCGGGCACCTGGAACGTCACGTAGCCGATGTCGCCCGTGCGCCGGCCGGGGACGTCCTCCACCGGCACGTCGTCGGGCTCGAGGGCGGTGCCGACGTTCCAGCGGTGGCCGAACGGGTCGCGGAACGTGGCCCGCAGCGCCCCGTACGCCGGCTCCGGCGGGCGCTGCGCCGTCGCGCCCCGTGCGAGCGCCCGCTCGTAGGTGGCACGCACGTCGGGCACGTAGAGCATCAGGCTCACGCTGTTGGTCTCGGTCGGTCCGGCCAGGTCGTATTCGGGCCACTCGTCGGCGACCGAGAACACCGTGTTGCCGACGCGCAGCTCGGCGTGGCCGACCCGGCCGTCGTCCATCATCAGCGGCGGCTCCATCAGCGCGGCGTCGAGGACGTCGACGTACCACTCGACGGCGTCGGCCGCCCGGGGGCAGCTCAGCATCGGGTGCAGGCTCGTGTAGCGGGCGGGGGTGTACTCGCGGATCTCGGGCACGGGGGGACTCCCTCCGTCGGGCACGCCGAGGCGCGCGGCCAGTCGGCGGCGGAGCTCGGCGGCGAACGTGGCGCGGGGAGCGAGCGGGACGGCCGGCTCGCGCAGCTGCTCGAACGGGTCAGTCGTCATCGCCCCCTCCTTCCTGGTAGCGGGTGCGGAACGCGGCACGGGACCTGACGAGGAGCGCCTCGGTGGCGTGCACCGTGCGTCCGAGGACCTCGGCGACCTCGGGGACGGAGAGCCCGTCGAGGTACCGGAGGGTCAGGGCCGAGCGGTGGTGGGCGCCGAGCTCGGCGAGGACCTCGTGGGCCCGGGCCCGGTCGAACGCGGCGTCGAGGCCCACGTCGACCGGGTCGTCCACGTCGTCGTCGACGTCGTGCACGAGCTGGAGGTGCCGCCGCTCCCGCTCCTCCCGCCGCCAGTGGTCGACGAGCTTGTTGCGGGCGACGGTCACGAGCCAGGCGACGGTCAGGTCGGGCACCTTGCCCCGGTCGAGGGACTCGGCGGCGGCGAGGAACGTCTCGGCCGTGACCTCCTCGGCGATCGTCGGGCTGCCGCAGCGGCTGACGAGGTAGCCGTAGACCTGGGGCAGGGCCCGGTCGTAGATCGAGAGCAGGGCGGCGCCGGGGTCGGGGGAGTGGTGTGCCGTGCTCACACCGCTACATCGTCGGCCACGGCGCTCCTCCGACGGGTCACCGCGAGGATCCCTGCGACGGCCACGCACAGGGCGGCCGGGACGACGAGCCAGAACGGCCGCTCGAGCCACCACCGCACGGTCGGCTCCTCCGGCGTGCGCCACCCCGTCGCCCACACCACGGCGTACACGACGGCGTAGGCCGGGACGTGCCAGAGGAAGAGCGTCATCGACGAGCGCTGGAGGCGGTCGACCCACACGCCGGCGCTTGGCCCGGTGATGAACCGCTCGAGCCGCTCCCGGTTCACCAAGAGGACGCCGACCTGGAAGACGGCGAGGGCCACGATGCACAGCGTCGGCGGACCCATGTTGGAGAACCGCTCGCCCGGCACGCCGACCATCGACCGCGGGTACAGCCCCATGTTCGTCAACGCCGACAGGCCGATCAGCCCGCCCCACACGAGCGACCACGCCGACCGGCGGTCGAGTGCCCGCCACGCCGGCCAGTCGAACCCGGCCTGGTGGACGAGCCCCCACACGAGGAGCATGTTGAGCCACGCGATCCCGTCGTGGCCGAAGTGGAAGCGCAGCAGGTCCACCCACACGACGGCGCCGATGCCGACGACGATGACGTTGTGGCCGAAGCGGCGCCGCAGCCACGCGCCGGCCGGCACCATCGTCACGATCAGCAGGTAGACGATGAGGAACCACAGGGGGCTGAGCACGAGCACCGCGCCCCGGACCGCCCAGCCCACGTCGAGGTAGGCCGACAGGGCCCACGCGCCGGCGCCCACCACCGCGACGGCGACGAGGGCGGGGCCGGCCAGCGTGCGCAGGCGCCGGCCGATGAACGTCGCCCAGTGCTGTCCCTTCGCCTGCGCCGACTCCCACGTGCGGATGTGGGCGTACCCGCCGCAGAAGAAGAACAGCGGCATGACCTGGAGCAGCCACGTGGCCGCCCAGAGGCCCGACGTGTAGCCGATCGGGTTCGAGGCGTGCGGGCCGTCGGCGTGCCAGACGACCACGGTGAACACCCAGTGCCACACGACGACGACCGCCAGGCTGCCCGCCCGGACGGCGTCGATCAGCCGGTCGCGCCCGCCGGCCGCTGCTGTCGCCCCGTCAGCCGCCCCCGCCTCGACCATCGCCGCACCGTACCCGCCGGCGCCCCCTCACCCGAGGGTTGGGCGCGGTTGGCGTCAGATGGCGCGGATGTCGCGCCCGACCGTGGGGGTTGGGCGCGGTTGGCGGCAGATGGCGCGGATGTCGCGCCCGACCGTGGGGGTTGGGCGCGGTGGGGTCGTCGACGGGCGGCGTGTCAGACCCGGGACAGCTCGTCGCGCAGGGCGGCGAGGCCGAGGCCGCCGAGGTCGAGGGCCCGGGCGTGCCACGCCTTCAGGTCGAAGTCGGCGCCGTGGCGGGCCTGGGCGTCGGCGCGGCACTCGAGCCACACCCGCTCGCCGACCTTGTAGCTGATCGCCTGGCCGGGGAGGCCGAGGTAGCGGTCGACCTCGCTGGCCATGAAGTCAGCGGGGAAGCGGCTGCGCTCGATGACGAAGGGCAGCGCGTTCTCGGCCCGCCAGGTCGCGCCGGGCAGGTAGTCGCTCGACTCGGGGATCGTCAGCTCGAGGTGCATGCCGATGTCGACGATCACCCGCACCGCCCGCATGGCCGACGCGGCGAGCATGCCGAGCTCGTAGGCCGGGTCGTCGAGGTAGCCGAGCTCGCCCATCAGGCGCTCGGCGTAGAGCGCCCAGCCCTCGCCGTGCCCGGACACGAAGCCGGCGGCGCGCTGGTAGCGGGACAGCTCGTCGGCCAGCAGCTTGGTCTGGGCGATCTGCAGGTGGTGGCCGGGGACGCCCTCGTGGTAGCAGATCGACACCTCCCGCCAGAGCGGGAAGCGGGTCTTGCCGAGCGTGGGGTACCACGTGCGGCCCGGGCGGGAGAGGTCCTCGGACGGGCCCGTGTAGTACATCGCCGCCGCGCCGCCCGGAGGTGCGATCATCGCCTCGCAGCGCCGGATCGGCGGCGCGATGTCGAAGTGGGTGCCGTCGAGCTCGGCGATCGTGCGGTCGATGAGGTCCTGGTTCCATGCCTGGAAGTCGTCGACGCCCTCGATGACGTAGGCGGGGTCGGCTTCGAGGATCTCGACCGCCTCGGCCCACGTCGCGCCGGGGGAGATCGCGTCGCACACCTCGGCCGCTCGGGCCTCGATGCGGGCCAGCTCCTGCCAGCCCCACTCGTAGGTCTCGATCGGGTCGATCGTCATGCCGAGGAAGCGCCGGGCCTCGCGCTGGTACCGCTCGCGGCCGACCGCGTCCTGCTCGGTCGCGTGGGCCGCGTACTCGTCGAGGAGGAAGCGGGACGCGTCGGCGAACGCCGCGGAGGCGACGTCGGCCCCGGCGCGCAGGTCGGCGAGGACGCCCGGCGAGTGGCCGTCAATCGCCTCGTACCGGTCGACGAGCGCGTGGAAGAACGGGCGGCTGCCCGCGCCGTCGGTACCCGACCACACCGCGGCCTGCTGCGCCACCGTGGCCACCTGGCGCTTGGCGGCGACGATGCCGAGCTCGGCCCCGCGGCGCTGCGTCGTGCACCACCCCTCGACCGCCTCCGGCACCGCCTGCATGCGGCGGGCGGCGGTGGCCCAGTCGTCGTCGGACTCGTAGCGCATGAGGTCGAACGCCGAGCGGACCGAGCCGAGCGGGCTGCCGAGCGTGCGGGTGGAGCGCAGGTGCTCGCCGGCGTCGAACATCTCCCGCGCCAGCTCCAACCGCTCGGACATGAACGCCTTCGCGATGCGGTCCCGGTCCGACTGCTCGGGGGCGTCCCGCAGCGCCGCCAGGGTGCGGTCGTGCAGCTCGTCGACCTCGGCCTCGCCGTCGGGCGAGAGGTCGGGCATGCGGTCGTCGTGGCCCGGCACGCCCCACGACGTGGCGGCGATGGGGTTCAGCGCCGCCGCCTCCTCGATGTAGCGGTCGGCGATGGCGTAGACGGGCGACAGGTCCTGGGGCTCGGCCATGGCCCGATGCTACGGACGCCGGGCGGGGCCGGCACGGGTTCGGCCGGGCGCGGCGCGGGGGTAGGCCGCGGCGATGAGCGACTACAGCGAAGAAGGCGCCGTCCCGGTCGAGGACGCGGCCGTTGACGACCCGCCGACCGAGTCGGAGGTCCGCGAGCAGCACCGGCGGCTCGTCGAGGAGGAGGGCGGCGACCCGGACGGCCCGGAGCACGACCACGACCACTGACGTCGCGTCGGCGTCACACCCGGGCCCCATACTCGGGGCATGGCATTCGGACAGGCAGCAGGGCCGCCGGCGTCGGCGGCGCAGATCACCGAGCTCGCCGAGCTGCTCGCACGGGCCGGCTTCGACGGGTTCCGCGAGGCTCGGCACCCGTACGGGCTCACCCAGCGGCAGTCCAACGGCAAGTTCACACGTGGCGAGGCCGACGAGCTGATCGGGCGGCTCACCGACGAGCTCGACGAGGGCCCCGAGCCGCCGGCCGCCGACCCCACCGCGTCGGTCACCGCTGCGGAGTCGGCCGAACCGCCGCCGTCGGACGTCACGCTGGCCTTCCCCGACGAGCTGCTCGCCGACGAGCTGCGCCGCCGGGGGTGGACGTGCACCCCGCCCCGGGGTTGATCGCCGGGCTCAGAGGTACAGGCAGGTCGCCCGCAGCTCGATGCTCTCCCGCGCCGGGTGGCCGATCGGCACCTCCGGGTCGTGGAACGCGGAGTGGGGCGTGAACCACACCTGGCCGCGATCGACGAGGGCGGTGTCGTAGGTCCGGAACGCCACCGCCTCGTGCGGCTGCATCTCCGGGTACGCGTACCAGGCGTGCTGCCGCTCGGCCCCCGGCGCCCGGATGGCGAGGGCGTCGAAGGTGGCGCCCGTGCCGCCGTAGTCCTCCACGTGGATCGGGAAGCCCTCGTCGACCGACACCGTGCGGGCGTCGCAGAACGCGAGCGGGTGGTCCATCTTCGCGGGGCCGACGTTCCGCCAGAGCTGGAGCGTGACGACCCGGGCCGCGTCGCGCACGTCGTCGCGGGTGACGCCGTTGCGCTCCAGCGCGACCTCGCTGCCCGGTCGCTCGAGCAGGTACGCGTTCCGCACGATCTCCTGGCCGGACGCGAAGTCCGAGTGCACGAACGTGATCGGCGAGAGGTCCCCGTGCTGGCGCACGGTGTCGGGGCTGCGCCGGATGTGGCTGTGCACGAGGGCGACGTCGGCGCCGGTCATCGACCGCGCCAGCTCCTCGAACTCCGCGTGGTGCACCGCGGCGACCTGCTCGTCGTCGCGCCAGTCGGTCACCGAGGAGCGGTGCTCGACGAGCTCGAAGCCGCACTCCTCCCACCCGGGCAGCCCGGCGGAGCGCCCGTCGGCGATGTCCACCTCGATCGGCGTCGGCCCGGAGCCGGTCGCGTAGTTCAGCGTCGCTCGGCAGAAGATGCCCACGGCCCTGGTCCCCCTCACCTCGGTCCGCCGGGTCGTCTGGTCGAGATGAGGATACGGAACCGGGCGGCGGCGTGCCGGGCGACGCCGACTTGCGAGGGGCAGCGGACCGTACGACAGTCGGTCCAACTGATCCGGGAGGGGACCCCACATGCCAGCGAACCCGCTGAACACCGACGACTTCGACGGCCAGCTCTACGACCTGCGGATGTCGGAGAAGGCCCGCCCGCTCTTCGAGGCGGTGAAGAAGTTCATCGCCCAGGAGGTCGAGCCGATGTCGGAGGAGTTCTTCCGCCTCGGCGAGAACCGGGAGGACCGCTGGAGCTGGGCGCCCGGCCAGCTCGAGCTGCTCGACGGCGTGAAGGCCAAGGCCAAGGAGCAGGGCCTGTGGAACTTCTTCCTCCCCGACGCCGAGACCGGTGAGGGCCTCTCCAACCTCGACTACGCGTACATCGCGGTCGAGCTCGGCAAGAACCGCCTGGCCTCAGAGTCGCTCAACTGCTCGGCCCCCGACACCGGCAACATGGAGGTGCTCGAGCGGGTCGGCACCCCCGAGCAGAAGAAGCAGTGGCTCGAGCCCCTCCTCAACGGCGAGATCCGCTCGTGCTTCGGCATGACCGAGCCGCACATGGCCAGCTCCGACGCCCGCAACATCTCCACCCAGGCCGTGCTCGACGGCGACGAGTGGGTCATCAACGGCGAGAAGTACTACATCTCCGGGGCGGGGGACCCCCGCTGCAAGGTCATGATCTGCATGGTCAAGACCAACCCGGACGCCGCGCCCCACCAGCAGCAGTCCCAGATCCTCGTCCCGATGGACACCCCGGGCCTCGAGATCGTCGGGCCGATGAAGGTGTTCGGCAACGACGACGCGCCGCACGGCCACATGCACATCCGCCTCAAGGACGTGCGGGTGCCGAAGGAGAACGTGCTGCTCGGCGAGGGCCGCGGGTTCGAGATCTCCCAGCTGCGCCTCGGCCCGGGCCGCATCCACCACTGCATGCGCTCCATCGGTGCGGCCGAGAAGGCGCTGCAGATGATGGTCGAGCGCGGTCTCAGCCGCGAGGCGTTCGGCAAGCCGCTCGTCGCCCTCGGCGGCAACACCGAGATCATCTCCCGGGCCCGCATCGAGATCGAGGCCATGCGGATGATGGTGCTGCGCGCCGCCAAGGCCATGGACCTGATGGGCAACGCCGAGGCCCGCGTGTGGGTGTCGGCGGTGAAGGCGATGGTGCCCGAGCGCGTCTGCCAGATCATCGACCAGGCGATCCAGATGCACGGCGCCACCGGCGTGTCGCAGTGGACGCCGCTGCCCGACATGTACCACTCGCAGCGCACGCTGCGGCTGGCCGACGGCCCCGACGAGGTGCACCACATGGTCGTCGGCCGGGCCGAGATCGCCCGCTACGCCCCCTACGACGTGTCCGACGAGCACGTCGACGTCGGGAGGAACTGACGCGGCACCCGCCAGAACGCGGAACATTCGCGAGTTCGGGGCGCAGGGCGCCTCGAACTCGCGAATGTTCGCGGTGAGCGGTGGTGCGGCTCGAGGGCTAGAAGATCTCGAACAGGCCGGCGGCGCCCATGCCGCCGCCGACGCACATGGTGACGACGCCCCACTTTGCGCCGCGGGCCTTGCCCTCGTGGAGGACGTGGGCGGTGCAGCGGGCGCCGGTCATGCCGTACGGGTGGCCGATCGAGATGGCGCCGCCGTTGACGTTCAGCAGCTCGTTCGGGATGCCGAGCGTGTCGCGGCAGTACAGCACCTGGCTGGCGAACGCCTCGTTGAGCTCCCAGATGCCGATGTCGTCGACGGTGAGCCCGGCCTGCTCGAGCAGCTTCGGCACCGCGTAGACCGGGCCGATGCCCATCTCCTCCGGCGCGACGCCGGCGACGGCGATGCCCCGGTAGGCGCCGAGCGGCTGGAGGCCACGCTTCTCGGCCTCCTTGGCCTCCATGAGGACGACGGCGGCCGCGCCGTCGGAGAGCTGCGAGGCGTTGCCCGCGGTGACGTACTGGCCCTTCTCCACGAAGGAGCCGCCCGGGAAGACCGGCTGCAGCTTCTGGAGGTCCTCGATCGTGGTCGACGGGCGGTTGCCCTCGTCCTTGGTGAGGGTGACCGTCTCCTCGGAGGTCTCGCCCGTCTCGCGATCGACGAGGACCTTCACCGACTCGAGGGGCACGATCTCGTTGTCGAAGCGGCCCTCCTCCTGCGCCTTCGCCGTGCGCTGCTGGGACTGGAGGGCGTACTCGTCCTGCGCCTCGCGGCTGACGCCGTAGCGCTCGGCGACGACCTCGGCGGTCTCGATCATGCCGATGTAGAGGCCGGGCGTCTCCTCCATCAGGCCGGGGTCGTTGGCCCGGAACAGGTTCATGTGCTTGTTCTGGACGAGCGAGATCGACTCGACGCCGCCACCGACGGCGACGGTCTGGCCGTCGGCGATGATCTGCTTGGCGGCGATGGCGACGGCCATGAGGCCCGACGAGCACTGGCGGTCGACGCTCTGGCCGGCGACGGTGACCGGGAGACCGGCCTTCAGGGCGGCCTGGCGGCCGATGTTCATGCCCTGCGAGCCCTGCTGGAGGGCGGCACCGATGACGACGTCGTCGACCTCGGCGGGATCGACGCCGGCACGCTCGACGGCGTGGCGCACGGCGTGGCCGGCGAGGGCCTGGGCCTGCGTGTTGTTGAAGGCGCCCCGGTTGGCCTTGCCGATCGGGGTGCGGGCGGTCGAGACGATGACGGCTTCTCTCATGGCCGCGCAACGTACCGGCGCCGCTCGGGTTCGACGAAATCGGGCCGGTCGTCAGTAAGGCGGGGTCGACCCCTGGAGCTCTCAGCTGTGCTCGGCGATGGCGCGTGCGAGCGCGTCCTTGTCCATCTTCGAACGGCCGGGGATGCCGAGCCGCCGGGCCTCCTCGTAGAGCTCCTGGCGGGTCGGCTCGGCGCCGTCGGCGGGCCGTCCTGGTCCGGCGTCGGTCGAGGCGGCACCGGACGACGTGTCGTCGGCCGAGGCGCTCGCCGCCGGCGCGGCGGGCGGGGCGTCCTCGGGCCAGCGGGACCCCACGGCGACCACGGCGCTCGACGCCGCGGCGCCGACCGCCAGCGCCCCGAGGGCCCAGGCCGGTCCGCGGCGCTCGGTGCCGAGCACCCGGTCGACCGACAGCGGACCGGGGCCGGTCTCGGCGAGCGCCACCAGGGCGGCGATGAGCGTGAGGTTGAACTCGTAGCCGCCCTTCGTCGCCCACGGCCCGTTGGCCAGGTGCACCTTGCGGATGGCCGTGACCATCGTGCCGATCAGACCGGCGGCGGCGACGGGCGTGGCGGCGCCGGCCACGACCAGGGCGCCGCCCGCCGTCTCCACCCCGCCGACCAGCAGGGCGTTGGCCCGCGCTGGCCGCAGGTCGAGGTGCTCGGCCATCTGCTCGGTCCCCTCCCGGCCGGGACCGCCGAACCACCCCGCGAGCTTCTGGAGGCCGTGGGCGGCGAACAGCCCCCCGATGACGATGCGCGCGAACAGTCGACCCAGACCCATGGTGTGCCTCTCCTCCGGTGGCTCGGGTCCATGTTCCCCCAGGGCGCCGGTGGGAAACGACGACGATGACTGCGCTGGTGGCGGCGAGCGGTCGCGCCGGGCGCGTCCAGGCTCTAGCGTCCTGGGATGGGCACGCGGCGATGGCGAGTGGTGGCGGTCGGTGTCGTCGCGCTGCTGGTGGCGAGCGTGGCGGCCGCACCGGGCGTTGGGGCGGACACGGTGTGGTGGACGCCTGTCGAACGCCCCGGCAGGTTCTCGGAGCTGGCACTCACCGCCGACGGTCGGGTGATGGCGTTCGGCCCCAGCCACCTCGGCCGGGTGGAGGTCAGCCTCCAGTCGCGCAACGGGCAGTGGGGACCGCCAACCGTCCTGCTGCCCGGCGACGGGTACAGCAAGGTGGAGCTGGTCGTCGGTGCACACGAGGGCGACACCTATGTCCTGTGGACGGCGTACTCGCGCGCGTACAACTCCTCTCCGATCGCCGGCGGCGCCCGCCTCCGTGGCAACGCCTGGTCCTCGCTCCCGACCCAATCGATCAGCGGGGAGCTCGGTGATGTGGCGATGGGGCCCGACGGTTCGATCGTCGTGGTGCGCGCGACCGGCCAGCACGACTCGCAGGTGATGGTGACGCGCTTCGATGGGACGAGCTGGTCGGAACCGGAGCGCCTCGACACGGGTGACCTCAGCTACCACACGGTCGATGTCGAGGTGGCGGCCGACGGCTCGGTCGTCGTTGCGGGCACCGTGCTGTCGGACTCGCAGTGGGTCCTACACGCGTCCGTGGATCGCGGGCACGGCTGGGAGGCGCCGCGGCGCCTCTCCGACGGCGGGATGGGGCACCTCGCCATGGCGTCCACCTCCAGCGGAGAGGTCGTCGCCGTCTACAGCGATCGGGGCGAGCTGGAGTCGTCCACACTGAGCGCAGTGACGTACGCGGACGGCGTGTGGTCGAGCCCGCAGGTCGTCGTCGACGCCGAAGGGCTGAATCGTCCCGTGCTCGAAGTCGAGCCCGACGGAGCTCTCACGCTCGGCGTCGTCGCCGTACGGCCGCCTCAGGGTTCGGCCGCGGCAGGAACCCTTCGGGTCCTATGGACTCGCCGTGTCGGCGGTACCTGGTCCCCAGTGGCCGAGGCAGTGCGCATGCCCTTCGGGCGCGGGTCATCTCGGGAGCTTGCGCTCGCGGTCGGACCAGACGGCACGGCCGCGCTGGTGGTCCGATTGGCCGCGGTGGAACACGGGGGGAACCACACGATGATGTCCGTGCGCCCTCGCGGGAAGGGGTGGCTCGACCCGTTCGAGACCGAGCTGGGTGCAGGCGACCCCGCCGTCGCGGTCGACGGAGCGGGTCTCGTCCACGTCGCCAGCTCGGACCACAACTCGGGCATGCAGTACCGGGTGATCCTCGTCATGCCCTTCAGCGACGTCGCGCCGTACGCGTACTACGCATCTGCCGTGGTGTGGGCCGCAGACCTCGGACTGACTACAGGCGTCGGTGGGAGCGACGAGTTCCAGCCGGACCGGGCGATCACCCGTGCCGAGGCGATCACGGCTCTGTGGCGGCACGCCGGACGACCCGGGTCTCGACCGTCGTCGTTCATCGACGTGCCGCGTGCTGCGTTCTACACAGCGGCGGTCGACTGGGCTGCGTCGACCGGGCTCACCACCGGCGTCGGTGGGCTGAACGTGTTCGAGCCCGACCGCACGATCACGCGCGCAGAGCTGCTGACCCTGTTGTGGCGCAGCGCGGGCTCACCGTCCGCGCCTGCCGCCGGTTTCACCGATGTCGTCCCGGGAGGCTTCTACGCCCGGGCGGTCGACTGGGCCAGGCACGAGGGGATCACCACCGGTGTGGGCGGCACGAACCGGTTCGAACCGGATCGGAACATCACACGGGCTGAGGCCTTCACATTCCTGTTCCGCGCGGAGATGAGCGGGGTCGCGGTCGCCTCAGCCGTCGATCCGCTGGATGCGATGACGCCGTCCCGGTCGTTCGCCGTCGCCACCCGTTCGGACGTCGGTCCCTAGAACGCGGTGACCACGGCCGCGGTCCGCGGGCCTACCAGGCGTAGGCCTCGGGGGCCGCGCCGCCGGGGCCGGGGAAGATCTCGTCCAGCCGGTCGAGGGTCGCCTGGTCGAGGGTGATGTCGAGCGCGGCGAGCCCCCCGTCGACCTGCTCCAGGGTGCGGGGGCCGATGATCGGCGCGGTCACCGCCGGCTGGTGGAGCAGCCACGCCAGCGCCACCTGCGACGGCTCGTGGCCGAGCTCGGCGCACAGGGCCTCCCACGCCTCGAGCCGGTCGCGGTGGCGCTCGACGGCCTGCTGGGTGCGTTCGCTGCTGCGGCGGCCCTCGCCTGCGTCGCCGAGGACGCCGGCGAGCAGCCCGCCACCGAGCGGGCTCCACGGCAGCACCGCCACGCCGTAGGCCTCGCACGCCGGCAGGACCTCGAGCTCCACGGTGCGGGCGTTCAGGTTGTAGAGGCTCTGCTCGGACACGAGGCCGACGGAGTGACGCCCACGCGCCGCCTCGATCGCCTGCACGACGTGCCACCCGGCGAAGTTCGAGCTGCCGACGTAGAGCACCTTGCCCTGCTGGACGAGGAGGTCCATCGCCTGCCAGATCTCGTCCCACGGCGTGTCCCGGTCGACGTGGTGCATCTGGTAGAGGTCGATGTGGTCGGTCTGGAGGCGCCGGAGGCTGTCCTCGCAGGCCTGGCGGATGTGCTTGGCGGACAGCTTCGTATCGTTCGGCCAGTCGCTGCGGCCGCCGTAGACCTTGGTGGCGAGGACGGTCCGCTCCCGGCGCCGGTCGCCGGTGGCGAACCAGCGGCCGATGATCCGCTCGGTCTCGTTGCCGGCGTAGACGTCGGCGGTGTCGACGAAGTTCACCCCGTTGTCGAGCGCGGCGTCCATGATCCGATGGCCCGTGGCCTCGTCGGCCGACCCCCCGAAGTTCATGGTGCCGAGGCAGAGGGGGCTCACGCGGAGCCCGGTGCGGCCGAGGAAGCGGTGGTCCATGGGCCGAGGGTATCGACGGCGCACGGGACCCGACGGTGGGGGTGGTCCTCCCCCCGTCGCGCCCGGGACGGCGGCGCGAGCCCCGCTGTACCGTCGCCCGAGAGCCGGCGTGGCCCGGCGTGCGGCAGGAGAGGACGAGGTGGCTGCGACGTGACCGACGTCGTCGAGGTGGTGGAGGGGCGGACGACCTACCGGATCGTCGGGCTGCGCACCCGCGGCGAGGAGCTGTCCGCCCTCGCCCGGTCGCTGCGGAGCCAGGTCGAGCTGCGGATGGCCGCGGTCACGAGCGCGGCCGCCGACCTCGAAGGGCCCTTCACCGCCCTGTTCGTCGAGCAGTGCCAGCGGGTGCTCGACGCCGTCGCCGAGCTGGCCGACACGGTGGCCCTCGCCGCGTCGACCTGCGCCCACCACCCCGGGGCAGGGGCGGCGTCGCCGACCGGCGCGCCGCCTCGACTGCCGGTGCCGACGACGTCGGCCACCCTGGCCGCCGACCCGCCTGCTCTGCGTGGCTTCGTGGCGTCCTGCGACGGCCTCGACGCCGCCGTCAGCTCGGTCGGTCTGCGGGTCAGCCTCGACGGCGTCACCGCCACGTCCTCGACGACCAGCTTCACCCCGATGAACGGCGTCCCGACCGAGGTCCCGGGCCCGGAGCTGCCCCTCGACGTGCGGACGCTCGTGCGCCTGCCCGACGTCTCGGGCCTCACCGCTCGGGTCCTGGCGCTGTCGTCGGGTGCGAAGGAGCTGGCGTCGTTGACCGCCACCGCCGTCGAGCGGGCCGACGTGTTCGTCTGGGGCTCGCTCGCGATGATCGCCCTGCGTGCCCACGCGTTCGATCTGCGGCAGAACGCCGGCGTCGACCCCCGCACGTACGAGTCGCTCCTCCGCGACTTCTGGCTGGCGCGGGGCCTGCTGCGCGCCGGGATCGACCCCGCGTCGTGGAACCCCGAGGACGGCGCGCTGGCCAACCGCGCCAACATCGAGGCGGTGTACGCCTACTACGGCGACCTCTTCCTCCAGAACCCCGAGTTCCAGTGGGCGGGCATGGCCAACATGATCGGCCCGTCGTTCGCCGCCGGGTTCTTCGACCTCGAGCTGATGGGCACCCTGTCCGACCACATCGGCGGGCCGCCCGGACTGCCGCCGCTCCACCTCCCCGGGTTCGGCCCGTGGGGCGAGGGCACGCCGCTCGAGGCGCTCGGCGACCTCACCGACGAGGAGCTCGCCTTCTACGAGACGACCTTCCTCCAGATGCAGAAGGACATCTTCGTCGACGCCTCGGTCATGCACGAGGCGTACCTCGACGGCGGTCTGTCGGCCATCCGTGAGCTGCGAGCGGCGGGCATCCTCGACCGCCAAGCGGTGCAGGCGTGGGAGGACATCGCCTCGGGGGACCCGGACCGGATCGCCGCCGGCAACACAGCGCTGCTGCTCCGGGAGCAGAGCCAGACCATCCGCCAGGCCTACGACGACATGTACTCCCGCTTCCCGTCCGGTCCCGCGGTGACCTACGGGATGACCCTGGTCGGTGCGCCGTCGATCCCCGGCGCGAAGGGCTACCCCGACGTTTTCCCGCTCGAGGTGGAGGTGGCGTCCACGCCGGACTTCGTGGGCATCGACCCGCGGATCGGCATCCCCGGCGGCCCGGGCATCGACCTGCCGGGGCCGCGCATCGGCGTTGAGGTGCCCCACGCCCAGACCGTGATCACCACGCCGCTGCCCGACGGGAACATCGCCAACTTCGACGACCGCTGGGCGCTCATCGAGCGCGACACGCTGCCTGCCTACCAGCGGCTCCTCGAGGAGGATCCGGCGCGGGCCCGTGCGATCATCGCGACGCCCGTCGGGGAGAGGATCGAGGACCAGCGGCTCGTGCACCAGATCGACGACATCGCCCACCACCTCGCCACCGACTGGGACGTCCGTGTCGAGCTCGACCGATGAGCGCCCCGGCGTGCCCCCGAGCCGATCGGCCGTCGCCACGGTCCTGGTCGCGGCAGTCCTCGCCCTGGGGGGATGCGTGAGCACCGGTGGCCGCGCCGATCGGACGGTCACCGCACAGGAGGTGCTCGACGCCGGCGAGGTGGTCTACGACCTGCGCACGCCGCCCACCCGCGACGAGGTCGGCATGGCCGAGGGACGCAGCACGCTCGGGATCCAGCACGACGGGGGCCGGCCCCTCGTCGACGTCACCGTCGTCCTCGACGACGACGTGCGCCTCGAGGTCGCGGCCAGCCTCATCACCTTCAACTCGATCCGTGCCGGCGCCGACGGCGACCCCACGACGCTCGAGCTGGTGACGACGTACCCGTCCGTGGAGGCGGCGCACGCCCACCTCGTCGACCTGGTCGACCGGTTCGACGGCGACCTCGGCGCGGTCGAGCAGTGGCGGACCGAGGCCGAGCGGCTCGTCGGGGCGGCCGGCGCCGGTGGCGAGCCCACCTACGCCACGACGGTGTTCGCGCTCGGTCAGGTCGGCGCGGTCGAGCTGGAGGTGGAGGCGGCGACCTTCGCCACCCGGGGCGAGGTCGGCGTGCGCCACGTCCTCACGTGGGAGCCCGCCGGCAGCTGAGCGACCGCCCGGGGTTAGGGTGCGGCATGGGCGTGCACGTGATCGACGCCGAGGACGAGGAGGCCGAGCGGCCGCCGCGCCGTCGCACGATCGTCCGCCTGCTCGCCTTCGTCATCGCCGGAGCGGTGGTCCTCGCCCTGGTGATGGGCGCGACCTACCTGTTCGTCGACCTCGGCGAGGAGACCGACGGCCGCACCGCGCTGGCGCTGCCGCTGCTCGGCGACGTCGTCGGGGCCACGCTCGACGACGGCACCGCCGTGTGGGTCGTGCACGACATCGACGGCGACGTCCGGGTGCTGCGAGCGCGCGACGTGGCCGACGAGTCGGTGCAGACCCACGTGTGGGCGGTGAGCTACTGCCCGACGACGGGTCGCTTCGAGTCCTACTGGGGTGCCCAGTTCGACATGGAGGGGCGGCGCCTCGGCGGGCCCGCGCCCACCGGCCTCGGTGTCTACGACGTCGAGGTGACCGATGACGACCAGGTCCTGGTCGGCACGCTCGCCACCGACGACGCGGGTCGAGCCGAGGTCGACGAGGTCGGGCAGCCGAGCAACCTCAGCTGCGACGGCGAGGGCCCGGCGATCCACCACCCCCTGTGGGAGCCGCTCTAGCGGTCTCACCACGTGGGGAGAGTGCGGGAGGAGGGACTTGAACCCTCACGTCCTTTCGGACACAGGAACCTGAATCCTGCGCGTCTGCCTATTCCGCCACTCCCGCGAGCAGCAAGAGCGGAAGCGTAGCGCGGCGCCCGAGGGACCCGGCCAGTCGGAGCGCAGCCACGGGCGGCCGGTAGGGTGACGGCCCATGGGGTTGCAGGGGTTCGAACGTCGGCTCGAGCGCATGGTCGAAGGCGTGTTCGCCCGGGCCTTCAAGTCGGGCCTGCGCCCCGTCGAGCTCGGCCGCAAGGTCGTGCGCGTCATGGACGACCACCGCTCCGTCGACGTCCGTGGCCGCAAGGTCGTGCCCAACTCGTTCACGGTGCACCTCTCGGCCGAGGACCACGAGCAGTTCGCCGACATCGAGGACACGCTCGTCCGTGAGCTGTGCGACGCCGCGCGCGAGCACGCCCGGGACGAGGGCTACTCGTTCATGGGCCCGGTCTCGGTGGAGATGGTCGTCGACGAGCGGCTCCGCACCGGCATGTCGCGGGTCGAGGGCCGCCTGCGCGAGGGTCCGGGCGGGGGCGGCGCCGGGTCGCTGCTGCTGCCCACCGGCGAGCGGGTCGTGCTCGGCGAGTACGTCGTCACCATCGGCCGGATGCCCGACTCCACGGTCGTGCTCGCCGACCCCAACGTGAGCCGCAACCACGCCGAGGTCCGACCCCAGGGCGACGGCTACGTCGTGGTCGACCTCGGCTCCACCAACGGCACCCGCGTCAACGGGGTGAAGGTCACCCAGCAGGAGCTGCGGGACGGCGACGACCTCACGTTCGGCAACACGCGGATGACGTTCACCGCGTCGTGACACCCGACGCGCGGCCCGATGCCGCGCAGGTCGGCCGGTAGGCTCGCCGGTCAGTGTCGGAGCCCCTGCTGGACATCCTCAAGTACTGCCTCCTGGCCCTCCTGTACCTCTTCTTCCTCCGCGTCCTCCAGGCCGTGTGGGTCGAGGTGAGCGGGCCGAAGCAGCGCGCGGCCCGTTCCGCCCGACCCCGCCAGGCGGCGGCGCCGGCGGCCCCGAGCGGTCGGGCCAAGGGGCGCCGCGGCGCGGCGCCCAGCGTGCTGCGCGTGATCGAGCCCGAGGCCGAGCGTGGCCGGTCGTTCCCGCTGGCCGACGAGCTGACCGTCGGCCGGGCCGCCGGGTGCCAGGTGACGCTGGACGACACCTACGTCTCCCAGCTCCACGCCCGGGTGTTCCGCCGCGAGGGGAAGCTGTTCGTCGAGGACCTCGGCTCGACCAACGGCACGTACCTGAACCGGGCGAAGGTGGCCGGGCCGATGGTGATGTCGTCGGGCGATCGGCTCCAGGTGGGGTCGGTCGTCCTGGAGCTCGCATGATCCGCTTCGCGGTCGGTGCGGTCTCCGACGTCGGCAAGCGGCGGACGCTCAACGAGGACTGCGCGCTCGTGAGCGAGCGGGTCGTCGCGGTGGCCGACGGCATGGGTGGACACGCCGGCGGCGAGGTGGCGAGCGAGGTCGCGATCGAGGCGCTACGAGTCGCCATCGCCGACCCCGACGTGCCCACGCTCGCCGACGCCGTCGTGCGAGCCAACGCCGCGGTGTGGGAGCGGGCCGAGGCCCCGGAGCTGCGGGGCATGGGCACGACGCTGTGCGCCCTCGCACTCGTCGTGCCCGACGACGACGTCGACCCGAGCGACGTCGACCCGGCCGACCCCGACGCGTCCGACCCCGACGCGCCCCACCCGAACGACGCGGCGGTGGCCGGCGCCGCCGAGCCGGGTCCCCGCCTCGCCCTCACCAACGTCGGCGACTCCCGCGCCTACCGGCTCGTCGGCGGATCGCTCGAGCAGCTGACCGAGGACCACTCCCTCGTCGAGGGGCTCGTCCGCGAGGGCCGCATCACCAGCGAGGAGGCGGCGGTCCACCCGCACCGCAACGTCGTCACGCGCGTCCTCGGCATCGCCGAGTTCGTCGACATCGACGCGTGGGAGCTGACCCCCGAGGTCGGCGACCGCTTCCTCCTCTGCAGTGACGGGCTCTTCAACGAGGTCGACGCCAACCGGATCGCGGCCACGCTGCGCCGGCTCGCCGACCCGCAGGAGGCGGCGCACGAGCTGGTCAGCATGGCGAACCAGGCGGGCGGGCGCGACAACGTCACCGTCGTGGTCGCCGACGTCGTCGACGACGACGGCGAGCTGGCCGCGGGCTTCGGCGACCGCGTCGTGCGCTCCCGCCGGGAGGTCGCCGACATGGCCGGGTTCACCGCCATCGTCGACGAGGCGGCCGTCGTCGCGCCGGGCGAGGACGCGCCGCGCAGCAGGTCGCTGCTCCCACGGCGGGAGCGTCGTGCCGAGCGGACCGCCCCGCGGTTCACCCTGCGCACGGCCGGCTTCCTCCTGCTCTTCGTCGGGGTGTTCGTCGTCGCCGGGCTCGCCGTGGCCTGGTACGGCCAGGGCGGCTACTTCGTCGCCGCCGACGAGGACACCGGTGAGGTGGCGGTGTTCGAGGGCCGCCCGGGCGGGTTCCTTTGGTTCCAGCCGTCGCTCGTGGAGTCCACCGGGGTCCAGCTGACCGAGCTCACCCCCGTGCTGCAGGAGCGCATCAGCAGCGAACCGCAGTTCGCGTCCTTCGACGAGGCCGAGGCGTACCTCGCCAACGTCGCCGAGCAGCAGGCCGCCGCCCGGCCGACCACCACCACCACGTCCACGACCTCGACGTCCACCACCTCGACGACGTCCACCACCGTCGACGCCGGGTCGTCGCCCGCCGCGCCATGACCCAGGTGCGTTCGCTCCGCCGTCGCGTCGAGCTCGGGCTCATCGTCCTCGCGACGATCATCGTCGCCTCGGCGTACGGCCTGGCCGGCCTCGGCGCCACGGCCTCGCTGCCCGCCGACATCATGGCGTTCCTCGGCCTCGTCCTCGCGCTCCTCGTCGGGGCCCACATCGCGGTGCGTCGCCTGGCGCCGAACGCCGACGGGCTCCTCCTGCCGATGGCCGGTCTGCTCAACGGCATCGGCTACGTGTTCGTCGCCCGCCTCGACCCGGAGCTCGCGGCGCCGCAGACCACCTGGATGGCGCTCGGTGTGGTCGCGTTCGTCGTCACCCTGTTCGTCGTCCGTCGGCCCCGGGACCTCGAGCGCTACCGCTACACGTTCCTCCTCATCGGCATTGGGCTGCTCCTCGTGCCGTTCGTGCCCGGCATCGGCTACTCGAACCAGGGCGCCACCATCTGGGCGCGGATCGGCCCGATCAGCTTCCAGCCCGGCGAGTTCGCCAAGCTCGCCCTGACGATCTTCTTCGCCGGCTACCTCGTCGAGCGCCGCGAGCTCCTCGCCGTGAGCACGTTCCGCGTGGGTCCGCTCATGCTCCCCGACCCCAAGCACCTCGGGCCGCTGCTGCTCGCGTGGACCGGTGCCCTCGGGATCATGGTGTTCCAGAACGAGCTCGGGTCGAGCCTCCTCCTCTTCACGGTGTTCCTCGTCCTCGTGTGGGTGGCCACCGAGCGCCTCTCGTACCTGGTCCTCGGCGGGCTGCTCTTCGCCGGCGGCGCGGCCGCGGCGGTGACGCAGTTCGGCCACGTCGGTCGGCGCATCGAGGCGTGGCTCGACCCGTGGGGGGACCCCGACGTCACCCGGGACTCGGCGTACCAGGTCGTGCAGGCCGCCTACGCCATGGCCCACGGGGGGCTCACCGGCACCGGCATCGGCCTCGGCAACCCCGGCGTCATCCCCGTCGTCACCACCGACATGATCTTCGCCGCCATCGGCGAGGAGCTCGGACTCGTCGGCGCGACCGCCGTCCTCATCGCCTTCCTGCTGTTCGTCGGCGCCGGCCTGCGCACCGCGGTCGCCGCCGAGCAGCCCTTCGAGAAGCTGCTCGCCACCGGCCTCTCGACGCTCATCGCCATCCAGGCGTTCATCATCATCGGCGGCGTCATCAGGGTGCTGCCCCTCACGGGCATCGCCCTCCCGTTCGTCGCCTACGGCGGATCGTCGCTGCTCGCCAACTGGGTCGTGCTCGCGCTCCTCCTGCGCATCTCCGACGACGTCACGACGCGCCAGCTGCGCCAGATGGAGGGAGAGGCGGTGGGTGTCCGGTGAACCGCCAGATCCGCCGCCTCGCGCTCGGCCTGATGCTCTGCTACGTCGTGCTGTTCGCCCAGCTCAACAACGTGCAGGTGTTCGGCGCCGAGCGGCTGCGGGACAACCCCGACAACAACCGCGAGATCGTCGCCAACTACAGCCGCCCCCGGGGGACGATCTCCACCGCCGACGGCGTCGTCGTCGCCCGATCCGTGGAGGTCGACACCGACCTGCTGCGCCAGCGCGAGTACCCCGAGGGGGAGCTGTTCGCCCAGGTGTCGGGCTTCTACTCCTTCCACTTCGGGGCCACCGGCGTGGAGGACTCCTACGACGAGGAGCTGGCCGGGGAGACGAGCGACCTCGAGCTGCGCAACCTGTCCGACCTGTTCGTGGAGCGCGATCGCTCGGGCAGCGTCGTCCTGTCGATCCGCAGCGACGTCCAGCAGGTCGCCCGCGACGCGCTCGGCGAGCGCGAGGGCTCGGTCGTGGCCCTCGACGTCGAGACCGGCGAGGTGCTCGCTCTCTGGTCGTACCCGTCCTACGACCCGAACCTCGTCAGCGCACCCGACCTCGAGGAGGCTGCGGCGGCCCGCGACCTCTACCTGCTCGACGAGCGGGACCCGATGCTCGGGCGGGCCTACCAGCAGCGCTACTTCCCGGGCTCGACGTTCAAGATCGTCACCTCGGTGGCCGGCCTCGAGAGCGGGCTCGTCACGACCGACAGCCCCTCCTACGACGCGGTGGCGTCGTGGACGCCCCCGCTCACCACCCGCCCGATCTCCAACAACGGCGACGTGTGCGGCGGCACCCTGTTCGAGATCCTGCGGGTCTCCTGCAACAGCGCGTTCGCCGAGATGGGGTCGCTGACGCTCGGCCCGCAGGTGCTCCTCGAGGGCGCCGAGTCCGTCGGCTTCAACTCGGCGCCGCCCATCGACCTGCCCGTGCCCGCGGTGTCGGTGTTCCCCGAGAGCTTCGGCGACGCGCTCGAGACGCCCGGCTCGGACACCGTCGACCCCGACCAGCCGGGCACGATCTTCGAGGACACCCCCTCGCTCGCGCTCTCCTCCATCGGCGGCTTCGACGTGCGGGCCTCCCCGCTGCACATGGCGCTCATCACCGCCGGCATCGCCAACAACGGCCGGCTGCCCGAGCCCCACGTCGTCCGTGAGATCCGCGACGCCGACGGTGCGCTCGTGCGCACGATCGAACCCGAGGTGTGGCTCTCCGGCATGAGCCCGGCCACGGCGGCGACGATGCGCGAGGCGATGATCGGCGTCGTCGAGAGCGGCACCGGCACCGGTGCCCGGATCCCCGGCTACGTCGTCGGCGGCAAGACCGGCACGGCCCGCGTCACGAACGACCCGCCCCAGTCCCACGCCTGGATGGTGGCCTTCGCCGGCCCGCCGGGGGAGACGCCCCAGGTCGCCGTGGCCGTCGTCGTCCTCGCCCAGCCCGGCGCCACCGAGACCGGCGGTGGCCGGGTGGCCGCCCCGATCGCACGCGCCGTGCTCGAACGGGCCCTCCAGCCCGCCCCGGTCCCCGAGGCCGTGGACCCGAACGCTCCCGACGGCGAGGTACCGGCCGACGGGACCGGGGACGACGCCGGCGCCGCGCCCCAGGCGTCGACTGCCGGACGCCGACGCTGACCCATACTTGACCCTCGTACCCCACCCCGTACGACCCGCAGACGAAGGAACCGCTCCCGCATGTCCGATCAGGAACCGACGGTCTACAACGGCCGCTACGAGCTCCACCGCCAGATCGCACGGGGCGGCATGGCCGACGTCTTCCTCGCCCGGGACCAGCTGCTCGACCGCCCGGTGGCGGTCAAGGTGCTCTTCCCGCAGTTCGCGAGCGACCCGGCCTTCGTCGAGCGCTTCCGCCGCGAGGCCCAGTCGGCGGCCAACCTCAACCACCCGAACATCGTCAGCGTCTACGACTGGGGCGAGGAGGGCGGCACCTACTTCATCGTGATGGAGTACGTGGAGGGCCGCAGCCTCGCCGAGATCCTCCGCACCGAGGGGATGCTCCACCCCGACCGTGCCGCCGACATCACCACCGACGTCGCGGCCGCGCTGAGCTTCGCCCACCGCAACGGCGTGGTGCACCGCGACATCAAGCCCGGCAACATCCTCATCGCCCCGTCGGGCCAGGTGAAGGTCACCGACTTCGGCATCGCCCGGGCCTTCGGCGGCGGCAACACCGACGCCAACCTCACCCAGACCGGCTCGGTGATGGGCACCGCCACCTACTTCTCGCCCGAGCAGGCCCAGGGCCGGGCCGTCGATCCCCGGTCCGACCTCTACTCCCTCGGCGTCGTGCTGTACGAGATGCTCGCGAGCCGGCCGCCGTTCAGCGGCGACAGCGCGGTCGGCATCGCCTACAAGCACGTCCAGGAGCTGGCCACGCCGCCGAGCCAGGTCAACCCGCGGGTGCCGGACTCGATCGAGGCGATCACCATGCGCCTGCTCGAGAAGGACCCGGCCAACCGCTACCCCTCCGCCGAGGACCTGCGCGCCGACCTGCGGCGCTTCCGGGAGGGACAGCCGGTGCTCGCGGCGGGCGGCGCCGTCGCCGGTGCCGGGGCCGCAGCTGCGGCCACCACCGCGCAGCCGGCCGCCACCACCGCCGTCCCGGTCACCCGCACCGCCACGACGACCGCCTACGACGACGAGGACGACTACTACGAGGAGCCCGCGAGCCGCACCGGGTGGTTCATCGCCGGCCTCGTCGTGCTCGTCGCCGTGCTCGTCGCGCTCCTGCTGATCTTCGCCGACGCCCTCGGCATCGGCGGCGACGACGGCGGCAGCGGCGACCTGGTCGAGGTGCCGAGCGTGCTCGAGCTCCCCCAGCAGGACGCCATCGACCTGCTCGAGGCCGAGGGCTTCGAGGTCGAGGTCGAGCGGGTCGCCAACGTCGAGGTCGACCAGGGGATCGTCTTCGCCCAGGACCCCGAGTCCGGCGAGCGCGCCGAGGAGGGCTCGACGGTGACGATCACCGTCAGCGACGGTGCCGAGGCCTTCCCGATGGACGACGTGGTCGGCTCCCGCGAGGCGCAGGCCGTCCAGCTGCTCGAGTCGAAGGGGCTGGTCCTCGCCGAGAACGGCATCGAGCGGCGCAACGACGACGAGGCGCCCGAGGGCGAGGTGCTTGAGCAGACCCCGCCGGCCGGCACGAACGTGCGCGCCGGTGACGAGTTCCGCCTCGTCGTCTCGATGGGCCCGGAGCGCATCCCCGTGCCCGACGTCGAGGGCCAGCCTGCCGCCGAGGCCCGCCGGATCCTCGGCGAGACCGGCTTCGAGGTCGCCGAGCGGAGCGAGAACAGCGAGTCGGTGCCCGAGGGCGCCGTCATCCGCACCGAGCCGGGCGTCGGCACCGAGACCCCACGGGGCGACGTCGTCACGATCATCGTGTCCGACGGGCCCCCGCCGGTGCAGGAGGTCGAGGTCCCGAGCGTCGTCAACCAGACCCAGGCCACCGCCGAAGCCCAGCTGACCAGCCGCGGGCTCAACCCGCAGGTCACGTTCGCCAACAGCCCGACCGTGCCGTCGGGCTCGGTCATCAGCCAGAGCGTCGCCCCCGGCACCGTGGTGCCGGTCGGGTCCAACGTCGGCATCGTGGTGTCGCAGGGCCCGGGCGCGACGACCACCACCACCGAGGGCGGCGGCGGTGGCGGCGGTGGTGGAGGCGGCGGGGACTAGCTGGCTAGGCGCGGACGCGGGCCCGGCCGAGGAAGTTCGCCAGGAGGTCGTGGCCCGCCGACGTGAGGATCGACTCGGGGTGGAACTGCACGCCCTCGACGTCGAGCTGGCGGTGGCGCAGGCCCATGACGATGCCGTCGTCGGTCTCGGCGGTGATCTCGAGCACGTCGGGCACCGAGTCGCGGTCGACGATGAGCGAGTGGTAGCGGGTGGCCTCGAGCGGCTGGGGGAGCCCGGCGAACACGCCGGCGCCCTCGTGGCGCACGAGCGACGTCTTGCCGTGCATCACCTGCGGGGCCCGGACGACCTCGCCGCCGTAGACCTGTCCGATGCACTGGTGACCGAGGCACACGCCGAGGATCGGGACCCGCCCGGCGAAGGTGGTGATGACCTCGTTGCTCAGTCCGGCGTCCTCGGGCCGACCGGGACCGGGGCTGATGAGCACGGCATCGGGGTCGATCTCCTCGATCTGGTCGAGGGTGAGGGCGTCGTCTCGGTGCACGATCGGCTCGGCCCCGAGCTCGCCCAGGTACTGGACGATGTTGTAGACGAAGCTGTCGTAGTTGTCGATGACGAGGACCCTGGCGCTCACGGTCGGCAGGGTAGTGGGGGCGGTCGCCTATCCTCTCCGAGATGTCGTCGACGCCACCGAAGAAGACGCCGCCGCCCAAGAAGAAGAAGCCGACCAGCGGTCGGGTGACCCCGAAGGGCACCGGCTCGGGCAACCCGGCGCGTCGACGCACCGAGGGCGAAGCGGTCGAAGGCCACGCCGGCGCCAGCTCCCGCTACACGCCCCCGGATCCCCACATCGAGAAGGTGACGGCGCCCTGGGTCGTCCCGGTGATGTTCGGGCTCCTCCTGCTCGGGATCCTCGTCATCGTCCTCAACTACATGGGCGTGCTGCCCGGGGGCACCGACAACTGGTACCTGATCGGCGGGCTCGGCCTCATCCTCGGCGGGATCGTCACCGCCACCCAGCTGCACTAGGCAGGCGCTCGCGGTGCCGGACGGTGAACGTCCGGTGACCGGCAGGTGTGACATGAGTTACACGCCTGTGACCCTCCCCAAAGTTGTCCACAGCATGTGGACGGCGCGGGTGCGCAGCGTGGCGGCGTCAGCGCGCTCAGTCGATCGGCGCGCTCAGTCGATGGGCGCCACGAGGTCCATGTCCTCGAGGCAGTGGCGTGGGGGAGGGGGCTCCTCGTCGGGGGCCGCCGTCATGCGCGCCTCGGCGCCGCACACGCTGCACCGGTACATGATCTTGACCTTGCGGAGCTCGCCGGGCGGCGGGGGCGCGGGCGCCGGGCGGGCCATCGTGCGGAGGACGGCCAACCCGCCCCGGATCACCAGGTAGGCGAAGGCGACCGCCAGGATGACCTTCCACGGTTCGAGGTCGAGCTCCATGCCGCGGCCACTCTACGCCCGCACCCCGGCCCGCCACCCCCGCCCGCTCTCCCATACGCGCCGATTCGGCGTCGATTCGGCGCGTATGAGGTGGGGGGCGATCGTGGCGGCGGGTTGGCGGGGTCGACGCGGGCGGGGCGGAGCGGGTCAGCCCAGGCGCTCGATGACGGTGGCGTTGGCCAGGCCGCCGCCCTCGCACATGGTCTGGAGGCCGTAGCGGCCGCCGGTGCGCTCGAGCTCGTTGAGCAGCGTGGCGAGCAGCTTGGTGCCCGAGCAGCCGAGCGGGTGGCCGAGGGCGATCGCGCCGCCGTTCGGGTTCACCTTCTCCATGTCGGGGTGCAGCTCCTTCTCCCAGGCGAGCACGACCGACGCGAAGGCCTCGTTGATCTCGGTGACGTCGATGTCGGCCATCGTGAGCCCGCCGCGCTCGAGCACCTTGTGCGTGGCGGGGATCGGACCGGTGAGCATCGTGATCGGGTCGGCGCCGACGACCGAGAACGAGTGGAAGCGGGCCCGGGGCGTGAGCCCGAGCTGCTTCGCCTTCTCCTCGGTCATGATGAGCGCCGCCGAGGCGCCGTCGGTGATCTGGGAGGAGTTGCCGGCGGTGATCTTGCCGTCCTCCTTGAACGCCGGCTTCAGCTTGGCGAGGGACTCCGCCGTGGTGTCGGGGCGGATGCCCTCGTCGGCGGTGACCATCTCGCCGGTCTCGACGACGTTGCCGGTCTCGCGGTCGAGGCGCTTCTCGGCGACGGGGACGATCTCGTTGTCGAACCGGCCCTCGGCGGTGGCCCGGGCGGCGCGCTGCTGCGACTGGGCGCCGTAGGCGTCGAGGTCCTCGCGGGAGAGGCCCCACTTGTCGGCGATCATCTCGGCGCCGATGCCCTGGGAGACGAGGCCTCCCTGGGGCTCGTAGCGCTCGTTGACGCGGGGGCCGAACGGGAAGCCGGTGCCCTGGCCGATGGAGGCCCCCATGGGGACGAGGCTCATCACCTCGACGCCGGCGGCGACGACGATGTCGTAGGCCCCGGCCATCACGCCCTGGGCGGCGAAGTGCGCCGACTGCTGGGACGAGCCGCACTGGCGGTCGATGGTGGTGGCGGGGACGGTCTCGGGCCAGCCGGCGCCGAGCACGGCGTTGCGGCCGACGTTCAGGGACTGGGCGCCCACCTGCATGACGCAGCCCATGATCACGTCGTCGACCTGTGCCGGATCGAGGCCGTTGCGCTCGGCGAGGGCGGTGAGCACCTCGGCGGCGAGGTCGGCGGGGTGCCAGCCGGACAGCTTCCCGTTGCGCTTGCCTCCGGCGGTGCGGACGGCGTCGACGATCACGGCGTTGGGCACGGTGAGCTCCTTGGTCGGGCGTGGGTCGGACCCATTTGAGGACACTGATCCTCCCACCCGGCGAGTCCCTCGGCAACCTGCGGGTCCCGCCCCGAGTGGCGCGTGTCACCATGTACCGGACGCCGTACAGCGGCCAGCCCGCCAGACGAGGAGCGCCCACCGTGTCCGAGACGACGAACGTGTCCACGATCACCGACGAGGAGCTCCACCGCCGCGTGGAGGGCGCGACGATCGGCTCCCGCTTCGTCGAGACCGCTCGCTCGCTCGCCGACCGCACCGCGCTGCGCTGGAAGGACGACGACGGCTGGCACGAGTGGACCTTTTCCGACTACCTCGACCGCACGGCACGCGTCGCCGCGGCCTACGCCGACCTCGGCGTCGGGCCGGGCGACCGCATCGTCCTCATGGTGCGCAACATCCCCGAGTTCCACGTCCTCGACATGGCCGCCTACTTCGTCGGGGCGACGCCGATCTCGATCTACAACTCCTCCTCGGCCGACCAGGTGCGCTACCTCACCGAGCACTCCGGTGCCTGCCTGGCCGTCGTCGAGGACGAGGGCTTCCTCGCCCGGTTCGACGCCGTCCGCGACGACCTGCCCGCCCTGCGGTCGATCATCGCCATCCACCCGCCCGCCGGCCGGGACGACCTGCTCCGCTACGAGGACCTCCTCGGCCACGACCCCTGCGACCTCGAGGCCGCCGCCGCGGCCTGCCAGCCCGACGACCTGGCGACGATCATCTACACCTCGGGCACGACGGGCCCGCCCAAGGGCGTCATGCTCACGCACCGCAACATCTGCTGGACCGTCGAGTCGCTGAGGGAGACCATCCAGCTCGGCGAGTACGTCGGCAAGCGCCTCGTCTCGTACCTGCCGATGGCCCACATCGCCGAGCGGGTCACCTCGCACTACCAGCAGGCGATGCTCGGCTTCGAGGTCAGCTGCTGCCCCGACCCCTCCCAGGTGGCGGCCTACGCGGGCGAGGTGCGCCCGAACGTCATGTTCGGCGTGCCCCGGGTCTGGGAGAAGATCTACGCCGGGGTGACGGCCGCGCTGGCCGCCGACCCCGAGAAGGGCCAGAAGTTCGAGGAGGCCGTCGCCGCGGCCCGGCCGATCGTCGAGAAGATCGACTGGGGGACGGCCACCGAGGAGGAGGTCGCCACCTGGAACTTCCTCGACGAGGTCGCGTTCTCCCAGGTCCGCCAGCTGGTCGGCCTCGACCAGCTCGACCTGGCGATCACCGGCGCCGCCCCCATCCCCGCCGAGCTGCTCGGGTGGTTCCGGGCCATCGGTGTGCCGCTGTCGGAGATCTACGGCCTGTCCGAGAGCTCCGGGCCGATGACCTTCACGCCGACGCGGGTGAAGGCGGGCACCGTCGGCCCCGCCATCGCCGGCTGCGACGTGCGCCTGGCCGAGGACGGCGAGGTGATCTGCCGGGGCGGCAACATCTTCGCGGGCTACCTCGACAACGCCGACGCCACCGCCTTCGCCCTCCAGGACGGCTGGCTGCACACCGGCGACATCGGCGAGATCGACGACGACGGGTACCTGCGCATCGTCGATCGCAAGAAGGAGCTCATCATCACCGCGGGCGGCAAGAACATCAGCCCCGCCAACCTCGAAGCGGCGCTGAAGCTCGTGCCCCTCGTCGGCCAGGCGTGCGTCATCGGCGACCAGCGCCCGTTCGTCTCCGCCCTCGTCGTGCTCGATCCTGACGTGGCCCCGGTGTGGGCCCGCCAGCACGGCATCGAGGACGCCGACGACCTGCAGGCCCTCGCCGACCACCCCGACGTCGTCGCCGAGGTCGAGCGCGGGGTGGCGGAGGTGATGGAGGAGTTCAACAACGCCGAGCGGGTGAAGAAGGTGCGGATCCTCGGCGAGGAGTGGCTGCCCGACTCCGAGCTGCTCACCCCGACGTCCAAGCTGAAGCGGCGTGGCGTCCACGCCCGCTACGCCGACGAGATCGGCGAGCTGTACGCCTGATCGCCCGTCGGTCAAGTGCCCGGGGCGTCGTGCCGATGCCCTGGGGGACGGTCGTCGGTCACGTCACCTCCCAGCGGTGACGGCGGTCATTGGCCGACCTCCGCCCAACCCGTAGGCTGACCGGCCTACTCGGGAATCGCCACACACCGAACACAGCACGACGACCCGAGCCGCGCGCGGCCGCGTCGGTCGTGCACGACAAGGACTGAGTGACATGCGGGTCACCATCGAGAACGTCATCGACGAACCGACCACGGAGCGGTTCCTCGAGCTCTACAGGGCCGCCTTCGACCCCCTCCAGGGTCTGGCCGCGAGCCGTCAGGCCCTCACCGACGACGAGTTCCGCGAGGAGATGGAGCTCGAGTCGGTGCTCAAGTTCGTGGGGTGGGACCGGCGCGAGCAGCCCGTCGCCATGGCGGTCATCAACACCGACCTCGACACCGTCCCCTGGATCAGCCCCGAGTTCTGGCGCCGCCAGTACCCCGAGCAGGCGGCACGCGGCGCGATCCACTACTACGGCGCGCTGCTGGTCAGTCCCACGGTGCGTGGCGGGCTGTGGGCCTACCGGATGCTGCGCGAGACCGTGCGCTACACGGCCAGCCACCACGCCGTCGCGGCGTTCGACTGCTGCCGGCACAACATCGAGGAGGTCCAGCTCCCGAAGCTGATCGCCGAGGTCGCGCGCCCCCTCTGCCACTTCGACACCGAGCAGGTCGACGTCCAGGCGTACTACGCGTACCCGACCTACGGCCTGCGCGAGGCGCCGGCCGAGATCGACCTGCGCGACGCCACCGTCGCAGCGCAGGCCGCCGAGGAGGCCGCGCCGTCCGCCGCCGAGCAGGCCCCGCAGGTGAGCGGACGTGGGTGAGCCCTCCCCTGGCGCGTCCCCCATCGACCCCGCGGTCGCCGAGCAGCAGGTCCGGCTGGAGATCCCCGTCGTCCCCGGCGTGGGATCGGGCCCGAACGAGCTCGCGGCGTTCGACGCCGCGCTCGTCGACGCCGGGGTCGCCGACCGCAACCTGATCCGGCTCAGCTCGGTCATCCCGCCCGCCTCGGTCATCACCGAACCCGACGGTCCGGTGGCCGCCCCCGGCGGCTGGGGCGACCGCCTCTACGTCGTCATGGCCGAGGCCCGCACGTCGAACCTGCACGACCGCCTCGCGGCGGGCATCGGCTGGGTCCAGGAGCCGGTCACCGGTCGTGGCCTGTTCGTCGAGCACGAAGGGCATACGGTCGAGGAGGTGGAGACCCACATCCGCGACAGCCTCGACTCGCTCACCCGCTCGCGCGACGTCGAGTTCGGCGACGTCCACATGCGCCTGTCGACCACGGTCTGCGAGGGGCCGGCGGCCTGCGCGCTCGTCGTCGCGGTGTTCGACGCCGTGCCGTGGACCGGGGCGCCGGTGGGTTCGGAGGGCTGAGTGACCGAGCGGTCGGAGCCCACCGCCCGGCCGCGACGTTCGCAGCTGGTTCACACCGGGCCCGGAGCGGCCGACAGGGACCAGGTGCTGCGCGAGCGCTGGGCCCAGTACCTCCTCGGAGGACTCGTCGCCTGCATCGTCGCGTTCTGGCTGCCGGCCGAGGCCCGCGGCGCCGTCGTCCAGGTGGCGGGGTGGATCGCCGTCAGCGCCGGCATCCGCGTCAGCGTGCGCGAGAAGGGGCTCGCCGCCCACTCGTGGCGGCTGATCGCCTTCGCCGGCGCGTCGTTCCTGCTCGCCCCGCTCGTCCAGATCGCCCAAGGGGCGCTCACCGACACGACCGACCCCTTCCCGTCGGTCGGTGACGTCTTCTCGATCGCCGGCTACATCTTCCTGACCCTCGGGGTCAACGAGCTGACCGTCTCGCGCCGGACCGAGCCCGACCGCGACAACCTCATCGATTCGCTCATCCTCGGCGCCGGACTCGGCATCCTCATCTGGGTGCTCGTGATCGGCGACTACGTCTCCGATCCCGAGGTGGGGGCCGCCGCTCAGGTCCTGAACCTCGTGTACTTCGGGTTCGTGCTGCTCGTCGTGGTGCTCACCGCTCGACTGGCGGTCGGTCCCGGGGCGCGCACGCCGAGCTTCTACATGCTCGCCTCCGCCGTCGTCCTCGTCGCCGTCGCCGACGTCATCGCGACGTTCGACACGCTCGATCGCACCGAGGGCGGGCTGTTCCTCCTCGCCGCCCTGCCGATCTACGTCCTCCTCGGCGCCGCGGCGATGCACCCCACCCGGACCCGCATCGCCGACCCCGTCGACATGGAGATCCGGCTGACGTGGAGCCGCGTCACGCTGCTCGCCCTCGCCCTGTTCCTCGCCCCGGCCATCGTGCTCGTCAGCGGCATCGCCCAGACCTCCGACAGCGGGCGCGACGACGACCTCCCGCTGCTCGTCGTCGGGTCGCTCGTCGTGTCGGTCCTCGTCCTCGCCCGGCTCTCCTCGCTCGTGTGGGCCCGGGAGCGGACGGCGGTGCGGGAGCGCCAGCTGCGCTTCGCCGGCCTCCAGCTCGTCACCGCCCGCAACATCGACGAGACCAACCGGGTCACGCTGGAGGCGGTCGCCGCGCTGGCCGGTGGGCTCGACGGGGGGCGGGCGTCGATCATCAGGGTCGACGACGGCGTGTCGCAGGTCGTCGCCTCCACCGGCCACCGGGCCGACCTCGCCCTGGAGACCGACGACCCGCTCGACCGCCACGACGGCGTCCTCCTCGCCGCGCTCGACCGCCGCTCGCCCATGACGCTGCTCGACAGCGAGCCGGTCGACCTCCCCGACGGCGAGTCGAGCGACGGGGCGCGCTGCACGTTCATCCTCCCGCTCGTCACGCAGGCCGAGGTGCGGGGCGCCATCGTCGTGACGACGCCCCGCCCGCTCGAGCCGCGGGTCCTGCGTGCCATCGAGGCCCTCGGCACCGAGGTCTCCTTCGCGATCGAGAGCGCGGCCCTCACCGAGCACCTCCACCGCGAGAAGAGCGAGCGGCGGTTCCGGGCCCTCGTCGAGAACAGCTCCGACCTCATCCTCGTCCTCGACCAGTCGCGGGCCTGCATCTTCGCCAGCCCCGTCGTCGAGCGGCTGCTCGGCCGCGACGAGGAGTCCCTGCTCGGCCCGCTCCCGCTCGAGCTCGTCCACGAGGACGACCGCGACGCGTTCGACGCGCTGCTCCGCATGGCACGGGGCACGGCGCTCGACGACGACCCGAGCGAGATCCGGCTCCTCCACGCCGACGGCACCTACCGGTGGTTCGAGCTGCGGGCCCGCGACCTCAGCGACGAGCCGGAGATCGGCGGCGTCGTCCTCACCGCCCGCGACATCACCGATCGCCACGCCGCCGAGCAGCGGCTGGCCCGCTCCGAGGCCCGCTTCCGCGCCCTCGTCCAGAACAGCTCCGATGTCGTCGCGGTCATCGACGAGCAGGCGTTCTTCAGCTACGTCAGCCCGGCCATCGGTCCGATGCTCGGGTTCGACGCCGACTCGCTGGTCGGCACCAACGTCATGCGCCTCCTCCCCGCCGACGAGGTCACCCGGGCCATGAAGCTCGTCGACTCGCTCACCCCGCGATCGTTCGAGCAGCTCACCCTCGAGATGCGGCTGCGGGACCGCGACGGCGCCTGGCGCAACGTCGACGTCACGATCTCCGACATGCGCTCGGAGGCCGCGGTCCAGGGCATCGTGCTGAACGTCCGCGACGTCACCGTCCGCCGAGCGCTCGAGCAGGACCTCGAGCACAAGACGCTCCACGACGAGCTCACCGGGCTCGGCAACCGCGTGATGTTCAACAGCCGCCTCGGCCGCGCTCTCGCCCGCACCGAGGCCCGGCTCGACCAGGTGGCCGTCCTCTTCGTCGACGTCGACGACTTCAAGGAGGTCAACGACTCGCTCGGCCACCACGTCGGCGACCAGCTCCTCATCGCGGTCGCCGAGCGGCTGCGCGCCTGCCTGCGGGTGTCGGACACCGCGGCGCGCCTCGGCGGCGACGACTTCGCCGTGCTGCTCGAGGACACCTACGGCGAGTCCGAGATCTTCGCCGTCGCCGACCGGATCCTCGCCGCCATCGCCCAGCCGTTCTCGGTCGAGGGGCGGGAGATCTCGGTCACCGCCTCGATCGGCGTGGCCATCGACCCCAGCCGCAGCTCCACCGGCGAGGTCCTCCTGCGCAGCGCCGACGTCGCCGTCTACCTGGCCAAGGAGCGGGGAAAGGGCCGCTACGAGATCTTCCAGGCCGAGGTGCACTCCAGCGCGTTCGAGCGGCTGGAGCTGCGGTCCGCCCTGTCGTCCGCGATCCAGAACGGCGGGCTCGCCCTCTACTACCAGCCGATCGTCGACCTGGCGACGGGCGACGTCATCGGTTGCGAGGCGCTGGTGCGCTGGGATCACCCCGAGCGGGGGCTGCTGCCGCCGTCGACGTTCATCCCCCTCGCCGAGGAGACGGGCCTCATCGTCCCGCTCGGCAAGTGGGTGCTCACCGAGGCCTGCACCCAGCTGCGGTCCTGGACCGACGCGCACCCGCAGGCGGCCGAGCTGAAGATGAGCGTCAACCTGTCGGTCCGCCAGCTCGACACGCCGACGATCGTCGAGGACGTCGGGCAGGTCCTGCACCGGACCGACCTCGAGCCGGAGCGGCTCACGCTGGAGATCACCGAGAGCCTCGTCATGGACGACGCGGCCGAGCTGCGCGAGCGGCTCGTCGCGCTGCGCGAGAGCGGCATCATGCTCGCCGTCGACGACTTCGGCACCGGCTACTCGTCGCTCGGCTACATCCAGCGCTTCCCCGTCGACGTCATCAAGATCGACCGCTCGTTCGTCGACCGGCTCGACGGGCCCGGCGACGCGAACAGCGGCGTGGTCCGCACGATCATCGACCTGGCCCACGGCCTCGGCACGACGACGGTCGCCGAGGGCATCGAGACCGACGAGCAGCTCGCGTCGCTGCGCCGTCTCGGCTGCGAGTACGGGCAGGGCTTCCACTTCTCGCGGCCGGTGCCGGCCGAGGAGTTCGTGGCCTTCCTGCGTCGCGGCGCCGGGTCGTCCGGCAGCGACAGCGGCGTGGGTGCCGGCAGGCCTTAGCGCCCGCCGCCGGGCTCGTCGCCGTCGCGGCGGCGCTGGAGCCAGGGGTGGTGCAGCATCTGCGACGGCACGAGCTGGAGCGGGTTGACGAAGCGCGGGGTGAAGTCGCGACGACGCTGGGCCCGGGCGTCCTCGATCGTCGTGCCCGGCTCGGGCTCCTCCTCGGGGACGAGGACGACGCGCGTGCCGCTGAGCACGTCGTGCACGCCACGTCCGGTGCCACGCGCCCCCGGCGCGGCGAGCGCCGCGGTGAGGGGGACGGCGGGCCAGGCCCCCGGGACGAGCCACACGAGCGCGAGGGGCAGCGCCCGCCGGACGGCCTGCCCCGGCGAGGGGAGCCCACCCGAGTGGGCGTCGAGGACCTGCAGGCGCATGAGGTCCTTGCCGGGCGTGGAGCCGGTCCGGCTGGTGAACAGCACCTCGTAGGCCACGTAGAACACCACGAAGGTGACGAGGAACAGGAACGCCCGACCCCACGGCGCGGGGTCGAGGTCCTGGGAGAAGCGAGGGATGAAGTACAGGATGTGGGCGATCGACGCCGCCCACACCCACACGGCCACCGCGGCGATGTCGACGGCCCGTGCGGCGACGCGCCGCCCGAGCGGGGCGGGGTCGCGGAGGGGTGCGAAGGGGTCGGAAGGGATCACCACGAGCCCGATCGTTCGAGGGTCCAGGGGTCGCTCGATCGCCCGTCGGTGCCACGGATCACGACCTCGAGCGTGGTCGTGTCGTTGTTCGCGCACGAGGGCTCGGAGAGCCGCACGCGGTCGTCGTCGCCGCCCGCCACCTCGAGCAGGGCGATCTCGTCGCCCCGGTCGAACACCCGCATCTCGAGGTCGAGGCCCTCGGGCGCGGTGAGGGTGAGCGTGAGGCGCCCGTCGCAGAGGAACTGCCAGCGATCGGAGACCGGGAGGAGGAGCTTGTCGCCGTCACCCACGGGGATGATCGTGCCCTGGATCGAGCCCGAGCGCACCTCGGCGTCGTCGATGTCGTCGCCCTCGGCCTCGCAGCCGTTGGCCGGGTCCTCGTCGTGGTCGAACCGCCCATCGAGGCACGCCTCGCCGTCGGTCCCCGGCGCGGGCGCCGCGTCGTCGCACCCCTGGTAGGGCAGGTCGACGCACGCCGTGGTGGTCGTCGTCGGCTCCGGTGCCGTGGTGGTGGTCGGGTCGACGAGGTCGCCGAGGGTCCCGGCGGCGGCGTCGGCGCGTCCGTCGCTGTCGATCCGGTCGGCGGCGAGGACTCCTACGGCCACGCCGAGGAGCAGCAGGGCCGCCGCGCCGGCCGCGGCCAGCGCCCGTCGGAGCGGGCGGCGCCGACCGCCGGGGCCGTCGTCGGTGGTGGTCGGCGATCCGACGCCGGCGAGGCCGACCGCCGTGCCGTCCGGCCCGGCGACGAGCGCCGCCGCGGTCGGGCGGTCCGCCGGATCGAGCGCGCACATGCGGTCGAGGAGCTGCACCAGGTGGGGGTGGGTGCCGGGTGGGAGCGGCTCGATGCGCCCGGCGGCGGCTCGGGCGACGATGCTCACGACGTCGCCCACGCCGTGCGGGGGCATGCCGGTGAGCGCGAAGCGCAGCGTCGCCCCGAGCGAGTACACGTCGCTCGCCGGGGTGGCGGCCTCGCCCCGCGCCCGCTCGGGGGCGATGAACGAGGGCGTACCGAGGAGGTGGCCGGCGGCGCTCAGCCCCTCGGTGACGTCGCGCGCCGTGGCGATGCCGAAGTCAGCCAGCCACGGGCGTCCGCCGGAGGCGTGGAACAAGACGTTGCTCGGCTTGACGTCGCGGTGGAGCACGCCCTTGCGGTGCACCGCGGCGAGCGTGCGCAGCAGCGGCGTGGCGAGGGCCGCGAACCGCTCGGGCGGCACCGGGCCGTGGGCGTGCACCAGGTCGTGGAGGGATCCACCCGCGAGGTGCGGCATGACGAGCACGAGGTCGCCGTCCTCCTCGACCACGTCGAGCAGCGGGACGACGCCGTCCACCTCGGCTCGGCGGAGCAGCTCCGCCTCGCGCCGCAGCCGCCGGCGGGCGACCTCCCGCTGCGCGGGGTCGCCGACGAGGGCGAGGCGCTTCAGGGCGACCAGCTCGCCGTCGTCGCGGCGCGCCAGGTGCACGGTCCCCTGGTGGCCGGTTGCGATCGGTCGGATCACCTCGTACATGACCACCGAGACGCTATCGGCGCCGCCGTCCCGACCCACGTCGGGACGGTCGGCGTGAGCCGGACTCCGTCGTCAGGCGGGATCGCGGCGAGCGGGCGGCAGCGGGTGCACCGGGCTGATCGTCGGAACGTGGATCAGCGCATCGAAGCTGTCGGGCAGGGACGGGACCTCGAGGTAGTGGGCGCTGTCCCGGGCCGGGTCGTACATGCCCGAGACGATCCGGGTGGACCAGGTGCGGTCGAACGCGGCGGCCGTGGCGGTCCGCGCCACGCCGAGATCGATCGTGCGCTCGCCGCCGGCCGCGACCAGGTGCGACTCCAGGGAACCGACCTGCGGCGCGGGGATGGTGGCGTCCGGGATCCGGCCGCTTCCGAACGTCACGTGGACCGCCGTGTACCGCTCGCCCGGTGCGTCGCGGAGGTGCGACCCGATGCTCGGGCCGGGGGCGGCGGCCACGTGGCTGCTCCCCTCCCACAGCACGATGCGCTCCCCGGTCCTGCGCCGGTGGTCGAGAAGGCGTTGGGCTGCCTGCCGCTCCTCCCGTTCCGCGTCGAATCCCACGCCGATGGCGTTGGCGTGCAACTCGACCACGCCGTCGAGCAGCTCGAGGGCCTTCTGCCGCTCCGGGCCGGCCGGCACGCGCGCCGCCTCGGCGCGCGCCGCGCGTGCCAGTTCGACGAACGGCGTGCCGGGGTGGGTGCCGCGCGCCCGGAGGACGTGCTCCCCGCTGTCGTGCACGACCCGGATGACGTCCAGCAGCTCCTCGACCCGGGCTGCGGCGTTCCGGTCGACCCGTGCGAGCAGGCGGACGATCTCGTCGTTGTCCGCAGGGAGCGCACGGGCGGGCCCGATCCCGATCATCCGGACTGCGGCGTCGGGTGTCGCGAGGTTGTGGGACCGCAGCCGCTCGAGCACCTCCTCCATCTCCCTCGTGCGCCACGGCCCCCATGCCTGGGAGAGGGCGTGCTCGACGTCGACGTCGTCTCCGTGGATGTAGCGGTCGTAGGCCGCGACGACACGAGGGTGGTCCACCAGGGCGATGGTGGCGAAGCCCTCGGCGACGACGCGCATCGTGGTCGTGACGACGGCGTCGAGCACCTCTCGTCCCTCCCGTGTGCTCGTTCCCAGACCGAGGATCGTCGCCTCTCGGCTCAGTTCTGCGATCACCTCGGGGCGGACACCGGCTGGCTGGCGCGCCATCCACGCGGTGAACGCTTCGGTGATCGTCGGTCCTGCTGTCGTGGTCGGTTCCGTCATGCCGCCACGGTCGTCCCTCCACCTATGTTGAAGTCAAGGGCGCCTCCCGCCGGTCATCCGCTCAGCGCGGCACCGAGGTCGCAGAGCCTCTCTCCGGAGGCGAGGGCCTCGAGCCGCTCGCGCAGGTCGTCGACGCGCTGCTGGGCCTCGACGCAGAGCCGATCGGCGACGCGGCCCCACTCCTCTGGACCGGGATCACCTGGCAGGTCGGAGAAGAGCTCGGCGATCTCGCGGACCGTGAGCCCCACGCGCTGGGCGAGCTTGGCCACTTGGATCCGACACACCGCCGAGGGATCGAACCGTCGCTGGTTCCCTGCGGTGCGCACGGCGTGGATGAGCCCGTGCTGCTCGTAGAAGCGGACGGCAGAGGGCGCCACGCCGCTGGCGGCGGCGACCTCGCTGACCGTCGCGCCGTCCGGGGCGATGCCCTCCCTGTGGGGACGGGCCGAGGTTGCGTCGGTGAGTGCCATGCACCGACGCTACGTCGGAGCCCCCTTGACCTCAACATATGTTGAAGCTGCACGCTCCGAGCATGCACACCACGACATCCGTTCCGTCCCACCACCCCGGCCACGGCCCACGCCGCCCGGGGCCGTTCGTCGTCGTGTCCTCCAGCGTTCGCGAGGATCGGGTGAGTCCGAGCATCGCGAAGTGGGTCTGCGCGGCTCTCGTCGCACGCGACGTCGATGTCGACCTCATGGACCTCTCCGACGTCGAGCTGCCCGACGATGCCCTCCTCCAGCCCGGGGGTGGACCCCGTAGCCAGGTCGCGGACCGCATCGACGCCGCAGCGGCGTTCGTGTTCGTCACGCCCGAGTACAACCACTCCTATCCCGCATCGCTGAAGCGCCTGATCGACTGGCACTACCGGGAGTGGATGTTCAAGCCCGCCACGATCGTCTCGTACGGCGCTCACGGGGGCCACGCCGCCGTCGAGCACCTCCGCGGTGTGCTCGCCGAGCTGCACGTCGTCGCGACTCGCCGCACGGTGTCACTCGTCGCACCGTGGGCGAACCTCGATGCCTCAGGCGGCTACACGGCGTCGGACGCATCCGGCCGCGCGCTCGACGGGGCGCTGGCGGAGCTGCGCTGGTGGTCCGAGGTCCTCGGCGAGGCACGTGCCACGCGCCCCATCCCGGCCTGACGGGTGCTCGTCGGGCGACGCCCCGGCGGACGCGACGGGCACCTGGTGGAGGCGATGGGAATCGAACCCACGACCTACGGCTTGCAAAGCCGCCGCTCTGCCAACTGAGCTACGCCCCCGGGCGGCGCCATCGTACGCCCACGGCGATGACCTCCCGACCCGTGCGCCGCCGCGGCCGGGCGCAGTGCCATGCTGAACGGGTCGAACCGCGACGCACCGAGCCCGAGGAAGGCCGAACGTGGACCTCATCCTGATCGCCGATGACCACTCCGAGGCGTCACGCCGAGCGGTGCAGTGGGCCGCCGAGCACCTCCCGCTCGAGGACCGGCGGGTCGTGCTCCTGAACGTCGCCGTCCCCCCGAGCGCGCCGCTGGCGAGCGGCGGCCTCGTCGCCCCCGACGTGATGGTCGTCAGCCCGGTCGACGACCCGGAGGCCACCGACGAGATCCGCGACGAGGCGCTGAAGGCCCTGGCCGAGACCCGCGACGCCGTCGGCCTCCCCGCCCACACCGAGCTGAAGGTGGTGTGGGGCGACCCGGCCACCGAGATCGTCATCGCCGGCAACGAGCTCGACGCCGACCTCGTCGTCATCGGCTCCCGAGGTCGAGGCTTCTTCGGCCGGATGCTCCTCGGCTCGGTCTCGGGCCACGTCGTGCACCACGCGCACCGCGCCGTCGTGGTGGTCCCGCCGCACGAGTCCGACGCCGGCGACCCCGCGGACGCTCCCTAGACCGACGGGTTCCCGCCGTCGTCGGGGCCCTCGTCGACGACGGCGCCGTCCGCCGGTTCCTGGCCCGGGGTCGGTCGTCGTCCCTGATCGGCCTCGATCCACCGGGCCTCGACGCGTCCGACCACCCGCAGCACCACCAGACCGATCACCGTCACGCCGGCGGCGAGGATCGGCACCCCGAGTCCGGCGCCGGCGCCCACCGCGCCGGCGAACCACAGGGACGCCGCGGTCGTCAGCCCCTCGACGGTGGCGTCGCGGTGGCGCACGATCGCCCCGGCGCCGAGGAAGCCCAGCCCGGTGATGACGCCGTGGAGGGTCCGGCTCGGATCGCCGGTGCCGTCGTCGACGTGGATCAACAGGTCGCCGACGCCGACGACCAGAGCGGCACCTGTGGCGACCAGCATGTGGGTGCGTACGCCGGCGGCCTTGTTCGCCATCTCCCGCTCCGCGCCCAGAGCCGCGCCGAGCACCGCGGCCACCGCGACGAGCCCGAGCACGGTCAGCTGGTCCGCTGCGGTGATGTCGAGTCCCGAGACGCTGGTGGCGATCACGGCCGGACCCTACCGAGGCCGACGGGTCGTCAAGCGGGGTCCTTCGGCGCCATGCAGGCGGGTGGGGTGCGGGAGGAGCTCGTGCGCACCGAGCGAGAGGTCGACGCCGGTTCCGTGCCCTGGCCGGCGGCCAGGAGTGGGAGCCGGTCGAGGAGAACCCGATGATCGGGTACCGCGGCTGCTTCCGCTACGTCCGGGACCCGGAGGTCTTCCACACCGAGCTGACCGCGCTGGCCCGCGTCCGGGAGGAGACGCCGAACCTCCACGTGATGATCCCCTTCGTGCGGACGACCTGGGAGCTCGAGGCCTGCCTGGAGGCGATCGACGCCAGCCCGCTCGGCCGTCAGCGCGGCCTGCACCGCTGGGTCATGGCCGAGGTCCCCTCCGTCGTCGACCGGATCCCCGAGTACGCGGCGATGGGCATCGACGGCGTCTCGATCGGGTCGAACGACCTCACCCAGCTCGTCCTCGGCGTCGACCGTGACTCCGAGGTGTGCAGCGAGCTGTTCGACGAGAGCGACGCCGCGGTCCTCGACGCCATCCGGCGGATCATCGAGGCCAGCCGTGAGGCGGGCATCACCTCGTCGCTGTGCGGCCAGGCGCCCTCCAACGACCCCGAGTTCGCCGAGAAGCTCGTCCGCTTCGGGATCACCTCGGTGTCGGTCAACCCCGACGCAGTCGATCGCACCCGGCGGGCGCTGGCGTCGGCCGAGCAGCGGCTCCTCCTCGAGGGGGTCCGTCGCTGACCGCGCCTCAGAGCACCAGCACCGCCGCCCCGGTCACCCGGTCGGCGGCGAGGTCGGCCAGCGCGACGTCGGCGCGGTCGAACCCGTAGGGCACGGCCTCGACCCGGACCTCCGCCTCGGCCGCGAGCGCGAGCAGCGCCTCTCCGTCGGCGCGGGTGTTGGCGGTGACGCTGCGCACGGTCCGCTCCCGGAACAGGTGGCGCTGGTAGTCGAGGACCGGCACGTCGGTCAGGTGGATCCCGGCGATCGCCAACGTCCCGCCGGCGTCGAGCGCCTCCAGCGCCGGCGGCACCAGCGTGCCGACGGGGGCGAAGAGGATCGCCGAGTCCAGCGGCTCGGGGGGAGGGTCGGCCGCGCCGCCGGCCGACGACGCACCGAGCTCGAGCGCGAGGCGACGGGAGTCGGCCGAGCGCGTCATGACGTGCACCCTCGCTCCGAGGTGCCGTGCCACCTGGGCCGTGATGTGCGCCGACGCCCCGAAGCCGTAGAGGCCGAGCACGCCACCCGCGGGGAGGTCGGCCAGCACCAGCGCCCGGTAGCCGATGATGCCGGCGCAGAGGAGCGGCGCAGCGTGCAGGTCGTCGAGGGCGTGGGGGAGCGCGTAGGCGAAGCGCTCGTCGACGACGGCGAACGGCGCGAAGCCGCCGTGGTCGTCCCACCCCGTGAAGCGGGGTGCGACGCAGAGGTTCTCGTCCCCTCGGCGGCAGAAGCGGCACGTGCCGCACGTGCTGCGGAGCCACGCGACGCCGACGCGCTCGCCGACCTGGAACCGGGTGGCGTGCTCGCCCCGGCTCTCGACCACGCCGACGACCTCGTGGCCCGGGACGACGCCGTGTCGTCGCGGGGCGAGGTCCCCTTCCGCGAGGTGCAGGTCGGTGCGGCAGACCCCGCAGGCGTGGACGGCGACGCGCACCTCGTGGGGGGCCGGCTCGGGGACCGCGAGCGTGCGGCGGACGAGCGGCCGCGTCGTCCCGACAGGGCCCGGGCGGTCGACCACCCAGGCCGCCATGGTGCGCCCCGGCATCAGCCTGTGGCGGCGACGAGGTAGGCGACGAGGCCGTCGAGCGACGCCACCCGCGGGTAGTCGCGCTCGGGGATCTCCACCCCGGTGCGCTGGTCGATGGCGACGACCAGGTTGAGGAAGTCCATCGAGTCGAGGTCGAGCTCCTCCTGGAGGGCGCCCGACGAGTCGATCTCGTCGATGTCGGCCTCGGGCGCGATGCCGTGCAGGGCATCGGCCACGGCGGCGAGGGCCTGTTCGGTGTTCACAGCGCCTCCGGTTCCTGGAGTCGGCGGTCGAGGCTGGTGAGGAAGCGCGCCCCTTCGTGGCCGTCGGTCGCTCGGTGGTCGGCCGCGAGGCTGGCCGTGACGACGGGGCGCACGGTCAGCATCCCTCCGACGGCCCACGGGCGCTCGACGATCGCGCCGAACCCGACGAGGGCGACCTGGGTCGGGTAGATGACGCCGAACACGGCGTCGACGCCCTGGTCGCCGAGGTTCGTTACCGTGTCGGCGAACATCTGGACGCGTCGGTCCGTCGTGGTCAGGGTCACCGCGCCACCTCCTGATCCGGGCCGCCGGACTCCAGCGTCGACAGGTCGCCCTCCGAGAGGCCGAGCTCACGCGCCTTCAGGACCCGGCGCATGATCTTGCCGCTCCGGGTGGTCGGCAGGTGCTGGTCGAACGCGAGGGCGCGCGGTGCGACGGCCGGACCCAGCCGCGTCCGGGCGAAGCCGATGAGCTCGAGGCGCAGCTCGTCGCTCGGCTCGAACCCCGCGGCGAGGCTGACGAACGCCTTCACCACCTCGCCGGCCACCGGGTCGGGCACGCCGATGACGCCGGCGTCGGTGACCGCGGGGTGGGCGAGCAGCGCCTGCTCCACCTCGGTCGGGCCGATGAGGTGCCCCGCGGACTTGATGACGTCGTCGGCGCGGCCCGCGAACCAGAACCAGCCGTCGGCGTCGCGCCGGGCCAGGTCACCGGTGCGGTACCAGGGTCCGGCGAAGCACCGGGCGTAGCGCTCGGGCTGGCCGAGGTAGCCGCGGAACATCGACGGCCACCCGGCGCGGAGGGCCAGCTCGCCCTCGCGGTCCGGCTCGGTCACGGTCACCGGCTCGCCGGCGGCGTCGAGCACGACCTCGCCGTGCTCGTCGCGGGCGAGCAGCACCGCCTCGATGCCGGGGAGGGGCCGGCCCATCGAGCCCGGCCGCACCGGCAGGCACCGGTAGTTGGCGACCATGATCCCGCCGGTCTCGGTCTGCCACCAGTTGTCCCGGATCGGGAGGCCGAGCACCTCCTCGCCCCAGAGGACGGCCTCGGGGTGGAGCGGCTCGCCCACGCTCGCGACCAGCCGGAGGGCGGAGAGGTCGCGGCCGGCACGCGGCTCCGGTCCGGCCTTCATGAGCATCCGCACGGCGGTCGGGGCCGTGTACCAGACGTCCACCCGCTCCCGTTCGAGCAGCTCGTACCACCGGCCGGCCTCGAAGTCGCCCTCGTCGATCACGCTCGTCACGCCGTGGACCAGCGGGGCGACGATCCCGTACGACGTCCCCGTCACCCAGCCGGGGTCGGCCGTGCACCAGTAGACGTCGCCCGGCCGCAGGTCGAGGACCATCGACCCGGTGGCGCCGTGGGCGACGACGGCCTCGTGGACGTGCATCGCCCCCTTGGGGAGACCGGTCGTGCCGCTCGTGAAGTGGAGGAGGGCGAGGTCGTCGGGTCGGGTCGGCGGGATCCGGTGGACCGGCTCGGCGGCCCCGACCACCGCGTCCCAGGCCACAGCCCCGGCCGGGACGTCGCCCTCGCCGACGAGGATCACGTGGCGGAGCGACGACAGCTCGTCGCGCATCGGCGCGATCCGGCGCCGGTAGAGGCTCGGCGTCGTCACGAGGACGCGCGCGGCCGCGAGGTCGATGCGCTGGCGGATCGGCTCGGGCCCGAACACCGAGAGGAGCGGCGAGAGCACGGCCCGGTGGCGCAGCGTGCCGATCACCGTCGCGTAGAGCTGGGGCACCCGCCCGAGGAGGGTGACGACCACGTCCCCGGGCTCCACGCCCAGTGCGGCGAGGGCGTTGGCGAACCGTCCGCTCTCCTCGTCGAGCTCGCGGTACGTGATGTCGCGCGCCGTGCCGTCCCTCCCCCGCCAGCGGAGCGCGACGACGTCGCCGCGCCCGTGCTCCACGTGGCGGACGACGGCCTCGTGGGCGATGTTCAGGCCCCGGCCGCCCGGCAGGCCGTCGAGCGTCGCTCGCGCCTGCTCCCAGCTGAACCGCTCGCGCCCCTCGTCGTAGTCGACGAGGTTCGGCGGCGGTCCGCCGTGCACATCTGGTTCGATCTGGCGGATCGTCGACATGGCGCCTCCTCGCCTCCACGGACGATCGAACCGCCGACGGCGCCGGGCCGTCAGGGCCGAACGTCACCGCGCCGGGGCCGGAGGTCGGGTCCCTCGCCCCTGGACCGGGCCGGGCGCGCCCGTCAGGGTGGGGGCGTGGAGCGCGTCGCGGATCTCCCCCACGGTCGGCGCCTGGTCGTCCGGCCCGTGTCCCTCGACGACCTCGACGCGCTCCTCGAGCTCTACCAGCACCTCTCGACCGACGACCTGCACCTGCGCTTCTTCTCCGCGTTCCGGCCGAGCCGTTCGTGGCTGGAGGACTGGATCACCGCGCAGACAGAGCGGGGGCACGGCCTCGTGGCCGAGCTCCACGAGCCCCACGGGCCGTCGCGCATCGTCGGCGACGCGGGCTACGTCCTCCTCGACGACGGCAGCGGCGAGCTCGCGATCACCATCGAACCGAGCTGTCGGGGCTGGCTCGGCCCCTATCTGCTCGACGCCCTGGCGGTCGACGCGGCCGAGCGTGGGGTGCCGACGCTCCAGGCCGAGATCCTCACCGAGAACCGGCGCATGCTGTCGATGGTCCGGTTCCGGGAGTACGCGACGCTCGGCCACGGCGACTGGACGACCGTGCGCGTCGCCATCGCCACGACGCGGGAGACGCCGGTGTGGCTGGGCGCCCACACCCGACCGCGGCTGCTCGTCGAGGCGACGGGCGGCCGCTGGCGTGCCACCGAGCCGGCTCAGGACGCGGGGTACGACGTGGTCGTCTGCCCCGGACCTCGCCCCGGCCGGCGGGGCGCGTGCCCGATGCTCGAGGGGCGACCCTGCCCCCTCGCCGACGACGCCGACGCCATCGTCGTCGCCCTCCCGCTCGACGGTCCCGGTGGCGACCTGGCGCGCGGCCACGAGGCGGCGCAGCGGGGCATCCCGGTGCTCGTCACCGTGGCCCCCGAACCGGGTACCGGCGACCCGCCACCCCTCCCCGAGGGGATCGACCCCGACCGGATCACCACCGAGCGCAACCCGCAGAAGCTCATCGCCATCCTCGACCACCTCACCGCGGGGGCGAGCGTGAGCGATCGGTCGGGGCCGGCGCCCGAACCCGACGTCGTCGTGCCGCCGGCGGTCCCCGGGCCGGCCGAGGCCGCAGGACCCGAGGGCTAGCGTCGGCGCCCATGAGCTTCCCTCGTCGCTACGCGGTCACCCGGCGGTTCACCCTCGGTGCGCCCCGCACCCCGACCGTGGTGTCGGGCGGGCGCAGGGTGCTGTTCCTGCGGTCCGACGCCGGCGACGACCCCGTGCACTCGCTCTGGCTCCTCGACCTCGACTCCGGCGAGGAGCGCCGCCTCATCGACCCTCGCGACCTGGGCGTGGCCGGCGAGGACGACCTGCCGGCCGAGGAGCGGGCCCGTCGGGAGCGGGCGCGGGAGACCGGCGAGGGGGTGGTCGCCTACTCGGTCGACCGCGAGGGTGGCGCGGCGGTGGCCGCGCTCGGCGGCCGCCTCGTCCACGTCGACCTGGCGTCCGGCGAGGTGCGGACGCTCGAGGCCGAGCCCGGCGCCTTCGACCCGCGCATCGATCCCACCGGCACCGTCGTCGCCTACGTCGCCGACGGCTCCCTGCGCGCCGTCGGCCCCGACCACGCCGACCAGCTCGTCATCGGCGAGAGCGACGTCACCTGGGGTGCCGCGGACTTCATCGCCGCCGAGGAGCTGGGCCGGACCCGTGGCCACTGGTGGTCACCGGACGGCACGCGGCTCGTGGTCGAGCGCGTCGACGAGTCGCCCGTCGCCACCTGGTACATCTCCTCGCCCGCCGAGCCGTGGACCGAGCCGCGGCCCGTGCGGTACCCCGCAGCCGGCACCGCCAACGCCGCGTGCAGCCTGGCCGTCGTCGATCTGGACGGTGGGCGCGTCGACGTCGACTGGGACGCCGACGCCCACCCCTACCTGGTCGACGTCTCCTGGTCCGAGGGCGGCCCGCTCCTCGTCACCGTGCTCGACCGGCCCCAGCGGGAGATGCTCGTCCTCTCCGTCGACGCCGACACCGGTGCGACCACGGAGCTGCACCGCCAGACGGATGAGGCGTGGGTCGAGGTCGTGCCCGGCGCGCCGGCGTGGCACGAGGGACGACTCGTCACCGTCGCCGACATCGACGGCGCCCGCCGGGTCGTGGTCGACGGCGAACCGCTCTCGGGCGGCGACGTCCAGGTGCGCTCGGTCGTCGCCGTCGACGACGCGGGCGTGCTCGTCACCTGCTCGTTCGAGGACCCGACCGAGGTGCAGCTCGCGCTCCTCGGGTGGGACGGCGAGCTCGCCGCGCTCACGTCCACCCCCGGGATCCACGGCGCCGCCGCCGGCAACGGGACCCTCGTCGTGAGCCGGGCCTCCATGGACGAGCACGGCTCGGCGATGGTCGTCGTCCCCGACGGCGACGTCGAGGCGGCGGTCACGGTCGCATCCCGGGCCGAGGTCCCCGATCTCGAGGTCGACGTCCGCTTCCTCGAGCTGGGCGACCGGGGGCTGCGCGCCGCGCTCCTCCTGCCGGCCGGCGCCGGCGACGAGCCGCTCCCGGTCCTGCTCGACCCGTACGGCGGCCCGCACGCGCAACGGGTCCTGCGCAGCCGAGGGGCGTTCCTCGTCTCGCAGTGGCTCGCCGACCAGGGCTTCGCCGTGCTCGTCGTCGACGGCCGCGGCACCCCCGGCCGGGGTCCCGCCTGGGAGCGCGCGGTGAAGGGCGACCTCGCGGGCCCGGTGCTCGACGACCAGGTCGAGGCGCTGCGTGCCGCCGCCGAGGTCGAGCCCCGCCTCGACCTGTCGCGCGTCGGCATCCGCGGCTGGTCGTTCGGCGGGTACCTCGCGGCGCTCGCGGTGCTGCGCCGCCCCGACGTGTTCCACGCCGCCGTCGCCGGCGCGCCGGTCACCGACTGGCGCCTCTACGACACCGCGTACACCGAGCGGTACCTCGGCCACCCCGACGAGGAGCCGGCGGCCTACGAGCGCACCGACCTCACGCCGCTCGCCCCGGAGCTCGACCGCCCCCTGCTGCTCGTGCACGGGCTGGCGGACGACAACGTCGTCGTCGCCCACACGCTCCAGCTCTCACGGGCGCTGCTCGAGGCGGGCCGGTCCCACACGGTCCTGCCCCTCTCGGGCGTCACCCACATGACCCCTCAGGAGAAGGTCTCGGAGAACCTGCTCCTCCTCCAGGTCGAGTTCCTCCGCACCGCCCTCGCCGTCCAGCCCTGACCGGCCCGTCCGCATCCCCGCCCTCACGCCGGTTGGGCGCGCTTGGCGTCACATGCGCCGGATGTCGCGCCCAACCCCGCGGGTCGGGCGCTGTTGGCGTCACATGCGCCGGATGTCGCGCCCAACCCCGAGGGCTCCAGGGGCTCAGGGAAGGGGCGCCGGCGCGGGCGGGCCGACGTAGCGGGCGCTCGGGCGGATGATCTTGCCGTCCTCGACCTGCTCGACCACGTGGGCCGCCCAGCCGATGGCGCGGCTGGTGGCGAACGTCGGCGTGAACATCTCCCGGGGCAGGCCGGCCAGCTCCATCACGACCCCGGCGTAGAACTCGACGTTGGCGTACAGCTCTCGCCCCGGCTTCAGCTCGGCGAGGATCTCGACCACCCGCCGCTCGACGACCTCGGCGAAGTCGACCAGGTCCCCACCGAGCTCGGCCGCGGTGCGGTGCATCAGCTCGGAGCGGGGGTCCTGCGTGCGGTACACCGCGTGGCCGAACCCCATCATCTTCTCGCCCGCCTCGACCCGCGGCCGGACCCACTCGTCGACCCGGTCGGGTGATCCGATGGCGTCGAGCGTGTCGAGCGCGCGGGACGGCGCACCTCCGTGCAGCGGGCCCGACAGGGCCCCGATGGCGCCGACGATCGCCGCGCCGACGTCGGCTCCCGTCGAGGCGATCACCCGCGCCGTGAACGTCGACGCGTTGAACCCGTGGTCGATGGTGGCGATCAGGTAGCGCTCGACCGCCCGGGCGTGCTCGGGCTTGGGGGTGGCGCCGCCGATCATCCGCAGGTAGTCGGTGGGCCAGTCGAGCGACGGGTCCGGCGCGAGCACGTCGAGGCCCTGGCCCGCACGCCACAGCCCGGCGGCCAGCGCAGGCATCGCGGCGACCACCCGCATGCCCTGGGCGACGATCGTCTCGCGGTCGAGGTCGATCACCGGCGCGAAGCCCTCGGCCGCCGCGAGGAGCGACACCGCGCTGCGCAGCCCGTCGAGCGGTCCGGCGGCCCCGGCCCGGGCGATGAGCGGCAGGGCGTCGAGGACGACCGGTGGGAGGGGCTCTGCACGGACGGCGGCGACCCGGGCCCGGAACGCCCGCAGCTGTTCGGCACTCGGGAGGTCGCCCTCGACGAACAGGTGCCACACCTCGTCGAGGCTCCGGTGCTCGGCCAGCTCGACAGCGGAGTACTGGCGGTAGTGGTAGAAGCCCTCACGCCCGCGGACGTCGCCGAGGGCGGTGTCGGCAGCGATGACGCCCTTCAGGCCGCGGGGGACCTCGATGGCGGGATCGGAGGTGGGGGTGGCTGACACGGAGGCGATCTCCTTCGTTCTCTTCGCGGTGACGCTCCCAGGGTGGCGACGAGCGAACAGGGTTGTCAACGTTGATCCATATCAATCATGATCGGGTCAATGACCGATGCCGCCGACCCCTCGATGCCGGACCTCGCCGGCCGCGACCTCACCGCTCGCGAGGCGGCCGACCGGCTCGGGGTGAAGGTCGAGACGCTCTACGCCTACGTGAGCCGGGGCATGCTCGACCGCCGGCGCGCCGTCGACGGGCGGACGAGCCTCTTCTCCGCCGCCGACGTCGACCGCCTGGCGCGGCGGCACCGCCGAGCGCCCGACCGCGGCGGGCTCGAGGTCGTCATCGACACCCGCCTGACCGCCATCGAGGACCACCGCCTCCGCTACCGGGGTCGCGACGCCGTCGAGCTGGCGTCGACCCGCCCGTTCGAGTGGGTCGCGGAGTGGCTCTGGCTCGGCGACGACGCCCCGGCGCCCACCGACCTCGGCCCCTGGGCCTCCAGCGTGAAGTCGGCCGACCTCATCGCCGCCGAGGTGGCCGGCCTTCCCGGCTCGGCCACCGCCGGGGACCGCCTGCGCGTCGCCGTCGCGGTGGCCGGCGCCACCCACTCCCTGCGCCACGACCTGCGTCCCACCGGCGTGGCCCACTCCGGCCGGCGCCTCATCGCCACGATGGTCGACGCCCTGCCGCTCCGGTCGACCGATCCCGTCCCGCCGCTCGCCATCCCCGCCGCAACCGACGAGGGTGGCGGCGGCGACGGGGGCGACGACGTGGATGTGCGACCCGACGCCATCGCGGCGCGCCTGTGGCCGCGACTGGGGCCGAGCCGCGCCACGCCGGCCCTCGTCGGCGCGCTGAACGCCGCGCTCGTCCTGCTGGCCGACCACGAGCTCGCGGCGTCCACTCTCGCCGCCCGGGTCGCGGCCTCCACCCGTGCCGACCCCTACGCCGTCGTCTCCTCCGGGCTCGGGGTGCTGAGCGGGTCGTTGCACGGCACCGCGAGCGTCCCGGTGCAGCACCTGTTCGCCCAGGTCGAGCAGGCGGGCGCCGACGACCTCGACAGGGTCGGCGCGGTGGTGTCCGACCACCTTCGCCACCACCGCGTCGTCCCCGGCTTCGGGCATCCGCTCTACCCCGAGGGCGACCCCCGGGCCGTGGCCCTCCTCGACCTCGTGCGCCGCTCGGGTGCCCCCGCAGAGCGGGTGGCCGTCGTCGAGGCGGTCGAGGAGGTCATGGCCGATGGGGCACCCGCGCCGCCGAACGTCGACTTCGGGTTGGCGGCCCTCTGCCACGTCGCCGGGTTCGACGTCGGCGTCGGCGAGGCGATCTTCGCCGTGGCGCGAGCGGCGGGGTGGATCGCCCACGCCATCGAGGAGTACGAGGAGCCGGGCAACCGGTTCCGAGCCCGCGCCCGGTACGTCGGATCGGGCGGCGCGCCGACGACCCGGGCACGGGGCGAGCGATGACCAGCGCACCGACCGCGCGTCGCCTGCGGCTCGACCAGGCGCGCCGTCTCGCCCTGGCCGCGCAGGGCTTCGACCGGCCCCGCCCCACCGGCACCGTCCACGCCGGGCACCTGCGCCGGACGCTCGACCGCATGGGCCTCGTCCAGCTCGACTCGGTCAACGTCGTCACCCGCTCCCACCACCTGCCGTTCTTCTCGCGGCTCGGCGCGTACGACCGCGCTCGCCTCGACGACCTGCTGTGGCGCAGCGGCGAGAACTTCGAGTACATCGGCCACGAGGCCGCGGTGCTGCCCGTCGACCTGCATCCCGCGATGCGCCACCGCATGGCGGGGCCTCGCCGGTGGCGCGACGAGTCGCGGATCGAGGCCCGCCACCCCGGCCTCCTCGACGCCGTCCTCGCCCAGGTGGCGGCGCGGGGGCCGATCACCGCAGCGGAGCTCGAGAACGCCGGGGAGCGGACGGGTTCGTGGTGGGGACACGCGCCAGGCAAGTGGGCGCTCGCCGCGCTGCACGCGGCAGGGCGCGTCGCGGTCGCCGATCGGCGCACCAACTTCGTGATCGCCTTCGACCTGCCGGAGCGGGTGCTCCCGGCGGAGGTGCTCGCCACGCCGACGCCCGACGTGCACGAGGCGACGGTGGTGCTCGTGCGGCGCGCCGTGCGCGCTCTCGGTGTGGGGACGGTGGCCGACGTGGCGGACTACCACCGCCAGCTCCAGGCGCCGGTGCGCGCCGCGCTCGCCGAGCTCGTCGCCGCCGGGGAGGTGGAGCAGGTCGAGGTCGACGGCTGGCGCGATCCGGCGTTCCGCGACCCCGCCCGGCCCATCCCGCGACGCATCGACGCGCGGGCGCTCCTCAGCCCGTTCGACCCCGTCGTGTGGTTCCGGCCCAGAGGCGAGCGGCTGTTCGACTTCCACTACCGCATCGAGATCTACACGCCGGCACCGAAGCGCCGCTTCGGGTACTACGTGCTGCCGTTCCTCCTCGGTGACCGCCTGGTCGGCCGCGTCGACGTGAAGGCCGACCGCGCCCACGGCGTCCTGCGCGTCCACGCCGCGCACCTCGAGCCCGGCGTCGACCGGGGCCCCGTCGTCGAACCGCTCGCCGCGGAGCTCGCGGACCTCGGCGCGTGGCTCGGGTGCCCGGAGGTGGCCGTCTCGCCACGGGGCGAGACCGAGCGCGCGCTCGGTGCGGCGGTCGCGGGCTCGGCGTGACGCGAACGGGGATCGTGCCGCGGCTCGCGGGCGCGACGGGGGCATGATGGGCCCTCGCCCGCGGCCCCGCGGGGACCAGGAGTGGACCGCCATGTACGTCGAGCTCTTCGTCGACCCTGCCTGTCCGTGGTCGTGGATCACGTCCCGCTGGCTGGAGGAGGTGCGCGTCCAGCGCAACGTCGAGGTCCTCTGGAAGTCCTTCAGCGTCCTGTGGGCGGGCAGCCGCGACCTCGACGACGAGGCCCGTGCCGAGTTCGCCGCCGGCGTGCGCGCCCTGCGGGTCGTCGAGGCCGTGCGCGACGCGCACGGCGAGGCCCCGATCGGCGAGCTCCACGCCCGGCTGGGCGTCGGCTTCCACCACGACGGCCACCGCCGCTTCGAGCACCTCTCCGGTGCGCTCGCCGCGTGCGGGCTCCCCGTCGACCTCGCCCGCGCCGCCGACGACCCCACCTGGGACGCCGCGATCGGCGCGTCGATGGACGACGCCCACACCATCGCCGGCGAGGCCGCCGACGTGCCCACCTTCGTCATCGCGATGGACGGTCCGCGCCGGGCGTTCCACGGGCCGGTGTTCTCGCCTGCACCCACGGGCGTGGCGGCCCTGGCGGCCTTCGACGGCATCGCGTCGATCTCCGCGGCGCCGGGCTTCTTCGAGCTCAGCCGCCACCGCGACCGGGCCCCGGTCCTCCCGGCCCGCCCGGACCTGCCCAGCCCCGAGGTCATCGACCTCACGAGCCCCAGGGTCGGTCGTGGCAACGCCTGAGCCCGAGTCCGACCTCCACGTCGTGATGCGCACCACCGCGGCGGTGCGCGAGTTCACCGACGACGCCCTGCCCGACGCCGAGCTCCACGCCATCCTCGACGACGCCCGCTTCGCGCCGAGCGGCGGCAACCGCCAGGGGTGGCACGTCATCGTCGTGCGCGACGCCGCCACCCGCCGGCGACTCCGCGAGCTCTACCAGATCTCCTGGCGCGAGTACGTCGCCCACGTGGCCGAGGGCAAGGTCCCGTTCGCTCCCGGGCCCGACCGGCGCTGGACCGAACCGGCGGTCGACCTCGAGGCCGCACGGGCCACCGAGCGGCCCAACCCCTTCGCCGACCACCTCGACGAGGTGCCGGTGATGCTCGTCGTCGCCGTCGACCTCACGGCGCTCGCGGTCCTCGACAACGGACTCGACCGCCAGAGCATCGTCGGCGGCGGGTCGATCTACCCGTTCTGCCACAACCTCCTCCTCGCCGCCCGCTCGCGGGGCTACGGCGGCGTGCTCACCACCGCCATCTGCCGGGAGGAGGACGCGGTGCGCGACCTGCTCGGCATCCCCGACCCGTTCGCGGTGGCAGGGCTCGTCGCGCTCGGGCGCCCGGTCCGCCAGGTCACCCGGCTGCGGCGGGACCCCGTCGACGCGTTCACCACGGTCGACCGCTTCGACGGCGCGCCGTTCACCCTCAGCGACTGACCGGCCACCCTCCCGGTAGGGTGGCGGTCCGATGACGCGCACGAGCGAGGCTGCCGCGAGCGGCGACGGTCTCCCCGGGTGGATGGCCCACATCGGTGAGGGCACCGAGATGGGACGCCTCGTGCGCGAGCACGACTGGGCCAGCACGCCGCTCGGTCCGCCCACGTCGTGGCCCTCGCCGCTGCGCAACGCCGTGCGCCTCTGCCTCTCCAGCCGCTTCCCGATGATCGTGCTGTGGGGCGAGGAGCTCATCGAGATCTACAACGACGGGTACCGGCCGATCCTCGGGGACAAGCACCCCACGTCGCTCGGCGCCTCCGCCAAGGAGGTGTGGGTGGAGATCTGGGAGGTGCTCGAACCGCTCGCCGACGAGGTGATGGGCAAGGGCGGGTCCACGTGGGACGAGCACGGCCTCCTCGTGATGGAGCGGCACGGCTACCCGGAGGAGGCCTACTTCACCTGGTCCTACAGCCCGATCTTCCTGTCGGACGGCTCGGTCGGGGGGATCTTCGACGTCGTCACCGAGACGACCGCGGAGGTCCTGGCCGAACGTCGCCTGGCCTGCCTCTCGGCGGTGACGACGATGATCCTCGACGCGCCGCGCGTCACCGACGTCGCCGCTGGCGCCATCTCTGCTCTCGCCCGCTGGAACGCCGACATCGTCGACGCCGACGTGTACCTCCGGGTCGGCGACGGCGTGGCGCTGGTCAGCACCACGCGGGCCGACACCGCCTCACCCGTGGACCCCGACCTCGTCCGCCAGGTCAGCGAGGGCGGGCCCGCCCGCGTGATCGGCGGGGACGCTGCCGGTCGGCTGCCCGCCGAGCACGTCATCGTCCGTCTGGGCGAGCCGCACGACGACCTCACCGGCGTCCTCGTCGCCGGCCTCAACCCGCGCCGGGCCTACGACGCCGACTACCGGTCGTTCATCGACCTGGTGGCGAGCGCCATCGGCGCGGCGATCGACGCCGCCTACCGTCGGGCGGTCGAGCTCGACGAGTACCGCCAGATCAGCGACACGCTCCAGGAGGCGATGCTCCGCCCGGCGAGCGACCTGCCGACCGTCGCCGCCCGCTACCTGCCCGCCACCGGTGGGCTGTCCGTCGGTGGCGACTGGTACGACGTCATCGACGTCGGCCCCACCAGCCGGGCGATCGTCGTCGGTGACTGCGTGGGGCACGACCTCGAGGCGGCGACGGCGATGGGCCAGATGCGCTCGGCGACGCGGGCGATGCTCCTCGACGGGTTGGCGCCCGACCAGGTGCTCGAGCGGCTCGACCGCTTCGCGGCCCGCACCGCCCACGCCTTCGCCAGCACCGTCGTCTGCGCCGTCATCGACCGTGAGGCGCACACGCTCACCTACGCCAGCGCGGGCCACCTCCCGCCCCTCCTCGTGGGCACCGACCGCACCCGGTGGCTCGACGAGGTCGGTGGCGTCCCGCTGGCCGTGCACCCGGGTGCGGAGCGCCGGTCGGCCACGACCGAGCTCCAGCGCGGCGACGTCGTCGTCCTCTACACCGACGGTCTGGTCGAGAGGCGCGGCGAGGTGATCGACGCCGGTCTCCAACGGCTGGAGGCGGCGGCGCGCCAGCTGCACGGCGAGCCGGTCAACGCCGTCGCCGACGGCATCCTCCGCCGTGCCCTCTCCGGTGCGGAGCGCTTCGACGACGTCGTCCTCGTCGTCAAGCACCTCGACCACTGAGGCCGGTCGGTCAGCTGCCGCCCTCGGCGACGAGCCGCTCGAGCACCAGCTCGGGGTGGTCGCCCTCCACCCGCGCCAACCAGTAGCTCGACTCGAAGAGCGCCAGGCGCGTGCCGTCGGCCCGGCGCAGCACGTCGACGCCGCGCATCGACTTGAGCGCCGGCTCGCTCTCGGCGTCGGTGCGGCGGGCGACGGTGTAGCTCGTCGGGCTCAGCTCGACGGGGGCTCCGAACTCGTTCTCCAGGCGGTGGGCGGCCACCTCGAACTGCATCTGGCCGACGGCGGCCAGCACCGGGGCCTGGTCGCCGATCTCCGGGTCGCGCAGCACCTGCACCACGCCCTCCTCGTCGAGCTGGGAGATCCCCGACCGGAACTGCTTGAAGCGGCTGGTGTCCTTCGCCCGCGCCACCCAGAACAGCTCGGGGGCGAAGCTCGGGATCCCGGCGAAGGTGACCGGCTGGTCGACCCAGAGCGTGTCGCCGATGCGGACGTCGGTGGCGTTGACGAGCCCGACGACGTCGCCCGGCCATGCCTCCTCGACCGTCTCGCGATCCTGGCCGAACACCTGCTGGGCGTACTTGGTGGCGAAGGGCCGACCCGTCCGATCGATCGTCACGACCATCCCGCGCTCGAACCGCCCGGAGCACACCCGGAAGAAGGCCAGGCGGTCGCGGTGCGCGCGGTCCATGTTCGCCTGGACCTTGAAGACGAACCCCGAGAACGGGGCGTCGAGCGGCCGGGGCTCGTCCTTCACGTCGACACGCGGCGCCGGTGCCGGGGCCAGGTCGACGACCCCGTCGAGCATGAGGCGCACCCCGAAGTTCGTGAGCGCCGAACCGAAGTAGACCGGCGTCGAGATGCCGGCGAGGAACGACTCCTCGTCCACGTCGGCCCCGGTCGCCTCGAGCAGCTCCAGCTCGCCGGTGGCCGCGGTCCACGCCTCGCCCTCGCGCTCGGCCGCCTCGTCCGGTGCGAGCAGCTCCTCGCCCGCCTCGGTCGCCCCACCGGCGGTGCGGGTGAAGCGGATGAAGTCGCCGGTGCGGCGATCGATCACGCCGCGGAAGTCCCCGGCGATGCCGACCGGCCAGGTGACCGGGGCCGGGTGCACGCCGATCTGCGCCTCGATCTCGTCGAGCAGCTCGAGCGGGTCCCGGCCGGGACGGTCCCACTTGTTGATGAACGTGAGCAGCGGCATGTCCCGCTCGCGGCACACCTCGAAGAGCTTGAGCGTCTGGGGCTCGATGCCCTTCGCGGCGTCGAGGACCATCACCGCGGCGTCGGCGGCGGCGAGCACGCGGTAGGTGTCCTCGGAGAAGTCGCGGTGGCCGGGCGTGTCGAGGAGGTTGATCACGTGGTCGCGGTACGGGAACTGGAGGACGGTCGAGGTGATCGAGATCCCGCGCTTCTGCTCCAGCTCCATCCAGTCCGAGGTCGCCGACCGCCGCGCACCCTTCGCCTTGACCGACCCCGCCTCGGACGTGAGCGCCCCGCCGTAGAGGAGGAACTTCTCGGTGAGCGTCGTCTTGCCCGCGTCGGGGTGGCTGATGATGGCGAACGTCCGCCGCCGGGCGGCTTCCTGGCTGGGGTCTGCGGGCACCGGTTCAGGTAACCGGTCCCCGCGCCGCCCCGCAACTCGGCCTGGTCGGTCGGGCCGAGGAGCCGGTGTGTCATCCTTGGCGCTTCGATCGGGCGCAGGGGAGACGGCGATGACCAGGTGGGGCAGGACGGCAGCGGGCGCGCTCATCGCGCTCGCACTCACGACGACGAGCGCCGCGGGGGCACAGCCCGCCCCGGCCACCGACGGCGAGCTCGGTACGTTCGACGGGGTCGACCCGGCGCTGCTCGACGCCGCGACCTCCGCGGCACCCGGCCCCACCGGGCAGGAGGTGGCGACGCTGGCGCCACAGGCCGTCGTCTGGCGGTCGCCCACCTACTCCGATCCGACCGGCGACGCGACGGTCGACCTGCGCTCCTACCGGATGGAGTTCGAGGGCGAGCGAGGGGGCTTCTTCGACGTGTTCTCCACGATCGCCAACCCCGACGACCTCACCGAGGTGCTCGTCGCCTTCAACACCAACCGTCGCTGGGACGACGGCTGCAACGGCTACGAGTACCTGCTGCTCATGGTCGTCGAGAACGGGGTGCGCGTCGACGACGGGCTGGGCCGCGCCCGCAGCTGCGACGACATCACCAACGTCTCCGGGGCGCTCGGCGGCACGATCTACGACGGGAACGGCGGTGCGGAGCTCTTCGTCGCACGGGCCAGCCTCGGGAACCCGTACTCGGTCGACTGGACGATCTCGGTGATCGGGCCCGGCGAGGACGACGTCGACCAGGGCGGCATCCACGAGAGCGTGGGGTGGGTCCAGCCCTTCGCCGACGTCCCGCTCGGGGCCTTCTACACGGGCCCGGTGGCCTGGCTGCGCTCGGCCGGGCTCACGACCGGCGTCGGCAGCACCGGCACCTACCAGCCCGACGGTCCGGTGACCCGCGGCCAGATGGCGACCTACATCCACCGCATCGAGGGGTCGCTCCCCGCGCCGCCGTCGCCGTTCGTCGACGTCCCCCGCGGCGCCTACTACACCGCCGCCGTCGACTACCTGTACGACCAGGGGCTCACGACCGGCGTGGGCGGCACCAACCAGTTCCAGCCCGACGGCCTGATGACCCGAGGGCAGATGATCACGTTCCTGTGGCGGGTGTGGGGCTCGAAGACCGGCTACCCGCACCCCGGCTTCTCCGACGTCACCGACCCGAACGCCTACTACTACCGGGCGGTCGCCTGGGCGAAGGCCACCGGGGTCACCACGGGCGTCGGCGCGACCAACCAGTTCCAGCCCGACGCGACGATGACGCGCGGCCAGCTGGCCACGTTCCTCCAGCGCTCGTTCGACCCGCTGCCCTGATCGCGGCGCGGCACCGCTCCCTCAGCTGCCGCCGCCCGCAACTCAGACGTCGACGTCGCTCCAGAACGGATCACGGCGGCGCGCCCGCCGCGCCTCGCGTCGAGCCGCGCGGCCGCCCCGGTCGTCGACGGCCGGGGCGTCGGCGCGGCCGATGACGAGCGCCGCCAGCCCCGTCGTGAGCGGCACGGCGGCGACGAGCCCGATGCTGCCGACGAGCGTGCGCACGACCTCCACCGCCACCGCCTCGCCGGTGATCACTTCGCCGAACGACCGCGACGCCTGGGTGAAGAGGAGCAGGAGGGGGAGCGCGGCGCCGGCGTAGGCAAGGGCGAGGGTGTTGACGACCGAGGCGATGTGGTCGCGGCCGATGCGGACCGCCCGCCGGTACAGGTCGAGCGGCCCGAACGACGGGTCGGCCTGCTTCAGCTCCCACACCGCCGACACCTGGGTGACGGTGACGTCGTCGAGCACGCCGAGCGCGCCGATCAGGATCCCGGCGAGCAACAGGCCCTGGAAGTCGATCACCCCGGAGCTGGCACGCAGCAGGGTGGCCTCCTCGCTGCCCAGTCCGGTCAGGCTGGTGGCCTCGACGAACACGAGGGCGAGCACGCCGGTGACCGCCAACGAGGCGAGGGTGCCGAGCAGCGCCACCGCGGTGCGCTCGTTGACGCCATGGGCGAGGAACAGCGCCAGGAACGCGATCGTCGACGACGCGACGAGCGCGAGCAGCAGCGGTGAGCGCCCGGTGAGCAGCGCGGGGAGCAGGAAGCCGACGATGACCACGAGGCTGACCGCGACGCCGAGCAGCGCCCGTACGCCCTTCATCCGCGCCAGTGCGACGACCGCGAGGGCGAAGAGGCCGGCGAGCCACATCAGCGACGACCCGCGCTGGAAGTCGGCGAACTGGTACGCGACCTCCGCCGGGGCGTCCGGGGCGTAGGAGAGCACGATGCCGTCGCCCCGCTCGATCGTGGGGTTCGACGCGGTGGGGAACAGCTCGAAGCTCGCGTCGGTGCCCGACGTCGGCCCCGACGTGACGCGGGACGTGATCCGCTCGCACCGCACGGTCTCCGCCTCGCCCACGCCGCTGCACGGGACGAGCTCGATCCGCGTGACGGTGGCGTCGACGAGCTCGACGGCGAAGCCCGTGTCGGTCTCGACGGCGACGTCGTCGTCGGGCCACAGCACGAGCAGCCCGGCGACGGTCAGCGCTGCGACCGCCGCGAGGACGACCACCAGCGTGCGCCGCACAGCCGGCGTCGCCAGGTCGGCGGCGTCGGCCAACGTGTGGGAGTGGGCGTGGTCGAGCGGTGAGGAGCTCACGCGCCCCGCTCGGTGCAGGCGCCGCAGAGCCCGAGGAGGTCGAAGCGGTGCCCCGAGATGCGGAACCCGGCGGCCTCGGCGATCGCCGCCGCTGCGTCGTCGAGGCGCCGCTCGGCCGCCGGGGTCATCACGAAGTCGGCGACCGATCCGCAGTCGGTGCAGATCATGTGGTGGTGGTGCTCGGTGAGGTCCTCGGCGAGCTCGTAGCGGGTGAACTCGTCGGTGGCGAGCACCCGGTCGACCACGCCCGCCCGCTCCAGGACGGCGAGGTTGCGGTACGCCGAGCTCTGGGGGATGCCGTCACGGCGGGAGAGCATCTCGGGGATGGTGAGGGGTCGGTCGGCGGACTCCAGCAGCTCGACGAGGATGCGCCGGCTCGTCGTGTAGCGCTGGCCGTCCCGCCGGAGCCGCTCGGACGCCGTCCGGTGCACGTGGGGCGACGGCGAGGTGGAGGGGCGGCTCTCGGTCATCCGGGCAGCGTAGCCGCCGAGATGAGAATGGGTGAGAACCGGTGCGCGTGCCTAGTGTGCCCGTCCATGACCGATGACCCCTCGACCGCGACGTTCCCGGGCGCGCAGGCGCCCGACCGCGTGCGGCAGGTCGACAGCGCCGGTGTGGGCATCGAGGTGTACGAGTGGGGCGACGAGTCCGCCCCGCCGCTGATGCTCGCCCACGGCGGCTTCGACTTCGCCCGCACCTTCGACGTGTTCGCCCCGCTCCTGGCCGCCGGCGGCTGGCGGGTCGTGTCCTGGGACCAGCGGGGTCACGGCTTCTCCGACCACGCCGCCCTCTACAGCTGGGACGCCGACATCCGCGACGCCGTCGCCGTCATGGACTCGACGAGCCTCGACCCGCTCCCCGTCGTCGGCCACTCGAAGGGCGGCGGCATCCTGCTGCAGATGGCCGAGGTCGCGCCCTGGCGCATCACCCGCATGGTCAACCTCGACGGCCTCCCGTCGGGCCGCAAGGCGCCCGACGTCGCCGACCACGAGCGCACCCGGATGCTCGCCGACGAGCTCGCGTCCTGGCTCGGCCACCACCGCCGCACCCACGAGCTGCGCCGCAAGCCGGGCACGGTCGAGGAGCTGGCCGAGCGCCGTGGCTCGATGAACCCGCGGCTCACGCCGGAGTGGCTGCGCTACCTCGCGGCGATCGGCACCGTCGCCTCCGAGGACGGCCACCGTTGGCCGATCGACCCGCAGCTCCGCTTCGGCGGGTTCGGCCCGTTCCGACCGGACTGGAACCTCGAGCGCCTGCCGGGCCTGGCCGTGCCCCTCCTCGGCGTGCTCTCGACCATCGAGGAACCGATGGGTTGGGGCACGTCGTTCGCCGACGTCGAACCGCACCTGCCGCCGGGCGCCCGGGTCCTCGAGCTCGCCGACACCGGCCACTTCGTCCACGTCGAACGCCCGCAGGCGATCGCCGACCTCGTCCTGGAGTTCCTCGGATGACGACCGCCACCACGACGACCCTCCGGCACGGCAAGGTCGAGCTGGCGCTCCACCAGCTGCGAGGGGGCGACGGACGTGCCCTGCTGCTGCTCCACGGCCTCGGCGAGGCGTCGCCGACGGCGGTCCCTCCGCAGGTGGCCGATGCGTGGCCGGGTCCCGTGCACGCCCTCGACTTCACCGGCCACGGCGCCTCCACCGTGCCCTCCGGCGGCGGCTACACCGCCGAGTTCCTGATGGCCGACGCCGACACCGCGCTCGCGCACCTCGGCGAGGTCACCGTGCTCGGTCGGGGGCTCGGCGCCTACGTCGGGCTGATGCTCGCCGGCGCCCGTCCGGAGGAGGTCCGCGGCGCGATCCTCGACGACGGCCCCGGCCTCGCCGGCGGCGGACCGCGTCCGATGAGCGCCGTGCTGCACCGCATCGACCCCGCGGCGCCGCGCCCGCCCGACCCCTACGCGCTGGCCGAGCTCAGCTCCGACGTGCGGCCCCCCGACTACGCGTCGACCTTCGTCCGCCAGGCCGTGCACCTGAGCGGGCTCGACCCGTGCCTCGCGGTCGCCGCCCGTGTGCGCCCCCACTGGCTCGACGAGGTCGCCCGGCAGTACGGCGTGGTGGAGGAGCCGCTGGCCGCGGCGCTCACCCGCTTCGCCGCCGTCTGACGTCCGGTTCGGGCGCTCAGCGCGGGGTGGCCTGCCCGCCACCGGCGTCTGCGGCGACGATCGAGCGGGCCCACCGCTCGAGCCGGTCGCGGTAGCCGGCCGCGGGGAACGAGCCGTCGACTGCGACGGCGTGGATCGTCGCCCCCGGGAGGACGTCGCCCGCCTCGACGCCGTCACCGACGAATCGCCGGAGCCGGTCGAGGAGGGGGCCGGTGTCCCGCGGTGCCCTCGGTGCGTTCGGGTGCTGCGCGAAGTAGCACGCCACCGCCTCGCCGTGGAGCGGGCCCCACGGCTCCCGCCGCTCGTGGTCGAGCGCGAGCAGGCGATCGAAGAGCTCGGCGCAGCTCACCTCGTCGACCACCGCGCCGCAGCTGCCACAGGTCGTCACGTGCGCTCCGCTCGGTCGGCGTCGGTCAGTCGGTGGAGCACGAGCAGCCCACCGAGCCTGGGTTGATCCTCGGCGCGGCGTGCGTTGTCGGTCGCCGTGTACTCGTCGAGGATCTCTTGGATCCGGCGGAGCAGCTCGTCCAGGCGCGCGTCGTCGAGGTGCAGCACGAACCGCGACGACGACGCGACCGAGCCCGGGCCGGAGTCGGCGAGCTCGGCGCGCACCGCGTCGACCATGGCGAGGGTCGGTTCGGGATCCTCGGTGCCGAGGTCGAGGGTCCACGACAGACCGGTCGAACGATGCGGCTTCTCGAGCGCCCCGTTCGGGCCGCGGCGGGGCTCGGTGCGCTCGAGGAAGCCGGCGTCGAGGAGGATCCGGGCGTGGTAGTGCGCCGTGGACGGGTCGCAGCCGAGGCGGTCGGCGAGCTGCTGGTTGGTCAGCGCGTCATGCAGGCAGAGGCGGAGGATGCGCAGGCGGATCGGGCTGGCCAGCGCCTTGGCCTGCGCCGCGGCCGCGGGGGTCCTGTCGCCGGTCACCTCCTGAACGGTAGCCCTGTCCCGCGCCGTTGCTTGGACGATCATCCAATGGCACGATGAAGGACGTGATTGGAAGAACCTCCAATGAGTGAAGACTGCTCGAAGGGGGTGACGCCAGCCCGAGGCCTGGGGTCGCGCTTCTGGCGCATCGCGGCGTCCGCCGGCGCCTCGAACCTCGCCGACGGCGTGTTCAAGCTGGCACTGCCGCTCGCGGCGATCACCTTCACCCGCTCGCCGACCGCGGTGGCTGGACTCGAGCTCGTGCGCACCCTGCCCTGGCTGCTCTTCGCGCTCCCCGTCGGGGCGCTGACCGACCGCTGGGATCGGCGCCACACGATGATCGGCGCCAACCTTGTGCGCACGGCCTCAGTCGTCGCCCTCGCGGTGGTCCTCCAGTCCGGCGGCGGTTCGATCGCCGCGCTCTACCTGGTGGCCGCAGGCACCGGGGTCGCAGAGGTCTTCTACGACACGGCCAACCAGTCGATCCTCCCCAACCTGGTGCGACGGGACCAGCTCGCCCGGGCGAACGGCCGGCTCGGCGCGATCGAGCTCGGCGCCCAGCAGTTCGTCGGACCGCCGCTCGCCGGTGTGCTCGTCGGTCTGGCGGTCGCTGCCGCGTTCTGGATCACGACCGGCCTGTGGCTCGTCGCGGTCGCCGCCCTGTGGGCGCTGCGTGGTTCGTTCACGCCGGTCCGCGCGAGCACGCGCACCAGCCTCCGCGCCGACATCGGGGAGGGCCTCCGCTTCCTCGTCGACCGGCCGTTGCTGCGGACGATGGCGCTGATGGTCGGTGTGGCCAACCTCGCCTCCTCCGCGACCGGCGCCGTGCTCGTCCTCTTCGCCGTCGGCGAGGACTCGGTGCTCGGGCTGGACCAGGCCGCGATCGGCCTCCTCGTCCTCACCGCCGCAGCCGGCAGCATCGCGGCGGCCTTCGTCGCCGACCGCCTCGCGTCCCTGCTCGGGCGAGCCCGCACCCTGACCGTCACCGTCGTCGGCATGGTCGCCTTCGTGGCGACTCCCGCGGTGACCGACCAGGTCTGGGTCATCGGAGCCGCGATGTTCGCCGGCGGGGCGATGATCATGGTCTGGAACATCATCACCGTCTCGTTCCGCCAAGCCGTCACCCCCGACCACCTCCTGGGTCGGCTCAACAGCGTCTACCGGCTCCTCGCCTGGGGCACCATGCCGCTCGGAGCCGCCGCCGGAGGGCTGATCGCTCAGAGCTTCGGGCTGCGCGCCGTGTTCGCGTCGATGGGCGTCCTGACCGCAGCCCTCTTCATCCCTGACCGGAGCATCACGGACGCCGCGCTCGACGCCGCCGACCGTCAGCTCTCGCGGGCGCCCACGTAGTCGGCCAGCTCGCAGAGGGCGTCGATGGCGTCAGGACGCAGGGGCGCCCCGTCGAGTGCCGCCGCCGCTCGGGCGGTGAGGTCGCGGATGGTCGCCTCGGAGCTGGCGCGTGCGCCGGTGTCGACCACCACCTGCTGGATGCGGGCGATGTCGTCGATGTCGAGGTCGTCGGCGCCGACACGGGCGAGCACGGCGCGCTGCGCGTCGTCGGCCCGCTCGGTGGCGATGGCGAGCAGCGGCGTCGGCTTGCCCTCTCGCAGGTCGTCGCCGATGGGCTTGCCGGTGCGGCTCGGCTCGCCGAACACGCCGAGCAGGTCGTCGCGCAGCTGGAACGCCTCGCCGAGGGGCACGCCGTAGGCGTCGAGGGCAGATCGCACGTCGTCCAGGCGGCCGGCGAGGGCGGCGCCGAGGTGCAGCGGCCGCTCGATCGTGTACTTGCCCGACTTGTAGCGGGAGATGCGCCGAGCCGTGGCCAGGTCGGTGGAACCTCGGACCGTGCCGAACAGGTCGAGGTACTGGCCGATGTTCACCTCGATGCGCAGCTCGTGCCACACCTCCATGGCGTCGGCCGGCGCACCGGTCATCAGCCGGTCGGCGTAGACGTGGGCGACGTCCCCGACGAGGATCGCCACCCCCTCGCCGAAGTGGTCGGGATCGCCACGCCACGCCGCCTCGGTGTGCCGCTCGGCGAACTCGGTGTGGATCGTGGGCGTCCCGCGACGGGTGGGGGACCGGTCCATGACGTCGTCGTGGATCAGGGCGAAGACCTGGAGCAGCTCGAACGCCGCTGCGGCGTCGAGGATGCGGGGATCGTCGGGGTCGCCGCCGGCGCCGACGAAGCTCCAGTGGCAGAAGGCGGCACGCAGGCGCTTGCCGCCCGACAGGACGAGCCGGGCCAGCGCACCGACCGGCGCGGCGAGGTCGGCGTCGAGCGCCGACCAGCGGCGGGCCTCCTCGTCGAGGATCCCCTCGAGACGGGAGGTGACGCGGTCGGCGACCGCGGCCAGGGCGTCGGGCGGTGCGACGCCGGAGGTCTGGGGACGACCGGCCTCGGCTCTCATCCGGTGGAGCCTACCGGTGCCCGACGACGTGGCCCCCGGGGATCGACCCGGTCACGCCTCGTCGATCGCCTCGAGGCTCGCCACCACCCGGTCGACCTCCATGCGTGCGGTGCCGATGCGGCGTCGCAGCACGACGAGGAGCTCCGACGCCCGCTGGACCCGGGTCGACAGGTGGTCGACGTCGACCGCCTCACCGTCGAGCTCGGCGACGATCGCCTCCAGCTCGGCGAGGGCGGCGGCGTAGGACGGCGTCTCCTGGCTGGAGAAGAGGTCGCCCGGCTCGTCAGGGTCGGTCATCGTCGGGGCCTCCGGGGTCCACGGCGGGATCGGGGTGGGGGTCGCCCGCCTCCACGGTCGACGACACCGTGCCGTCGGCGACCGTCGTGCGCAAGGCGGTGCCGATGGGTGCGTCGGCGAGGTGGCGGACGAGCTGGCCGTCGGCCGTGCGCGTGATCGTCCACCCGCGGGCGATGACGCGGGCGGGATCGAGCGCCCGCACCTCGCGCTCGAGGGCATCGGCGTGGCGCTCGGCGTGCAGGAGCGACCGCTCGGGCAGCGTCGCGACGGCGCGGCCCAGCGCGTCGAGGCGCGCCGCCCCTAGCTCGACGGTCGTCCGGGCACCCGACGCCACCCTCGTGGCGAGGGCGTGGACGTGGGCGTCCTGGCGGTCGAGCGCGTGGCGGCTCCGGACGGCGAGGTGGCGGCCGAGCTCGTCGCAGCGGGTGCGGAACCGCCCGACGGCCTCGCACAGGAACGCCGCGCAGGCGGTCGGCGTCTTGAACGCCCGGTGCGCCACACGATCGGCGACGCTCTCGTCGATCTCGTGGCCGATGCCGGTGAGGACGGGCACGGGCATCGACGCGATGGCGCGGGCCACCGCCTCGTGGTCGAAGGCGACGAGGTCGGTCCGGGAGCCCCCGCCGCGGACGACGGCGACGACGTCGAGCGGGAGCTGGGCGGCCACCGTCAGCGATGCGACGAGGTGCTCGACCGAGCCGGCGCCCTGGACCCGCGTGTCGAGGAGCGTCACCGACCACCCGACGCCGCTCTGCTCGAGCTCGTGGAGGAAGTCGGCGGCCGCGGCGCTGTCGGCGCTCGTCACCAGGCCGATCCGCAGCGGCACCGGGGTGAGCCGCAGGCGCCCGTTGCGGTCGAGCAACCCGTCGGCGGCGAGCCGGCGCAGCAGCGCGTCGCGGTCCGCGGCCAGGCGCCCGAGCGTGTGCGACGGGTCGATCCCCGTCATCCGCAGCTGCACGCGGCCTTGCGGTGCGTAGAACAGCACCTCGCCGCGGATGCGGACCTCGAGCTCGTCCGACAGGGCCAGACCGCCGGCCCGCGCGAGCACGTGGTCGACGACCCGACGGTTGCCCCGGAAGAGCACGACGCTGAGGCTCGCCTCCGACGGCCGGCCGAGCGTGCCGGGCTCCACCAGCCGGAAGTACACGTGGCCGTTGGCCGACCCCCGGAAGCCGTGGACCTCGCCGGTCACCCACACCTGGTCGGGGAACGCGCCGCTCAGAGCATCCGAGATCCGGGCGTTCAGCTGGGCGACACTGAGGGTGTGCGCATCCACCGGGTCGACGCTAGCGGCATGACCGCGCCTGCCCTGGAGCGACGCGCGGGCCATCACGGGGGAGCGCGTGGCTCGTAGCTCTCGCCGCAACGAGCCCGTCCTCCCGTTCCCGCCGTCCGTCGCGGACGTCGATCCGCTCCCGCCCGCGTCCCTGCTCGCCCACGTCTCGGACCTCGTGGCCGTGGTGGACGCCAAGGGCGAGATCCGTGCCGTCTCGGGGTCCGTCGAACGCCGCCTCGGCCACCGACCGGATCGCCTGATCGGCGCGCCGGTCGCCACGCTCTTCGTCGCCGACCACGCCGAGGTGCCGCCCGAGGTGCTCGACCGGGTCTTCCTGGCGCGGGGCACGCACGGTCCGATCACGCTGCTGGCCCTCGACGCCGACGGACGGCCGCGCCCGGTCGAGGCGATGATCGAGAACCGCCTCGAGTGGGACACCGAGCGCAGCGCCGATCCCACGTCGGGCTCGGTCGTCGTCACCGCCGTCGACCTCACCGAACGACGGATGATCGACGCCGCCCTCACCGAGCAGCGCAGCGTCCTCGAAGCGATCGCTCGGGGTGCGGCGGTGGACGACACGGCGGCCCGCCTCGTCGAACGCCTCGGCCGCTGGATCCCCGACGCTGCATCGGCGGTGCTCCTGCTCGAGCCGGACGGCCGGTGGCGGATCGCCGCCGAGTCGAACGTGCCGTCGCCGCTCTACCAGGCGCTCGACCACAGCGACGCTGCGTCCCCGGTCGGCAAGGCCATCGCCCGCCTCCCCGACCGCACCACGGCGGTCACCCTCGGGGAGCCGAGCTGGTTCGCGATCCGCGCCGCCTGCCGCACGACCGGCGTCGAGTCGTTCTGGGTGCGGCCGTTCCGCGTCACCGGCGACGAGCGCCCGTGCGGCGCCCTGTTCGTCATCCGCAACGACCGGCGAGTCCCCACCGACGCGGAGTCCGACCTGGTCGAGCAGTCCGCCCACCTCGCGGCGATCGCCGTCGAGCGCCAGTCCGCCGTGCTCGCGCTCGAGCACGCCGCCGTCCACGACGAGCTCACGGGCCTCCCCAACCGGGCGCTGCTGGTCGACCGGATCGAGCAGGCGATCGGCCGGGCCCAGCGCACCGGCAGCCGCGTCGGCGTGCTCTTCGTCGACATCGACCGCTTCAAGCACGTCAACGACACCCTCGGGCACGCCACCGGTGACGCCGTCCTCTGCGCCGTCGCCGACCGGCTGCACGAGACCCTGCGGGCCGGCGACGCCGTCGGACGGCTCAACGGCGACGAGTTCCTCATGGTGTGCTCCGACGTCGACTCGGCCGCCGGGATCCTCACCGTGGCCCAGCGCGTCGTCGAGTCGTTCGCCGAGCCGATCCGCGCCGGCGCCGCGGAGATGCGGGTGCGGGTGAGCATCGGCGTCGCGGTCACCGAGGACGCCGACGCGCGTGCCGAGGACGTCGTGCGCAACGCCGAGCACGCCATGATCCGGGCCAAGGAACGGGGTCGGGACGGCATCGTCCTCTACGAGGAGGCCGACCACCGTCGGGCGCTCAGCCGGGTCGACATCGAGCAGTCGCTGCACGGCGCGCACGAACGGGGCGAGATCGTCCTGCACTACCAGCCGGTGATCCGCCTGGCCGACCGTCGCCAGGTCGGTGTGGAGGCCCTCGTCCGGTGGGAGCGGCCCGGCCTCGGGCTCGTCCACCCCGCCGACTTCATCGCGGTGGCCGAGGAGTCCGGGCTCATCATCCCGCTCGGCGCGTGGATCCTCGAAGAGGCGTTCCGTTCCGCTGCCGCCTGGCCCCTGCCGCTGCGGGGCGGTCGGATCCAGGTGGCGATCAACCTGTCGGCCCGGCAGCTGTCCGCCCCCGGCCTGCTCGACCGCGTGCACGGCCTCCTCGAGCGCACCGGTGTCCCGCCCGACGCCATCTGCTTCGAGGTCACCGAGAGCGCCCTCGTCGGCAACGAGGAGCTCGCGGTGGAGACCCTCGAGCGGCTGAAGGCGCTGGGCGCGCACATCGCGATCGACGACTTCGGCACCGGTCACGCCACGCTCGACTACCTGCGCCGGTTCTCGATGGCCGACACCTTGAAGATCGACCGCTCGTTCGTCCAGGGCCTCGACTCGCCGAGTGGCCAGGAGCGCGCCATCGTCGGCGCCTCGGTCGCCCTCGCCCACTCGCTCGGCATCGGGGTCGTCGCCGAGGGCATCGAGACCGAGGCGCAGCTCCGGGCGGTGGTCGAGCTGGGCTGCGACCACGCCCAGGGCTACCTCCTCGGCCCGCCGGAGCGGTTCGTGCAGGCCGCCTCGTCGTCGACCGAGCGTTGACGCCCGGCGACGACGGTCAGAGCAGCGTCGGGTAGACGAGCGACTTCAGCTGGCCCCGGAAGTTGAACGTCCCGGACGGGATGAGCTGGGTCATGAACACGACGAGAAGGTCCTCGGCCGGGTCGCACCAGAAGGTGGTGGAGGCCATGCCGCCCCACATGTAGTCGCCGGCCGACCCGATCTGGCCGGTCTGCACGGGCCCGAGGCTGACCGCCATCGTCAGCCCGAACCCCATGCCGGCGAAGCCGACCTCGCCGTAGCCGCCGGGCAGCGCGAACTGCGTCATGTCGCCACCACCCGGCAGGTGGTTCATCGTCATGAGCTCCACCGTCTTGCGGCCGAGGATCCGCGTGCCCTCGAGCTCGCCGCCGTTGAGGAGCATCTGCGTGAACCGCAGGTAGTCGGGCATCGTCGACACCAGACCGCCGCCGCCCGAGAGGAAGGTGCGCTGCCGGCGGTAGGCGCTCTGCTCCGGGTCCTCGAGCAGCCGCAGCGACTTGTCGCGGGCCCGGCCGTAGCTGGCGGCGAAGCGCCCGACCTTGTCGTCGGGCACGTGGAACGCGGTGTCGGGCATGCCGAGCGGCTCGAAGATCGTGGTGCGCAGGTAGTCGTCGAAGCGCTGCCCGGACATCACCTCGACGAGGCGGGCGCAGATGTCGGTGGAGACGCCGTAGATCCAGCGGGTGCCGGGCTGGTGGTCGAGGTTCTCCGTGGCGAGGCCCTGGCAGAACGTCTCGAGGGTGGCGTCGCTGTCGAGGAAGCCCCGGCCCTTGTCGTCGGTGCGGAGCGACAGCGTGCTCATCCCGAACCCGGTCATGTGCATCAGCGCGTCGCGGACGCTCATCGGCCGGAGCGGCTCGACGAGGCGCTCCGTGCCGTCCTCCGCGCGCTCCTTCACCTTCAGGTCGCGCCACTCGGGGATCCAGCGGTGCACCGGGTCGTCGAGCTGGAAGACCCCCCGCTCGTAGAGCGTCATGAGGGCGACGCCGGTGATCGGCTTGGTCATCGAGTAGATCCGCCAGATCGTGTCCTCGGTGACCGGCAGGCCCCGCTCGCGATCCCGCTGGCCGATCTCCTCGTAGTACCCGACGTGCCCGTCCCGGGCCACGGCCACCGAGCACCCTGCGATCTTGCCGGCGTCGACGTAGCTGCGCGCCAGGTGGTCCCGGATGCGGTCGAGGCGGCTCTCGTCGAGGCCCGCGGCGACGGGATCGATCTTCAGCGTCATGGTTCCCCCCTGTGACGTGGAATGGCGCCTGACGCTAGCCCGCGCTGCGCGCGCGGGGGTCGTGCGGCCCGGCGGCGCATCAGGCCGGCGCCGTGGTGGGTGTGCCGTCGGGGCGGTGGATGGTCCAGGTGCCGTCGGGTGCGCGGTTGGGGTGCCAGCCGTGGTTCTTGAGCCGGTTGTGGGTGTCGCAGAGCACGGCGGCGTTGGCTTGGTCGGTGGGTCCGCCGCGGCTCGCGTCGACGGTGTGGTCGATCTGCAGGCCGCGTTGTCGGTGGCAGCCGTTCCAGATGCAGCGCAGTCCGTCGGGGTGGGCGAGGGTGTTGGTGAGCTCGGCAGCCTCGCGGGCCGAGCCGGTGAAGAACCGCCGGCGTCGTCCGAGATCGATCACGTTGGAGTCCGCGTCGATGATCACGCGGCGGACCTGCCCGGCCAGGGCGGCGGCGACCACGTCGGAGGGTGCGAGGGGCACCCCCGACAGGGTGCGGCACACACGCGGGCCGGTCGACACCAGCACCTGCGGGGCTTCAGCCGGCTCGCCGCCGGTGAGGGCGTTCTCGAAGGTGTCCAGATCGACGACGATGTTGACCAGCGGCACCGCCCGGCCGACGGTGGAGGCCGCCCGGGCGAAGATCGCGGCGAGGGCGTCGGCGCCGCGCTGCGCGGCGCTGCGGGCCAGGTCGGCCTCCGTCGCGGCGTCACCGAGCCGGGCTCGGGCCTCGGCCCAGTCAGCCATCAGCTCGGCGCGGGCGAACCACTCGAAGGTCTCGGCGATGGCGGCGCCCTGGAGGTTCCCGAACCCACCGGTGAGGGTGAACCCGCCGTCGTAGTTCTCCACCACCGACCCGGTCCGTCGTGCGTGGGACGTCTCGGCGTCCTGTTCGGTGCCGTCGACATCGACCAGGCGTTCCCACTCCCGCAACCACCGACAGAACCCGTCATGGGAGTGGTCCCGCGCCATCTCCACGATCACGTCCTCCACCACCGGCAACAGGTCCACGACACGCGGGTTGCGGGCCACCCGTGCCACCGCCCGCACATGCCCGGTCGGCACCTCCCCCGCCGCGTGCGCCGCAGCGAGGGCCGGCAGGTCCCGCAACACCCGCGCGCACTGCACCCGCGCCCGCGCCTCGCCGTGTGGCAACCGGCCCAGGTGACGCACCGCCACCCCCGCCGACGCCAACCCGTCGACCGCGAACGCCTGCGACTCGTCCAGGTGGCCGGCCATGCGGTCGGTCACCGCGTCCAGGCGGCGACGCAGGACCTCCACGTCGCGCACCAGCGCCATCTCCGACCGGGCATCCAACGCATCCAGATCCACCGCCCCGAGCAGGTCCACCGCCCGGGCCAACGCCGACAGCGCAACACCCGGACCCACCGGATGCACATCTGCTTCCCCGACATCGAGCAGCACCACCGGCGCCACCTCCCACTCGCCATCGCCGCACACAGGCCGGCACCGACGCCGGCGAACGAGGCGACCGAACCGGGCGGGGAAGAACACCGATCCGACCACCTGACCCCATCCTACGAAGGGGGTGTGACAGCCAACCCCAGCCCGGACGCGACACGGGCCACCCTGACGGGCGGCCCGTGTCGGACGTCGCAGCGGAAGGTGTGGGATTCGAACCCACGGTGACCCGGAGGCCACAACGACTTTCGAGGCCGTCCCATTCGTCCGCTCTGGCAACCTTCCGCCGGCGATGCTAGCGGCCGACGGGTGGCCTCAGCGCATCGGCGGGCCGACCCCGCTCAGGTGCGCCGGTCGGCGAAGAAGGCGCGCAGCAGCTCACCGCACTCCTCGCCGAGCACGCCGTGGGTGAGGGCGGGTTCGTGGTTGAGGCGGGGGTCGCTGCAGAGGTTGTAGAGCGAGCCGCAGGCGCCGGCCTTCGGGTCGACGGCGCCGTAGACGACCCGAGCGACGCGGGCGGCGAGCGCCGCACCCGCGCACATGGGGCACGGCTCGAGGGTGACGACGAGCGTGGCGTCGGCGAGGCGCCAGCCGTCACCGACCGCAGCGGCCGCGTCGCGCAGGGCGAGGATCTCGGCGTGCGCCGTCGGATCGCCCTGGAGCTCTCGCTCGTTGTGGCGGCGAGCGACGACACGACCGTCGACGAGCACCACGGCGCCGATGGGCACGTCGTCGTGGGCGACGGCGGCGCGAGCCTCCTCGAGGGCGAGGCGCATGGCGTCCTCGTCGGTGCTCTGTTGGTCGGTCACCGGCTCCTCGATGGGTGCGGATCTGAGCGGAGGGGGTGGGATTCGAACCCACGGTGGGTTGCCCCACACACGCTTTCCAAGCGTGCCGATTCGGCCGCTCTCGCACCCCTCCCGGGTGCGCCGCCCGGCGAGCCGGCCGGCGATGTTCTGCTGATGGAGACGACAGGGTATCGTGACTGGGTGCCCGCTCTCGCATGTGGCGGTCGGGCCCTGTGCAACTGCAGCCCGTGAACCGAGTCAGGGCCGGGAGGCAGCAGCTCTCAGCGGAAACTGCGGTGTGCCGCAGGTCGCCTGGCCGCCACTTGTGGGAGCGGGCACGGTCGCGCTCGTCGACCGGTTCCGCCACCGCGGTGAGCGCGGGCCCCGAACCTCTAGAGTCGCCCCGATGGCCTACCAGTCCCTCTACCGCCGCTACCGGTCCGGGCGCTTCGACGAGCTCCGCGGCCAGGAGCACGTGGTGCGGGCGCTGCGCAACGCGGTGCGCGAGGACCGGGTCGGTCACGCCTACCTCTTCTCGGGTCCGCGTGGCACCGGCAAGACGTCGACGGCGCGGATCCTCGCCAAGGCCCTGAACTGCGAGGACCTCACCGACGGCGAGCCCTGCGGCGTCTGCGAGTCGTGCCGGTCGATCGAGGCGGGGACGTCGTTCGACCTTCACGAGCTCGACGCGGCGTCGAACAACGGCGTCGAGGCGGTGCGCGACCTCATCGGCCGAGCGGGCATCGGCTCGCCGGGGCGGACGAAGGTGTACATCCTCGACGAGGTCCACATGCTCTCGGCGGGGGCGTCGAACGCCCTGCTGAAGACCTTGGAGGAGCCGCCGCCGCACGTCGTGTTCGTGCTGGCGACGACCGACCCGCACAAGGTCCTGCCGACGATCCGGAGCCGCACCCAGCACCTCGAGTTCGGGCTGCTGCCCGCGGACGTCCTCGAGGAGCACGTGCGGTGGGTCGTCGCCGACGCCGGGCTCGACGTCACCGAGGAGGGCATCGCCTACGCCCTCCGCCAGGGCGGTGGGTCGGCGCGCGACACGCTCTCGGCGCTCGACCAGGTCGTCGCGGCAGGCGGGGCGCCGGCGGGTGGCGACTCGGTCGACGCGCTCGTCGAGTCGCTCTGCGAGCGGGACACCGCCGCAGCGATGGTCGCCCTCGCCGAGGCCCTGTCGGTCGGCCGCGAGCCCCGCCCCATCGCCGAGGACCTCCTCGCCCGGTTGCGGGACATCTTCCTCGCGTCGGTGCAGGGGCCGCTCCAGCACCTCACCGACGCCGACCAGGCGCGCGCCGCCGAGCAGGCCTCCCGCCTCGGGCGGGCCACGATCACGCGTGCCCTCGAGCTGGTCGGCGAGGCCATCGCCGACATGCGCCACGTGGGCGACACGCGCATCCCCCTCGAGGTCGCCCTCGTGCGCATGACCCGCCCCGAGGTCGACACGTCGATGGCGGCGCTCGTCGAGCGCGTGGCCCGGCTGGAGCGCGGGTTCGCGGAGGGCGGCCCGGCCCCCTCCCCGCCGGCAGTCCCGACGGCGGCAGCTTCGACGTCGGACCGGCCGGCGTCCACGGCGCCGGCCACGGCCCCGCCCGCTCCTCCCGCAGCACCTCCGGCGCCGGCCGCCCGCCGCGGCCGTCCTGGCGACGCCGCCCGCGCCGCTCTTGCCGGATCGGGGGCCCGGCCGCCCGCCGCTGCTCCTGAGGATGCCGCCGCGCCGCCGACCCCCGAGCCGCGCGCGGAGCCCGAGCCCACGTCGGCGCCCCCACCCGAGCCGGAGACGACGGCGGCTCCCGCCGAGCCGGAGCCGGCGCCGGCCCCCTCGCCAGGGGCGCCGGCCGCGAGCAGTGGTGCGCCGACGCTCGCCGAGCTGGAGGCCGCGTGGCCGGCCGTGCTCGGTCGTCTGTCGAACCGGGCTCGCGCCCGCTACAACGCCGGGCACTTCGTCGCCGCCGACGGCGCGGCCGAGTTCGCCCTGCCCAACGCCATCCACCGCGACCGCTGCGAGGAGCTGCGGCCCGACGTCGAGGCCGCGCTGGCCGAGCAGCTCGGTCGCCCCGTCGCCATGCGCCTCGTGGTCGGCGGCGAGGCCGATCCGTCCCAGGGCCCACTCCGCCGCAGCGGTGGGTCGGCGGCCAGCGCCGGCGAGGGGCGCGCGAGCGGCGACGAGCACCACGACGAGATGGCCGAGATCGGCGACGTGTCGGAGCTCGACAACGCCGACGTCGCCTCGAGCTCGATCGACCGCATCACCGAGCTGTTCCCGGGCGCCGAGGTCGTCGAGGAGTGACGACGCCGTCCGTCCGGTCCACCGCCACGATCGCACCCATGCACCAGAGGAGCGCACCATGACCGATCCCAACGGCCCGTCGGGGTTCGACCTCGGCGGTCTGCTCGAGCAGGCCCAGCAGATGCAGCAGCAGCTCATGGCGGCCCAGGCAGAGGCGGCGGCCACCGTCGTCGAGGGCAGCGCGGGCGGGGGCGCGGTCAAGGTCGAGGTGACCGGCGGCCTCGACTTCCGGACGGTGCAGATCGATCCGTCGGTGATCGACCCCGAGGACCCGAGCCTCCTCGAGGACCTCGTCCTCGCTGCGCTCCACGACGCCATGGCGCAGGTCAACGAGATGCAGCAGGGCGCGGTGGGTGGCCTGGACCTCGGCGCCCTCGGCGGGGGGCTGCCGGGCGGCGGTGCGCAGGGCGAGCTCGGCGGGTTGTTCGGCGAGGGCGACTGACGCCCGTGTCGGTCTACGCCGGCGCCGTCCAGGACCTCATCGACGAGCTCGGCCGTCTGCCGGGCATCGGCCCGAAGTCGGCGCAGCGCATCGCCTTCCACCTCCTCAAGGTGCCCCGGGAGGACGCGCTGCGACTGGCCCGGGCCATCAGCGAGGCCAAGGAGAAGGTCTCGTTCTGCGAGCGGTGCTTCAACATCGCCGAGGGCACGCTGTGCGGCATCTGCACCGATGAGCGGCGTGATCCCCACGTCGTCTGCGTCGTCGAGGAGTCCCGCGACATCGTGGCCGTCGAGCGGACCCGCGAGTTCCGGGGCCGCTACCACGTCCTCCAGGGGGCGATCAGCCCGATCGAGGGGATCGGTCCGGACCAGCTGAAGGTCAAGGAGCTGCTCGCCCGACTCGAGCCGGAGGGGATCACCGAGGTCATCCTCTGCACCAACCCGAACATCGAGGGCGAGGCGACCGCGATGTACCTCGGCCGGCTCCTGCAGCCGCTGGGGATCTCGGTCACCCGCATCGCGAGCGGGCTCCCGGTTGGAGGCGACCTGGAGTACGCGGACGAGCTCACCCTCGGCCGCGCGCTCGAGGGCCGCCGCTCCTTCGAGAGCTGAGCCCGTTCGAGGCCTGGGGCTCGTCCGAGGCCTGACGCGCCACGGCCCCGCTGCGAGAGCGGAGCCGTGGTGTGCGCTGGGTACCTCTGGTGAAGTGCCCGAGGTACCGCCCCGACGAGCCGGGCGCGGGCGGTATGACCAACCCGCCGGAGCGGTACCTGCGGAGATCCAGACGGAACCGGTGCCGAGCGAGCTCGGCGAGATCCGAACGGGGGAGCCGGAGTGGAGGTGGCTCCGTCTGGTGTGTTGCAGTCACGTTACAACAATGACGACGGGATGACAACCCCTTCTTTTTCGTCATCTGGTGGACGGGATCCTAGGCCGTTCGGCCCACGTGTGCACGCACTGCGTGCCGGTGCGCACACGCACTGTGCTCTCGTGGCGACTGCCAGCGCAGCGCCACACGCCTGGGGGTGCCATGCTCGTCGGTCACGACGAAGGAGGGACACGTGGATCGCGGGCAGAACGGGTCGTGGACGGTGCGCGTCGTCGCGGCCGTGGTGGTGGCAGGTCTCATGGCCGTGGGGTGCTCCGGCGACGACGACGGTGCCGGTCCGGTGCCCGACTCGTCGAACGCGGACACGGCGCCGGCAGAGGCGTCCACCGGGCCGGTCGACACCAGCAACTTCGACGACATCGTCCGAGTGACGCCGCACGTCGACGAGGGGCAGGTGAGCTCGGGGTGGATCGGCCTCGACGGCGGGACGCTCACCCTGGACGCCGCCGACGGGACGACGTTCACCCTCGACGTGCCCGCTGACTCGCTGCGGTTCCCTGCGGAGATCACGATGACGGCGGTGGCGGCGATCGACGGGCTGCCGTTCGGCGACGGCCCCGCCTACGCCGTCGACCTCCAGCCGAGCGGGCTGATCTTCGACGTGCCGGCCACGCTGACGATCACGCCGGCCGAACCGATCGACGTCGACGAGCAGCTCCCGTTCACCTACCAAGGGAGCGAGCTGACCATCGCCCGTCCGTCGATGGAGACGCCCGACGTGGCGATCGAGGTCGACCACTTCAGCGGGTACGGCGTCGCGAAGGGTTTCCTCGGGGACGTCGAGGAGGTGCGACACCGCCTCGGCGAAGACGCGTTGAGGCGGATCGAGAGCGAGATCAACGCCTTCCTCGTCGCCGAGCGGCAGCGCGAGCTGGCTGGCGAGGAGCCGAACCCGGAGTGGGGTGATCGGATGAGGGAGTACTTCGAGCAGATCGAGCGGGAAGTGGTCGAGCCCCGGATGGCCGCGGCGGGCGAGAGCTGCGCCGCAGGACGGCTCGCCGCCGAGACCCACCTGGGCTTCGCCCGGCAGTGGCAGATCACTCTCGGCGAGGAGTACCCGACGAGCTATCACGAGGTCATCGACACCGTGGCATCGGTCTGCATGCAGGAGGAGCACGAGATCTGCGTCGACCACCACGTCATCCACCGTCTCCCGCCGATCCACTACTCGTTCGAGCGCTCGTCTGCGCTCATCGGCGCCCCGACCGAGGAGGTCCTTGCCGAGAGCCGCCGGTTGCTCGAGGACTGCCTCCGCTTCGAGCTCGAGGTGGAGGTGACGGCTGCGGGGGAGACCGACTGGGGCTACCTGGCGGTCCGCTCCGAGGACACCGCGAGGTTCACGACCGACGTCGTCTTCGACGCCGAGGCCATCCGGTTCACGCCCACGACGGCGACGATGGAGTCGGACCAGCCGGCCTACGACGTCACGGCGGGCGGCTGCACGGCCGGCAGCCCTGAGCCGTGGAGCGCCTCGGCGCAGTTCCTGGAGGTGCGCTGGGGCGTGACGGACTACGACGACACGAAGGAGCTCGGCGAGCTCGAGTGGCTCGTGGTGTTCCTCGACATGCCTGACGCAACGCTCGCGATCCCGAGCCTCGTCTGCAACGGTGCCGACGGCGGCCCGTTCGAGGACCCGGTCACCTCGGCCGCGATCTTCGAGCTGGCCGTCCCCGACCAGGCGATCCGCGACTGGAACATCCTCGGCGAGGAGACCGTCGCCAGCGCCGAGTGGGACGTCGAGGCGCCGACCGGGACGACGGGACAGATGCGGTCGTTCGGGTGGGCGGAGCTGCGCCACACGCCCGGCGGGGCCTGAACGCGCTCGGGCCCCGACCGTGCGGCCGGGGCCCGAGGGTGGAACGGGTGCGGCGCTCGCCGCGCCGATCAGCTGATGGTGCGCAGGATGGCCCCGTCGCCCTGGCCGCCGCCGCCGCAGAGGGCCACGGCCGCGGTGCCGCCGCCGCGGCGCTGCAGCTCGAGCAGGGCGGTGAGGGCCACGCGGTTGCCCGACATGCCGAGCGGGTGGCCGACGGCGATGGCGCCGCCGTTGACGTTGGTGATCTCGTCGGTGATGCCGAGCTCGCGCATCGACGCCACGCCGACGGCGGCGAAGGCCTCGTTCAGCTCGAACAGGTCGATGTCGCCCACCGAGAGGCCGGCACGCTCGAGCGCCTGCTGGATCGAGCGGGACGGCTGGGTGAGGAGCGATGCGTCCGGGCCGGCCACCTGGCCGTAGGAGACGAGCTCACCGAGCGGGGTGACCCCGAGCTGGTCGGCGATCTCCTTGCGGGTGACGATCACCGCCGAGGCACCGTCGGAGATCTGCGAGGCGTTGCCGGCGGTGATGTTGCCGGCCTTGTCGAACGCCGGGCGCAGCTTGCCGAGCGAGTCGGTGGTGGTGTCGGCGCGCACGCCCTCGTCGACCGACACGACGAGCGGGTCGCCACGGCGCTGCGGCACCTCGACGGACACGATCTCGTTGTCGAACTTGCCGTCCTTCTGGGCGGCGGCGGCCCGGGCGTGGGACTTGGCGGCCAGGTCGTCCTGCACGTCGCGGTCGAGGTCGGCGGATGCCGCGTACTTCTCGGTGCCGGCGCCCATCGCGCACTGGTCGAAGGCGCAGAAGAGGCCGTCGTACATCATCGAGTCGACGACGCTCTGGTCGCCGATGCGGTAGCCCTCACGAGCACCCGGGAGGAGGTAGGGGGCCTGGGTCATCGACTCCATGCCGCCGGCGACGACGATGTCGACCTCACCGGACTGCACCATCTGGTCGGCGAGGTAGATGGCGTTGAGGCCCGACAGGCACACCTTGTTGACGGTGGTGGCCGGGGTCGTCATGGGGATGCCGGCGTTGACCGCGGCCTGGCGGGCGGTGATCTGGCCGGCGCCGGCCTGCAGGACGTGGCCCATCAGGACGTAGTCGACCTTCTCCGGGGCGACGCCGGCGCGCTCGAGCGCGGCCTTGATGGCGAAGCCGCCGAGCTCCATGGCGGAGAACGACGAGAGCGCACCCGAGAGCTTGCCGATCGGCGTACGAGCGCCGTTCAGGATGACGGAACCGGGCATTGGGTCCTCCCCCATGTGTGGAGCCGAGTAGGTCTCCCAGCTTAGGGACGCCCCCTGCGGACCGGCCAGACGAGCCCTCAGCCGTCCCCGTGCTCGAGGGTGCGGGCCGACTCGAACGAGAACGGGGGCGGGTCGGCGGGTCGGCGGTCGGCGCCGTTCCCCGACGCGTGCTCGCCCCCCAGCACGGCGGCGATCTCCGGTGGCGGTCCGAGCGGGGTCGCGACGACGCCGCGCGGGTCGAGCGCCGCCAGGCGGGTGCGCAGCTCGTCGACCTCCTGGCGGGCGTCGTGCAGCTCGCGCCGCAGGTCGCCGGCGTCGGTGAGGTCGATCGAGAGCTCGCGGCGTCGTTCCGCGGCCAGCTCGGCGGACAGCTCGGCCTCGTGGGCGGCGTGGCGCGCCGTCTCCCGCTCCAGAGCCGCCAGCCGTTCGTTCGCGATGTCCTCGCCGGCCCGGTGGCGGGCGGCTCGTGCCTCGGCGTCGTCGAGACGGGCTCGCAGCGAGCGCATCGCGCCGGCCACGTCCTGGAGGTAGCGGGCCACCTCGTCGCGGTCGTAGCCGCGCAGCGCGACCGAGAACCGCCGTGCTGCGACCTCGTCGGGATGGATCTCCACGTGCTCCTCCGTCGCCCGCCGGGGTGGACGACCGGACTGTACGCCGGGCACGGCCCGGTGTGCGGAGCCGCGCGCCGAGGCTCTAGTTTGCGCCGCCATGGACCAGATCCGCGATGCCATCAACGGGGGAGCATCGGGCGAGGAGCTCGCCGCCCTGCCGATCCCCGAGTCCTACCGCGCTGCGCACACCCTCCGCTCGGAGCAGGAGATGTTCGCGGACCTCCCGTCGCACGAGAAGGACCCGCGCCAGTCGATCCACGTCGGCGACGTGCCGACGCCCGAGCTGGCCCCCGACGAGGTCTACGTCGCGATCATGGCCAGCGCCATCAACTTCAACACGGTGTGGACCTCGATCTTCGAGCCGGTCTCCACCTTCGGCGCCCTCGACCGGCTGGCCCGCCAGAGCGAGTGGGCGCGGCGCCACGCGCAGGACTTCCACGCCTTCGGCTCCGACGCCGCCGGCGTCGTCATCCGGGTCGGGTCCGCGGTGCGGGCCTGGAAGCCCGGCGACCGCGTCGTCGTGCACTGCAACTACGTCGACGACCAGGACGACACCGCCCACGACGACGCGATGATGGCCGCGAACCAGATGATCTGGGGCTACGAGACGAACTTCGGCGGGCTCGCCGACCTCGCCGTGGTGCGCGCCAACCAGCTCATGCCGAAGCCGGCCCACCTGTCGTGGGAGGAGGCGGCGTGCAACGCGCTGACCAACTCGACCACGTACCGGATGCTGCTCTCGCCGAACTCGTACCAGATGAAGCAGGGCGAGGCCGTGCTCATCTGGGGCGCCTCCGGCGGTCTCGGCGGCTACGCCGTGCAGTACTGCCTCAACGGTGGCGTCACCCCCGTCGCGGTGGTGTCGTCGCCCGAGAAGGTCGACCTGATGCACCAGATGGGCGTCGAGCACGTCATCGACCGCAAGGCGGCTGGCTACCGGTTCTGGAACGAGGACGGCACCCAGCAGGACCCGAAGGAGTGGCGCCGCCTCGGCGGCGACATCCGCGACATGATCGGCCGTGACGTCGACGTCGTGTTCGAGCACCCCGGCCGCCAGACCTTCGGCGCCTCGGTCTACGTCGTGAAGCGCGGTGGTGCGGTCGTCACCTGCGCCGCCACCTCCGGCTACATGCTCGAGTTCGACAACCGCCACCTCTGGATGCGCCTGAAGCGCATCATCGGCTCCCACTTCGCCAACTATCACGAGGCATGGCAGGCGAACCAGCTGATCTGCGACGGCAAGATCCAGCCGATCCTCTCCGCGGTGCACACGCTCGAGAACACCGGCGAGGCCGCCTACCAGATGCACCACAACCTCCACGAGGGCAAGATCGGTGTGCTCTGCCTCGCCGAGGAGGAGGGCCAGGGTGTCGACGACCCGGAGATGCGCGAGAAGGTCGGCGAGGACAAGATCACGCTCTTCCGCCGCGCCGGCGGCTGACAGGAGGCCGAGATGACCGACCAGCTGCTCACCGAGATCGACCACGTCGCCATCGCCGTCAAGGACCTCGAGGCGGCCATCGCCTACTACGAGGAGACCTTCGGCGCGACGGTCGACCACCGCGAGGTCGTCGACTCCGACGGCGTCGAGGAGGCGCTCCTCAAGGTCGCCGAGTCCTACATCCAGCTGCTCACCCCCACCCGTGACGACTCGCCGGTGGCCAAGTACCTGGAGAAGAAGGGCGAGGGCCTGCACCACATCGGCTACCGCGTGTCCGACTGCGGGGCTGCGCTCCAGGCGGTCAAGGACAGCGGCGGCCGGGTGATCGACGAGGAGCCCCGCCCCGGGTCACGGGGCACCACGGTGGCGTTCGTCCACCCGAAGGCGGCGTTCGGCACCCTCATCGAGCTGGTCCAGGAGTAGCGGGTGCCGCGCCCGTCCCGGCCGACGACCCCGCGCCTCGCCCCGGTCGCCAACCCGACCGCCGAGCAGCGCGAGGTGCTCGCCTCGGCCGGGACGCGACCGGACCGCGACCCGCTCAACATCTTCGCCACGATGGTCCACAACCGTCGCGTCGCCAACCGGGCGGTGCTGCTCGGCGGGGCGTTCCTCGGCAAGGGCACCATCCCGGGGCGGGAGCGGGAGATCGTCATCCTCCGCGTCGGCCACCGGGCCAGCGCGGTCTACGAGTTCGGCCAGCACGTCGTCATCGGGCGCCGTGAGGGCCTCACCGACGACGAGATCGCCGACCTCGCCCGCGACGAGCTCACCCGTGACTGGGCGGCCGGCGACCGCGCGCTCATCGCGATGGCCGACGAGCTGTGCGCCGACGACTGCGTCGGGGACGCCACCTGGGCGACCCTCGCCGAGCGGTACACCGAGGAGCAGCTCGTCGAGCTGCTGATGCTCGCCGGCTACTACCGGATGATCTCGGGCTTCTTGAACTCCGCCGGCGTGCAGCTCGACGACGGCGTCCCCGGCTGGCCCTCCGAGGCCTGACCCCCGGCGGTCGGCTCAGGCCGCCGCCACCCGGTTCCTGCCGTCGCGCTTGGCGGCGTAGAGCGCCGCGTCCGCAGCCGCCACCAGGTGCGTGGTGTCCGGACGATCGCGTTCGAGCTCGGCCACGCCGAAGCTCGCGGTGACCGTCGTCGGGTCACCCCGGTCGAGCGAGAGCGCCTCGGCGATCGCGGCGCGCAGGCGCTCCGCGAGGTGGAACGCGCCGGCGAGATCGGTCTCCCGTGCCAGCACCGCCAGCTCCTCGCCACCGAGGCGGTACGCGGTGTCGACGTTGCGGACCGTCGCCTCGACCGCCTGGGCGACCGACTGCAGCACGCGGTCCCCGAAGGGATGGCCGTAGTTGTCGTTCAACCGCTTGAAGTGGTCGAGGTCGATCATCACGAGCGACAGCGGCCGGTCGTACCGCGCCGAGCGCTCGGCCTCCTTCTCGAGGTCCTCGGCGAACGAACGCCGGTTGGCGAGGCGCGTGAGCGGGTCGACCCGGGCCAGCTCGGCGTTCTCCGAGTAGAGGCGGGCGGACTCGAGCGCCGCCGCGGTGTGGACGGCGAGGGTCGTGAGCGCCTCCACGGTCGGCTCGTCCGGCGGGCTCACGAGCTCCACCTCCAGCGCGCCCACGACGCGGGCGCCGACGACGAGCGGCCAGGCCACGTGGTGCGACCCGATGAGCTCCTCGTGGACGATCCGGGCCTCGGCGGTCGCCGCCCCGACGAGGCCCTCCCCGGCACCGAGGATGCGGACGGGCACGGGTTCGCCGTGCGCCAGCACCGTGTCGTGCAGCAGGGACGTGGTCCCGTCGCCGCCCATCACCCACAGCCGGGCCCGGTCGCCGTCGCTCAACGCCAGCGCCGCCGTCGTCGCCGACTCGGCCACGTAGCGGGGGTTGCCGGTCCCGGAGATCTCCTTCGACATCCTGAGGATCTGGTCGAGGCGCCGGGCGAGCACGGACATCGCGGCCTCCCGCTCGGCGAGGGCCGTCCGCTGGACGTGGAGCGACTCGATCATCGTGTCGAGCCCGCGAGCGACCTCCCGGATCTCTGCGGGTCCCGACACGAGCGGTCGGGCGTCCGGATCGCCGGCGGCCACCTTCGACATGGTCGAGGTCAGCTGCTCGATGGGGCCTTGGACGGCCTCTCGCAGGCGTCGCCGCTGCCGGCGGGCGAGCACGAGCATCGCGGCGGCGACCACAACGCCGACGCCGCCAGCGACGCCGATGGCCATCCCCTGTGCGGCGAGCGCGCCGTCGCGGCGCTCCTGCACCTCGACGAGGAACGTCGCCTGGGCGGCGCGGTAGCGGTCGAAGAGGGCGCGCCCGTCTGCGAGCCGGGCCTCGAGCTCGGGTCCCTCGAGGGCCCCGTCGGCGCCGAACAGCTCGCGCGCGGGGTCGGCCCACGACTCGTCCCAGCGCTCGTACGCCACGCGGTGCTCGATCGCGCCGACGAGCAGCGAGGCCGGTGCGTCGATGGCGCCGAGGTGAGCGGCGACGTCGTCGAGGTCGGCGTCGATCGTCGCCTCGGCCCGGCTCCACGGCCCGAGGAACGACGGATCGCCGGTGGCGAGGTAGGCGCGCAGCGCGGTCTCGGAGTCGAGGATCGCCTCGTGGGCCTGACGGGCCGACCGGATGACGGCGGTCGTCCCGTCGACGCGCGCCTGGAACACGAGCAGGTTGACCGCGGCCACCAGGCACGAGATCGACGCCGCCAGCACCACGGCGACGGCCATGGTGAGGAACGTCCGTCGCAGCGTGGCATCGATCGAGCGGCCGTCGTCGACCGATGGGGTGGGCGGTCTCTCCACGGTCGCGGTATCGGCGCACGACCTCACCCGAATGAGGGTTGGCGCCCGGTGTGTCGGGTGTCGCAGGAGGTCGGCGGGCGTCCCGGACCGGCGCACCACGACGGGTACGCTGCCGCCGCGTGCCGACGACCGACCTCCCTCCCGCCCGGTTCGTGGGCCGTCTCCCGGGCGTGCTCGGCGCCGATGCGCGGCCGCTGCTGCTCGGGGCCGCGGTGCTCGTGCTCGGCTACCTGCCGCTCGTCGCGCTCGGCCCGGGGACCGACCTCGACGTCGGCGGTGTCCACGACGCCGGTCGGGCCATCCTGCGGGGCGACTACTCGGTGTCGCGCACGCCCGGCGCCCCGGTCCACGAAGCGATCGTCGGCGTGCTCCACGCCCTCGGCGGGGTCGTGCTCGTCAACCTCGCGTCGGTCGTCATGGCGGCGGTCACCGCGCTCGCGGTCGTCCGCCTGCTGAGCCGGGAGGGTCACCCCCACGCCGGTTGGTACGGGTTGGCGGTCGTGCTCAACCCCTACGTGTGGATCGCCGGGACGTCGATGGTCGACTTCCTGTGGGCCACCGGGTTCGCGCTCGCCGGCGCCAACGCCCAGCTCTCGCGCCGGTGGGTCCCCGCCGCGGTGCTCTACGCGCTCGCCGCCGGGTGTCGCCTGTCGACGCTGTTCGTGATCGGTGCCTTCGTGCTCGCCGACCTCCTCGGCACCGCCCCGGCCGAGCGTCGCCGCCTGGTCGGGCTCGGCGCGGTGACGCTGGCCCTCACCGCGGTCGTCTACCTCCCGCCGTTCGTCACGATGGGGTGGGACTTCCTCGACTCGAACGTCCCGTCCTCCACGCTCCTCGTGCAGGTGGGCCGGTTCGGCGTGAAGAACTGGTTCTTCTTCGGCCCGGTGGTGATCGTCCTCGGGCTCGTCGTCCTCCCGAGACTGCTGCGCGACCTCCCCCGCCTGTGGCCGAGCTCGGCGGTCCTGCGGATGGGGCTCCTCGGCCTGGTCGCCGCCGAGCTGGTGTTCCTCCGGTTCCCGTGGAAGCTGGCCCACCTGCTTCCGGCGTTCCTCTGCCTGCTGCTGGTCCTCGGCGCGGCGCGGCTGCTCGGCGGGCGCGCGATCGCGCTGCTGCTCGTGGCCCAGGTGCTCCTCGGGCTCGTCAACGTGAACCTGGCCGATCCCGATCGGCCGGACCGGGCGACCGGCGGGCGGTTCGCTCCCGAGGTGATCGAGGGGCAGTGGGTGCGGGACCTGCGCTGTCGACTGGACAGCGACCGGGAGGCGTACCGCGATCCGGGTCGGGGCGACGAGGGCGGTGACGGGGTGGGAGCCGACCTCTTCGCCACCTGGCGCTGCGTCGTGCCCTGGTCCGAGTAGCCCTGGCGCCCTCGGACCCGACGGCTCAACTCCCGGGCGGGACCTGCCGACCGGAACCGAGGCCGTGCGGCGCGGCCCGAGGAGGCGGCGGCACACGTGGCGAGACGATCGGCATCACTGCGAGCTCAGGCGGCCCTCGCCGTCGCGCTCATCGTCGGCTTCCACGTGCTCGTCGTCGGCCTGGCGCTCCTCTTCATCGCCGCGCCCGTCCTCGAGCTGGTCTACGTCGGCCGCCTCCACCTCTACGTGCTCGTCCTCCCGGTGGTCGGCTGGTCGCTCCTGAAGGCGCTCGTCCCGCGCAAGCCGCCGTTCCAGATCCCGGGGCCGCGGGTCACCGCCGAGACGCAGCCCGATCTGATGGCCCTCGTCGAACGGGTGGCGCGCGAAGTCGGCGAGCCGCCGCCCGCCGGTGTCTTCCTCATCGACGACGTGAACGCCTTCGTCACGACCGTCGGTGGGCGCCTCGGCGTCGGCGGCCACCGCATCCTCGCCGTCGGGGTCCCGCTGATGCGGGTGCTCGAGCCCGAGGAGCTGGAGTCCGTGATCGCCCACGAGTTCGGGCACTTCCACGGAGGCGACGTCGAGCTCGGCCCGATCCTCTACCAGATGCGCGGCTCGCTGACCCGCACGCTGGCGGCGGTCGACGACTCGTTCCTCCGGCGTCCCTTCATGCTCTACGCCGAGCTCTACCTGTCGGTCACCCAGGGCCTCTCCCGCGCCCAGGAGCACGCCGCCGATCGACTGGCGGCACGGGTCACGTCGCCGGCGACGGCCGCCTCCGCCCTCGCCCGGTTGCCGCTCGGATCGATGGCCTTCCAGACCTATTGGCAGACCGAGTACGGCCCGGTGCTCGAGCAGGGCTACCGCGCCCCGTACCTGTCCGGCTTCGACGCGTTCCTCGACAGCCCGACGGTGGCCCAGATGTCCGCGACCCACGCCGACGTGGCGCTCGGCACCTCGGCGCACTCGAAGTTCGACAGCCACCCGCCGGTGGCGGAGCGGATCAGCGCGCTCGGCGTGGACCCGGCGGCGTTCAGGGGGCGAGGCGTGGCCGCACGGCCCGCCACCTCGGTGCTGCGCGACCTCGACGGCGTGGCCGAGCAGCTCGAGGAGCACCGCCTCCGCGGCACGTCGGGACGGCTCCTGCCGCTCAGCTGGGACGACGTGGCCGAGAAGCTCATCCTTCCCGCCTGGCTCGACTCGGTCGCCGTCGGCCTCGGCCGCGTCGCACCCGGGGCGACCGCCGCCGACCTGCCCACCACCCGCGACGGGCTCGCCGAGCTCGGCGAGACGCTCCACGACGACGCCCGCCACGGTCGTCTCCTGCGCCCGGAGCGCGAGGCGGTCGCTCGGCGCGCCGCGACCCACATCATCGGGGCGGCGACGGTCGCGGCGGGGTTCCGCATCGTCGACCGCCTGGGCGTGCCGCCGCGCTTCGAGCGGGAGGGCGAGGTCCTCGACGTCCTCGGCTTCTACGACAAGGTCCTCGCCGGCGAGATCGAGCCGGCCCAGTGGACGGCGCTGGTGGCGCACTACGGCCTCGACGCCACCGCCGGCCGCCTGGCGTCGTTCGCCCCGACGACGCCACCGGCCCCCGGTGCGCCGCTCCCTCCGCTCCCGCCCCTCGGCAGCGACGACGACCTCCCCGCACCGCCGAAGCCGGAGGAGGGTGCCGCCACCTACAGGGACGTGCCACCGGGCCAGGGCGCGCTCGGGACCACGCGACCGCTCGTCGTGGAGGCCGACGCGCTCGCATGGGGTGATGTGCGGCTCGTCGCCTCCGAGGTCGAGCACCTCGCGCTCGGCGCGCGGGTCGAGTCCAACGGCGGCGGCCGCTTCAGCTGCCGGTTGCTGGGTGCCGGGCGGGAGATCCGCATCGAGCTCACCAGGCGCAAGGGCAACGCGGAACGGTGGAACGAGGCCGTCGGCGCGGTCTCCACCTGGTGCCAGCAGCGGGTCGAGCCGCTCCTCGTCGACCGGCTGCTCCAGCGGTTCGAGGCCGACGGTGGGGTGGAGGTCGCCGGCGTGGTCGTCGGAGCGGACGGCATCACCGTCGGTGCCGCGACCCTTCCGTGGGCCGACGTCGCCGGCGCGGGCTCCGACGGTCGCAAGGTGACGATCTGGCGGACCGCCGACAACCTCCAGGGCGCCGCCGCGTTCTGGTCGACGAAGACGAGCACCCTCGACGCGGTGCTCGTGCCCACGCTCGTCGAGGCGGTGCGTCGCACCGTGGCGTCCCGGTAGTGGGTCCGCCACGCGCGACGTCGCGGGCGTACTCTCACCCGATGCCGCGCACCCCCCGACGCCGTCGGACCGCCCGATCGTCGCTCGCCCTCCTCGCCCTCCTCGTCGTCGCAGCCTGCGGTGACGACGACGGGGGAGGGTCGGCGGCCTCGACGACGACCGCACCCTCAGGCCAGGAGATCACCGAGGCCGGGTTCGCGTTCCGTGACGCCTCGATCCCGCCCGAGTACCACCGGAGCTGGACGGTCACGGTCACCGACGGGCAGGCCTACGTCGTGGTCGACTCCTACGGCGACGTCGTCGGCGAGGACACGGCGACGCTCGACGACGGGACCTGGGACCAGCTGCGGGCGAACGTCGCCGCGCTCGAGGGCGACGAAGCCGTCGAGGGTGAGGACTGCACCGGCGGTACCGGCGCGCAGGTCTGGGCGATGGAGGGCGAGGTCGAGCGGTTCGAGATGGACGCCGAGGTGTGCGGGGGCGACAACGCGGACGTCGTCGAGCGCTGGATGGCGGCGTTCGACCCCGTCACCGAGCTCGTCGACATGGAGGCCCTGCTCGCCACGGCCGAGTGAGCGGCCGGTGGTGACCGGGAGTCGCTACCAGCTGATCTCGATCTCGATCTCGTTGCCGTCGGAGCCGATCTCGACCTCGAGGCTGAACTCCACCTCGTCGGGCACCTTCACGGTGGTGGCCAGCCCGCCCTGGACGAAGCGGATCTCGTTGTGGCGGGACAGCATGTCGGCGATCTCCCGCAGCTTGTCGGCTGCGGCCTCGCGGCGCATGTGCTCGTCGTGCTCGTGCTCGATCAGGTCCATCGCGAGAGGATGCCAGGCGCCGGCGCGCTGCGGTGGTCGCTCGGGTCAGCGTCAGCCGGAGAGCGGTCGGTCGACGCCCACGTCGTACACCACGTGGCCGTCGTCTCGGCGTGCCGTCTCCAGCGGATCGTGCGCGGTGAGGCGGCCGTCGTGGAACAGGTGCTCCACGGGGCGCTCCTCGACGAGCACGAGGTGGTCCGACACCAGCCGCCGGTGGCAGCGCCACCACACCGACTCCGAGCACATGATCGCCACCGGGTGGTCGTCCGCGCTCTCCAGCAGGTCGGCGATGCCCTCGGCGAACTCGTCGGTCGCCATGTGGTCGCCGTAGGCGCGGAACTGGTCGTTGCGCAGCCCGACGTTGGGCGAGTCCGCTGCCGGCTTGCGACGACCGCCGAGGCTCGGGAGGTGCCGGTAGGCGATGCCCGCCTCGGGCAGCCACCGCGCCATCGCATCAGTCGCGACGTGTGGGTGCCGGCGGCTGCCCGGGTAGCGGCGGACGTCGACGACCTCCTCGATCCCCGCGGCCCGGAGGAGGTCGACGATCTCCTCCTGCGACGCGGTGCCGTGGCCGAAGGTGCGGATCGGAGCCATGTCGGCCGGCCTACCCGCTGTGCGCAGCGGGAACCGGTCCGGGTGCCGCGCTCGTCGTAGGGGCATGGTCCTCCGATCGATCCTCGCCGTGCTCGTCGCCGGACTCCCTCTCGGTGGATGCGGTGACGACGCCGGATCTGCGGCGCCCGAGGTCGATGCCCGGTTCGTCGTCGGGTGGTCCGAAGCGGATCACGACCGGGGGCTGCTGGAACGGGTCGGGCAGCCCGACCGCACCATCGAGACGCCGGCGGAGCTCGACGAGCTGCTCCAGTCGGCGGCTCCCGAGCTCGACGTCGGGGCGCTGCGCGACGTCGACCTCGACGAGGTCGTCATCGTGGTCGGCAGCTACCCGCGGTGCGACCAGACGTCGTCGGTCGAGGTCGTCGACGGCGAGCTGCGGTTCGTGGTCGTCGAGGCCGAGGACCCGGTCGAGTGCGCGTGGGCGCCGTTGCAGGTCGACGTCTGGAGCGTGGCCCGGGACGGCTGACCTCAGCTGCGGGCCGTGGTTGACTGAGCCGGTGCGGTACGTGGCGCTCCTTCGGGGCATCGGTCCGATCAACCCCAAGATGCGAAACGCTCGCTTCACCGAGGTGCTGACCGACCTCGGGCTCGACGTCGTCGGCACCGTCGCCGGCACGGGCAACGTCGTCTTCGACTCCGCCAGCCGGGCGCTCCGGTCGCTCGAGCAGCGCATCGAGGACGCCTGGCCCGAGCGCCTCGGCTTCCGCAGCATCACGATCCTGCGCACCCGGGCCCAGATCATGGACCTCCTCGAGGCCGACCCCTTCGCCGGACTCGACGACGCCGCCTCCCGCTTCCAGGTCACGTTCCTGCGACGGCCACCTGCGAGGGGCCAGGTCCTGCCCGAGCCCGTGGCCGACAGCGGGTGGCAGATCGTGAGCGCCGACGACCGCCACGTGTGCTGGACGATCGACACGACGCGCTCGACGACCCCGGACGGCATGCGGGCGCTCGAACGAGCCTTCGGCGAGGCCATCACCACCCGCACGTGGCGCACCGTCGCCGGCATCGCCAAGAAGCTCGACTGACGAGCGTCTGCGAGGATGCGCGGATGGGTCTCGACGTCCACCTGATCGACGGCACCTACGAGCTGTTCCGGTAGGTGCAGGTCAGCGTAACGACACAGACGCTACCTGGGCTTTCGGGTCGCAGGCGGTCGTGAGGAGTCGCCACCTGTCGCCCACAGACGCCATTTCGGGGTCGGTTTGTGTCAGCGAGTTGTGTCAGTCGGGGTCGGTGTCGATCTGGAGGTAGATGATCTCGACGGCACCGTCGTCGGCCACCGTGACGTAGAGCGCCACCCGGGGAACCAGCGTCCCAGCGGCGATCAGCACTCGCACCTGTTCGAGTCCCTCGACTGCCAGCGTGACCGCCCGATGATCCTCGGCGAGTGCGTCCATCAGGGGAGGAAGCTCGTAGAAGAGGAAGTCTCCCGTCGACGGGGTCCCGCTGCCGGTTCGCTCGGCGGGAAGCAGCTCGTCGAGCCGGTCGAAGAACGACGGAGCGACCCGGACCTGACGGCGGGCGCTCACCCCGCCGTGCGGTGGTCGGCCTGCCTGGCGAGGGTGGCCGCCGTGGCTTCGACGCGTGCTCGAACCTCGGGGGGCACCTGGTCCCAGTCGGTGACGATGCTGGCCCGGACGGCCGCCGCCCGCTGATCGGGGGTCATCCGGTCGAGGTCCTCGGCGGTGATCACCTCACGGTCGGCCATGCCGTCGAGGCTACTGCGCACTGGGCGTCTCGGGCGGCCGGCTTCCCCGGGGGAGCAGTTCCGGGGAAGCCAGGATGGTGGGACCTGGTCGGGTAGCGCCGGTTCGGCCGCTTCCCCGAGAACGGGTCGGTCCACACCACCCGGTACGACGCCACCTTCGGCGTCGGGGCGTACAGGGCGACACCGCAGTCGTGGCAGGCCACGGGCTTGCGCCGGGCACCCATCACGCCACCGCCTTCCGGGCCGCGCGGCCGGCGGGGCGAGCCGGCGGAGGTGCCAGAACGGTGATGTGGTCCGTCGGACGGGCCGGGTCGGCCGCCGTGTCCGCCAGCGAGGTCGCCATCTCCCACGCCCGCAGGGCGGCGAGTGGGATGCGCACCATGCCGGGCACGATGGAGGCTGGCAGGAGGCCGTCCTTGGCCATCTCCTTGACCTTGGTGGTCCCGATGCCCCAGCGGCGGGCGAGGCCCTCGGTGTCGAGGAAGATGTCGGACGGGTCGGGGGTGATCTGCTCTGGTTGGGTCAGCATTGCCCTGACCGTCCGGAGGTGATCTGGCCCGGCAATCGCCGCACGCTGTGTCAGGCTCGTTGTGTCGATTTCGCCGTCGGCGATGCGAGTACCGCCTCTGAGCAGGAGAAATGCCATGGACGTCCACCTCGTCGACGGCACCTACGAGCTGTTCCGGTACTTCTTCGCCGTGCCGGGGCACACGGCTCGCGACGAACGGGACGTGGGCGCGGCGCGGGCGGTGGTCGGGTCGATGCTCACGCTGCTCGAGGACGGAGCCACCCACGTCGGGATCGCCACCGACCACGTCATCGAGTCGTTCCGCAACGACCTGTGGCCCGGGTACAAGGACGGCTCGGGCGTCGACCCTGTGCTCCTCGCCCAGTTCCCGCTGCTCGAGGCGGCGCTCACGGCGGCGGGCTTACGGGTCTTCGCCATGGTCGAGCACGAGGCGGACGACGCGCTGGCCTCGGCTGCTCGGGTGGCCGCGGCAGACGACCGGGTCGAGCGGGTGCTCATCGCCACGCCCGACAAGGACCTGGCCCAGTGCGTCGTCGAGGGGCGCGTCTGGCAGTTCGACCGCCGCAAGCGGGAGCTCATCGGTCCGGACGAGGTGATCGCCAAGTTCGGCGTGCCGCCCGAGTCGATCCCCGACTACCTGGCGCTCGTCGGCGACAGCGCCGACGGGTTCCCCGGTCTCCAGGGCTGGGGGGCGAAGTCGGCCGGTGCGGTGCTCTCCCGCTGGGGTCACGTGGTCGACATCCCCGAGGACCCGACGACGTGGGAGGCCGACGTCCGTGGCGCGGCCAAGCTCGCCGTGACGCTCAACGAGAACCGCGAGCTCGCGGCGCTGTTCGTGCGCCTCGCGACGCTGGTCGACGACTGCGAGACGATCGACGACGTCGACGAGCTGCGCTGGACGGGCCCCACGGAGGACTTCGCATCCGTCGCCGACTACCTCGACCAGCCGGCCCTCGCCGAACGAGCGGCTCGCCTCGCGGACGCCCGCGCCTGACATCCGGCGCCCCAAGGGGCTGCAACGTCCGGGCCTGTCGCGACGGACGGTGATTAGCTGGGCGGATGGCCACCAAGGCGACGACGGTCGAGGTCGACGGGAAGGAGGTGCGGGTCTCCAACCCCGACAAGCTCTTCTTCCCGGGCACCGGCGCCACGAAGCTGGACCTGGTCGAGTACTACCTCACGGTCGGCAAGGGGGCGCTGCGTGGCGTGCGTTCCCGCCCCACGGTGCTGAAGCGGTACCCGGATGGCGCCGGCACCGAGCCGTTCTTCCAGAAGCGCGTACCGGAGAAGCGGCCGGAGTGGCTGCAGACCGCCACCGTGGCGTTCCCGAGCGGACGCACGGCTGAGGAACTCTGCCCGGCCGACGTCGCCCACATCATCTGGGCGGTCAACCTCGGGTGCCTCGACCTCAACCCGTGGGCGGTGCGGCGGTGGGACCTCGACCACCCCGACGAGCTGCGGATCGACCTCGACCCCCAGCCCGGTGTGCCCTTCTCGGCCGTGAGGGACGTGGCGATGGTCGTCCGTGACGTTCTCGTCGAGCACGACCTGGTCGGGTTCCCGAAGACGTCCGGCTCCAGGGGGATCCACATCAACGTCCGCATCCTGGCCAAGTGGGACTTCCTCGGCGTGCGCCGCGCCGCCCTGGCCCTCGGGCGCGAGGTCGAGCGTCGCGTCCCCGACCTCGCCACCACCGCCTGGTGGAAGGAGGAGCGAGGCGAGAAGGTCTTCCTCGACTACAACCAGAACGCGCGGGACCGCACGGTCGCCTCGGCGTACTCGGTCCGGTCCAACCCCGATGGCTGGGTGTCCTGCCCGCTCACGTGGGACGAGGTGCCGGACTGCGAGCTCGGCGACTTCACCATGGCGACCGTGGCAGAGCGCGTCGCCGCCGGCACGGATCCCGACGAGGGGATCGACGAGGCGGTCGGGTCGCTGAAGGGCCTGCTCGACCTCGCTCGACGAGACGAGGAGGGCGGGCTCGGCGACGCACCCTGGCCCCCGAACTTCGCCAAGCAGCCTGGCGAGCCCCGCCGGGTGCAGCCGAGCCGTCGGAAGAAGGACTGATGCGCCCGGGGCTAGCCTGACGGCCGGAGGCAGAGTGGGCGCGACCGCAGCGGGCGAACAGGGCGCGGACGAGGGCCTGGATCCAGCGCGCCTCGCCGCCGAGCTCGACCACGAGCGGCGAGCGCGGCGTCAGGACCAGGCGCTGATCCGCGCCGCGCAGGCCGTGTCGTCGAGCCTCGACTTCCGCGACGTCGTGCACCTGATCCTCCAGGAGCTGCGGGAGGTGGTCCACTACGACACCGCCTCGGTGCAGGAACTGCGGGGCGACCAGGTCGTGATCGTCGCCGGGGAGGGGATCGACCTCGACGTCTTCTCGGGCGTCGGCTTCGACGTCGACGGCGACGGCGCCCCGAACGCCGAGGTCGTGCGGGGCCACCGGCCGGTGATCGTCCCCGACATCCTCGGTGACCACCCGTACCCGAACTTCCCGCATCCGGCCCACGAGATGTCCGGGGTCCGCTGCTGGATGGGGGTGCCGCTGATCTTCGGCGACGAGTGCATCGGGATGATCACGCTCGACGCCTACGAGCCCGACTACTACACCGCGGCCCACGCCGACCGGGCGCTGGCCTTCGCCAGCCACGCAGCGCTGGCGCTCCAGAACGCCCGCACGTTCGCGCTCGTCCAGCGCGAGGTCGAGGAGCGCCGCCGGGCCGAGGACGAGCTGCGGTCGGCGAACGACGCCCTCCGGCGACGCATGGCCGAGATCGAGGCGCTGCAGGAGAGCCTGCGGGAGCAGGCGGTGCGGGACCCGCTGACCGGCCTGTTCAACCGGCGCTACCTGCTCGAGTCACTCGCCGGTGAGCTATCGCGCTGCCAGCGAGACGACGTTCCGCTCGCCCTCGTGCTGGTCGACGTCGACCACTTCAAGGTCGTGAACGACACCCTCGGGCACGAGGCGGGCGACGGGATCCTCATCGCCATCGCCGAGCTGCTCCGCCACAGGATCCGGGAGGGCGACGTCGCCTGCCGGTACGGCGGCGAGGAGTTCGTCGTCGTGCTGCCGGGCACGACGCTCGACGTGGCGGCCGAGCGGGCCGACCGGTGGCGGAAGGACCTCATCGGCGCTGTGTCGCCCGACGGGGTCGACCCGGTGACGATCTCCGTCGGGGTCGCGGCGGCGCCGGGGCACGGCACCACGCCACGCGACCTCGTGCGTGCCGCCGACCAGGCGATGTACGCGGCCAAGGCTGCCGGCCGCGACCGGGTCGTGATCGCCGACCCCGGTCAGGCGCCGAACACCTCGTGGAGCTCGTAGGCGCCCTCGCGTCGAGAACGGGTGCAACGCTCGGGGGTCGCTGACGCCCTGTAGGGGTGTGGAGCAGGATGCCGCCGTGGCGGAGGAGCGCGAACTGGGCCGGGTGCGTGACGCCTACGAGGCGACGCACGACCGTCTGTGGCGTGCCGTCCTCGCGTTCACCGGCTCGCGCGACGTCACCGACGACGCGGTCGCCGAGGCGTTCGCGCAGGTGCTGCGGCGTGGTGCCGAGGTGCGCGACGTCGAGGCGTGGGTATGGCGAGCTGCGTTCGTGATCGCCCGAGGTGAGCTCGCCCGCCGGGGGCCAGTCGGTGAGGTGATCGACCGCAGCGAGTCGATGCCCGAACCGGCGGTCGACCTCATCCGTGCGCTCGCGGCGCTTCCGGCCGCGGACCGTGAGCTGCTCGTGCTCGTGCACGTCGGCGGATGGACGCCCACCGAGCTGGCAGCGATCACCGGATCTCCGGCGTCGACGATCCGCGTCCGGCTCCACCGTGCCAACCGCCGAGCCCGCCCCCTCCTCGAGGAGGATCGACCATGAACCACTTCGACGCTCTGGACGACGTGCCCGTCCCCGACCAGTGGGACGAGATCGTCGAGAGGGCGCAGGCCGACGGCCTCGTCGACCTCGAGCCGGACACATCGCGCCGGCGTGCCCGACGCGTCGTGCCCGCGGTCGCGATCGCGGCCGCCGTCCTGGCTGCGGCGATCGCGGTCGGCGTGGTCCTGAGCAATGACGGTCGGACGGATGTGGCGACGACGCAGCGGATCACCGATGGCTTGCCGGACCTCGTCTGCCCCGATGGAGCTCTCCTCGACGGGTCGCTACCGAGCGGGGCCACCCCTGGCGCGGACCCGCTCTACACGATCACCCCCCTCGTGCGCGGGGTGCAGCCGGGGACCACGGCGTGGTCGTGGGACGTCGGCGATCAGACGGTTCAGTTGAACGTGCCGCCCGTCCCGTGGGCGAGCGAGGGCCATCTGACCAGGCAGGTTCACGAGCCACCGGGCACGGTCCTCTACCAGCCGGCGAGTACGAGCTTCATCGCTGAGTCTGGGCTGGGAAGCCATGCCGGCTGTGGTGGCTACGAGGTGATGGTGCGCGGTGGTACCGATGCGGAGGAGGCGGCGCTGGCGGTCGAGGTGGCTCGTTCGCTGCGGTGGGAGCCTGCGGACCTCGCGTCGCCCGGTGGGCCGTCGACGACCGAGTCCGTTCGGCAGTCGGCGCTCATCGAGGCGCAGGTCCAGCTCAACGATGGTTCGGCGACCGGCGTCGCCTACGTCCTCGAATGGCGAGTCGGCGAGGACGAGCCACCACTCGGCCTGGAGAGCGGTGACACGGGCGGGCCAGGGGCACGTCGGTGGGCGGTGGTTCTCATCGCCGAGTCGCAGTCCGCGTTCCGCGCGCTGCGCGGAGGGCCCTACGGGCAGCCCCCACCCCCTGTGCAGGTCCTGATCGTCGGGTTCGGTGACGGCCACCTACGGGGTCTGTCGATGCGTCCACTGGATGCAACCGTCGAGCGGATGGTGGCGGACGTACCGGGCGTTCCCTTCGTCGTTGCCGACGGGACTCAGGCGCCGAACACCTCGTGGAGCTCGTAGGGGACCGCCACCTCGAGCTGGGCGTAGGTGCAGCTCGTCGGGTCACGATCGGGACGCCACCGCACCAGGTGCGTGGTCTGGCGGAACCGGTCGCCCTGCATGTGCTGGTAGCTGACCTCGGCGACGCGCTCCGGCCGGATCGGCACCCACGAGAGGTCCTTGTTCGCGTTCCACCGGCTCGGGGCGCCCGGCTGGCGGCCGTCGCCCTCGCTCGGGGTCATCCACGTCGACCACGGGTGCTGGCTGATGTCGTGGAGGACGAGCGGTGCGAGCTCGACGGCCAGCTGCGGGCGGTCGGCGGCCTTGAAGCTGGCGGCCACGCCGACGTGGTGGAGCACCCCGTCGTCGTCGTACAGCCCGAGGAGGAGCGAACCGACGCCGTCGCCGGACTTGTGCACCCGGTAGCCGGCGACGACCACGTCGGCGGTGCGCTGGTGCTTCACCTTGAACTGGGTGCGCTTGTCCTCGACGTAGGGGTCGCCGAGCGGCTTGGCGATGACGCCGTCGAGGCCGGCGCCCTCGAAGCGGTCGAACCAGTCGGCGCCGACCGTTCGGTCGGTGGTGCCCGGTGTGAGGTGGATCGGTGCGTCGACGCCGGCGAGGAGCTCCTCGAGCCGGGCGCGGCGCTCGGAGAACGGCACCTGCCGCAGGTCCTCGTCGCCGACGGCGAGCAGGTCGAACGCGACGAACGACGCGGGCGTCGTCTCGGCGAGCATGTTCACCCGTGACTCGGCCGGGTGGATGCGCTGGAGCAGGGCGTCGAAGTCGAGCCCCTCGGACCCGGCGATGACGACCTCGCCGTCGACGACGCAACGATCGGGGAGCGCCCGACGCAACGGCTCGATCAGCTCGGGGAAGTAGCGGGTGAGCGGTCGCTCGTTGCGGCTGCCGAGCTCGATCTCGTCACCGTCGCGGAACACGATGCAGCGGAAGCCGTCCCACTTGGGCTCGAACCAGATGTCGTCGCGGTCGGGCATGTCGCGGACGGCCTTGGCGAGCATGGGCTTCACGGGGGGCATCACCGGCAGGTCCACGCCGGCCGAGACTAGGTGGCTAGCGTCGTGCCATGCCGACGACCCGCACCGAGACGATCAGCCTCCACGACGGCGAGATGGGCGCCCACCTGGCGGTGCCCGACACGGGGACCGGGCCCGGGGTGCTCGTCATCCAGGAGATCGGCGGCGTCAACGCGTACATGAGGGACGTGGCCGAGCGGCTGGCGGCGGCGGGCTACGTCGCGCTCGTGCCCGACGTGTTCTGGCGGGTGCAGCCGGGCTTCGCGGTCGACACCTTCAACGAGACCACGCTCGGCCAGGCGATGAAGGTCGCCGGACAGGTCGACGGCGATGCCTGCCTCGCCGACCTCGGCGCCGCGCTCGAGGCGCTGCGCGAGCTGCCGGAGGTGATCGGCGGCGTCGGCGTGATCGGGTTCTGCTTCGGCGGCACGCAGGCGTTCCTCGTCGCCGCCGAGTACGAGCCCGACGTCGTCGTCTCCTACTACGGGTCGGGGTTGGCGTCGTCGCTCGACAGGGTCGACCAGATCGACTGCCCGCTCCTCCTGCAGTTCGGCGCGACCGACCCGTACATCCCGGAGGCCGACCTCCAGGCGATCAGGGACGCCGTCAGCCCGAAGAGCAACATCGAGGTGCTCGTCCAGCCCGACGCCGGGCACGCGTTCGACAACCACGCGTCGGAGATGTTCTACGACGCCAGCGCTGCCGCCGCGGCCTGGACCCGCACCACCGCGTTCCTCTCCGCGCACCTGAACGCCGGGTAATTCGCTGGCGAGCACCGGCTCGCCGCGTGAAGCTCCTCCGCTCACCCGCGATCCGGCGGGTCCGACCACGCGAAGGAGGTGCCCACATGATCGACGCCAACCGCACGATCGGCGGCGGCACCCCCGCGGGTCGAGGTCGGCGCAGCGCGCCGCCGCTCCTCGCGAGCTGAGCCTCGCTCGACCTCACGACGTGAGGCCCCACCTCACGCCTCACCACTGACCGGCGTTCCACAGGCGCGGCACACCGCCACCGGGCGCGAACGGTCCACCCCGACGGCACCACCCACCGGAGAGCACCATGCACCAGCACCTCCAGCTGCTGGCCGACGCCGCCCTGCGCGAGCGCCAGCTGCAGCGCCACCGACCCGACCACCACCACCAGCACCACCTCCACCGGCTCCGGGCCGACCACCCGGTCCGGCGTCACCTCGCCCGGGCACTCGTCCGCCTGGCTCGCGTCGTCGAGCCCGGCGTGGCGGGCGCCCCGGCGGGGGCGGCCGCTGCCGCACCGTCGACCACGGGGTCCGCGCCGCTCGCGCGGGCCGCCTGAGCGGGTTCCTGCGCCTCTTTGGGGCCGTTCTCGGGCGGCGAGTAGCCTGCGCCCATGTCCGAGATCAGCCTCGCCGAGCGCATCGAAGAGCTCCGTAAGCGCAAGGAAGAAGCGCTCCACGCAGGGTCCGAGCGTTCGGTCGAACGCCAGAAGGCCAAGGGCAAGATGCTCGCCCGCGAGCGCATCGAGTACCTGCTCGACGACGGCTCGTTCCACGAGCTCGACATGCTCGCCCGTCACCGCGCCCACACCTCGGGCATCGAGGAGCGGCCCTACACCGACGGCGTCATCACCGGCTGGGGCACGATCGACGGACGCAAGGTCTTCGTCTTCTCCCAGGACTTCACGGTGTTCGGCGGCGCCCTCGGCGAGGTGTTCGCCGAGAAGATCCACAAGATGATGGACCTCGCGCTCTCCGTCGGCGCCCCCGTCATCGGCCTCAACGACGGCGCCGGCGCCCGCATCCAGGAGGGCGTCGTCTCCCTCGACTCCTACGGCGGCATCTTCTACCGCAACGTCCAGGCCTCGGGCGTGGTGCCGCAGATCTCGGTGATCCTCGGCCCGTGCGCCGGCGGCGCGGTCTACAGCCCGGCCATGACCGACTTCATCTTCATGGTGCGGGAGTCCTCGCACATGTTCATCACCGGTCCCGACGTCGTGAAGACCGTGACCGGCGAGGAGGTCACCCTCGAGGAGCTCGGCGGCGCCCAGAGCCACGCCTCGAAGTCCGGTGTCGCCACGTTCGTCTCCGACGACGAGCAGGCGTGCCTCGACGACGTGCGTTTCCTCATGAGCTACCTGCCGTCGAACAACCTCGAGGAGCCCCCGGCCTTCGAGCCCACCGACGACCCGCACCGCCTGTGCCCCGAGCTCGTCGACCTCATGCCGGCCAGCCCGAACGTGCCCTACGACATGGGCAAGGTCATCGAGGCCGTCGCCGACGACGGCGAGTTCTTCGAGTACTTCCCGCACTGGGCGAAGAGCATCGTGTGCGGCTTCATCCGCATCGACGGCAAGCCGGTCGGCGTGGTCGGCAACCAGCCGACGATGTTCGCCGGGGTGCTCGACATCGAGTCGTCGGAGAAGGCGGCCCGCTTCGTCCGCACGTGCGACGCCTTCAACATCCCGCTCGTCACCTTCGTCGACGTGCCCGGGTTCCTGCCCGGCGTCGACCAGGAGTACAACGGCATCATCCGCCACGGCGCCAAGCTGCTCTACGCCTTCTGCGAGGCCACCGTGCCCCGCATCCAGGTCATCACCCGCAAGGCCTATGGCGGCGCCTACGTGGTGATGAACTCCAAGTCGATCGGCGCCGACCTGGCCTTCGCCTGGCCGTCGGCCGAGCTGGCCGTGATGGGCCCGCAGGGCGCGGTCGAGATCGTCTACCGGCGCGAGCTGCAGACCGCCGCCGACCCGGTCGCCCGCCGCACCGAGCTCGTCGACGAGTACGTCGAGCGCTACGCCAACCCCTACGTGGCGGCCGAGCGGGGCTACGTCGACGACGTGATCGACCCGGCCGAGACCCGCATCAAGCTGGTGGCCGGCCTCGAGATGCTCCGCTCGAAGCGCGAGGAGCTCCCCAAGCGCAAGCACGGGAACGTGCCACTGTGAGCGGAGCGAGCAGCGACGGCGCGGCGATGGATGCCGACGCGCAGGTGCAGGTCACGCGGGGCCCGGATCCCACCGACGAGGAGATGGCGGCGATCATGGCCGCGGTGCAGACCGTGCTGGCGTCGGGCGTCGCCGTCGACAGCGGCACGGAGGAGCCGCCGCCGCGCTGGCGGTTCTCCGGACGCTGGTGGTCGAAGCCGGTGCCCCAACGCCGCGACCGGCCTGCCCTCTTCTGAGGTGTCCGGCATGGAGCTGACCACGGTCGCCGACGACGAGGTGGTCTTCCACGCCGGGGCCGACGTCCGCCGCCACACGGGTCTGGCGCCGGACACCGAGCACGTCCTCGAGGGCATCGCCGTGCGCACGCTGCCCGCGCCGGGCGAGCTCCTCTGCCGTGTCGCCACGGTGAACGACGTCCACTTCGGCGAGACGGAGTGCGGCGTCATCGAAGGCGTCGAGACGCCGGTGTTCCGCGTCCCCGAGGGCACCGAGCCGTACCCCGAGCGCATGAACCGCGGTGCCGTCGACGAGATCGCAGCCATCGACCCGGTCGCCGTGCTCGTCAAGGGCGACCTGACGTCCAACGGAACCGATGAGGAGTACCAGCGCTTCCTCGAGGTGTACGGCGGCGCGCTCGGCGAGCGCATGCACCACATCCGCGGCAACCACGACGCCTACGAGGGCCAGACGACGATGCCGAGCGACCCGGTGCGGGTCGACGTGCCCGGCGCCCGGCTGCTGATGATCGACACGACCGTGCCCCGACGTGCGGGCGGCGGCCTCGACGCCGAACAGCTCGAGTGGCTCGACGACAACGCGGCCGGCAGCGAGGTCCCGGTGCTCGTCTTCGGGCACCACCACCCCTGGGACCCGTCCTCGGCCACCCGGTCGGAGAACTACTTCGGCATCGACCCGGACTCGTCCGAGCGGCTCGTCGAGGTGGTCGCCCGTCGGCCGGAGGTCGTCGGCTACTTCGCAGGGCACACGCACCGCAACCGGGTGCGGCACTTCGCCGCCACCGGAGAGCTTCCGTGGGTGGAGGTGGCGTCGGTGAAGGACTTCCCCGGTTCCTGGGCCGAGTACCGGATCTTCGACGGCGGCATCCTCCAGATCCACCGGCGCATCTCGACGCCCGACGCGCTCGAGTGGTCAGAGACGTGCCGGGGCCTCTACGGCGACCTCATGGACTACGTCGCCTACGCGTTCGGGGCGTTGTCGGACCGCTGCTTCCCCATCTGGAGCCGGCGATGACGTCGTCGCCCGGTCCTCTGGCCGATCTGCGCGTCATCGACCTCGCCACCGTCGTCGCCGGACCCGGCTGCGCCCGCTACCTCGCCGACTTCGGGGCCGACGTCATCAAGGTCGAGCGGCCCGACGGCGGCGACACCACGCGGGCGATGGGCTGGCGCGACCCGTCCGACGACGTCACCTTCTGGTGGAAGCTGTGCGGACGCGGCAAGCGATCGGTCGTCCTCGACCTGAAGTCCGACGAGGGTCGCGACGCGCTGCACCGGCTCATCGACAGCGCCGACGTCCTCATCGAGAACTTCCGGCCCGGCAAGCTCGAGGCGCTCGGGTTCGTGCCCGACGAGCTGATCGCCCGCAACCCGACGCTCGTCATCACGCGCGTGTCCGGCTTCGGCCAGGACGGGCCCTACGCGTCCCGCCCGGGCTTCGCCACGTTGGCCGAGGCCATGTCGGGCTTCGCGTCGATCAACGGCGAACCCGACGGCGCGCCGCTGCTCCCGCCGATCGCCCTCACCGACGAGGTCGCCGCGCTGGTCGGGGCCTTCTCCACGATGGTCGCGCTGCACTCCGGGGTCGGGCAGGTGGTCGACGTGAACCTGCTCGAGAGCATGTTCCAGCTGATGGGGCCGCTGTTCTCGGTCTACGCTGCCACCGGCGAGCTGCCGCCGCGGCTCGGCGCCGGCATCCCCTACACCGTGCCGCGCAACACCTACCGCACGGCCGACGACAAGTGGGTGGCGATCTCCACGTCCGCGGAGTCCGTCGCCCAGCGGGTGATGAACCTGGTCGGCGCAGCCGGGGACCCGCGGTTCGCCTCGTTCGCCGGACGGGTCGCCCACCGCGACGAGGTCGACGACCTGGTCGGTCGCTGGATCGGGGAGCGGTCGCTCGCCCAGGTGCTCGCAGCGTTCGAGGAGGCGGAGGCCGCAGCGGCGCCGGTCTACGACATGGCCGACATCGCCGACGATCCGCACTACCGGGCGCGCGGCTCGGTGGTCGAGCTCGACGGCGTGTCGATGCAGGGCCTTGTGGCGCGCCTGTCCGCCACGCCGGGACGAGTCGCCCGACCGGCGCCGGGGCTCGGGGCGGACACCGACGAGGTCCTCGCCGAGCTCGACGACGAGGGGTCCTAGGCGCTCGGCTCCGTGAGCTGCGCGCGCACGGCGAGCGCGATCTCGTTCATCCGCTCGACCGGCACCCGTGAGGACTTGATGACCCCGAGCCGCGTGAAGATGCCCGGGCCGCGCAGCTCCTTCGCGAGGTCCTCGGGACGGGCGATCAGGTGCACGTGGACGTGCGGGTGCAGCGGGTGCTCGGCGAACTGCACGATGTAGGTGCGCGGCACGCCGAGCACGCGTTCGAGCGCGGCGGAGACGTCCCTCGTCAGGCGGCCGAGCTCGGCCGCTTCGTGGTCGGTCATCTCCGACAGCGAGGTCACGTGGCGGCGGAGGACGACGACCAGCCAACCCTCGTGCGAGGTGTCGTAGGCGTGCACGACGTCCCACTCGGGGGTGCGGAGGATGTTGTCCCACGGCGGCGCGTCGCCGGCGTCACGGCGGGCGACCATCTCGCACGTCTTGCAGCTCACGGGCCACTCCTACCAGGCGAGGCCCGCCAGATGCACGATTCGTGGTCATCGATCCGTCGGTAGGGTCCGGAGATGGAGCACATCGAGGTCCAAGGCGAGCAGGTCCCGGCGCTCGGGTTCGGCACGTGGCAGCTGTCCGGCGACGAGGCCCGGGAGGGCACCCGCCACGCGCTCGAGATCGGCTACCGCCAGATCGACACCGCGCAGGCGTACCGCAACGAGCGGGAGGTCGGGGAGGGCATCGCGCAGAGCGGCGTCCCCCGCGAGGAGGTCTTCCTCACCACCAAGATCGTCGGCGAGAGCCTGGCCGGCGACAAGGTCGGACCGGCGGTCGACGACAGCCTGCGGCGGCTCGGCACCGAGTACGTCGACCTGCTGCTGATCCACTGGCCGACCGACGAGGTGCCGCTCGGCGAGACGCTCGAGGCGATGGTGGCGGCGAAGGACGCGGGCAAGGTGCGCCACCTGGGGGTGAGCAACTTCCGGGGCCCACTGCTGCTCGAGGCGATGGAGATGGCGCCGATCCTCGCCGACCAGGTCCCGTACCAGCCGGGGCGGACGCAGAACACGTTGCTCGGCATCGCCGCGGAGCGCGACGTGATGATCACCGCGTACTCGCCGCTGCGGGGCGACGGGCTGTCGTCGCCGGTGCTGGCGGAGATCGCCGACGCGCACGGCAAGACGCCCCAGCAGATCGCGCTGCGCTGGCTGCTGCAGCAGGACAAGGTGTCGCCGATCCCACGGTCGGGCAACCCGGAGCACCGGCAGCAGAACGTCGACGTGTTCGACGTCGAGCTGTCCGACGACGAGATGGCCCGCATCTCCGCCATCCGCGTCGAGGGCTAGGCGGGCCGCAGGACATTCGCGACTTTCGGGCGCCTACCGCCCGAAACTCGCAACAGACCTGTCCGGCCGATGTCAGAGGCAGCCGTGGTTCGGCGGTGGTCCCGGCGTCGAGCGAAGGCAGAGCACGCGTGACTCCGCGCCGCCGACATCCCAACCGGTCGGCGTCTGGACCAGGCGGAGGCGGTAGTCGGTTCCCCGTGAGGAGTCGTCACCCACCCCCCGTTCCCTCAACTCCAGCACCGGTCCGTCACCTCCGTCGAGGATCTCGACGAACCACCTCGGGTAGCCGTCGACACGGTCCGCGTCGAGCGCCTCGCTCGTCGCCGACGGGATCCGCTCCAGGTCGGCGATGGGCAGGTCCATCCGATCGATCGCCCGGCCCACCAGCGAGTTCGGGTGGTCGAGGTCGACCGGCTCCCACGGGCGGCCGACCGCGTCATCGAAGCCGGTCCGGAGTCGGCGGGTGAGCTCGTCCGGAAGCTGCGCTCCCACGACGAGGAGACCCGCTTCCCCGTCGATGAACGGACCGACCCATCCCGACTCCAGGTCGACCCGCGCCACGACGATCCGTCCGTCGGGGAGCTCGAACCGCATGCTGACGAGGTCGAAGGCGTCGGGGAGGCGGGCGTCCCCACCTGCCGCAACGATCGCGGCCACGTCGTCCGCCAGGTCGGGGTCCGCTCGCCAGAGGCCCTCCCACCAGGGATCGACCGGCATCCACGAGTACAGCTCCAGCCCGGTCACCCCACCGGCGAGGTCCGAGAACGTCGCCAGCTCGGGATCCGCGGGAACGGTCGTGGTCGTGCTCGTCGTGGTGCTCGTCGTCGACGTGGAGGGCGTCGTCGTGCTCGGCGCCGTCGTCGACGTGGGTGCCTCGGTGACCACCCGGCGCTCCCCGTCGTCACGCAGGTCGAGCGCCGCGACGCCGGCGGCGAGGACGACCACCGCCGCGGCGGCCGCGGCGACGGTGAGCGCTCGCCCTCGCCGGCGGCGCCGGCGGGCCTCGGCGGCGACACGGCGCAGGGCCTCCTCCGTGTCGCTCGCCTCGACGTCGGGCTGCATCGAGCGGAGGGCGTCGGTGAGGTGCGGGTCAGTCATCGTCCACCTCGAGCATCGTCCGGAGGTTCGCCCGCGCATCGTGGAGCTGGGACTTCACCGTCCCCTCGGCGACACCCATGGCGTCGGCCACCTCACGGACGGGGAGCCCGTCGAGGTGGTGGAGGACGAGCGCGATCCGCTGGCGGACCGGCAACCGCCGGATCGCCGCGGCGAGACCGTCGTCGGGCAGGGACGGCGGGCCCTCCGCTCTGCGGGCGCCATCGGCCAGTCGCCCGACAGCGCGGGTGCGCCGCAGGAGGCTGCGGTTCTGGTTGAGGATGCGCCGGATCGCCACCCGTCGCACCCAGCCGACCGGATCGTCGAGCCGGGACACCGTTCGCCACCGCAGGTGGGCTTCGACGAACGCCTCCTGCACCGCCTCCTCCGCCCCGTCGGCACCGGCCCCGAGGGAGCGGACCAGCCGGGCGTAGTGGTGACGGAAGCAGTCGTCGAAGTCGAGGCCGTCCGCCGCGCCGGGGTGCACCACCCCAGCCTGCACCGTCCCGGTCGTCCGCTCCACGATGGGGACACACCGCTCGCGCTCTCGGGGTTGGGTCCGATCCGCGTGCTCTGGCACGCGCATCGGACCCGAGGGTCGACCCGCGAGCCGAGATCGGAGAGTCAGTCGCCGGCGGCGACCTCGATGCGGTCCTGGCGCCACTCGCGGGCGGCGTCGAGCGCCTGGTCGGCCGACCGCAGGATCGACTCCTTGTCGAACGCGTGCGCCGGGTAGCAGGCGATGCCCGCCCACACGGTCAGCGATGCGTCGGAGTCGACGAGCCGGCGGCGGATGCGCTCGACCGTCCAGATCGCCCCGTTCTCGGGGGTGTCCTCCAGCAGGAGCGCGAACTTGCCGTCCGGGCGGCGACAGGCGGTGTCAGCCTCCCGCAAGGTGGCGCGCACGGCGTCGGCCACACGCTGGGGGTCGGCCGGGCGCACCCGGTCGACGCGCAGCCCCTCGACCACGTCGATCAGCACGACGCCCACCGGGCGTAGGTGCCGCCGCGCCGCAGCCAGGCGGGCCTCGATGGCGATGTTGAAGTAGTCCTCGGAGAACAGACCGGTGGTCGGGTCGATGAGGAGCGGCGGCTGGCCGGTGGGCTCACCGGGCGTGGGCGGCGGAGTCGCGGCGTCGGGCGTCGGGGCGGCGGGTGGCGGGCCGAACATCGCGGGGACGGCAGCGTTCTGCACGGCTTCGACGGGGGCGGCGGAGGTCGCCGGCGCGTGGTGGGTCTCCGTCGATGCGGTCGGGGCGTCGGCAGTGTCGCCGTCGACAGCGGTGGACGCGGCCGTCGGCCCGGGCAGATCGCGAGGGTCGGCGGGGCTGAGGAGCACGCCGGCGCCGGCGACGACCGCCCCGATGGCGGCGGCCAGACCGGCGATCGGCGCGCCGTTCACGGCTGCCGCGGCGCCACCGATGGCGCCGACGAGGGCACCACCCACGGCGAGGAGGAAGCGTCGATCAGTCACTCCCGATCCATCGGCGGGCCGAGGCCGGAGTGAAGCCCTCGGGCGCGCAGTTCCGCGCCCGAGGCGATCAGCTGCGGCGGGCGGCCACCAGGTCGACGATCTCGGCCATGATCCGGCCGAGCTCGAAGTCCTTCGGCGTGTAGACCGCGGCGCACCCGGCGGCCTCGAGGACGGGACGGTCCTCCTCGGGGATGATGCCGCCGACCACGATCGGCGCCTCGACGCCCTCGCCCCGCACCAGCTCGACGACCCGGGGGATCAGCTCGAGGTGGCTGCCCGACAGGATCGACAGGCCGATGACGTCGACGTCCTCGTCGCGGGCGACAGCAGCGATCTGCTCCGGGGTCAGGCGGATGCCCTGGTAGATGACCTCCATGCCCGCGTCACGGGCCGCGACGGCGATCTGCTCGGCGCCGTTCGAGTGCCCGTCGAGGCCGGGCTTGGCGACCAGGAACCGGGGCGGGCCGCCGGCCATCGTGCGCACCCGGTCGGCCACCGCTCGCAGACCGTCGCTCATGCCACCCCTCCCTGCCGCGGCGGCCACACCCGTGGGCGCCCGGTACTCGCCGAAGACCTCGCGCAGGGCGTTGGCCCACTCGCCGGTGGTGCCGCCCGCGTGGGCCAGGTCGATCGTCGCCGGCATGACGTTGTCGCCGGACTCGGCGGCGCGGCGCAGCTCGTCGAGCGACCGCTTCACCGCGTCGTTGTCACGGTTCGAGCGCCACTCGGCGACGTCGGTGATCATCTCCTGCTGCACGCCGGGGTCGACCCGCATGATCGACTCCTCGCCGCCGAGGGGGGAGTCGGCCGTCTCGACGAAGCGGTTGACGCCGACGATCGGTAGCTCGCCGTTCTCGATGCGGCGGACGCGCTCGGCGTGGGACCCGACGAGCCGGCCCTTCAGCTCCTCGATCGCCTCGAACGCGCCGCCCATCTCGAGCACCTCGTCGAGCTCGGCCTGCGCGGCCTCGATCAGCTCGTTGGTGCGGCCCTCGATGACGTGGGAGCCGTCGAAGATGTCCTCGTACTCGAGCAGGTCGGTCTCGTAGGCGAGGACCTGCTGGATGCGCAGCGACCACTGCTGGTCCCACGGGCGGGGGAGGCCGAGGGCCTCGTTCCACGCCGGCAGCTGGAGCGACCGGGCCCGGGCGTTCTTCGACAGGGTGACGCCGAGGGCCTCGAGCACGATGCGCTGCACGTTGTTCTCGGGCTGCGCCTCGGTGAGCCCGAGGCTGTTCACCTGCACGCCGTAGCGGAAGCGGCGGGCCTTCGGGTCGGTGACGCCGTAGCGCTCGAGGGTGAGGCGGTCCCACATCTGCGTGAAGCCCCGCATCTTGCAGGTCTCCTCGACGAAGCGGATGCCGGCGTTCACGAAGAACGAGATCGAGGCGACGACCGCGGGGAAGCGGTCCTCGGGGACCTGGCCGGACGCCTTCACCGCGTCGAGCACGTCGATCGCGGTGGCCAGCGAGTACGCGATCTCCTGGACCGGCGTCGCCCCGGCCTCCTGCAGGTGGTAGCTGCACACGTTCATCGGGTTCCACTTCGGGATCCACTCCGAGCAGAACGCCACCATGTCGACGATGAGGCGCTTGGAGGGGAGCGGCGGGTAGATGTACGTCCCGCGGCTCAGGTACTCCTTGACGATGTCGTTCTGCGTCGTGCCCCGCAGCGCCTGGGACTCGACGCCCTGGCGCTCGGCGTTCGCCACGTAGAGGCCGAGCAGCCACGCCGCGGTGGCGTTGATCGTCATCGACGTGTTCATCTCGCCGACGGGGATGCCGTCGAGGAGCTGCTCCATGTGCCCGAGGTGGGCGACCGGGACGCCGACCTTGCCGACCTCGCCCTTGGCCTCGGGAGCGTCGGGGTCGTAGCCGGTCTGGGTCGGCAGGTCGAAGGCGATCGACAGGCCGGTCTGGCCCTTGGCCAGGTTGGTCCGGTACAGCTCGTTCGAGGCCCGCGCCGTGGAGTGCCCCGAGTAGGTGCGCATCATCCACGGGCGATCGGGCTCACGCCGCTCCAGCTGGTGGCTCTCCTGCGGTCCCTCGGTCATCCCGCCATTCTCCGTCCCCGGCGAGGTCCGTGTCACACCCAGCAGTCGGGATCCGGCGCCTCCAGCGCGGCGGCCAGCCGTCGCAGGTACTCCTCCCGGGCCACGCCGATCACCCCGAGCGTGGCGAGGTGGTCCGTCGGCCACTGCACGTCGAGCACCCGACGGGGGTCGCCGTCGGCGCGCAGGCGCTCGACCAGGCCGACGAGCGCGACCTTCGACGCGTCACGTCGGCGGTGGAACATCGACTCGCCGGCGAAGAGGCCGCCGACCGCCACGCCGTAGAGGCCACCGGCCAGCTCGCCGTCGTGGGTCCACGCCTCGACCGAGTGGGCCCACCCGAGGGCGTGCAGCTCGCCGTAGGCCGCCTCGAACCCCGGGGTGATCCAGCCGCCGGGCCGCCGGGGATCGGCGCACGCCGCGATGACGTCGGCGAACGCCGTGTCCACCCGGATCTCGTACTCCCGGCACGAGCGCCGCAACGAGCGGCTCACCTGCAGCCCGTCGAGGGCGAGCACCCCACGCGGGTCGGGCGACCACCAGCCGAGCGGGCCCGACCGTCCGACCGGCATCGGGAACATGCCGCCGCGGTAGGCGGCGAGCAGGGTGCCGGGCTCCAGGTCGGCGCCGATGGCGACGAGGCCCTCGTCGTCGGCGTCGTGCGCCGAGGGGAGCTCCCACACGCTCGGGGGCGGCTCGACGGGCCTCATGTGGCGCTCATCGGCCCGCCCCCGGGCGTGACGGGATCAGTAGTCGTAGAAGCCGGCGCCGGACTTCCGGCCGAGCTTGCCCGCGGCGACCATGCGGCGCAGCAGCGGCTGGGCGGCGTAGTTGGCGTCCTTGAACTCCTCGTAGAGGGCATCGAGGATCGACAGCGACGTGTCGAGGCCGACGAGGTCGAGGAGGGCGAACGGCCCCATCGGGAAGTTCGCTCCGCCCTTCATCGCGGTGTCGATGTCGTCGCGGCTGGCGGTGCCGGACTCGAGCATCCGGATGGCGTTGTTCAGGTACGGGAACAGCAGGGCGTTCACGATGAAGCCGGCCCGGTCGCCGACCTTCACCGGCGACTTGCCGCAGCCGGAGGCGAACTCGAGCGCGGCGTCGACGGTGGCGTCCGACGCGGTGAGCGGGGCGATGACCTCGACGAGGGCCATCATCGGCGCCGGGTTGAAGAAGTGGATGCCCACGACCTTGTCGGGTCGGTTCGTGGCGACCGCCATCTCGACGACGGGCAACGTCGAGGTGTTGGTGGCGAGGATGCCGTCGGCCTTGACGATGCCGTCGAGCTCCTTGAAGAGGGCGACCTTCGTGTCGAGGTCCTCGACGATCGACTCGATGACGAGGTCGCAGTCGGCGAGGGCCGACAGATCGGCGACGGCGCTGACCCGGGCGAGCGCCTCGTCACGGGCGCTCTCCTCGAGCCGGCCCTTCTCGACCTGGCGGTTCAGCGACTTCTCCAGGCCGGCGACCATGGCGTCGGCCGACTCCTGCTTGCGACTGCGCAGGATGACCGTGTGGCCCGCCTTGGCGGCCACCTCGGCGATGCCCGAGCCCATGATCCCTGATCCGACGATGCCAACGGTGAGGTTCCCCATAGGGCGCCGAGGCTACAGACGCGCCCGGGTACGGGGCCAAAGGCGGCCCTGCCGAGCGTTTAGCGTGGCCGTCGTGGTGTCCCTCCCGGCCGCGGCGCGCGGCGTCATCGATCCATGGGCGACCGGCCCCATCGACGAGCAGCTCTCGCTGCGTGGGCGCATCTTCCGCGGGACGTTGGACGGTGCGGTCCTCGTGGTCGCGGGTGCCGACGGGGGCGCTGACGACGGCGCCTACGACCACGTCGTCTCGATCGCCCGGCTGGCCTCGGTCGACGACCCGGCGGCCGAGATCGACCGCCTGGTCGCCCTGCTCGCAGAGGACGGCTGGCTGACGGTCGTCGAACCGTCGCTCGGCGTCGGCGCCACGGCGATGGCGCAGCGCCGGGCCGCTACCGTCGCCCACGAGCGGACCGGCTGGTGGATCGACCGGGACGTCCCCGCCGACCTGCGCGCCCGCGGTCTCGTCGTCACCGACCTGGAGAGGTTCCCGATGCCCGTCTCGTCCCCCGTGCTCCGACCGTGGGTCGTGGCTCGCGCCCGCCGGCGCCGGCCCGTCCCGTTCGAGGGGGTGGCGCGATGAGCGCCGGGCCGCTCTGCCTGGTCGGCGGCGACGAGTGGACCGACGGGTGCAGCTTCGACGCTGCGCTCCTCGCGGAGTCGGGCGCCGACTCGGTGGTCGTGCTGACCACGGCTGCCGCCTACGAGGGTGCCGACGCCGTGGCCGACCACGCGCGGGCGTGGTTCGACTCGCTCGGCGCGTCGGTGGTGGTGCCCCGGGTCCTGGTGCGCTCCGACGCGCTGGACGAGGAGAACGTCCGGGCGGTGCGCGAGGCCCGGTTCGTCTACCTGGCCGGAGGGCCGGCCGGCGGATCGCCGATGCACCTGCGCTCGGTGCTGAAGGACTCGCCGCTGTGCGACGCCATGATCGAGGCGTGGAAGGGCGGTGCCGTGCTGGCCGGGGCCGCCGCGGGCGGCGCGGTGCTGTTCGACCACATGGTCGACACGCGGGGTGGGGCGTTCACGGTCGGGGTCGGCCTGCTGTCGGGCTTCACGATGATCCCCCGCTACGACCAGTGGTCCCACGACAAGGTGCACCGCACGGTCGGGCTGGCCGCGCCGGGCCTCGTCGTCGCCGGCATCGAGGAGCGCACCGCGCTGATCCACCGGCCCAACGGCTCGTGGTCGGCCGAGGGCGCGGGCAGCGTCCACGTCTTCCGCAACGGCTCGGGCGCCGACCTCTCCGCCCTCCCGCCCCTGCGCGTCTGACCCGCCTCGCCCCCCCGGTCGCGGGGGCGATCGCGCCAGCGGGTTGGCGACATCGCCCCCGCGCGGCCGTCGCGGGGGCGATCGCGCCAGCGGGTTGGCGACATCGCCCCCGCGAGCCGGAACTGGGGATCCGTGACGCGACGGAGCGCTCGTGCGTGTACTGGTCGTGGTGGAAGCGCGGGCGGCATACGGGGAGGACGACTTCGAGCGCTTCTGCCGTGACGCGCATCCGGGCCTCGTCGCGGCGCTCGCCCACCACTGCGGCGACCGGTTCCTCGCCGAGGAGCTGGCCCAGGAGGCGCTGATCCGCGCCGGCGACCGCTGGACGAAGGTGCGCCAGCTCGACTCGCCGGTCGGCTGGGCGTTCCGGGTCGGCGCCAACATGGCGGCCTCGTCGTTCCGGCGCCGTGGTGCCGAGCGGCGTGCCGTCGAACGGATGCGAGCCCGACCTCTGCCGACCGAGCACCGTGATCCGGATGCCGGCGACGCCGTGGCGGTGCGCGGAGCGCTGCGGGCGCTGCCCGAGCGGCAGCGCCGCGTCGTCCTCCTCCGCTACGTGCTCGATCTGTCCGCCGAGCAGGCGGGCGCGGTGCTCGGCATCAGCGCGGGTGCGGTCCGCATGCAGGCCCACCGCGCCCTCGCCGCGTTGCAGGACCGCCTGCGGGACGACGACATCGCCGAGGAGGTGACCGATGGCTGCTGAGGACGACCCGACCGAGATCCGCCGGCTCCTGCGCTCGACCGGCGCGCCGGCGTCCCCCGGCCCCGACATGGGCGCGATCCGGGCCGGGATCCGGCGTCGCCGCCGCACCCGCCACGGTGTGATGGGCGCGGCTGTCCTGCTGGTCGTGGCCGGCATCGCCGCGGCCACGTTGCCGGGCGGGGACGAGCCCACACGGGTCGAGGTCATCGAACAGCCCGAGGTGACCGACCCACCGGACGACGACGACCTCGGGGCGATCGGTCCCCTCGCCGCCGAGGGCATCGCCGTCCAGGTCGAGGGGGCCGTCGAGCTGCGCGGCCTCGACGGCGAGCTGCTCCGCCGCGTCGACGGCTACGAGCTGGCGACCACCGATCGCAGCGACGGTCTCACCTCGACGGTCACCAACGTCGTCCCCCTGCGGGCGGCCGACGGCGCGCTCGTGTGGCTCGACCCGGCATCGGGGCTCGTCACCGAGGTCCGCCCGGACGGAGGTGCGCCGTTGTGGGACGGGGTCCAGGTCGGCGTCGACCCCGAGCGTGGCCTCCGCGCCGTCGGCGGCGCGACGGACGCCTGGTACGACGCCGACGAGTGGCGGCTGTCCTCGGACCACCGGGTGGTCACCGTCCCCGGCCAGGGCATCTACGACAGCGCGTCGGGATCGCTGACGACGTACATGCCGGGCTGCTGGGTCGCGGCCCGCGTCGACGGCACGGACGCCGTCGTCTGCGAGTCCGACGGGGCCACGACGATCACCCTGATGGAGGGCGGCGCCGGGATGGCGATCTCCCTGCCTGTCGGGACCGACGGCCAGCCGCGGCGCGCCACCGCAGCATGGATCGTGGGGAACCAGCTCCTCGTGAGGGCGGAGCAGGAGAGCTGCTTCATCGCCGATGCCATGGTCGTGCGCGACGGGGAAGTGGCCCCCCTGCTCGGGCCGAACCCGGCGGCGAACCCGTCCTCGGCGCCGATCGGCGTGGCGGCGGACGGGCGGGCGATCGTGCACCTCAACGCCGCGGCGTGCGACGCGTCGTCCGATGAGCCGGGCGTGTACCTCGTCGACCTCGACTCGGGCGACCGTGAGCTCGTGTGGTCCGGGGCCGCGCAGCTGTGGGAGGTCCGGGCGTGGACGTCGCTGCCGCTCGCCGCAGAGGAGGCCCCGCCGGAACCCGCCGATCCGGAGGTCGCTGTCCCTGTCCACCTGGACGACCTGGAGACCGTCACCCCCGAGTCGATCGGCCGCGACCTCCTGGTGTTCGGCGACGCGGGCATCGACCGCATCGTGGCCGGCGAGTGGCGTCGGGTCTGGGACGGACCGGTCGAGCGGGCGTTCGACGACGGCACCGGCGGCGTCGTCTTCCAGGAGGCTTCCGACGACGAGGCGATCTGGCACCTGGCGGACGGCGCGACGCCGCGCGGGCTCGTCGGCCCGGAGGAGCACCCAGAGCTCTGGTCGGTCGCCGGTGGGGAGGCGTGGATCACCACTGGAGACACCATGAGCCTTGATCCGGACGAGACGGAACCGCAGGTGCTCGTGGCGATCGGCCTCGAGACCGGCGCCCTGCACACCATCGGGCAGTCCGGCGGCTACGACTCGGGACTCGACGGCGTGGCGCACCTCCCGGAGGGACGGACGTTGTTCAGCACGTGCCACATGCAGTGCCAGATCCGGCCCGGCCTCGATGCAGAGGACTGGGTGGCTGCGGGATGGCTCGGGGGTCTCGACGGCTCGACGGACGGCTGGGCGTACGTGCACTTCACGGAGTGGACCGGCAGCGGGAGTCCGTCCCGTCCGGTCCTCACCGTCCACGACCTGGCCGACGAGGTGGTGGCGGAGGTCCCGCTCCCCGAGGAGATCGGGTGGCAGACCTTCGTCGACCTCAGCGAGGACGGCTCCGCGGCGCTCGTCTGGGCCCAGGACTGGCAGACCGGCACGGTGACCGGTCCGGTCCTCGTCGAGGGCCTCGACACGGACGCCCCGACGGTCCGCCGGGTCGACGCCGGCGGCCAGGCCGTCCGCTTCTCGGGCGGCGAGTAGACAGGGGCGCCATGGCCGACGACCTCGACCTCGGGTCCTACATCCGCGACGTCGCCGACTGGCCCCAGCCCGGCGTCACGTTCAAGGACATCACGCCGCTGCTCGCCGACCCCGCGGCCCTGGCGGCCACGATCGACCGCCTGGCCGGCCACTTCATCGGCCGGGGCATCACGAAGGTCGTCGGCATCGAAGCCCGTGGCTTCGTCGTCGCCGCGCCGGTCGCGTACCGGCTCGACGCCGGCTTCGTCCCCGCCCGCAAGCCCGGCAAGCTCCCGTGGGGGACCGAGTCGGAGGCTTACGACCTCGAGTACGGGACCGACGAGCTCGAGATCCACGTCGACGCCGTCACACCGGGGGAGAAGGTGCTCGTCGTCGACGACGTGCTCGCCACCGGCGGCACGGCGAGCGCCGCGATCCGCCTCGTGCAGGCGGTCGGCGGCGACGTGGTCGGCCTCGGCGTCATCATCGAGCTCGGGTTCCTCGGCGGCGCCGCCAAGCTCGGCGACGTGGACCTCGTCAGCCTCCTCACCTACGACTGATGGGCCGGCCGCTCGTCGTCGTCGCCGTCCGCCAGGAGGCCCGCCACCTCGACGCGCACGACGTCGTGCTCACGGGCATCGGCAAGGTGTCCGCGGCCGTCGCCGTCACGGCGGCGATCGCGGCGCGCCGGCCGTCGCTCGTCCTCAACGTCGGGACCGCCGGCGCGCTCCGCGACCACATGACCGGCACACACGTCATCGGCCGGGTGATCGAGCACGACGTGGACCACGCCTTCCTCGGTCGGCTCATCGGCGAGGATCTGAGCGGCGAGGTCGTGCTCGACCCCGACATCGACGTCACCCTCGCGACCGGCGATGCGTTCGTGGCCGACGGCGCCCTGCGCGACGCGCTCGCCGCACGGGCGCACCTGGTCGACATGGAGGGCTACGCCGTGGCGCGGGCCTGCGAGGCGGCCGGCGTCCCGTGCCGGATCGTCAAGGTCGTGTCCGACACCGCGTCGGATGGTGCGGCGGCGACGTGGGTCGACGAGGTCGACCGCACGGCTCGGGCGATCGCCGACGCCGTCGCCGAGCACCTCTGAGGCGCCTGCGCGCGGTCAGGTCTGGACGATCTGGACCGAGTTGACGACGGGCACCGGGTTCGGCGCGCCCTCGCCCGGCTGGTCGCCGTCCTCGTGGGTCGCCATGATCGCCTCGAGGACGTCCATCCCCTCGGTGACGTTCCCGAACACCACGTAGGTGCCCGTCCCGTCGAGCTGCGAGGCGGCGGGTCCGGTGGTGAAGAAGAACTGGGCGCCGGCGCCGTCGGGGAGCGGCGTGCGGGCCATCACCAGCTGGCCGGGCTCGTAGGTGTACGGCCCCGACAGCTCGCCGGTGACCTCGTCGACCCTGAAGTCGCCCTCGTCCTCGAGGTTGTAGCCCGGGCCCGGGTCGGAGCTGCTGTTCGTGTGCGGCGACCCGCCCTGGAGGATCTCGATCCCCGTGTTCGAGCGGAACAGGTCGGTGCCGTCGTAGTAGCCGTAGCGGGCGAGGTAGGCGAAGTTGTTCGCCGTGTTCGGCGTCTCCTCGACGTCGAGCGCCACCCGGATCTCCCCGGCGGTGGTGTCGAAGACCGCCTCGTAGCTCGCGCCCTCCTCGAGGCAGTCGGGCGGGGGCGCGGGGAAGTCGAGGACCGGCTCGTCGACGCCCTCGGCAGGCGGGCAGGGGAGCGGCTCGGCATCGGGGTCGGTGGCGGCGTCCTCGTCGGAGGTCTCGGCGGAGGTGTCGGTCGCGGTGTCCGCCCCGTCCCCGTCGTCGTCGTCGCCGCCGGCGAAGATGCTGTAGAGAGCGGCGAGCACGACGATGAGCACGACCAGGCCGCCCAGCTGGATCCACGTGCGGCGCTGCTTGGCCCGGTGCTCGGCGGCGGCCTGGGCCTCGCGGGCAGCCCGCTCCCGCTCCTTCTGGCGTTGGCGCTTGTCGCTCGGCATGAGCGGGAACGCTACCAACGGCGGAACCGCGCTCAGGACGCGCCCGGCGCGCCCCTTCGCCCGCGCGCGACTAGCAAGGGGCGATGAGCGAGCCCACGCCACCGCCCGAACCCGCCCCGTCGTCTGCGGCGGCGCCACGCGGCGGGCTGGTGGTCGTCGCCGTGGTCGTCGTCCTCGCCATCGTCGGGGCGACCGTGTGGTTCGTCGCCACCTCCGAGGACGACGACGAGGACGGATCAGCCTGCCTCGAGGACCTGGTGGGGCGCGTGCCCGACGACGTCCCCTTCGTCGAGGGGGCCGACCTCGAGGCGGCCCGGGAGCTCGGCTACGAGGACACGTCCCTCGACGCCCTGGTCGACTCGACCCGTGAGACCGGGGTGCGCCCCGATCCCGTCGTGTGGCGCACCGTCGCCCAGTTCATGGAGCTCGACGAGGCGTCGCTACCCCACGACCCGTCCGATGTCCGCTGCTGGATGGGGAGCCCCAGCGAGTTCGCCCTCCGGGGCGCGTTCGACGACGAGCGGGTGCGCGGCGCGGCGCTCGGGGAGGGCCTCCGGCTGTCCGCCGACTCGGAGCTCCTGGTGAGCGACCGCGCCCTCCTGCGCGAGCCCGTCGGCGACGCACCGGCCGGGCCCGACGGGTTCCTCGAGGCCTACGACGCCCTGGACCGTGACGGCGACGTCGTCGCGTTCTCCTTCGTGCGCGGTCAGGTCGACGCGGAGCCCGAGCGGTCGTGGATCGGCATGGGTCTCGCCCCCGCGGAGGAGGACGGTGCCTGGGACCTGGCCGTGGTCTGGGCCTTCGACGACGAGCAGATCGCCGCCGACGCCGAGGAGGGCCTGCGGAGCGTCCTGGCCGAGCGGAGCGTCCTCGCCGAGCAGCTGGTCGACGCCCCCGACGAGGCCCTCGAGCGCGACGGCGCGGCGCTGCGGCTCCGGGCCCGCCTCGACGGAGAGCCCGAGCAGTGGCTCGTGGCGTTCCAGCGGCTGGACGCCGCGATCTCGTTCGACCCCTACGCCGACGACGAGACCTGAGCCGACGCCGGGGCGGGAGGAGGCCCGCCGCCGGGTTGCTAGCGTCCGACGCCGTGGCTCTCGTCGTCCAGAAGTTCGGCGGCACGTCCGTCGCCGACCCAGATCGCATCCGTGAGGTCGCCGACCACGTGGCGCGCACCCGCCGTCACGGCTCCGACGTCGTGCTCGTCGTCAGCGCCATGGGCAAGGAGACCGACGACCTCCTCCGCATGGCGAAGGAGGTGTCCAACACGCGGCCCGGCCGCGAGATGGACATGCTCATCACCGCCGGGGAGCGCAAGGCCACCGCGCTGGTCTGCATGGCCCTCGCCGACCTCGGCGTGCCCGCCGAGTCCTTCACCGGCAGCCAGGCCGGCTTCATCACCGACACGACCCACACGAACGCCAAGATCCTGGAGCTGCGGCCCGACCGCCTCCGCGACTCGCTCGCCGCGGGGAAGGTCCCGGTCGTCGGCGGCTCCCAGGGCGTCTCGACGGGCCGGGACGTCACGTTCCTCGGCCGCGGCGGGTCCGACACCACCGCCGTCGCCCTCGCCGCCGCGCTGAACGCCGACAGCTGCGAGCTCTACACCGACGTGTCCGGCGTCTTCAACGCCGACCCCCGCATCGTCCAGGGGGCCCGCCGCATCGACCGCATCTCGTTCGAGGAGCTGCTCGAGATGACCGCCACCGGGTGCCCGAAGCCCGCCATGCGGTCCGTCGAGTTCGCCCGCAACCACGGAGTCAAGCTCCACGTCCGCTCCGCCTTCACCTGGGAGCCGGGCACCTGGGTCGTCGAGGAGGACCCCGACATGGAACACGCCATCATCTCCGCCATCACCCACGACGCGTCCGAGGCGAAGATCACCGTCACCGGCCTCCCCGACGAGCCGGGCATCGCCGCGAAGGTGTTCCGGGCCCTCGCCGACCAGGACGTCAACGTCGACATGATCGTGCAGAACGTCAGCGACCACGGCGTCACCGACATCTCCTTCACGGTCCCGTTCGACGACGTCGAGCGGTCGATGACCGTCCTGCGGCCCATGTGCGACGAGATCGGCGGCTCCCACGAGATCACCGAGGACTCGGGCATCGGCCGGGTGAGCATCGTCGGGGCCGGCATGAAGTCGAACCCGGGCGTCGCCGCCCGCATGTTCGAGACGCTGTCCGAGCACGGCATCAACATCGAGATGATCTCGACGTCGGCGATCCGGGTCAGCTGCGTGGTCCGCCAGGATCGGCTGGAGGACGCCGTCGTCGCCCTGCACGGCGCCTTCGAGCTGGACCGTCCCGTCCCCGCCTGACCGACCGCTCGCGCCGCGAGGCCACCTATCGCTTGGTGGATCGGGTGCGGCGGCCCGTACGGTGGATGCCATGAAGATCGGGATCGTCGGAGCCACCGGCCAGGTCGGTGGGGTCATGCGCACGCTGCTCGAGGAGCGGAACGTGCCCTACGAGGAGCTGCGCCTGTTCGCGTCGGCGCGCTCCGCGGGTCGCACCATCGAGGTCGGCGGCACCCCCATCACCGTCGAGGACGCGGCCACGGCCGACTACAGCGGGCTCGACGTCGCGCTGTTCTCCGCCGGCGGCGCGACCTCCAAGGAGCTCGCCCCGACGGTCGCTGCCGCCGGCGTCACCGTCGTCGACAACTCCTCGGCGTGGCGGATGGACCCCGACGTCCCGCTCGTCGTCTCGGAGGTCAACCCCGAGGCGCTGGGTTCCATCCCGAAGGGCATCGTCGCCAACCCCAACTGCACGACGATGGTCGCCATGCCGGTGATGAAGGCGCTGCACGACGCCGCCGGGCTGCGCGCCATGGTCGTCAGCACCTACCAAGCCGTGTCGGGCGCCGGGCTCGCGGGCGTGGCCGAGCTCGAGGAGCAGGTCCACAAGATCGGCGACGGCGCCTCGGCGCTCACCTTCGACGGCGGCGCGGTCGAGTACCCGGCTCACGCCAAGTTCCCCGGTCCCATCGCGTTCAACGTCCACTCGATCGCGGGCTCGATCGTCGACGACGGGCTCGGCGAGACCGACGAGGAGAAGAAGCTCCGCAACGAGAGCCGCAAGATCCTCGACATCCCCGAGCTGCGCGTCAGCGGCACGTGCGTCCGGGTCCCCGTCTACACCGGCCACTCGCTGTCGATCACGGCCTCGTTCGAGCGGCCGCTCACCCCCGAGCAGGCCCGCGAGATCCTCTCGGCCGCGCCCGGCGTGACCCTGTCGGACATGCCGACGCCGCTGCAGGCCGCCGGTGGCGACGTCACCTACGTGGGGCGCCTCCGTCGTGACGAGGTGCTGGAGAACGGGCTCTCGCTCTTCCTCTCGGGCGACAACCTCCGCAAGGGCGCCGCGCTCAACGCGGTCCAGATCGCCGAGCTCCTCGCCCAGCGCTGACCCGCTACGGCGGGGTGTCGACGTAGCGCTGCGCGGCGTCCTCGAGGGACAGGCCCAGCTGGTTCGCGAGCGATGCCAGCCAGGCCAGCACGTCCCCGAGCTCGTGGAGCTGCTGCTCCGCCGTCCCCTTGCGCACCGCCTGGGCCAGCTCGCCGACCTCCTCGGCCAGCCACGCAACCGTCGACGGCATGCCGCGCTCGCGGTCGGCGGCGCCGTAGAGCTGGTCCATCAGGGCCTGGAACTCGGCGATCTCCATCCGCCGGACGCTAGGCGCCCGATCCGTCCGTCCCGGCCTACTCGGTCTCGATGCGGGGATCGTGCGCTCTCGGCGGCCGTCGTTCGTGGCCCCGTCGACCTGGCGTGATGCGGCCGTCCTTGAGCTCGGACTCGAAGATGTGCCGCCGCCCGCCCATCAGCTCGGTCCGCACGCGGCTCTCGGCCTCGGTGACCGGCTCGTAGTAGCAGAGGTCGAACTCCTCGACGATCTGGAACGTCCATCGGCCGTCGATGGCGTTGCGACCGACGACCTCGTCCTCGAGGAACTGCGAGAGCTCGTCGTGGCCGGCGTCGCGCAGCCCCTCGGCGGCCTCGCCGACGAGCTTGTCGACGCGCCCCATCAGCTGGTGGAACGAGTAGAGGTGGCCCCGGGCCCGGATGAGGTACTCGTGGGCCTCGCTCAGCGTCCCCGTCGCCTCGACGGTGGCGTCGTCGACCCCGTCCGGCCGGTCGTGGCTCGGGCTGAGCGGCGGGTCGTCGCGGTCCATGGGATCGGGCAGGCGGTCGTCGGCGGCCATCGGGGCTCCCGGTCTCGGCGGCGTGGCCGAGCGCAGCTACCCGCGCCGCCGGCCCGGAAACGGCGGAACCACGCCCGGACGCGCAGCGGACCGGCCCCGAAGGTGCCGGTCCGTCACCGATGTCCGCCGACATCACGTTGGTCGGGTAGGCGGGATTTGAACCCACGACCTCCTCGTCCCGAACGAGGCGCGCTGCCAAGCTGCGCTACTACCCGGTGCGTCGGGATCTCCCCGACGGACTGGCAAGGCTACCCGACGATCACCCCTGTCGGCCAAGGCGGATGCGTCGCGACGCCCGCCCGGCGGACGGGTCAGCCGACCGGCTCGGGGTGCTCGTCCCAGGGTTCGCCGGCGAGGATCGCCCGGGCGGCCCGCCGGACGCGGAACGTGTCGAGCGGCTTCACCATCCAGCCGTCGGCTCCCGACGTCGTGGCGAGCCAGCGGTCGTCCGCCCGGTCGAGGAGCAGCAGCACCTTGACGGGATCGAGGCGGCCGGCGGCCTCCTCGTGCCGGATGGCGTGGCACGTCGCGATGCCGCCCATGTTGCCGATCTGGAGGTCGAGGATGACGAGGTCGGGGCCGATCTGGGCGATGGCGCCGGTGACGTCGGAGCCCCGGCGCACCCGGGACACCGTGGTGTCGGGGTCGCTCAGCGCGGCGTCGATGTCGTCGCGGATCCAGTCGGCGTCGGTGGCGAGCAAGACGTGAGGCACGGCCGCCACGCTACCCGCCGCCCGCGCGCCGCCTCCATCCGGGCAGGTCGTCGGGGGCTCCTTGCGTGCCCGCCGACGATCGACAAGGCTCGATCAGCCACGACCAGGGAGACGACACGAGTGCTCGAGATCCAGATCGAGGAGACCGCGGACCACACCGTCTGCCGTCCCGTCGGAGAGCTGGATGCCTACACCGTGGGCCAGTTCCGCGAAGCCCTCGGCGACCTCGCCTCGGCCGGCCGGCTGCTGATCGACCTGTCCGAGGTGCCGTTCATGGACTCCGCGGGGCTCGGTGCCCTCATCGGGGGCATCCGGCGTGCCCGCGAGGCGGGGGGCGAGGTCGCGGTGGCGTGCAGCCGCCCCACCCTCACCCGCCTGCTGCACACGACCGGGTTCGACCGCATCGTGCCGGTCACCGAGACGCTCGACGAGGCGGTCGCCGCCCTGGCCGCGTCGGGCGACGCCTCCGCCTAGGTACCGCCCCGGCGGCTCAGCCGACGACGAGGTCAGCCACCGCGACGAGCCCGTCGAGGTCGTGCACGTCGGTGCCGAGCATCGGCACCAGCACGAGCGGTGCCTCGCGGAGCGTGGGGGCGAGCGTGGCCAGGCGACTGCGTTCCACGTCGGCCGTCTCGCACTGGTCGACGAGCACCTCCGCGAGCCGCGCGAGGTCGGTGCCCGGATGGTCGCGGGTCAGCTCGCGGTAGCGGTCGACCGATCCCTCGACCGGACGGGGCTGGACGCGGTTGACGACGAGGGCGGCGACGTCGATGCCGCGGCCGCCCAGCTGATCGGCGAACCAACCGGCCTCGTCGAGCGACTCGCGGCGCGAGGACGTCACGAGGACGAAGGCCGTGGTCTCGTCCCGGAACAGGTCGGCGACCTCGGCGGCGCGCTGGCGGAAGCCGTCCTCGAGGCCCTCGAAGGCGCGGAAGAAGCCGATGGCGTCCTCGACGACGGCCGCGCCGACGACCCGCGAGACCGTCCGGACGAACGCGGAGGTCGCCACGCCGACGGCGCGGCCGACGCGGCTGGTCGGCGCCATCAGCAGCCGGTACAGCCGGTGGTCGAGGAAGCGGGTGAGCGTGTGGGGGGCCTCGATGAAGTCGAAGGCGTTGCGCGTCGGCGGGGTGTCGACGACGACGAGGTCGAACCGGGGGTCGACGTGGAGGGCGTGCAGCTTCTCGGCCGCCATGTACTCCTGCGTGCCCGACAGCGAGTCGGCGATGTTGCGGTAGAAGCGGTTGGCGAGGATCTCCTCGGCCTGGTCGGGGTCGGCGTGGCGAGCGACGAGGTCGTCGAAGGTGGCGCGGGTGTCGAGCATGGCGGCCCAGAGCTCGCCCGACCACGGCCCGTCGATCCGCTGCGGCTCGTTGCCGAGGCCGTCGCCACCGATGCCGAGCGCGTCGGCCAGCCGCCGTGCCGGGTCGATGGTGACGACGACGACCCGTCGGCCCTCCCGTGCGGCGGCCACGCCGATCGCCGCCGAGGTCGTCGTCTTCCCCACGCCCCCGGAGCCGGCGGAGATGAGCACCGAGGCCCCGGCGAGGACGTCGGCGAACGTCGTGCCGCTCACTGCCCGCGCTCCCCGGCGGTCACCTCGGTGTCGGCGAGCGCGGCGACCCCGTCCACGAGAGCGCGCGCCAACCGGTCGATCTCGCCGCGGCCGAGCTCGACCGCCGACGCGGCAGGCAGGTGGATCTGCGGGAGCGGCAGCGCACGTCCGAGGTGCGCGAGCTGGGCGCGCTGCAGCTCGGCGCGCTCGTGCCGGAACGACGCGGCAGCGTCGAGCGCGTCGGCCTCCTCCTCGGTGAGCTCGACACCGGCCGCAGCGGCCGCAGCGCGGGCATCGGTCGGGAGCGACGGCGGCTCGGGTGCGACGCCGTTGACGATGATCGGACCGAGGGCGATCCCGACCTCGTCCTCGAGGCGGTAGGCGGTCTCGATGAGCTCGTTGATCGGGGTCTCCTCGGGGATCGTCACGAGGAGGACCCGTGTGCGGGCGGGGTCGGTCAGCATCTCCAGGACGTCGCTGGCCTGGGCACGGATCGGTCCGGCGCTCACGGCGTCGAGCAACCCCCGCGCCGAGCGGAGGAAGGTCACGGCGTGGCCCGCCGCCGGCGTGTCGAGCACGACGAGGCGCTCGGACTCCGCCCGCTCGATCTGCTTCACCTTCCCGAGCAGCAGGATGTCCTCGATGCCCGGCGCGGCGGTGGCCACGACGTCGAGCGCCCCGCTGCGCACCAGACGCCGGGACACGCGGTCGAGCCCGTGGTCGGCGAGGTACTCGAGCAGCGCGTCGTCGGCGGTGAGCGCACGGGCGTCCACGGCAGCGGCGCCGGGCGGGTCCCCGCGGGGCCACATCTCGCTCGGCTCGTACGACAGCTCGGGTCGTTCGAAGGCCGTGGCGAGCCCGCTCTTGCCCTCCACCTCGACGACGAGGCTGGGTCGCCCGACGCGAGCCGCGGCTCGCGCCAGCGCAGCGCTGACGGTCGTTTTGCCGACGCCGCCCTTCCCGGCAACGATGGCGAGCCGAGATGCTGCGAAGAACCGGGCAGGATCCACTACTCCCCTTCGCGTGACGGAGACCTCGTGCGCAGACTAACCAGCGGCGTCCTGCTCGCCCTGCTGGCCCTCGGCCTGCTCGCCGGGCCGGCGGTGGGCCAGGACGACGCCGACCCTCCCAGCTCCAGCGGCTCCGACGACCCGGGCTTCATCTCGGTCATCGAGGTCAGCGGTCTCATCGACCCCGTCGTCGCCGAGTTCATCCGCACCTCGATCGACGAGGCCGAGCAGGACGAGGCGCGCTACCTCGTCATCAACCTGAACTCCCCGGGTGCCGTGATCGACGACGACGAGCTGGCCGATCTGGCCCGCCGGATCCACGACGCCGACGTGCCCGTGGCGGTGTGGATCGGCCCGTCCGGCTCGCAGGCGCTCGGTGGCGCGGCGCAGCTGGCGTCGGTGGCCGACCCGATCGGCATCTCCGTCGGCTCCCGCATCGGCGACACCGGCGAGTCGGTGCTCCCCGACGAGCTCGGACCCCTCTTCGGCGAGCACGAGCGGCTGCTCGACGGCACCACCATCGGCGCCGAGCGGGCGGAGGAGCTCGGCATCGCCACCGGCCCGGCGCCGACGCTCGGCGAGCTGGCGCTGCTGCTCCCCGGCTTCGAGACCCAGCAGGTCGTCCAGGACGGCGAGCCCGCGCTCGAGCCCCGCACCGGCGTGCGCTTCAGCGAGCTCGACCTCACGGGACAGCTGTTCCACACGGTCGCCAGCCCGCCCGTGGCGTACCTCCTGCTCGCGATCGGGCTCGCCCTCATCGTCTTCGAGCTGTTCACCGCCGGCATCGGCATCGCCGGCATCGTGGGCGCCGGCTCGCTCGTCCTCGCCTGCTACGGGCTGTGGGTGCTCCCGGTGCGTCCGTGGGCCGTCGCGCTGGTGATCCTCTCGTTCCTCGCCTTCTCGGTCGACGTCCAGACGGGCATCCCACGGGTGTGGACCGGCATCGGGTTCGTGATGTTCGCGGTGGGCACGCTGTGGTTCTACGACGGGCTCTCGCTCTCGTGGGTCACGCTGGGCGCAGCGTTCGTCGGCATCGTCCTGACCTACATCTCGGGCATGCCGGCGATGGTGCGGACGCGGTTCTCCACCCCGACGATCGGTCGTGAGTGGATGGTCGGCGAGCCGGGGCTGGCACGGGGGCCGGTCGACCCCGACGGCGTCGTGGTCGTGCGCGGCGCGCCGTGGCGAGCCCGGACGAACCGGGCCACGCCGATCGCCGACGGCGAGCGCGTCCGCGTGGTCTCGCTCGAAGGCCTGCTCCTCGAGGTCGAGCCCGAGGAGGGCGCGGCGCGGGACCACCGCGACCGGTCCCACACGGTGCCCGACGCCTGAACCGATCGCCGCGAGAGGCTCCTGCCGGCCTCGCGAAAGTGACCCTTGTCTCAGCCGACATCCGGGCATAGGGTCGCCTGCCACGGAAGGGGGTTCTGAGCGTGAGCGCACAGAGGACCGAGGAATCGTGGCAGGTGAGGGCAGCGTGCAGGGGGCCGCAGGCAGCCGTGTTCTTCCCGCCACCGCAGTTCGAACGCAAGGACGAGAAGCTGGAGCGCGAGTCGCGGGCGAAGGTCATCTGCGCCGGCTGCTCGGTGCGCCAGCCGTGCCTGGACTACGCGGTCGCGATCCGTGAGCCGCACGGCATCTGGGGCGGGCTGAACGAGAACGAGCGCCGCCAGCTGCTCGCCTCCGAGCTGAGCTGAACCCTCCGGACGGGGCCGACGGCCGACCCGGGCCGTCCTCTCGGGCCCGGCCGGCTGCGGATCCCCGCCGGTAGCCTGGATCACCATGCCGGTGCTCGCGCTGCTGTTCCTCGTCGTACCGCTCCTCGAGCTGTACGTCATCGTGCAGGTCGCGCAGGTCATCGGCGTGGTCGAGACGCTGGCGCTGCTCGTCGTGATGAGCGTGCTCGGCGCGTGGCTCGTGAAGCGCCAGGGCATCGCCATCTGGCGGCGCTTCAACAGCACGCTGCGCAACGGGCAGGTCCCCCACCGCGAGATCGTCGACGGTGCCTTGGTGCTGTTCGCCGGCGCCCTGCTGCTCACGCCGGGGTTCACCAGCGACGTCCTCGGCCTGCTGCTCCTGCTGCCGCCCACCCGGGCGATCGTCCGCAGCGCGCTGATCTCGCGGATCACCGCCGTGCGGGTGATCGACAGCGCGGCCTCGCGCTTCCCGTTCTCCGGGCGCGACCGCGCCGCCGACACCCGCGACGTCTGGGAGGCCGAGTCCTGGGAGACGCCGGCCGGCGACGGCGACCCCGACGACCCCACGGGGCGGGGCGGAGAGCTCGGACGATGACGGCCGCCGACCCGGCCGCCGTGCAGGTGCGCCCGGCCGCCACGGTGATGCTCGTGCGGGACGCCCCCTCCGGGCCCGAGGTGATGATGGTGCGGCGCCACCCGGCCAACGTCTTCGTCGGCGGTGCCCACGTCTTCCCCGGTGGTGCCGTCGACCCCGCCGATCGGATCGGCCCCGGTGGCCCCGTCGACCGCCTCCCCGACCTGGAGGCCTCGGTGCGGCTCGGCGTCGAGGGCGGCGGGCTCGCCTACTGGGTGGCCGCCATCCGGGAGTGCTTCGAGGAGGTCGGCGTCCTCCTCGCCTACGACGACGACGGCACGATGCTCCGCCTCGACGATCCCGTGCGCCGAGGGCGGTTCGCCGAGCACCGGGCGGCGCTCGACGCCGGACGCCGGACGCTGACCGAGATCTGCACGGCCGAGGGCCTCTCGCTCGCGGTCGACGCGCTCCACTACTTCTCGCACTGGGTCACCCCGGTCGGCCCTCCCCGGCGCTACGACACCCGCTTCTTCCTCGCCCGCGCTCCCGAGGGCCAGGACGCCCGCCACGACGACCGGGAGACGGTCGACGTCACGTGGCTCCGGCCCGCCGACGCCCTCGAGCTCGCCGCCGCAGGGCGGATCGACGTCATCCAGCCGACGGCGCGCACGCTCGAGGCGCTCGTCCGCTTCGACGACGTCGACGAGATGCTCGGCGCCGCCACGGCCACCGCCGCCGCACCCGACCTGGTCCACGAGGACGGTGGCGTGCGGATCCGCCTCCCCGGCGACCCCGACCTCGACCGCGGGCTCGACGCGCCCACCCCGACCCACGGAGACCTCGCATGACCGACGAAGAGATCGACGACGTCCCACCGCCGATCGTGCCGGGGGTGGCGCGAGCGCTCAGCCCGCTGGTGCGTCGCATCGCGCTCGACGTCGGTGGCGAGGCCGGGGCCAACACCTACCTCGTGGGCATCGACGAGATCGTCGTGATCGATCCCGGCCCCGACGTCGCCGACCACCGCGACGCCGTCGCCGGGTGCGGCGGCGACCGCGTGCGCTGGATCGTCTGCACCGGTGCGGTCGACTCGAGCGGAGCGGCGGCCCTGGCTGCGGCCACCGGCGCCGAGCTGATGGCGGTCGACGGCGTCGGCGCAGAGGGCGCGACGGCCACGCTCGCGCCCGGCGACACGATCCTCGGCACCGAGTTCCGCCTCACCGTCCTCGACGCGCCCGGCGTCGCCGCGCCGCGAGCCTGCTTCTTCCTCGAGGAGGAGCGGGTCGTCTTCGCCGGCGACTACCTGGAGGTCGACCCGGCACCGGAGGTCGTCGACGCCGACGCCTACGTCGCCATGGTGACCTCGCTGCGGCGCCGCCGCCTGCGGGGCATCGCGCCGGCGGCGGGCCACCTCATCGAGGACCCGCAGTCCCGCATCGACGAGATCGCCGCGGCCGCCGGCGGCTGACCGTCGCCGTCAGGCGCTGCTGGCCACCTTCAGCCCGACGATCGAGACGACGAGCAGCGCCAGGAAGCCGAGCTGCGCCGCCCCCGCCGGGTCGTCGTGGACGACGATGCCGACGAGGGTGGTGCCGGCGGCTCCGATCCCGACCCACACGGCGTAGGCCGTGCCGAGCGGGATCGTCTCGGTGGCCTTGGCGAGGCCGAACATGCTGGCCGCCAGGAGGGCGACGAAGCCGGCGGTGGGGCCGAGGCGCGTCAGCCCCTCGGTCTGGGGCAGCATCGCCGCCCAGCCGACCTCGAGCAGACCCGCGACGACGAGAACGAACCAGGACACGACATCCTCCTGAGCCCGTCTTTGCGCAGCCGGTACGGGACACCCTCGTCGGCCCCGGCCGCCGACCGGCCGAGCGGGGCCCAGGCTACCGGCGCTCCTAGAGGTCGAGGTCGTCGAGCGCCGAGACGGCGGCGTCGAGCATGCGGGCGCTGCAGCCGGCCATCTCGACCGGAGGGATCGCCTCCTCGACGACCTGGGCGGCCAGGTCGCGGAACGCGTCGGCGGCGGGGCCCTCACCGAGCGCGATCGGTCGCCCGTTGTCGCCACCGTCGGCGACGGACGGCTCGAGCGGGATCTGGCCGAGCAGCGGCACGCCGGCGTCACGGGCGAGCAGCTCGCCGCCGCCGGACCCGAACAGCGGGTAGCTCTCGCCGTGGTCGCAGACGAACGCGCTCATGTTCTCGATCACGCCGGCGACCCGCAGGTGGCTGCGCCGGGCCATCGAGGCGGCGCGGATGGCGACCTTCTGCGCTGTGAGCGCGGGCGTGGTGACCACCAGCATCTCGGCACGCGGCAGCATCCGGGCGAGGCCCATGGCGACGTCGCCGGTGCCCGGCGGCATGTCGATGAAGAGGTAGTCGAGGTCGCCCCAGGCGACGTCCTCGACGAAGTGCTGGACGGCGCGGTTGAGCATGAGCCCCCGCCACATGAGGGCGGTCTCCTCGGCGTCGACGAGGAACCCCATCGACACGACCTCGAGCTGCCCGTCGCCGACGGGCATGGTGATCGGCGCGATCTTCGGGCGCTCGCCCTCGGGGGTCGGCCCGTCGCCGGCGCCGCCGAGGCGTCCTTCGAGCCCGAGCATGCGGGGCACGGAGAAGCCCCAGATGTCGGCGTCGAGGACACCGACGCGGTAGCCCCTGGCGGCGACGGCCACGGCGAGGTTGACGGTGACCGACGACTTGCCGACCCCGCCCTTGCCGGAGGCGACGGCCACCACGCGGGTGGTGGCGGGGATGAGCGTGTCGGGGGCGTCGGCGCGGGCGTTCCAGCGGGCCCGGTCCATCGCGGTGGCCTTCTCCTCCGCGGTCATCTCCGTCCACTCGATGCGGACGTCGGTGACGCCGGGCATCGAGCCGACGCGGGTGCGGACGTCGCGCTGGAGCTGGGCCCGGAGGGGGCAGCCGGCGGTGGTGAGCGCCACGGTCACGCGCACCGTGCCGTCGGCGTCGACGGCGACGTCCTTGGCCATGCCGAGGTCGACGACGTCGGACCCGAGCTCCGGATCGACGACCCCGCGCAGGACGCCGACGACGTCCTCGTGGGTGGGTGGCGCCACCGTCGGCGGCGCATCGGATCCGGTGGTGGGAGGCACGAGGCCGATTTTACCGGAGAGCGCCGTGTAAACTCGTCGTCCGTGTCGGAGGATCCTGTCAGCGTCGACGGTCCGACCGTCGATGGCGGCCTGCCGCCCACCGCTCCTCGGAGCGGCGACCGCTCGCCGCGCCTCGCGATCCTGAAGGCCCTCGGCGACAACACCCGGTACGCGATCTACCTCGAGCTCGCCCGGTCGCCCGCGCCGCGCTCCACGGCGCAGATCGCGGAGTCGCTCGACCTCCACGTCAACACCGTCCGACCGCACCTGGAGCGCATGCGCGAGGTCGGCCTGCTCGACGTGCGCAGCGAGTCCCGACGCGGGGTGGGGCGACCCCAGCACCTGTATTCGCTCGCCGCCGACGCGCCGTCGCTCGGGCTCGAACCGTCGCCGTACCCCACGATCGCCCGCATGCTCCTCCGGCTCGCCGCCGAGGCCGGCCTCGAGCCCGACACCATCGCCGCCGCCGGACGCGACCAGGGGGAGCTCGACGCTCGACCGTGGCCCGCCGGCGCACCACCGGTCGAGGCCCTGATGACCGAGCTCGACGCGCTCGGCTTCGACCCCGAGGTGGCGATCGAGGCCGGCGTCGACGACGACGACGGCGTCGCCACCATCGCGTTCGCCCACTGCCCCTTCGCCGAGCTGGCCGAGTCCAACCCGTCGGTCGTCTGCGCCCTGCACCGTGGGATGGTCGAGGGCTTCCTCGCCGGGATCGACGGCCCCTGCCCCGTCAGCTTCCACACGCTCGTCGATCGCGAGCCCTGCCTCGTCGAGATCCCCGTCGCCGTCGGTCCCCCGGCGTGAGCCGACGGGTGCGCCGGATGCCGTTCCACCGATACCATCACCACAGCCCCGTTCTCCCAGGAGGATCAGTCCGTTGATCACCCTCACCGATTCCGCCGCCGACAAGGTCAAGCAGCTCATCGACGCCGAAGGCGACGCGGCCCTCGCGCTGCGCGTCGCCGTCCGCCCCGGCGGGTGCTCGGGCTTCAGCTACGAGATGTTCTTCGACACCGACGTGGCCGAGGACGACCTCGCCGTCGACTTCGGCGGTGTCCGCGTGGTCTCCGACCCGTCCAGCGCCCAGCTCCTGAACGGCGCCACCCTCGACTACAAGGACGGCCTCCAGGACGCCGGGTTCGCCATCAACAACCCGAACGCGTCGCGCACCTGCGGCTGCGGCCAGTCCTTCAGCTGACCGACTGATCTGTCCAGCGCCGACGGCCGGGCCTCGTGCCCGGCCGTTTCCGCGCCCGGCCTAGGGTCGGGCGCATGATCCAGTTCGAGGTCGACGGCCGCCAGGTGGAGGTCCCCGACGACGGGGCGTCGCTGCTCGAGGTGCTGCGCGACCGGCTGGGGATCCACAGCCCGAAGGACGGGTGCTCGCCGCAGGGCCAGTGCGGCTGCTGCACCGTCCTCGTCGACGGCCAGCCACGCGTCGCCTGCGTGACTCCCGCACGGCGCGTGACGGGCCGGACCATCACCACGCTCGACGGGATGGACGCCGAGCGGAGGGAGCGGTGGGGCGAGGCGTTCTGCGCCACCGGCGGGAGCCAGTGCGGCTTCTGCACGCCGGGGATCATCGTCCGCCTCGATGGGTTGCACCGGGCGAAGCCCGACGCCGGCGTCCCGGAGGTCGAGCGGGCGCTCCAGGCGCACCTGTGCCGCTGCACCGGGTGGCGCACGATCCTCGACGCATGGGACGTCGCCACCGGGCGCCCCTCGGTCGCCGCCGACGTCCTGCGCCACGAGCGCGACCTCGACGACGCGGCCCGCCGTGCGGAGATCGAGGGCCACGGGCCCCAGCGGGTGGCGCCCGACGTGGCAGTGGGCGCGGGGGGTTTCGCCGCCGACACGGCACCCGCCGGCGCCCTCGTCGCGGTCCCACGTCCGGAGGGTGGCTGGGCGGTGGGCGAGACGCTGAGCGAGGCGCGAGCCGCCTCCGGGAAGGTGCAGGGGCGGCGCACCACGGTCACGCCCGAGCCGCCGCTCGAGCTGCCGCCGGGGGAGTGGGCCGTCACCCTGCGCACGTCGTGGGTCGAGCCCGCCTACCTGGAGACCGACGCGTCGTGGTGCGAGCCGGGCGGCGAGCCCGCGTCGCCGCTGGCGAACGGCGGGGCGTTCGGCGGCAAGGTCGACTCCCTCGTGCGAGCGGCCGCCCGCCAGCTGGCCGACGAGCACGGGCGTCCCGTCGTCGTCCACCTCTCCCGGGAGGACGCCGTTCGGTTGGGGCCCAAGCGCCCGCCGATCGCCGCCGGCGTGCGGGCCGACGGGTCCGGCGTCGTGCGCGTGGTGCGCACGCCGGGCATCGCGGAGCGGATCCGCGCCGTGCTGCCCGACGTCGAGGTCGAGGAGGTGGATGTGGCCGGCCCCGCGACGTCCGTCGACCTCCGCGCGGCGGGGTGGGCCGAGGCGTGGGCGCTGCGGGCGGCCCTGGCCGACGGGCCGGTGGAGGTGACGACACCGGACGGCGCCGTGGCATCGGCCGAGGTGGTCGACGGTCGGCTGGCCGTGCGGGTCCGCTGCGGCCAGGTGCTCGACGACGTCGTCCTCCGGTCCTACTGCGTCGGCGCCGCCCACATGGCGCTCAGCTGGGTCACCTCGGAGGGGCTGGTCGTCGATGGCGAGGGCACGATCCACGACCTGACGATCCGGTCGTTCGGCGTGCTGCGCGCCGTCGACACGCCCCCGATCGAGGTCGAGATCGAGGCATCCGACGGGCCGGCGGTGAACGGGTCCGACGCGGTGTTCGCCGCCGTCGCCGGCGCGGTGTGGTGCGCCCAGGGTCGTCCCGAGGTGTGGCCCACGGGCCAGACTGTCCGGCAGCCGTGACCGTCGACCGAGGAGCACGACAATGAGCACGCCAGTGGGCCCGTACACGCCGATCGTCCGGGCGGGCGAGTGGCTGATCGTGTCGGGTCAGGTGGGGATCAAGGACGGCAAGCTCGCCGACGGCGGCACCGGCGGCCAGCTCGCCCAGGCGCTCCAGAACCTCGACGGCCTGCTGGCGTCGGAGGGCGCCACGAAGGAGCAGGTGGTCAAGACCACCGTGTTCCTGCGCCACATGAGCGACTACGCGCTGATGAACGAGGTGTACCTCGAGTACTTCGGGGACCACCGCCCGGCCCGCTCCGCCATCGGCGTGGCCGAGCTCCCGATCGGTGCCCTCGTCGAGATCGAGGCCTGGGCCCACACCGGCAGCTGATCCCCGCTGACGGCCTCGACCGTCGGCACCGCTCCATGGGGAGGCGCAGCACGCGTTGGGGTGGTCCGGCTCCCCGACGGCGCCGCGGAGCCGGCGTTCGACCCGCCTGCCCCCGAGCGGGCATGATGGGCCGATGATCGGTGCCGTCATCATCGTGATCGTCCTCGTGGTCGCCATCCCCGTCGCGGTGATGATGAGCGGCGCCGCGGCAGCTGGAGTGCTCGGGTTCTTCCTCCGGAAGGACGTCGAGACCACGCACGAGGGCAGCGAACTGCTCGACCTCAACGTCTGAGCCGTCCCGAAATCTCGACCGCCCCCTAGGCATTCGCCCCGACCTGGGCTAGGTTGGCAGCGCAATTCCAGTGGGACCCCGGCGCAGGCCGACCCCAGCACGTCAGAAAGGGGATCGGTCTTGGCTACCGGTACCGTCAAGTGGTTCAACGCGGAGAAGGGCTACGGCTTCATCTCTCGCGAGGGTGGAGCGGACGTCTTCGTCCACTTCTCCGCGATTCAGGGGAACGGCTACCGCTCCCTCGAGGAAGGTCAGGCGGTGGAGTTCGAGGTCACCTCGGGCCCCAAGGGCGATCAGGCCCAGGACGTCCGGGCGATCTAGCTCCGACGTACTCCGCAGCAACGCTGGTGGCCGCTCCTCCGGGGGCGGCCATCGTCGCGTCCGGGGCTCGGCGGCGCGCCGGGGCTCAGATGCCCCACCGGGACTGGCCGAACGAGTAGCCGACCGAGCGCACCGTCTGGATGAGCCCCGCGTGCTCCTCGCCGAGCTTGGCCCGGAGCCGCCGGATGTGGACGTCGACCGTGCGGGCGCCGCCGTAGTACTCGTAGCCCCACACCCGCGAGAGGAGCGTCTCGCGGGTGAACACCTTGCCGGGGTGCGAGGCGAGGAACTTCAGCAGCTCGTACTCCATGTAGGTGAGGTCGATCGGCTTGCCGCTGAGCGCCGCCTGGTACGTCTCGAGGTTGAGGACCAGGTCGCCGTACTCGATGAGCTCGGGGCGCGTGCCCCGCCCGGTGCGCCAGAAGAGGTGCTTCAAGCGGGCTTCGAGCTCACGGGGGTGGAACGGCGTGAGCATGAAGTCGTCGAACAGGTCGTCGCGCAGCTCGAGGTCGCCGAGTTGGGCCCCCGAGACGAGGAGCAGCAGCGGCTCGAGCGGGACGTCGCGCTTGCGGACGGCCCGGCAGACCGCGAACGCGGCCTCGGGGTTCTGGTCGGCGCAGACGATGGCACCGGCCCAGCCGTCGGGCGGCTCCTGGCGGTCGACGGCGGACTCGTCGCCGACGGGCCGCCACGGGTAGCCGCCGAGGTCGAGGGCCTGGGCCAGCTCGGGCGGTGCGGGATCGGGGAACAGCAGGAGAGGTTCCACCGGCGGCTACCAGTTCGGGAGGTAGCGGCTGAGCTCGAACTGGGAGACGTGGGCCTTGTAGTCCGCCCACTCGGACCGCTTGTTGCGGAGGAACCACTCGAAGATGTGGTCCCCCAGCGCCTCGGCGACCATCTCGGAGCCCTCCATGGCGTCGAGCGCCTCGGCGAGCGACTGGGGGAGGGGGCGCAGCCCGGCGGCGGCCCGCTCCTTGTCGCTCATCTCGAAGACGTTGGCCGCCGACTCGTCGGGCAGCTCGTAGCCCTTCTCGATGCCAGCCATGCCCGCCGCCAGGATGACGGCGAACGAGAGGTACGGGTTGCACGCCGGGTCCGGGGCCCGGTACTCGATCCGAGTGGAGGACGCCTTGCCGGCCTTCGTGACCGGCACCCGCACGAGCGCCGAGCGGTTGTTGCGGGCCCAGGAGACGTAGACGGGCGCCTCGTAGCCGACGATGAGCCGCTTGTAGGAGTTCACCAGCTGGTTGGTGACCGCGGTGATCTCCGGCGCGTGGTGGAGCAGCCCGGCGATGAACGCTCGCCCGGTGTCGGACAGGTTGTAGGGGTCGTCGGGGTCGTGGAAGGCGTTCTCGTCGCCCTCGAACAGCGAGATGTGCGTGTGCATCCCCGAGCCCTGCACACCGGCGAGGGGCTTGGGCATGAACGTGGCGTAGGCGCCCTGCTCCATGGCGATCTCCCGCACCACGAGCCGGAACGTCATCACGTTGTCGGCCATCGAGAGGCCGTCGGTGTAGCGCAGGTCGATCTCGTGCTGGCTCGGGCTGTCCTCGTGGAACGAGTACTCGACGGGGATGCCCATCGACTCGAGCATCGCGATCGTGCGCTTGCGCATGTCGCCGGCGACGTCGGCGGTGGTGAGGTCGAAGTACGACCCGGTGTCGAGCGGCTCGGGCGGGCGGCTCGGGTCGTTGTCGGCGAAGTAGAAGAACTCCATCTCGGGGGCGACGAAGAACGAGTACCCGCCGACCTCACGCGCCCGGTCGAGCCCCCGGCGGAGCACGCCACGGGGATCGCCCTCGAAGGGGGTGCCGTCGAGGTTGTCGATGTCGCAGAACATCCGGGCCGAGGTGCCGTCGTCGTCGGCCCACGGCAGGATCTCGAAGCTGTTCGGGTCGGGGCGGGCGAGCACGTCGCTCTCCTGCACCCGGGAGAACCCGTCGATGGCCGAGCCGTCGAAGTGCATGCCCTCCTCGAAGGCGGTCTCGAGCTCGGCGGGGGAGATGGCGAACGACTTCAGCTGCCCGAGCACGTCGGTGAACCAGAGGCGCACGAGACGCACCCCTCGCTCCTCGACGGTGCGCAGCACGTAGTCCTGCTGACGTTCCATGGGCGCCATCCTGGCACGGCTCCCGGGCGACCGAGCCCGCTCGGGCGGCCGGTTCACATTCCGTTCACACATGTGCAACGGCCGAGAAATCGCCCCCCGGTTACCGTCTCCAGGACACGGGCCGAGGCCCACCCACACCCCTCCGCGCCGAGGACAGACCCGGGCGCGGCACTCGAGAGGACTGAACACGCGTGAGCTACCGGGCTGAGTACATCTGGATCGACGGCACCGAGCCGACCTCGAAGCTGCGGTCGAAGACCAAGGTCGTGGCCGACGGTGCCGAGCCGCCGGTCTGGGGCTTCGACGGTTCGAGCACCAACCAGGCGCCGGGCGCCAACTCCGACTGCGTCCTGAACCCTGTCGCCGTGTACCCGGACCCCATCCGGGGCGGTGACGACGTCCTCGTCATGTGCGAGGTCCTCCTCCCCGACATGACGCCGCACCCGTCGAACACCCGCGCCGCGTGCGCCGCGGTCGCCGAGAAGTTCAAGGACCAGGAGCCCTGGTTCGGCATCGAGCAGGAGTACACGTTCCTGAAGGACGGCCGCCCGCTCGGCTGGCCCCAGGGCGGCTTCCCCGGCCCGCAGGGCCCGTACTACTGCGGCGTCGGCTCCGACGAGATCTGGGGCCGCGACGTCGTCGAGATGCACACCGAGGCGTGCATGGAGGCCGGGCTCGCCATCTCCGGCACCAACGCCGAGGTGATGATGGGCCAGTGGGAGTTCCAGATCGGCCCCGCCGGTCCCCTCGAGGCCGCCGACCAGATCTGGGTGGCCCGCTGGCTGCTCTACCGCTGCGGTGAGGAGTTCGACATCGCCGCCACGCTCGACCCGAAGCCGGTGGCCGGCGACTGGAACGGCGCGGGTGCGCACACCAACTTCTCGACCAAGGCGATGCGTGAGGGCTACGACCCGATCATCACCGCCTGCGAGGCGCTCGCCGCCAAGGCCGACCTCCACATCAAGAACTACGGCGCCGGCATCGAGGAGCGCCTCACCGGCCTCCACGAGACCGCTCCGTGGACCGAGTTCAGCTACGGCGTGTCCAACCGTGGTGCGTCGGTGCGCATCCCGTGGCAGGTCGAGGTCGACAAGAAGGGCTACATCGAGGATCGCCGGCCGAACGCCAACTGCGACCCGTACGTCGTGACCCGTCTCATCACCGACACCTGCTGCAGCGCCCTGGCCGACTGACAGCAGCCGAGCTCGTCGCTCGCCGCTCCGCCCCCGGTGCCTCGGCCCGGGGGCGGAGCCGCGTCAGGAGCCGGGCAGGGTGTCGAGCAGGAAGTCGCGGGCGAGCGCCGCGGCGGCATCGAGCGTGCCCGGCTCCTCGAAGAGGTGCGTCGCGCCAGGGACGACCTCGACCCGGACCGGTCCGTGCATCTGCGCGGCCGCCCGTCGGTTGAGGTCGAGGACCACCTCGTCACGCCCGCCGACGACGAGGAGCGTGGGTGCGGTGACCATCGCGAGGCGCTCCCCGGCGAGGTCCGGACGTCCCCCGCGCGACACGACGGCCCACGGGCGCGTCGCCGGGTCGGTCGCGGCCCACAGCGCCGCCGCGGCGCCGGTGCTCGCGCCGAGGAAGGCGAACGGCTGGTCCGGCGTGCCGAGCCGCTGCCTGAGCCAGTGCGTCGTGTCGACCAGCCGACGCCCGAGGCGCTCGACGTCGAACACGTTCGCGCGCTCGCGCTCCTCGTCGACGGTGAGGAGGTCGAAGAGCAACGTCCCGAGCCCCGCGTCGGAGAGCACCTGGGCGACGTGGCGGTTGCGGGGGCTGTGGCGGCTGCTCCCCGAGCCGTGGGCGAAGACGACCACCCCCGCCGCGCCGGCGGGGATGCGGAGGTCGCCGGCGAGCTCGACGCCGCCGGCCTCGATCTCGACCTCCTCGTCGATGGCGTCGGAGTCGCGCAGGACGGCCACGACCTCGTCGTCGGGGACCTGCCCGAACTCGTCGTAGAACTGCCCGACGGCCATGAAGCCCCTGGGCGTGCTGACGGCGACGAGCTCGTCGGCCTCGCCGGCGAGTCGGTCCTCCCACTCCTCCGGGGCGACCGGCGTCGCGAGCACGACGTGCGACGCCCCCTCGGCCCGGGCGACGCGGCAGGCGGCCCGGGCGGTCGACCCGGTGGCGACGCCGTCGTCGACGATGACGACCGTCCGACCTTCGAGCGGGTGGCGGGGGCGGCCGGAGCGGAAGCGGGCGGCGCGCGCCTCGACCTCGGGCCGTTCCCGGCGTTCGGCCGCCGCGATCTGGTCGTCCGTCGCCCGCACCATCGACACGACGCGGTCGTCGACGACCCGCACGCCGTCCTCGCCGGCGGCTCCCATCGCCAGCTCGCGCTGCCCGGGGGCGCCGAGCTTGCGCACGACGATCACGTCGAGCGGTGCGTGGAGCGCACGTGCGACCTCGGCGGCGACGGGCACGCCGCCCCGAGGGAGGCCGAGGACCAGGACGGGACGGCCCTGGAGATGTGCGAGCCGCTCGGCCAGCTGGCGGCCGGCGGCACGTCGATCGCGGAAGCGCATGGTGACCACCTCCACGATCGACGGTACCCCCGGACCGCCGGTGCGCGGCAGGGTCGCACGACCTTCGGGCTCAGGCCCGGAGGCGGTAGATGGCGAAGAAGCCGGCGTCGACGGGTAGCACCTCGACGTGCCCGAACCCGGCCTCCGCCGCCAGCTCGCGCACCGTGTCCTCGCGGATGACCGTGCCGATCGCCGCCGACGGGGCGTCGAACCGTGACGCCGGCAGGCAGTGCGTGACGCTCCAGCCGTACATCATCCGCTCGACGTCGTCGCCGGGCGACGTGAAGGTGGGCGACACCTTCTCGTCGGCGACCACCACCGAGCCGTCGCTCGTGAGGGCACGACGGGCGGCGCGCAGCACGTCGGCGGGGCGGGCCATGTCGTGCAGCGCCTCCAGGACGAGGACGGCGTCGAACGGCCCGTGGTCGGCGAGCGCCGCGGCGTCGGTCGCCTCGAACCGGACGTGCACGTCGTGGTGGTCCGCGTGCTGGCGGGCCTCGACGATGGAGGCCTCGTCCTCGTCGAAGCCGATCACCGTCGCCGACGGGTAGCCCGCCTTCAGCGCGATCGTCGACCACCCGACACCGCAGCCGAGGTCGGCGATGCGACCACCGGAGCGGAGCCGCGCGTGCAGGTCGGGTGCGGCCGCGAGCCACGAGTCGACGAGGTCGTGGGTGAAGGCCGGGCGGTTGATCGCGCCCTGTCCCCGGCGCATGTCGGTGCCGTACCGGTGGAACGGGACGCCCCGCCCGGTGTGGAACGCGTCGACGACCTCGTCGAGCGTGGCGGCGATGCCGACCAGCATGCGGGCGAACGGGGCGAGGTGGTCGGCGCTCAGGGGATCGGCGAGGACGCCGACGTGCTCGGCCGGCAGGGTGAAGCGGCGCTCGTCCCAGGGGCGGTGGTCGTCGTCGGTGCGGACGAAGCCGGTGACCGCCTGGTGCTCGAGCCACTCCCGGGTGTAGCGGACGTCGGTGCCGGCGGCCGCGGCCAGCTCGCCGACCGTGCGTGCGTCGCCGTCGGCGAGGACGCGGTAGAAGCCGAGTCGGTCGCCGAGGTAGAGGCTCGCCAGGTCGAGCGCCGCGGTCGTCGAGGCGAGCAGCCGCTCGTCGAGGGCCTCGGCGAGGACGGGGGTGGTGCTCATGGGGTTCCCTCCGGGGTTCGTGGGTGTCACCCGGGGAGGCGTGAGGACGGGCCTCACGATGTGATGCGTGCGGTCAGCCCTCGCTCGGCGCGGTCGCCGCGCGCCAGGTGCCCTTGCCCTCGGCCTTGGCGGCCAGCAGCGCGGTGTCGGCCTCCTGGAGGATCGCGCTCGGGGTGCGGGCCTCGGACGGGTCGAGGACCGCGGTCCCCACGCTGATGCCCAGGTGCACCGAGCGCCCGTCGATCACGACGGGTTCGTCGAACGACCGCAGGAGCCGCCGAGCGAGCCCGGCCAGGCGCGCCGGATCGGCGGAGAGGCACACGACCGCGAACTCGTCGCCGCCGACGCGTGCGACGAGGTCGCCGGTGCGGACCTGGCTGGCGATGCGGTGGGCGGCGATGGTGAGGACGCGATCGCCGGTGGCGTGGCCGAACTGATCGTTGATGGGCTTGAAGTCGTCGAGGTCGCAGTAGAGGACGCCGACGGGCGCCTGCTGCTCCGCTCGACCGATCTCCTCGAAGCGGTCGAGCAGCGCCAACCGGTTGGCGAGGCCGGTCAGGGGGTCGGTGCGCGCCTGCCGCTCGAGCGTGCGCCGTGAGTGGTGCGCGGTGATGGCGAGCTGGATCAGGTGGACGAGGCGCTCGACCGCCTCGCGGTGGTGCTGCGTCGGTGCGCCGGGGGGTCGGCGCCAGACGACGAGCGCGTCCTCGCACCCGCCGGAGAGCTCGATGGGGAACGCCCAGCAGGTGGCCCACCCCGCCGACGACGCGACGTCGGAGATGGCAGCAGGGAGCGCGCCGACGTCGGCGACGGCGTGCATGCGGTCGGCCATCGTCCGCTCCCACGGCGGGTCGACGTCGTCGCTGTCGGTGCCGCTCAGCGGACCGCGCAGCACGGGTGCGCCGGGCGTGCCCACCGTGCGCGAGAACGCACGGCCGTCCCACGCCATCCCGATGGTGGCGGCGGAGCCGGGCAGCTGCTCGACGAGGACGTCGAGGAGGAGGTGCAGCACCTCGGTGAGGTCGTCGGAGGTCACCATGCCGGCGATGGCCCGGTCGAGCTTCGCCGTCGTGGATGTCTGGCGGATGCGGACGACGACCCCGTGGAACCCCTCGGTGCCGCTGCCGACGCCCAGGACCCGGCACGGGACGGGGATGCCGTCGACGTGGAGGAGGTCGACCGAGATCGGGGGACCGGTCCAACCCTCGTCGTCGCGGTCGGGGTTGGTGAACTCCGCGATCGCCGTCGCGACCGTGACGTGGTGCTCGGGGGCGATGAACTCGAGCACGTTGCGCCCGACGCACTCGTCGGCGGGGATGCCGAGGATCTCGACGATCGGGTCCGACACGAAGCGCACCGTCCCGTCGGCGTCGAGCACGGCGTAGGGGTTCGCGCTGGCCCGCATGACGTTGCCCAGGAACGCATCGGGGACGGGAGGGAGCCTCCCGTCCGTGCGCTCGCTCTGGTTGCCGCCCGTCGGCCCGGTCGTCGTGGCCATCCCGACAGGATCGCACGTCGGCGCCCGCCGTGGGAGGCCGGCCCGCCCCGGCGCCCACGCGGGGCCGACGTGGATCAGCCGAGCGGCTCGATCCGCTGGCGCGAGGCGATGTGCTCCGGACGGGGCTCCTGGCCGCTGAACGGGTCGACCACGAGGTTCTCGACGCTGTTGAAGACGAAGAACGCGTTGGAGCGGGGGTACGGCGAGAGGTTCACGCCGGACGCGTGCATGGTGTTGCAGTCGAAGAAGATGACGGCACCGCGCTGCGCCTTCGGCGCCACGATCCCGCCTTCGTCCACGAGGCGACGGAGGCTCTCCTCGTCCGGCACGCCGATCTCCTGGCGGCGCAGCGAGGTCTCGTAGTGGCGCTCCGGCGTCTCACCGACGGTCGTGACGTACCACTTGTGCGAGCCGGGGACGAGCATCAGCGGCCCGTTGAACTCGGTGTTGTCGGTCATCGCCACGGAGGCGCTGACGGCGCGCATGCGGGGCATGCCGTCCTCCACGTGCCAGGTCTCGAAGTCCGAGTGCCAGAAGAACTCCTTGCCGGTCATCGCCGGCTTCAGGTTGACGCGGCTCTGGTGCACGTAGGCGTCGCTGCCGAGGATCTGGCGGGCGACATCGGCGATCCGCGGGTCGGTCGCCAGGTCCGAGAAGACCTCGCTGTCGCGGTGGACGGCGAACACCGACCGGACCGAGTCGCTCTCGGGCTCGACGATCGTCTCCGGTCGGGCCCGGCGTGCGGGATCGCGGCCGAAGGCCTCGAGCTCGCGCATGCAGGCGTCCATCTCGCCATCGGAGAAGGCACCGTCGAGCACGACGAAGCCGTCGCGCTCGAACGAGGCGAGCTGCTCGGGTGTGAGCGGGCCCGGGGTGTCGGTGCCGCGCGGGTCGTGGAGGACCGGGTCGAGCCGGGGCATCAGCCCGGCGCTGGTGTCGATCCGGGACGGGTAGTCGTCGACGATCGTGCTCATGACGGCGCTCCTTCCGCGGTCAGGAGGGGATAGGTCCCCTCGTCGTCGTGCAGCTCGCCGCCGGTCAGCGGCGGGTTGAACACGCACACCATCCGGACGTCCTCGTGGACGGTCAGGGTGTGCCGCTCGTGTCCGTTCAGCGTGTAGAGCGTGCCGGGGCGGATGTCGTGGGTCTCGTCGTTGTCGAGGTCCTGCAGCGTGGCGTGGCCCTCGATGCAGTACACGGCCTCGATGTGGTTGCGGTACCACATGTTCGTCACGGTGCCGGCGTACAAGACGGTGTCGTGGAGGGAGAAGCCGACCTGGTCGTCGGCGAGGAGGAAGCGGCGCGACACGAAGGTCGGACCTTCGACGTCGCGGTTCGTCCCGGAGATCTCGTCGAGTCGACGGACGATCATCGGCCGACCTCCTCGGGCTCGGTGGCCTCCACCCCTGCCGCGATCTTCTCCACGGCGCCGGCCACGATGTCGAGACCCTGCTCGAGGTGCTCCTCGGTGACGGTGAGCGGCGGGAGGAGCTTCAGCACCTCGCCGTCGGGGCCCGCGGTCTCGATGAGCAGGTGCTCCTCGAAGCAGGCCCGGGCGATGCGGCTGGCGTGGCTCGGGTCCTCGAACGCGAGGCCCTGGATCAGGCCGCGGCCGCGGACGGTGGCCTTCATCTCGGGGTGGGCACCCGCGATCTCGGTGAGCCGCTCGCCGACGACCTGGCTCTTGACCTTGACCTCGTCGGAGAAGTCGTCGCTGGTCCAGTTGTCGAGCGCGGCGGTCGCGGTGACGAACGCCGGGTTGTGGCCGCGGAACGTGCCGTTGTGCTCACCCGGGGCCCACACGTCGAGGTCGGGCCGCATCAGCGTGACGGCCAGCGGGAGGCCGTAGCCGCTGAGGGACTTCGACAGGCAGATGATGTCGGGCGTGATGCCGGCGGGCTCGAAGGAGAAGAACGGACCCGTGCGGCCGCACCCGACCTGGATGTCGTCGACGGCGAGCAGGATCCCGTGGCGCTTGCACAGCTCGGAGAGCCGCTGGAGCCAGCCGAAGCTGGCCACGTTGATGCCGCCCTCCGCCTGGACCGTCTCGAGGATGACCAGCGCGGGGAGCTCCATGCCGCTGCCGCCGTCCTCGATGAACGACTCGAGGTACCCGATCGAGTCGGAGGGCTCCTCGAGGAAGCTGTCGTAGGGCATCGAGATGGCGTTGCCGAGCGGCACGCCGGCGCCCTGGCGCTTCATGGAGTTGCCGGTGATGGCCAGCGACCCGAGGGTCATGCCGTGGAAGGCGTTGGTGAACGACACGACGGTGTCGCGGCCGGTGACCTTGCGGGCGAGCTTCAGCGCGGCCTCGACCGCGTTGGTGCCGGTCGGCCCGGGGAACATGACCTTGTGGTCCATCCCGCGGGGCTCGAGCACGACCTCGTGGAGGCGCTCCAGGAAGGCGGCCTTCGCCGTGGTGTGCGTGTCGAGCGAGTGGGTGACGCCGTCGTTCTCGATGTAGTCGAGGAGGGCGCGCTTGAGCGGCTCGGGGTTGTGGCCGTAGTTGAGCGCCCCGGCGCCGGCGAAGAAGTCGAGGTACTGGGTGCCGGCCTCGTCCCAGAGGTGGTCGCCCTTCGCCTTCTGGAAGACGGTGGGCCACGATCGGCAGTAGCTGCGGACCGCGGACTCGTGCTGCTCGAAGATGTCCATGGGTGTTCCTTCGTTCGGTCGGGTGCGTGGGTTGCGTTCGTCGATCAGGTCGGGGCCGTCGGCGCGAGCGGTGCGATCAGCACGCGGTGCTCGGCCTCGTGGCCCTCGCCGGGGAACAGCTCCTCGTCGTAGAGCGGGCGCTCCTCGAACCGCGTCCGCCGGTCGCGTGCGAGCGACTGGAAGAGGCGGCGCGACGGCTCGTTGCCCGGTGTCACCGTGGCGGTGAGGCCGAGCACGCCGAGCGGCAGGAGCCGATCCACGAGGGCGTGCAGCATGCGCTGCGCGATGCCGTGCCCGCGGCGAGCGGGATCGACGGCGATCTGCCACACGAACACCACGTCGGGTTCGGTGGGCGGTCGGTAGGCCGCCACGAACCCCACGAGACGCCCGTCTGGCTCCTCGGCGACGAGGCTCGTCGCCGCGAAGTGGTCGCAGACCAGCAGATACGCGTAGGGGGAGTTGAGGTCGAGGGCGCCGGAGTCCCGGGCCATCTGCCACACCACCCGAGCGTCGTCGGGCGTCGGTGGCCGGAAGGTGATCGACGGGTGGTCCTCGTCGTCTGGGTCCATGTCTCTGGTGGGTCGCGTGCATGGCACGCCGCACCTGCCGAGTCAACGACTGGCACAGCTGGAGCCGCTCGGGGCGGCGTCCCGACCATACCCATGGGGCCCCGACGGCGAACCCGACGTGCCGCTCCTCACACCTCGCCACCCTCTCACCTGGGGTTTCGCGTTCGAACTCATGTGCGTCGTGCATATGATGGCCGGATGCGAGGCCGAGCGGAGAACCTGCTGGGAGCGCTCGCGACGAGCCTCTCCGACGAGATCGACCGGGTGACGACGGACGCCGCGGGACACGGGGCGTCGGGCCCGGCGGCCCTCTCCCTCCTCATGCGGCGGCCGGGCTGCACGATCGAGGTGCTCCGCTCCCACATCGGCCTCAGCCACTCGGCGACCGTGCGTCTCGTCGACCGCCTCGTCGACGACGGACTCGTGGTGCGCCGCCCGGGAGGCGACGACCGCGAGGTGGCCGTGCACCTCACCGCGCGCGGCCGCCGTCGCGCGCTGCGGGTCCACGAGCAGCGTCGGGCCGTCCTCGGTCGGGCGCTGGCCGGCCTGTCGGTGTCCGATCGACGCCACCTCGAGCTGCTCCTCGATCGGGTCCTGCGCACCGAGGCCGTCGTGCACGAGGACCCGCAGACGATCTGCCGCCTGTGCGAGGTGCCCGTGTGCCCGCTGCGCCGGTGCCCGGTCCCGGCCGCCCGGTAGGGTCGCCGCCCGTGCCGACACCCCCGCCACTGACCCTCCACGAGCTCGCGGCGCGCGCCGGCGGTGCCGCGTGGGTGAGCGCCCGCCTCTTCGAGCTGGTCGGCGGGTGGTGCACGACCACCCCGGAGGCGCACGTCGTCGGGCGGCTCGCGGCGCAGAGCCACCGCCACGCGTGGCACGCCGAGCTGTGGAGCGCCCGCATCCCGGAGGCCACGATCCTCGATCGGGCGACCGTCGAGCGCGCGCCATCGGCCGAGGTCGCCGACCTCCTCGACCGGTGCCGCGACCTGCCCGGGACACCCGAGCGGCTGGCCGTGCTCGGCGAGGTGCTCCTGCCCGGGCTGCTCGATGCCCACGTGGCGCACCGCGCCCGGGCGTCGACCGTCTGCGACGGCGCCACCCTGCGCACGCTCGGGCTCGTCGTCGCCGACCTCGAGGGCGATCTGTCCGAGGTGTCCACGCTCCGCACGCGCCTCCCCGACGCCGACGCCGGGCCCGTCGCCGACCTGCGCGCCGCCCTCGGTGCGGCCGGCGGTCTGCTCGGCCCCCTGCCCTGACCGCTGCGCACCGCCGTGGTGCGTGGCGTCGGCCGAGCCTGTGGATATCCTCCCGCGAGCGGGGTGCGCCGACGCCTGTCGACCGCCCCCTGCGACCCTGTGACCAGGACCGATGCGTGATCGTGCGCTTGTGCGGTGGGTGCCCTTGACCGGGCCGGTATCGTGAGGCGCACAGTTGCCGAGGCTGTCCGACCCCTGCCAAGAGAAGGTATCGAACGTGGCGAAGGAGCGAGTCGAGCGCGACGAGGAAGACCTCGTCCGTCTCTACCTCACCGACATCGGGCAGTACCCGCTGCTCACCAAGGATGACGAGGTCCGGCTCGCCCAGGCCATCGAGGCGGGGAACGAGGCCCGGGCCGAGCTCGACGCCGCGTCCGAGCTGACGCCGGCCCGCAAGCGCGAGCTGCGCCGCACCGTGCGCCAGGGCGAGCAGGCGGAGTCGACGTTCGTGCAGTCGAACCTGCGCCTGGTGGTGTCGATCGCGAAGAAGTACCAGGCCTCCGGCCTCCCGCTGCTCGACCTCATCCAGGAGGGCAACCTCGGGCTGATGCACGCGGTCGAGAAGTTCGACTGGCGCAAGGGCTTCAAGTTCTCCACCTACGCGACGTGGTGGATCCGCCAGGCGATCACCCGCGGCATCGCGAACACCGGCCGCACGATCCGCCTCCCGGTGCACGCGGGCGACACCCTCGCCCGCCTCCAGAAGGCCCGCGCCCGGCTCGAGCTCAAGCTCGGCCGTCCGGCCACCCTCGCCGAGCTGTCGGCCGAGGTCGAGATGCCCGAGGACAAGGTCACCGAGGCGTTGCGCTTCGCCGCCGAGCCGCTCTCGCTGTCCGAGCCGCTCCGCGAGGACGGCGACGCCGAGCTCGGCGACGTGGTCGAGGACCGCTCGGCCGAGTCGCCCTTCGAGGTCGCGGCCACCGCCCTGCTGCCCGAGGAGATCACCCGGCTCCTCGCCCCGCTCGATGAGCGCGAGCGCGAGATCCTCAAGCTGCGCTTCGGCCTCGACCGGGGAGAGCCCCGCACCCTCGAAGAGGTCGGCGAGCACTTCAACCTCACGCGCGAGCGCATCCGCCAGATCGAGGCCCGGGCGATGTCGAAGCTGCGCCACCCGTCCTCGGACACCGGCGCCCGCGACCTGCTCGCCGTCTAGGTCGCCGCGGCGTCCGCCGCCAGCGCGGCACGCAGCAGGTCCAGCGCGGCCTCCGTGCCGCGGCCGCACACCTCGGCCGGGTCGCCCTCGAGGTGCAGCGACCGCGCGCCGGTCGCGCCGTCGACGATCCAGCCGATGACGACGGTGCCCGGCGGCGCCCCGTCGAGCCCGTCGGGTCCGGCGGCGCCGGTCGAGGCGACCGCCACGTCGACGCCGAGCAGCTCGGCCACCCCGCGCGCCATGGCCACCGCCGTCGTCTCGTTGACGAGCGGTCCCGGCGGCACGTGCAGGACGTCGTGCTTGACCTCGCGCCGGTAGGCGACGACGCCGCCGCGAAACCAGTCGCCCGACCCCTCTGCGGCCGCGAACGCCTGGGCGAGCTGGCCGGCCGTGAACGACTCGGCGCACCCGAGCAGGCGGTCGCCGAGGAGGCGCCCGATCTCGCCGGCGGTGTCGGTCCTGTCATCGGTCACCGCTCGCGCTTGTCCGGGGACGGGCGATCCGAAACGTCCCTACACTGGCGGGATGAAGAAGCTCCTGCTCCTCGTGGTCCTCATCGCCCTCGCCGCCGTGGCGTCGAAGAAGCTGAAGACCGTCTGACCGACCGCCACCCGGCGGACCCCCGACCCGGACGCCACCTCCCCCAACGCGTGGGGGGTGGCGTTCGACGCGTCCCGATCCACCACAGGGCGAGCGCGGCGACGGCGCCGAGCGCCACGGCGCCGCCCCCGATGCCCGCGGCGGTGCGGGGCGATGCCGGCCGTCGCGACCGCATCGAGACGGGACGGTCGAACACCTGCACCTCCCACCCCTCGGCGCGGGCGGCCTTCAGGAGGTCGCGATCGGGGTTGACGGCCACGGGGTGGCCGACCGCCCGGAGCATGGGCAGGTCGGTGGCGGAGTCCGAGTAGGCGTACGACGCGTCCAGGTCGATGCCGTGCACGTCGGCCTCGGATCGGATCGCCTCGGCCTTGAACGGCCCGAAGGCGTAGAGGTCGACCTCGCCCGTGTAGCGGAGGTCCTCGTCGAGCCGGCACGTCGTCGCGATCGCCTGGTCGACGCCGAGGTGACGGGCAAGCGGCACGACGACCTCCTCGGGCGAGGCGGACACGAGGTAGACGCGTCGGCCCTCCTCCTTGTGGCGGCGGATGAGCTCGAGGGCCTCGGCGTAGACGATGGGCTCGATCACCTCGTCGAGCGTCTCCTCGACCAGCGCCTTGATCGTGGGCTGGTGCCACCCCTTCGTGACCCGCAGCGCGGACTCGCGCATCCGGGCCATCCGCTCGTCGTCGGCGCCCAGGTACTGGAAGACGAAGTGCCCGTACAGCGCGCGCAGGACGAGCCACCGCGAGAGGTAGCCGGCCTGGTGCAGCGGGCGGCTGAAGGCGACGAGCGCGGCGCGCGCGATGACCGTCTTGTCGAGATCGAAGAAGGCCGCCTCCATCGGGCCGACTCTAGGAGCCACCCCTTGTCCGGCGGTGGCAGCGACCGTAGGATCCGAGCGCTCCCCGACCCTTCCCCCACCGGTTGCTCCGTCGCGCCCCGTGGAGGGTCAAGTGGTCGTGTCCTGCTGGTCGGCGAAGGGTGGATCCGGCACCACCGTGGTCGCCGCCTCCCTCGCTCTCGTCATCGCCTCGCGTCCCGGTCCGGGCGTCCTGCTCGTCGACCTCGCGGGGGACCTCCCCGCCGTGCTCGGGACCGCTGATCCCGACGGACCGGGGGTCGCGGAGTGGAGCCGGGCGGGCGCGGAGGCGCCGGCGGACGCCCTGGCCCGCCTCGAGGTCCCGGTCCGGCCCGGGCTCGACCTCCTGCCGCTCGGCCACGGCGCCACGGACCGGGAGCGGCTCGACGTGCTCGGTCCCCTGCTCGCCGCCGATCACCGGACCGTGGTCGTGGACTGCGGCACGGTCACCGCCGCCGACGCCGCGCTGTCCGTGGCGGCCGGTGCGAGCACCTCGCTCCTCGTCACCCGCCTCTGCTACCTGGCGCTGCGCCGGGCCGCGGCGGCACCCATCCGTCCGAGCGCGGCGGTCGTCGTGGCCGAGCCGGGTCGGGCCCTCGACCGCTCCGACGTCGAGGGGGTGCTCGGCGTGCCGGTCGTCGCCGAGGTGGCGGTCGACCCCGGCGTCGCGCGTGCCGTCGATGCCGGTCTGCTCGCCCGGCGTCTGCCCCGCGGGCTCGAGCGGGCGATGCGAGCGGCGGCATGAGCGCCATGACGGCGGTCGACCTCGAGCAGCTCGTCGAGTCGCTCCACCGCCGCCTCCTCGACGAGTGGCCCGCGATCGACCCGCACGACGTCATCGACGTCGTGCGGCGGCTCGTGCGGGCCGAGGCGCCGCTGCTCGGCCCGGCGTCGGAGGCGGCAGTGGTCGACGCCGTGGCGGCCCGGGTGCACGGGTTGGGTCCGCTCGACCCCCTGCTCGCCGACCCGACGGTCACCGAGGTGATGCTGAACGGCGGCGGCCGGGTGTGGGTCGAGCGCGCCGGCCGCGTCGAGGCCACCGACCTGCTGATCGACGAACCCACCGCGCTGCGCCTCGTCGAGCGCATCGTCGCTCCCCTCGGGCTGCGCGTCGACCGCAGCTCCCCGATGGTCGACGCACGGCTGCCGGACGGCTCCCGGGTCCACGCCGTGGTCCGCCCGCTCGCCGTCGACGGCCCGTGCCTCACGGTCCGCCGGTTCGGCGCCCGCGCCGTGCCGTTGGAGGCGTTCGCCCCGCCGCCGGTGGTCGAGCTGCTGCGCGCTGCGGTCCTCGCGCGTCGCAACGTGGTCGTGTCCGGCGGCACCGGCGCGGGCAAGACCACGCTCCTCAACGCCCTCGCCGCGGCGATCCCGGTGTCCGAGCGCGTCCTCACGATCGAGGACGCCGCCGAGCTCCGGCTGCCCGGCGAGCACGTCGTGCGCCTCGAGTCGCGGCCGGCCAACGCCGAGGGGCACGGCGCGGTCACGATCCGCGAGCTGGTGCGCACGGCCCTCCGGATGCGTCCCGACCGCATCGTCGTCGGCGAGGTGCGCGGGCCCGAGGCCCTCGACATGTTGCAGGCGATGAACACGGGCCACGACGGCTCCCTCTCGACGTGCCACGCCAACAGCCCCGACGACGCGCTCCGGCGCGTGGAGACGCTGAGCCTGCTCGCGGGGATCGAGCTGCCCCTCCACGCCGTGCGCGAGCAACTCGCGTCGGCGATCGACGTCGTCGTGCAGGTCGGACGCACCTCCGACGGCGGTCGGCGCATCGTGGCCGTGGGCGAACCGGTCGGCGACGAGGTGGGCGGCGTGCGGTGCCGGCCGCTCGTGCGCGGCGACCAGGTGGTCGCCACGCCGACGCGACCCGGGCGGGCCGTGGGGTGAGCGCGCTCGCGCCCATGGCGGCGGCGGGCGCGGTCGTCGCCGTCCTCGCCGTCGTCGTGCGGCCGGACCACCCCCGCCCCGACCGCCGTCGTCCCGTGCCCGCGACCGCGGCGCCTGGCGCCGCGCCCGGCTCGGCCTTCCGCGCGGTGCCCGCGTGGTTCGCCCGCCGCGCCGTCGACGCCGACCTCGCACCGGTCGAGCGGTGGTGGACCGGTGCGCGCCTCGCCGTCGCCTGCGCCGCGCTGGGCGGATGGCGGGTGGGCGGGCCCACGGCCTCGGTGGTCGCCGGTCTGGGCGCGGCAGGCGCAGGGGTCGTCGTGCTGGCGGCGCTCGGCCACCGCCGCGAGGACCGCCTCGTCCGCTCGGTGCCGGAGGCCCTCGACGCCGTCGCCCGCGCCTGCCGCGCCGGGGCCTCGGTGCACCAGGCGCTCCGCGGCCTGGCCCAGGTCGACGTCGGACCGGCGGGACCGCTCCTCGCCGAGGTCGCCACCCGTGTCGACCGAGGACGCTCGCTCGACGGCGCCCTCGCCGACCTCGTCGCCGCGCACCCCGTGCCGCCCGTTCGGCTGGCCGCGGTCGCGCTGCTCGTGGGGGCCGAGACCGGCGCCGCCCCGGCTCGGGCGGTCGACGGCGTCGCCGCCACGCTGCGCGACCACGCCGCCCTCGATCGGGAGGCCCAGGCCCTGGCGACCCAGGCCAAGGCCTCGGTGGCCGTGCTCGTGCTCGCGCCGGTGGGCTTCGGCGCGCTCGCCGTCGCCGGCGACCCCCGCGTGGCGACGTTCCTCTTCCGGGAGCCGGCAGGGATGGCGTGCCTCGCGGTCGGACTGGTCCTCGACGCCCTCGGGGCGTGGTGGATGCACCGACTCGTCCGGAGGCGTCGATGAGCCCCGGCGCCCTGGCCGTCCTGTGGGCCGCCACCGCGCTCGCGGCGTCGTGGTCGTCGGCTGGCCGGCCGGCGCCCGAGGTCGGCGCGCGGATCGCCGCGCTCCGGACGCCCCTCGCCGCCGGCCGGCGCCGCCGGTCGCCCGCCGTGGCGGTCGGCGCTCGGCTCCGACGTGCGCTGGGGCGCACGCCGGACGCGACAGCCGACCGCGCGGTCGGCCGTCTCGCCCTCTGCGTCGCGGCGCTGGGCCTCGTCGAACCGGTCCTGGCGGTGGGGGCGCTCGGCGTGGCCGGCGTCGCCCGGACGCTCCGGCGTCGCCGTGTGGCCCGTGCGCGGCGTGCCGCCCTCGTCGACGAGCTCCCCGAGGTCGTCGACCTCCTCACGCTCGCCAGCTCCTCGGGGCTGAGCGTCCCGCTCGCCGTCGCCACGGTCGGACGGCACGGGGTCGGTGAGGTCGCCGTGGCGCTGCGGCGGGCCCACGAGCTCACCGGCCGCGGCGTGTCGCTCGCCGACGCCGTCGCCGAGCTCCCGCGCCAGGTGGGCGAGGAGGTGCGTCCCCTCGTCCGGGTGCTGGCGGGGTCGCTCCGCGACGGCACCGCCATCGTCCCCGCCCTCGAACGCCTCGCGTCCGAGGTGCGGACGGAGCGACGCCGCGCCGCCGAGGAGCGGGCCCGTCGACTGCCGGTCGTCCTCCTCTTCCCCCTCGTCGTGTGCGTCCTCCCCGCCTTCGGCCTGCTCACGGTCGTGCCGCTCCTCGTCGGGGCGCTCGACGGACTGCCGGTCTGACCGCCTTCCCCTCCATCCGCACTCCAACGTCCCACCGTCCACGGAGGTCTCCGAATGTCCGCATCCCTGTCCCTGCTCGACGACGCCGTCCTGCGCTGCGTCGTCGCCATCCGCTGCCGCGTCGCCCACGCGATGGCGCGCGCCGACGACCGCGGCCAGAGCACGGCCGAGTACGCCCTCGTCATGCTCGGTGCCGCGGCGGTGGCGGTGATGGTCGCCAAGTGGGCGAAGGACACCGACAAGATCACCCAGCTCCTCGACGGCGTCGTCGACTCCATCCTCGACAAGCTGACGTGAGGGGTCGCCACCGGGACGACGGGGGCCAGGCCGCGGTCGAGCTGGCCCTCGTCCTCCCGCTGGTGTGCACCCTCCTGCTCGCCGTCGTGCAGATCGGGCTCATCGTGCACACGCACCTGCTCGTGGTCCACGCGGCGCGCGAGGCCGTGCGAGCCGCCGCAGTCGATCCGCGACCGAGTGCGCCCGAGGCGGCGGTCGTCGGCGGCACGCCCCTACGTGCCGACCGCGTGCAGGTCGACGTCACCGACGCCGGGTCCGGACGGGTGCGGGTGCGGGTCACCTACGACATGCCGACCGACGTCCCGCTCGTCGGACCGCTGCTCGGCGACGTCCGGGTGAGCGCCGACGCGGTGATGCGCGTCGAGCACGACGGCGCACCGCCGTGAGCGTTTCGGGGGTGTTGCAGCGGGTACCGGGCGGGGGCACTCCAGGAGGTGCCCATGCCCGGTCCCACGACCCGCTCTTCCTCCGGTGCCGCCGACGCGGCATCCGACGCCGTCGCCGACCTCGCTCGCCGCCACCCCGAGGTCGTCGCCGCGGCGCGGGTGGGCTGGGTGGCCAAGGGGGTCGTCTACGTCGTCCTCGGCCTCCTCGCGGCCACGCTCGTTGTCGGCGGCGGCGGCGGTGGGGGGTCCGACCAGGAGGTCTCCCAGAGCGGCGCGATCCAGGAGCTGGCGTCGACGCCGCTCGGCACGCTCGGCCTCTGGCTCGTCGCCATCGGGCTGGCGCTCCACGTGCTGTGGCGCCTCGCCTCGGTCGCCCTCCCCGCCGAGAGCTCGGCGAAGGTGTGGGCGACGCGCGCCGCCTACGTCGTCAGCGCGCTCACGTACGCGGCGCTGGCGTGGTCCGCCGTGACCCTGGCGACGGGCGGTTCCTCGGGCGGATCCGGCGACCAGGAGTCCCAGGTCGACAGCGTGACCCGCTCGGTGATGGAGATGACGGCGGGCCGGTGGATCGTGGGCCTCGCCGGTCTCGCCGTCCTCGCCGTCGGGGCGGTGTTCATCCACCGCGGCTGGACGGAGTCCTTCGCCGAGGAGCTCGAACCGGGCGGCGTGGGACCGGTCGACCAGCGGTCGCTGCGGCGGATGGGCGTGGTGGGGTGGGTCGCCCGAGGCGTGATGATGCTCATCGTGGGGTGGTTCGTCGTGCAGGCGGCGATCCAGTTCTCACCCGACGAGGCCCAGGGCATCGACGGCGCCCTGCGTGACGCGACCTCGACCTGGTGGGGGTCCCTGCTCGTCGCCGTCGTCGCCCTCGGTCTCGTCGTGTACGGCGCGTACTGCGCGCTGTCGGCTCCCCGCACCCGCCTCACCTCGCCGGGCTGACATCGAACAGGTGTTCGTGTAGGCTCGTCGCATGTCCACCGCCGAGTTGCTGTGGCAACCCTCGCTGTTCGGGGCCGAGGACGCCGTGGAGGCCGACCTCTCGTTCGCCGCCGCCCGTCGCACCACGCTGTCGCACGGCGCCTGGATCGACGAGGTGCCCGACTGGGCGGCGGGCCACGCCGACCTCTTCGACGAGCTGCGGCGCACCGCCCCGTGGCAGGAGGCCGAGCGGCCGATGTACGACCGGATCGTCGCCGTCCCTCGGCTGCACACCGGCGTGTGGTCCGATCCGCCGGCCCGACTCCGGGCGATGGCCCAGGTGCTCGGCGACCACTACGGGTGCGAGCTGCCCAACATCTCGGCCAACCTGTACCGCGACGGCAACGACTCCGTGGCGTGGCACGGCGACCGCGTCGGTCGCGTCCGGGCCGACACGGTCGTCGCCATCCTCACCCTCGGCTCCCCGCGCCGCCTGCTGCTCCGCCCGAACGGCGGGGGGCGGTCGCTGGCCGTCGAGCCCGGGCCGGGTGACCTGTTCGTGATGGGCGGCACCTGCCAGCGCACCTGGCAGCACTCGGTGCCGAAGCGGGCGCAGGCCGGTCCGCGCGTCTGCGTCATGTTCCGCGAGCCCGGCGGCAACTGACCGCCGTCGCTCGCGCCCGGTTCGTCAGCGGCGCCGGCGCCGGAGCTTCAGCCAGATCGTCGAACCGACGGCCAGGACCGCACCCACCGCCACACCGGTGAGGCCGGCGCTTCCGCCCTCCGCGATGAGCTGCGCCTGCATCGACCGGGTCTCGGACGCGTCGTCGGGGTCGACGGTGCCCTCGGGGTCCACCGTGCCGTCGGGCTCGATGGGCTCGGCGCCGCCGGTCGGGTCGCCGGGAGGGGTGTCGTCGTCGTGGCCGTGGTCGGGTCGGTCCGCCATCGCGACAGCCTGCCAGAGGTGCGGGGCCACCCGCCCGTCAGCTGTCGAGCACCCGGCGGAGGAGGGCGATCGCGCCGTGCTTGTCGAGCGGCTCGTTGCCGTTGCCGCACTTCGGGGACTGCACGCACGAGGGGCAGCCGTCGGCGCAGCCGCACGCGTCGAGCAGCTCGAGCGTGGCCGGCAGGTGGCGATCGGCTGCTTCGTAGCCGAGCTCGGCGATGCCGGTGCCGCCCGGGTAGCCGTCGTGGATGACGACCGTGGGGAGCCCGGTGTCGGCCTGGAGCGCCGTCGACACACCGCCGACGTCCCAACGGTCGCAGATCGTGAACAGCGGGAGCAGGGAGATGGCGGCGTGCTCGGCGGCGTGGAGCGTCCCGGGGACGGCCCCGGGTGCGACGCCGGCCTCGGCGAGGATGCTCGGCGCGAGCGTGTACCAGAAGCCCCGGGTGTCGAGCGTGGTGGGCGGGAGGTCGAGCTCGACGGTCTCGATGACGTCGCGGGTGCGGACGTCCTTGCGCTGGTAGCCGACGACCTGCGAGCGGATGCGAACCCGCCCGAGGGAGAGCTCGGCGGCGCCCACCTGCCGGCGTGCGTCGGTGCGGAGGATCTCGACCGCGACGTCGGTGCGCGCCTGGGTGTAGGTGTCTCCGGGATCGGGGACGACGATGGCCGCGAGGTCGTCGAGGTCGAGCCGGTCGACGCGCCAGACCTTCCCCTGGTGGAGGTAGATCGCGCCGGGGTGCACGAGGGAGTGGGCGCGGGCCTCGTCGACGAGACCGACGAGTCGGCCGTCGGGTGTGGCGATGCGGACCTCGCGGGCCGAGCCGGAGCGCAGGCCGACGCCGTGTGACGGCCAGCCCCGCCCGGCCCAGACGGCGCGGGGGTCCCCGTGGCGGTCGTGGCGGATGCGCAGGCGGTCGCGGAGGACGAGGTCGCGCACGCCGTCGTCGAGCAGCTCGCCCCAGAAGCGGCCATCGGTGCGCACGAGCGGCTTCTCGTAGGCGGCGCAAGCCAGGTGCGGGGCCAGGATCTCGGGGTTCGAGGGGTTGACCACCGCGGGCTCGGGCGGGCGGACGAACAGCTCCCGGGGGTGGGTCATGAACCAGCGGTCGAGCTGGTCGTCGCCGGCGACGAGCACCGCGACCGACGACTGCTGGTCCCGTCCCGCGCGTCCGACCTGCTGCCAGAGCGAGGCGATCGTGCCGGGGTACCCGTCGAGCACGCACGCGTCGAGGCCGCCGATGTCGACGCCGAGCTCGAGCGCTGTCGTGGCGACCACGCCCCGCAGCTCGCCGCTGAAGAGCGCGGCCTCGATCTCGCGACGCTCGGTGGCGAGGTACCCGCCCCGGTAGGGCCGCACGGCGTCGGCGAGGTCGGCGTCGAGGCGGGCCTTCACGTCGGCGGCCAGCAGCTCGGTGCCGGTGCGGCTGCGGCTGAACGCCAGCGAGCGGTGGCCGCGACGCACGAGGTCGGCCATGACCGACGCCGCCTCGGCGTGGCCCGACGAGCGCACGCCGGTGACGACGTCGAGCACCGGCGGGTCGAGCAGGGCGACGGTGCGCTCCCCTCGTGGTGACCCGTCGTCGAGGACCTCGGCGACGTCGAGGCCGCACAGCGTGCCGGCCAGCCGACCGGGCTCGCCGATCGTGGCCGAGCAGAACACGAAGGTGGGGGACGAGCCGTACAGCTCGCACAGACGCCGCAGACGCCGGAGCAGGTGGGCGACGTGGGTGCCGAACACCCCGCGCAGCACGTGGAGCTCGTCGATCACGACGAACCGCAGGCGTCGGAGGAACGTGGCCCACCGGCCGTGGTGGGGGAGGATGCCGGCGTGGAGCATGTCCGGGTTGGTCAGCACCACGTTGGCGTGCGTGCGGGCCCACGCCCGGGCCTCGGGGCTGGTGTCGCCGTCGTAGGTGACGGCGACGACCCCGGGGGCGCCGAGGTCGGTGAGGGCCCGCAGCTGGTCCTGGGCCAGGGCCTTGGTGGGGAACATGGCGAGGGCGGTGGCCGGTGCGGGACCGGTGGTGATCGCCTCGACGATGGGCAGCTGGTAGCAGAGCGACTTGCCCGAGGCGGTGCCGGTGGCCACCGCGACCGACCGTCCGGCCCGGAGGTGGTCGATGGCCTCCGCCTGGTGCGACCACAGTCCCCCGCTCGGCACGAGGTCCGCGGCCGGACCCCGCAGCGGCTGGGCGAGAGGCGCGTGGCGGGCGGGGCGCGCGGGGATCCGCTCGACGTGCACCAGCCGGCCGTCGTCGGCCAGCTCGGTGAGCAGCGACTCGAGCGAACCCGAGGTGGTGAGGGTCATGGCAGCTCCCGGAGGCCCACAGTGTACGGCCCCGGGGTGACAGGATCACAGCGGTGTCATTCGCCCGGCGCGGTTGGACGGGACCCCGTTCGGGCAGGGTGCAGGCAGCCGTCGCACCGCGTGGGAACCTGTGCGGACCGGTGACGAGGACGACCGACGAGGACGACGAGGAGATCGCCCGGTGATGAACCTGGACACCCACGAGCGCGACGGATGGACCGTGGTCGCCGCATCCGGCGAGATCGACGTCGTCACCGCCCCGTCCATCCGCTCCGAGGTCGTCAACCTGGTCGTCAACGGCTCGACCGACATCGTCCTCGACTTCGGCCGCGTGGACTTCATCGACTCGTTCGGCCTCGGGGTCATGGTCGGGGCGCTCAAGCGGGTGCACAGCCACGAAGGCCGGCTCCGGGTGGTGATCGGGGAGCCGAGGGTGCGTGGTGTGCTCGAGCTGACGGGGATCGACCGGGTCCTCGAGCTGTACGCCTCCGTCGACGACGCCATCGCCGACGACACCCCGCCGGCCGCGCACGCCGGCACCGAGCTGAGCGGCTGACGTGAGCGAGGTCGTCGAGCTCGAGATCCCGGCCCGACCGGACTTCCTCTCGCTCGCACGACTCGTCATCACGGGCGCGGCCAACGTCGAGCCGACCTTCTCCGACGACCGGATCGAGGACCTGCGCATCGCCGTCTCCGAGGCGGTCACCAACGCCATCGAGGCGCACGTCTCGTCCGGCGCCGAGGAGCGCGTCGTCCTGCGGTGCGACCTGGCGGAGGACCGCATCGAGGTCGAGGTCATCGACCGGGGCAGCGGCTTCGACCCCGAGAACGCCCCGACGGCGCCGGCTCCCGAGGACCCGGAGCGCCTCCTCCACGAGAGCGGGCTCGGCATCCCGCTCATGCGCGAGCTGGTCGACGAGACCGAGTTCCGCGCCTCCCCGACGGGCACCGTCGTGCGACTCGTCGTCACCCGCGAACGGCGGCTCTGACAGCCCCGGCGCGGCGGGGCGTGGTTGACAGACGCCGCGCCGCCACCCTTACCTGTCGTCTGTGAGCAAGCCCCTCGTCATCGTGGAGTCGCCGGCCAAGGCGCGCACCATCGCCGGCTACCTCGGCGACGACTACGTCGTCATGTCGTCGGTCGGGCACATCCGCGACCTGCCCCGCAACGCCGCCGAGGTCCCGGCGGCCTACAAGGGCGAGAAGTGGGCGCGGCTCGGCATCGACGTCGACAACGACTTCAAGCCGCTCTACATCGTCTCGAGCCAGAAGAAGGACGTCGTCCGCGAGCTGAAGGGGGTCCTGAAAGACGCCTCCGAGCTCTACCTCGCGACGGACGAGGATCGCGAGGGGGAGGCCATCGCCTGGCACCTGCTCGAGACCCTGAACCCCCAGGTGCCGGTGAAGCGCATGGTCTTCCACGAGATCACGCCCGAGGCGATCCGGCGCGCCATCGACGAACCCCGCGAGCTCGACCGCCGCCTCGTCGACGCCCAGGAGGCCCGGCGCCTCCTCGACCGCCTCTACGGCTACGAGGTCTCCCCGGTGCTCTGGAAGAAGGTCATGCCGCAGCTGTCGGCCGGCCGGGTCCAGAGCGTCGCGACCCGCATCGTCGTCGAGCGGGAGCGCGAGCGCATGGCGTTCGTCGCCGCCGGCTACTGGGACCTCGACGGGGTGTTCGCGCCCCGGGAGGGCGACGACGAGCGTCCGGACGTCACGGCCACGCTCGTGGCGGTCGACGGCGCCCGCGTCGCGACCGGGCGGGACTTCGACTCGAGCGGCCAGGTCGCCGACGGGGTCGTCCGGTTGGACGAGGCGGCGGCCACGTCGCTCGCCGACGGGTTGCGCGACGCCGAGGTCACCGTCCGGTCGGTGGAGAGCCGGCCGTACCGTCGTCGGCCCGCGGCGCCGTTCATGACCTCGACGTACCAGCAGGAGGCGGGACGGAAGCTCCGCATGTCGTCGGCGCAGGCGATGCGGGCGGCCCAGACCCTCTACGAGCAGGGCTACATCACCTACATGCGAACCGACAGCACCACGCTGTCGGAGACCGCGCTCAACGCCGCGCGCACCGAGATCGGCGAGCGCTTCGGCACGCAGTTCCTGCCGGATGCGCCGCGCCACTACACGAAGAAGGTCAAGAACGCCCAGGAGGCGCACGAGGCGATCCGCCCCGCGGGCGACCGCTTCCGCCCGCCCGCCGAGGTCGCCCAGGAGGTCGGCCCCGCCGAGGCGCGCGCCTACGAGATGATCTGGAACCGCACCATCGCGTCGCAGATGACCGACGCCGTGGGCGAGACCGTCGTCGTCCGCCTGGGTGGCGTGGCCACCGACGGCCGCGACGCGGAGTTCTCGACCACCGGCACGGTCATCACGCACCAGGGCTTCCGGCGCGTCTACGTCGAGGACACCGACGACGGCAACGACGACGGCCAGGAGCGGCGCCTGCCGGCACTGGCCGAGGGCGACCGCCTCGACGTGCGGGAGATCACGCCCCACGGGCACGAGACCCAGCCGCCGGCCCGCTACACCGAGGCGTCGCTCGTGAAGCGGCTCGAGGAGCTCGGCGTGGGTCGACCCTCGACCTACGCCTCGATCATGGGCACGATCGTCGACCGCGGCTACGTGTGGAAGAAGGGCTCGGCCCTGGTGCCGTCGTTGACGGCCTTCTCCGTCGTGACCCTCCTCGAGCGCCACTTCCCGGACCTCGTCGACTACGCGTTCACCGCCCGCATGGAGGAGGAGCTCGACGACATCGCCGGCGGCTCGATGGACGCCGGCCCGTGGCTGAGCCGCTTCTACTTCGGCGTCGACGAGCAGGACCTGCCGGGGCTGAAGGAGATGGTCTCGGACCGCCTGGCCGAGATCGACGCGCGCGACGTCAACAGCATCCCGATCGGTGTCGACGCCGACGGCGTCCCCGTCGTCGCCCGGGTCGGACGCTTCGGCCCCTACCTGCAGCGCGGCGAGGACACCGCCGGGATCCCCGACGACCTGGCGCCGGACGAGATCACGATCGACGCCGCGATGGAGATGCTCGCCGCGCCGTCGGGCGACCGCGAGCTCGGAACCGACCCCGAGACCGGCCTGCCCGTGCTCGCGAAGGCCGGCCGCTTCGGCCCCTACGTGCAGCTGGGGGAGATCGACGATGCGGCGAAGGAGAAGCCGAAGACCGCGTCGCTCTTCAAGGACATGCAGCTCGAGACGGTCACGCTCGACGACGCGCTGCGGCTCCTGAGCCTGCCCCGGACCGTCGGCGTCGACCCCGCCGACGGCGAAGAGATCACCGTCCAGAACGGACGCTACGGCCCGTACCTCAAGAAGGGCTCCGACAGCCGCAGCCTCGAGACCGAGGAGCAGCTCTTCACGGTCACGCTCGAGGAGTGCCTGCGCATCCTCGCCGAGCCGAAGCGTCGCCGCGGCCAGACCGCCGCCGCACCGCTGCGCGAGCTCGGTGTCGACCCCGTCAGCGAGAAGCCCATGGTCGTGAAGGACGGGCGCTTCGGTCCCTACGTCACCGACGGCGAGACGAACGCGTCGCTCCGCAAGGGTGACACCGTCGAGAACCTCACCGACGAGCGGGCGAGCGAGCTGCTCCAGATCCGGCGCGACGCCGGCCCGGCGAAGAAGCGCAAGAAGAAGGCGCCGGCGAAGAAGGCCGCGGCCAAGAAGGCGCCGGCGAAGAAGAAGGCGCCGGCGAAGAAGGCGGCGGCCAAGAAGAAGGCGCCCGCCAAGAAGAAGGCCCCGGCCACCAAGGCCGCGGCGCGCGGCGAGGAGGGTGAGGACATGCCCGACTCGCCCTCCGACGCGTCGTAACGTCCCGACCCGTGGCCGAACCGCCCTCCACGCGGATCGCCGCGCCCGGGACCCGGCTCCCCGGCGACGACGCGGAGACCGAGATCGGTCTGGACGACCGTCCCCGCGCGTCGCTCACCGAGCTCGACGAACCGGGCCGCCACGTCCGCGTCTTCGGGTCGCACGCCTTCTTCCGGCTGTGGCTCGCGCAGGTCGTCTCGGCCACGGGCGACTGGCTCGGCCTGATCGCGATCACCGCGCTGGCCGCCAAGGTGAGCGCGGGGTCCGAGGGCGTGGCGATCGGGCTCGTCCTCGCCGCCCGCATCGGGCCCGGGTTCTTCCTCGCCCCGATCACGGGCGTGTTCGCCGACCGGCTGGACCGCCGCAAGCTGATGGTCGGGTGCGACATCGGTCGGGCCGCGGTGCTCGCCTGCCTCCCCTTCGTCGACAACGTCCTCGGGCTGGTCGTGGCGTCGCTCGTCCTCGAGGTCTTCACCCTCCTGTGGACGCCGGCGAAGGAGGCGACGGTGCCCAACCTCGTCCCGCCGGAGCGGCTGGCGTCGACGAACTCGCTGTCGCTCGTCGCCGCCTACGGCACGTTCCCCGTCGGCGCCGGGCTGTTCGCGCTCCTCTCCCGCATCGCGGAGGCGCTGTCGGACGCCCCCTTCGCCTCGGCGCTCCGGCTCGACCAGGACGGCCTGGCGTTCTACGTCGACTCGCTGACGTTCCTCACCGCCGCGCTGATCGTCGCGACGCTGTCGATCCCGTCGCCGACGGCACGTGAGAAGGCCCGCTCGCGTCGCATCAACCTCGGCGCGGGGATCGACGACCTGAAGGAGGGCTGGCAGTTCGCCTTCCTGAACCCGACCGTGCGGGCCGTGAACCTCGGGCTGGCGACCGGTCTGATCGGCGGCGGCATGCTCGTCCCGCTCGGCGCGGTGTTCTCGAACGAGGTGCTCGGCGAGGGCGAGGCGGGCTTCGGCCTGCTGACCTTCGCGCTCGGGCTCGGGGTGTGCGTGGGCGTGCTCACCGTCGCCGCGCTGCAGTCGCGCCTCCCGAAGCTCCAGGTCTTCCAGGCCGCGGTGCTCGCGGCCGGCGGGTCGCTGCTGGCGGCGGCGTCGATGTCGTCGATGGGCGCGGCGCTCGTGCTCGTCGCCGCTCTCGGCGTCTGCGCCGGCGTGGTGTACGTGCTCGGCTTCACCGTGCTCCACGAGAGCGTCGACGACGCGCTGCGGGGGCGGATCTTCGGTGCCCTCTACACGCTCGTGCGCCTGTGCGTCCTGCTGTCGTTCCTCGTCGGTCCGGTCCTGGCCGAGCTGCTCGACGGCCTCTCGGGCCGCCTCGTCGACCGCCACGTCGAGATCCTCGGCGTCGGCATCGCTCTGCCCGGGGTCCGCCTCGCGCTGTGGGCCGCCGGCGCGATCATCGTCGGGGCCGGGCTCCTCGCCACGTGGAGCGTGCGGGGGCCCGAGGCGACCGCGAGGGAGGAGACGTGACCGGCCGGTTCATCGCCTTCGAGGGCGGCGAGGCGAGCGGCAAGTCGACCCAGGCGCGCCTCCTCGCCGAGCGGATCGGTGCGGTGCTCACCCGCGAACCCGGCGGCACCCACCTCGGCGAGGTGGCGCGCGACCTCCTGCTCGACCCCGCCCACCCCCACCTCGTCGACCGGGCCGAGGCCCTGCTCTTCGCCGCCGCCCGCGCCCAGCACGTGGCCGAGGTCATCCGGCCGGCGCTCGACGGCGGGCGCCACGTCGTCTGCGACCGGTTCGCCGCCTCGTCCTTCGCCTACCAGGCCTACGGCCGCGGCCTCGACCTCGACGCCGTGCGCTCGCTGTCCGCCTTCGCCGTCGACGGGACGTGGCCGGACCTCAACGTGCTCCTCGTCGTCGACGCCGACGTGGCCGAGGCGCGCCTCGCCGAGCGCGACAAGCTGGAACAGGCCGGCGACGCGTTCCACGAACGGGTGGCCGCGGGGTTCGACGCACTGGCCGCCGCCGACCCGGACCGGTGGATCGTCGTCGACGGGTCGGGCTCCATCGAGGAGGTGGCCCGGCGGGTGTGGGGCGCGGTCGAGCCCCGGCTCGACGGGCGGGCATGATGGCCGGGTGATGGACGTCTGGTCAGCCGTGGTCGGCCAGGACGCGGCGGTGGCCCAGCTGCGAGCGGCGGCACCGTCGCCGGTGCACGCCTACCTCTTCGTCGGACCGCCAGGGAGCGGCCGCCGCGCCGCCGCCCGTGCCTTCGCGGCCGAGGTCCTGGCCGCGCCCGAGGCCGACCCCGACGCCGCCGACCGGCACCGTCGCCTGGCGTTGGCCGAGCAGCACCCCGATCTCACCGTGGTCGAGCGCAAGGGGGCGTCGATCCCCGTCGGCGACCGCGACCACCCCGAGGAGGGGTCGGCGCGCTGGGTCGTGCAGCGGGCGGCGCTGAGCCCCGTCGACGCGGCGCGCAGCGTCTACGTCCTGCTCGACTTCCACCTGGTGCGCGACGCGGCCGCCGTCCTGCTGAAGACGATCGAGGAGCCGCCGGCCCACGTCGTGATCGTCGTCGTGGCCGACGAGATCACCCCGGAGCTGGTGACGATCGCCTCGCGGTGCGTGCAGGTGCACTTCCACGCCGTGCCCACCGCCGACATCGAGGCGCAGCTGCGCGCCGAGGGCACCGACGCCGAGCTCGCCGCCACCGCAGCCGCCGCCGCCCTGGGCAGCATCGACCGGGCGCGGCTGCTCGTCGGCGACCCCCGGCTGGGGGTGCGCCGCGACGCGTGGCTGGCGGTGCCCGATCGGCTGGACGGGACGGGAGCGACGGCGGCGGAGCTGGCGGCCGAGCTGGTCGCCGTGATCGACGACGCCCAGGCCCCGCTCGACGAGCGCCACAAGTCGGAGCTGGAGGAGCTCGCGTCGCGCGTGGCGGTCACCGGCGAGCGGGGCTCGGGCCGCAAGGACCTGGAGGCTCGCCACCGGCGCGAGGCCCGCCGTCTGCGGAGCGACGAGCTGCGGTTCGGGTTCTCCACCCTGTCGCAGCGCTACCGCGACGAGGTGGCGACGAGCGCCGACCCACGGCTTGCGCTCGAGTCGCTCGCGGCGCTGCGCGACGCCGCCGAGGCGCTCATCCGCAACCCCAACGAGGCGCTGCTGCTCCAGGCGCTGATGCTGCAGATCGCGCCCCTCGGCGCCCCCGCCCGCGCCTGACGCCGTCCACCGCCGGCGGAGGTCCGCCCGGGTCAGGGGGCGGGACGGACCTCGAAGGGCTCGACCAGCTCCAGCTGCGTGAACGCCGTGGGCCGCACGGTCACCCGGATCTCCCAGGTGCCCGCCAGCCCGAGGTCGTCGACCCGCGTGCTCAGGTGCCCGGCGCCGAGGTCGCTCATCTCGACCGGGATCTCCTCGACGCCGAGCTCGGCGGAGGACAGGGCGACGTCGACCTCCTCCACCTCCATGGGCATACCGACCCGGTCCGTGACGTAGACGTGCAGGTCGTTGGTGCCCACCACGGCCGGGTCGACGATGACGGTGAGGGTGGCCTCGTCGCTCTCGGCCGAGAGCACGACCGACTCGTCCTCCTGCTCGTCCACGGCTGCCGGCTCGGCGTCGACCGCCCGGGGCGGGCCGTTGTGGGTGAGCGCGATCGAGGCGGTGACGACGGCGACGAGCGCCACGGCCTCGAACGCCAGGGGCGCGGCGACCTCCCGGCGGGGGAGGCGGTCGATGTGGGGGAGGACGTTGAACCGCACCCAACCACCCGCGAGCGCGGCCATCAGCACGAAGGCGAGCTTGGCGACGAGGATGACCCCCCAGTCGTCGGCCACGTCGCCAGGACCACCGGAGAGCAGAGCGGCCGAGCCGAGTCCGAGCACGACCGTGCCGACGAGCAGCCACGCCGCGGCGTCGCTGAAGCGTCGGAGCAGCGGCCCGGCTTCGTCGCTCCCACGCGTGGCGACCAGCAGCGCCGGCGCGGCGCCCAGCCACCAGCCGGCGAGCACGAGGTGGGCGAGCCCCCCGACGAGTGCGCCTCCTCCCTCGGCCCGGGCGTGGCCGGACAGCGCGGCGACCGCCAGAGCAGCCGCGGCGGCGACGACGGCGACGAGCTGGAGCGCACGTCCCGGGCGGCGCGGCAGGAGCAGGGCGCCCGTCGCCACGGCCATCAGCGCGGCGCGCACGAGCATCTCGGTCGAGGCCGGACCCTCGAAGGCGTCGACCGTCGGTCCGATGTGGGGGCCGTTGGCCGCGGCCGCGCCCAGCGCCAGCGCGGCGCCGACCACGCCGACGACGCGCGTGAGCGTGTGCAGGCCGTCGGAGGGCCCGACGAGGATGCGGACGAACACGGTGCCGGCGAGCACGGCAGCGAAGAGGGTGGAGCCCCACTGGGTGACGATCCACGCCCACCGGGCGACCTGGCCGGGCTCGCGCCCGGCGCCGGCCTGCTCGACGAGGTCGTCGGGGGCGACGTCCGACCCCGCGCCGACCCGGTAGGTCCAGGCGCCCGACAGCGGATGCCCGTCGGCGGAGACGACCCGCCACGACACCGCGAACCACCCCTGCGCGTCGGCGGGGACCGTCGCTCGCACCGTCGCGCCGTCGAGCTCGGGCTCGCCGCCGACGGAGGCGCCGGTCTCGTCGATGACGACGATCGAGCTCGGGTCGACCGTGACGGGCTCGTCGAAGGTGACCTCGACGGCGTCGGGCGCGGCGTCGAGCAGCGCGCCCGGGGCGGGGTCGGTACCGACGAGGACGGCGTGGGCCCCGGCCGGGCCGGCGGCACCGAGCACGACGACCAGCGCGCCGAGCGCCACCACCAGCGCCCGGCCCACGGCGCGGGGCGTCGGACGGCGGGCGGCGGGGCTCGGTCGCATCACCCCAGCTTGGCCGGTCGGGGGATGCCGGATGGCCGCGCCGCGGAGCGCGGCTATCCTGACCCGTCCCGCCCGGGTAGCTCAGTCGGCAGAGCAGCTCACTCGTAATGAGCAGGTCAGGGGTTCGATTCCCCTCTCGGGCTCTCCTCAGCGCGGTGCGCAGGCGCGCCCGACCTGCACCGGATCTTCACATCTCGTGCGGGACTCCCTCACGGCTCGTTCCGTAGGGTCCACGCCATGAGCGGACGGATCCTGGTGATCGAGGACGAGGTGGCGATCGCCCAGGCGGTGACGGCCCGCCTGCGCAGCGAGGGCTTCGATGTCGTCCACGCCGCCGACGGTCCCGAGGGCGTGGCGCTGTGCCGCAGCACCGCCCCCGACCTCGTCGTGCTCGATCTGATGCTCCCCGGCCTCGACGGCTGGGAGGTCTGCCGCCAGATCCAGCGCGACCGCCACGTGGCGGTGCTGATGCTGACGGCGAAGGACGCCGAGGAGGACCTCGTCCTCGGCCTGCGGCTCGGCGCCGACGACTACATGACCAAGCCGTTCAGCCCGCGGGAGCTGGTCGCCCGGGTGCACGCCATCATGCGCCGGGTCCGGGAGCCGATGGCGACGGACCCTGCGCCGGGGGGCGAGATCCGCCTCCGCGTCGACGGGGTGGACACGGCGCTCGACGTGGCCGGACGTCGCGTGCACCGGGCCGGCGACGCCGTCCACCTCACGCCGACGGAGTTCGACCTCCTCCTGGCACTCGTGCGGGCCGAGGGCGCGGTGCTCTCGCGGGAGCGCCTCCTCACCGAGGTCTGGGGGTACCGGGACGGAACCGGGGCCCGCACCGTGGACTCCCACGTCCGGTCGCTGCGGCGGAAGCTCGGCGATGGACTGGTGCGCACGGTCCACGCCGTCGGCTACGCCCTCGGGGACGTCGTCGCATGAGGCCGCTCGACCGCATCCGGTCGATCAAGCTCAAGTTCTCGATCGTGATCGTCGTCGCGGTCGCGATCAGCGCGCTCGTCAGCACGATCGGGCTCCGCACCGGCATCCCCATCTGGGTCCGCCCCTTCATCTCGGCCACGATCGCGCTCGCCGTCACCTACCCGATCGCCCGGGGCATGACCTCGCCCCTGCGGGAGATGGTCGCCGCCACCGAGGACCTCGCGGCCGGTCGGCCCGCGGGGCCCATCTGCTCGACCTCCCGCGACGAGGTGGGCGAGCTGGCCCGCTCGTTCGATGCCATGCGGACCCAGCTCGACGAGGTCGATCGGCAGCGCCGCGACCTCGTGGCCAACGTCAGCCACGAGCTGCGCACGCCGATCTCCGCCCTGCGAGCCACCCTCGAGAACATCGTCGACGGCGTCGAGCCGGCGGAGCCCGAGGTGCTGCAGGTGATGCTGCGCCAGACCGAGCGCCTGAGCCGGATGGTCGCCCAGCTCCTCGACCTGGCCCGCCTGGAGTCCGGCGGGTCACCGATGCACCCGCGACGAGTCGACCTGGGCCCGCTGCTCGCCCAGGCGGCAGCCGAGGCTCGCCTGCACTCGCCGGACACGGAGGTGACGGTCACGTGCCCCGAGGGGCTGGCCCTCGACGGGGATCCCGAGCGTATCCACCAGGTCGTGGCGAACCTGATCGAGAACGCCGTCCGCCACTCGCCGCCCGGGGAGCAGGTGCGGGTCGAGGCCGACGCCGTGGGCGACCGCGTGGAGCTGCGCGTCCTCGACGCCGGACCGGGCATCCCGCCCGACGAGGCCGAGCGGGTGTTCGAGCGGTTCTACCGGGCGGACCGCTCCCGCTCCGGCAGCGGAGGAGGGTCCGGCCTCGGGCTGGCCATCGTCCGTTGGATCGTCGACCTCCACGGCGGCGACGTCCGGGTGGAGGAGCGCCCCGGCCCGGGGTGCTGCATGACGGTCGTCCTTCCCGCATGCACGGAGGTGCCCACGTGAACCAGGCCGACGGCGGCGCCGTCTCCATCGACGATGGCGCGGCAGCTGCCGTGCCGTCCCCGCCTCGTGGCGGATCCTCGCGCACCACGGCGCGGTGGACGCTCGTGGCCCTGCTCGCGGCAGGCGTGGCCACGGACCTCGTGCTCCGTTCCCGGATCGACGGTGCGGCCGGGACCGCCGGCGTCGTCGCCGTCGTCGGCGCCGTGCTCGTCGGTGGCCGGGTCGCCAACCGCCAGGCGCGCGCCGTCCTCGCCACCGCCGCCCTCGTGGCCCTCGTGCTCGTCGTGCGGCGGAGCCCCTGGCTCGTCGCCGTCGACGTCGTGGCCCTCGCCGGCCTCCTCCTGCTCGGCACGACGCTGGCCCGATCGGGCTCCCTCCTCGACCTGCGGCTCGGCGCGCTGCTCCACCGCGGGCTCCGGGTCGTGGTCGGCGGGCTCGAGGCACCCGCCCTGGTCCTCGATCGGCTCGCCGCGGCGGTGCCCCTGACGAGCGAGCCGGCGCGTGGTCGGCTCCGCGTGGCCGCGCGCGGCGTCGGCCTGGCGCTGCCGGTCGTCGTCGTGGTCGGTGCCCTGCTCGCGTCGGCGGACGCCGTCTTCGCCTCGTTCTTCTCCCTGCCCGTGGACCCTGCAGCGTGGTTGGGACACCTCCTCCTCACCCTGGCCGGGGTCTGGGCCGCGGCCGCCGTCCTCTGGCTCGCGCTCGACGACCGCGACGCGCCGGCCGCCCCGGTCGGCCCGCAGCTCGGCGTCGTCGAGGGGACCATCGTCCTCGGTTCCCTCGTGGCCCTCTACTCGCTCTTCGTCCTCGCGCAGGTGGTGGCCGAGGTGGGCGGCGACTCCTACGTCCTCCGCACGACCGGCCTGACCGCCGCGGAGCACGCCCGCTCGGGCTTCTTCCAGCTGCTGTGGGCCGCCGGCGTGACGCTCGCCGTCATCCTCGGGATCCACCGCGCTGCCGGGCCGTCGGCGCGTGGATCACGCGTGCTGGCCGTGCTCCAGGTGGCGGCCGCGGTGCTCACCGTCGCCGTCGTGGGGGTCGCCGTGCGGCGGCTCGGGCTCTACGAGGACGCGTTCGGCCTCACGATCCTGCGGTTCGTGTCCACCGTCGCGGCGTGGTGGCTCGGCGTCGTGATGCTCCTGACTGCGGTCTACGTGTCGCGGCCCTGGCGACGAACCTGGCTGCCAGCGGCGGTCGGGGCGAGCGCACTGATCGTGCTCGTGGGCCTGAACGTGGCGAACCCCGAGCGGATCGTCGTCGAGCACAACCTGGCGCGGTCGTCCGACGGTCGGCACGTCGACGTCGGCTACCTCCTCGGCCTGTCCGACGACGCCGTCCCGGCGCTGGTGGACGCCAGCGCGTCGGCGCCACCCGAGGTGCGAGGTCAGATCGCCGCGACCCTGTGCGCCCGGCAGCGGGTGCGCAACGAGGATCCGTGGTTCGCCGCGAACCTCGCGGCCCACCGGGCCGAGCGGTCGCTGACGGACCTGTGCGGGCCGGGCTGACCGCCGCTCGCGAGGCGCTCGGCGCCGACCGATAGGGTGGCGCGGGTGGCAGATCAGGGCCGGTTCGCGGAGCAGGCGATGGAGCACATGGGGGCGCTCTACAACGCCGCCCTGCGCATGACCCGCAACCCGGCCGATGCCGAGGACCTGGTCCAGGAGACGTACCTCAAGGCGTACCGCGGCTTCGGCGGGTTCGAGGAGGGCACCAACCTGCGGGCCTGGCTGTACCGGATCCTCACCAACAGCTACATCAACACCTACCGCGCCAAGCAGCGTCGCCCCGACGAGCAGGAGCTCGACGAGGTCGAGGACCACTACCTCTTCCGCCGTCTCGGCGGGCTCGAGGCGGCACGCGCCGGCCGCAGCGCCGAGGACGAGCTGATGGACTGGTTCACCGAGGCCGAGGTGAAGCAGGCGGTGGAGGACCTGCCCGAGAACTTCCGCCTGCCCGTGATCCTCGCCGACGTGGAGGGCTTCTCCTACAAGGAGATCGCCGAGATCCTCGACATCCCGATCGGCACCGTCATGAGCCGGCTCCACCGGGGAAGAAAGGGCCTCCAGAAGCGGTTGTACGACTTCGCCGTGGCGCGTGGCCTCACCGACGAGGTCGCGGCGGCGGCACCGTCCGGCGGCGACGGATGACCGAGGAGCACACGATGGCCGACGGCGACTGCAACGACTCGCTCGAACAGCTCTACACCTTCCTCGACGGTGAGCTCACCGAAGAGCGGCGCGCCGTCATCCACCACCACCTCGAGGAGTGCAGCCCCTGCCTCGAGCACTTCGACTTCGAGGCGGAGCTGCGCGTGGTGATCGCCCGGCGGTGCCACGAGGAGGTCCCCGAGAGCCTCCGTCGTCGGGTCGCCGACTCCCTGGGGTTCGAGCCCGAGTCCTGACCCGCCCGCCGGGGCCCGATCGTCCCGGCACGCCGCGGCGCCACCCGCTAGCGTGACATCCGTCACTTCTGGCCGGGCGGCACGTGCGACGTCCTCCCGGCGCTCCGGCGAGGGAAGGACGTCGAGGAATGTCGGAAGCCACGCTCGACCCCGGTGCGGCGGCCACCGCCACCGGCCCGAGCGCGCTCGACGTCACCAACCTCGAGGTCGTCTACAACGACGTCGTCCTCGTGCTGCGGGGCGTGAGCCTCCGGGTCCCCGAGGGATCGATCGTCGCCATCCTCGGTGCCAACGGCGCGGGGAAGACGACGATCCTGCGCGCCGGCCTCGCGATCGTCCAGCAGGACCACGAGGCCCCCTTCGCCGGGGACTTCGAGTTCGACTGACCGCCGTGGGCGGTGCGGAGGGGGTGGCCGGCCCAGGGGCCACCCCCTCCCGCCCTCGACGTGAGCAGCGCGCCACCCCGGCCCTAGGATGAGCGCCATGACGCTCGCTGTTGTGTGGCACTACTGGTTCGGGGTGTTCATCTTCATCCCGGCGATCCTGCTCCTCCTCGGGACGGTCGCCGGCTACTTCGTCAAGGTGTCCCGGACCCGCTACCCGAAGTGATGTCGTGAGCGCCCCGGTCGACTGGCAGCTGGCGGCCAAGGTCGCCACGCGGGTCGGCGGCCGTGACGCGTTCGCCGAGTCGTACCACTGGGACTCGCTCGCACCCGACTTCGCCGAGTTCACCGCCGAGGCCGAGGAGCTCGTCGCCGAGGCCACCGGCCTGCGCTCGCTCGCCGGACCGGCGCGGGCCCGCGTCACCGATCGGGCGGGCTGGGTCGAGGCCAACATCGCCTCGTTCCAGCGACTGCTCCGACCGCTCACCGACAAGGTGGCGCCGAAGCTCGAGGGGCCGCTCGCCCCGGTGGCCCGTCGGGCGGCGGGGGCCGAGGTCGGCGCCCTGCTCGGCTGGATGTCCACCCGGGTGCTCGGACAGTACGACCTCCTCGTCATCGAGGACGAGGACCCCGACGAGCAGGACATCGTCTACTACGTGGGCACCAACGTCCTCGCGCTGGAGAAGCGCTTCGCCTTCCCGCCCCGCGAGTTCCGCCTGTGGCTGGCGCTCCACGAGGTCACGCACCGGGCCCAATTCACCGGCATCGAGTGGATGCGCCCGCACTTCCTCGGACTGGTGCAGCGCACGGTCGACTCGGTCGACCCCGACCCGGCTCGCTTCGTCGAGGCGCTCAAGCGGGTGGTCGACGACCTGACGTCGCGGAACAACCCGCTCGAGGGCGGCCTGGCCGCCCTCCTCGCCGGGCCGGAGCAGAAGGTCGTGCTCGACCAGGTCGGCGGGCTGATGAGCCTCCTCGAGGGGCACGGCGACGTCACGATGGATCGTGCCGGCGCCGACCGCATCCCGAGCGCCGACCGCTTCGGGCGGGTGCTGCGGGCCCGCCGCCAGCAGGCGGGCGGCGTGTCCAAGGTCCTGCAGCGCCTCATCGGCCTCGAGGCCAAGATGAAGCAGTACGAGCAGGGCGAGGCGTTCATCGCGGCGGTCGAGGACGTCGGCGGCCCCGAGCTGCTCGACCGGGCCTGGACCTCGCCCGACCACCTCCCGTCGCTGGCCGAGATCCGCGACCCCCGCTCCTGGATCGAGCGGGTCGCAGGCCCGGCGCCCGTGGGTCTCACCGCGGTCTGACCCCGTGGACGGGGCCGACCCGCTGGTCGAGCACCTCCTGGCGCGCTGCACCTTCCCGCCGGCGGGGACGCCGGTCACCTGCGCCGTCTCGGGCGGGGCCGACTCGCTCGCTCTGCTCGTGCTCGCCACCGCGGCGGGGTGCGAGGTCACCGCGGCCCACGTCGACCACGGGCTGCGCGACGGCTCGGCCGCCGAGGCCGCCCGGGTGGCGACGGTGGCGACGCGCGTCGGCGCCGCGTTCTGGGGCGTGCGGGTCGAGGTCCGGCCGGGCGGCAACCTCGAGGCCCGGGCGCGCGCGGCGCGCTACGCCGCCCTGCCCGCCGACGTGCTGACCGGCCACACCGCCGACGACCAGGCCGAGACGATGCTGCTGAACCTGATCCGCGGTGCGGGCCTCGACGGCCTCGCGGGCATCCGACCCGAGGGCCGTCCGCTGCTGCGGCTGCGGCGAGCCGAGACCCGCGCCCTCTGCGACGCGCTCGACCTCGAGCCCTTCGAGGACCCGAGCAACGCCAGCGCCGACCACCGGCGGAACCGGGTCCGCCACGAGCTGCTGCCGCTCCTGGACGAGGTCGGCGAGCGCGACGTCGCCGCCGTGCTCGCCCGTCAGGCGGTCCACCTGCGCGACGCCGCCGACCACCTCGCCGGGGAGGCCGCTGCGATCGACCCCACCGATGCCCGCGCCGTCGGCGCCGCCCCGCCCGTGCTGGCCCGGATCGCCGTGCGGCGCTGGGTCGCGGAGGCGACCGACCTCGGCCACCCGCTCGATGCCGCCGCGGTCGACCGGGTCCTCGCCGTCGCCCGGCTCGAGGCCCGCGCCGCGGACCTGCTCGGCGGCTGGCGCGTCGCGCGCCGGGCCGGTCGGCTCCGCCTCGTCCCGCCGGAGGTGCAGGCGGGCGACCCGACGACCTAGGTTCTGCGCGATGTCCGACGCCGGCTCCACGTCCAGCCTCCCCGACGTGGGGAAGATCCTCATCTCCCACGAGCAGATCCAGGCCCGCATCACCGAGCTGGGCGCCACGATCACCGAGGAGCACGCCGGACGGTCCCCGCTGCTCATCTGCGTCCTCAAGGGCGCGTTCGTGTTCATGAGCGACCTCTCCCGGGCGATCGACCTGCCCGTGGAGTTCGACTTCATGGCCGTCTCGTCCTACGGCAGCGCCACGAAGAGCAGCGGCGTCGTGCGGATCGTGAAGGACCTCGACCTCGACCTCTCCGGGCGGGACGTCATCCTCGTCGAGGACATCATCGACAGCGGCCTGACGCTCAGCTACCTCCGCAAGAACCTGCTGGCCCGCAACCCCGCGAGCCTCGAGGTCGTCTCCCTCCTGGCCCGGGAGACCACCGACCTCGAGGAGCTCGAGGTGCGTCACGTCGGCTTCCGCATCCCCGACGAGTTCGTGATCGGCTACGGCCTCGACGTGGCCGAGCGCTACCGCAACCTGCCCTACATCGCCATCTACACCGGCGACGCGGAGTAGCGCGCGCCACACCCTCCGCGAGGGTCGGCGGGTGGCGGTCGGCGGTACCCTGGCCCGTCAGTGGAGACGTTGAGGCGCTTCAGGTGGATCGCCGCGGCCGTGGCGGTCGTGCTCGTCCTGGTGGTCGTCGTCCTCGTGCGCGGGTCGGGCGGGGGTCCCGACGAGCTGACGCTCGGGGAGCTCGAGCAGCGCCTCGCCGACGGCGAGGTCACCGCCGCCACCGTGCGCAGCCGCTCGGACCGGGTGGTCGGCGAGCTCGCCGACGGCACCGAGTTCACCGCCGACTACCCCGCGGAGTTCGAGGCCGACCTCACCCGCGCCCTGCTCGACGCCGACGTCAGCCTCGAGACCGACACGCAGACCGACCCGCTCTGGATGCGCCTGCTGCTGTCGTTCGTGCCGGTCCTGCTCATCGTCGGCATCCTCATCTACCTCGTCGTGTCGCTGCAGGGACGAGGCCGCTTCGGCAAGGCCAAGGCACGGCGGGCGCGCAAGGATCGGGCGACGGTCACCTTCGCCGACGTGGCCGGGGCGGACGAAGCCGTCCGCGACCTCGAGGAGATCAAGCAGTTCCTCTCCGAGCCGGACCGCTTCCACCAGATGGGCGCCAAGATCCCGAAGGGCGTGCTGCTCTACGGGCCCCCGGGCACCGGCAAGACGCTGCTCGCGCGCGCCGTCGCGGGCGAGGCCGGCGTGCCGTTCTTCTCCATCTCCGGCTCCGACTTCGTCGAGATGTTCGTCGGCGTCGGCGCCAGCCGGGTGCGGGACCTGTTCGACCAGGCCAAGGCCGAGGCCCCGGCGATCATCTTCGTCGACGAGATCGACGCCGTCGGCCGGCACCGCGGCTCGGGGACCGGCGGCGGCCACGACGAGAGGGAGCAGACGCTGAACCAGCTCCTCGTCGAGATGGACGGCTTCGACGTCACCAAGGGCATCATCCTCATCGCCGCCACCAACCGGCCCGACATCCTCGACCCCGCGCTCCTGCGCCCCGGCCGCTTCGACCGCCAGATCGTCGTCGACCAGCCGGACCTCGACGGACGCCGGGCGATCCTCGACGTGCACTGCAAGGGCAAGCCGCTCGGCCCCGACGTCGACACCACGGTGATCGCACGGCGCACACCGGGGTTCACCGGCGCCGACCTCGCCAACCTGATCAACGAGGCCGCCCTCCTCGCCGTCCGACGCGACAAGGACCTCATCGGCATGGCGGAGGTCGAGGACTCGGTCGATCGCGTGGTCGCCGGTGCCGAGCGCTCGAGCCGGGTGATGTCCCTGCGGGAGAAGCGGGTGATCGCGTACCACGAGGGCGGCCACGCCCTCGTCGGCCACGTGCTCCCCAACACCGACCCGATCCACAAGGTCTCGATCGTCGCCCGCGGTCGGGCTCTCGGCTGGACGCTCGCCCTCCCGGCCGAGGACACCTACCTCCAGAGCCGGTCGCAGCTCGTCGACCAGATGGCGATGCTCCTCGGGGGTCGCACCGCAGAGGAGATCGTCTTCGGCGACCCGACCACCGGCGCCGCCGACGACATCGAGCGCTGCACCACGATCGCCCGAGCCATGGTCGAGCAGTACGGGATGAGCGAGGTCCTCGGCCCCCGACGCATCGGCGACACCCAGCGGGAGGTGCAGCTCGGGCGCGACGGCGGGCACCCCGCCGAGCACTCGGACGAGCTGGCGGCGCTGATCAACGCCGAGGTGCGCCGGCTGATCGACGAGGCCCACGCCGAGGCGCGCGGCATCCTCATGCGCCACCGCGACACCCTCGACCACCTCGCCGACCAGCTGGTCGAGCACGAGACGCTCGACGACGTGGCGCTGCGCGAGGTCTTCGCCGGCATCACGCCCGGCCCGGTCGACGAGATGCCGCGCTGATCGTGGGGGCACGCCGCGCGCTCCTCTTCGACCTCGACGGCTGCATCGTCGACTCGACCGAGCCCATCAGGGTCTGCCTCGACGCCGCCTTCGCCGAGCACGACCTGCCCGCTCTCACCCCCGAGCGCCTCCGAGAGCACGTCGGCCCGCCGCTGCAGGTGTCGCTGGCCGGCGTCCTCGCCCGGCACGGACGTCCGCCCGAGCTCGTCGACGACCTCGTGCTCGCCTACCGATCGCGCTACGCCGCGATGTCGGTCGAGCGGGCGGTGGCCTACCCGGGCGTCGCCGAGCTCGTCCGCCGCCTCGTCGCGGACGGCGAGCGCGTCGGCGTCGTCACGTCGAAGCCCCAGCGCTTCGCCGTGCCGATCCTCGAGGCCCTGGGCCTGCTGCACGAGCTGGCGGTGGTCGTCGGACCCGACCTCACCGAGGCGGAGCCGAAGACCGAGACGCTCCGGCGGGCGCTCGACCACCTCGACGACCACGGTGCACTCGACCGCGCCGGCACCGTGATGGTGGGCGACCGTCACCACGACATCGACGCCGCCCGCCCCCACGGCCTCGTCGGCATCGGCGTGCTGTGGGGCTTCGGCACCCGCGACGAGCTCGATGCGGCGGGCGCGTCGGCTGTTGCCGCCGATGCCGAGGAGCTCGCCGCGCTCCTCCGCGCCGTCGAGCCGCTCGCATGACCACCGGTAGCCTCCCGCCCATGTCCGACCGGCCGCTCGTGATGGGGATCGTCAACGTCACGCCGGACTCCTTCTCCGACGGCGGGCGGTTCCTCGACCAGCAGGCGGCGATCGAGCACGGCCTCCAGCTCGTCGCCGAGGGCGCCGACCTCGTCGACGTCGGCGGCGAGTCCACCCGCCCCGGCGCCGACCCGGTGGACGAGGCCACCGAGCTCGAACGGTCGATCCCCGTGGTCGCCGCCCTCGCGCCCCACGTCCGAGTCTCGATCGACACCGTCAAGCCGGCGGTCGCCCGTGCGGCCGTCGACGCCGGGGCGACGCTCGTCAACGACGTGGGGGGCGGGCTGCTCGACGTGGCGGCGGAGCTCGGCGTCGGGTGGGTCGCCATGCACAGCCGCGGCACCCCGGCGACCATGCAGACCCTCACCGACTACGACGACGTGCTGGGCGAGGTCACCGACCACCTGGTCGCCGCCGCCGACCGGGCGCGGGCCGCGGGTGTGCCCGAGGTCTGGATCGACCCGGGCATCGGGTTCGCCAAGACCAGGGAGCAGAACCTGACGCTCCTCGCGGGGCTCGACCGACTGGTCGCCACCGGGCACCCCGTGCTCGTCGGCACGAGCCGCAAGGCGTTCCTCGGCCACCTGACCGGGGAGTCGGACCGCCGCGGACGGGCCCACGGGGCCGCCGCGTGCCGACCGGGCGTGGCGCTCGACGCGCGCCCCGTGGCGGCGTCGGGCCCGGCGCCGGTCGAGGACCGGGTGGACGCGTCCGTGGCCACGGTGGCGTGGGCGGTGGCGAAGGGTGCGAGGATGGTGCGGGTGCACGACGTGCGAGCATCTGTCCACGCGGTGACCGTCGTGGCCGGTTGACCACCCCGAAGCGAACGGAGGCGACGCGAGCGATGGCGACGAAGGGAAAGTGGGCGCAGGGCATCACCCCCCGTCACTTCGCCTGGGTGATCAAGGACAAGCTCGCCATCTGCGAGCGCCCGGGGGGCTACGGCTCCAACCACCGGAAGGTCCGCCGCCAGGAGGAGATCATCTGGATCCGCGAGCAGGGCTTCACGAAGGTCGTCTCGCTGATCGGTGCCCCCCACAACCTCCACAACTACGACGAGCTCGGGGTCGAGTGGGTGCACTGCCCCCTGCAGCCCCACGACGACGCCGCCAAGGTGCTGGGCGTGCTCTACCCGCAGCTGCGCTCGCTGACGGCCGGCACCGGCAAGGTGCTCGTGCACGGCGAGGAGCTGGGCGACCGGGTCTGCGGCGCCGTCGCCGGCTACCTGCGCTGGTCGGGCCTCCTGCCGAGCGGGCCGGCGACGATCACCGCCATCGAGCAGCTCGCCAGCCGCCAGCTCGGCCCCGACGGGAGGGAGCTGGTCGCCCTCGCCGAGGAGCTCCGCGAGGCGGAGGACTGACCGGACCGTGAGCGACCGCATCGAGCTGCGCGGCCTCCGAGCGGTCGGGATCTGCGGCGCCCTGCCCGAGGAGCAGGAGCGGGCGCAGCCCTTCGAGATCGACCTCGACGTGCACCTCGACCTCGCCCCGGCCGGGGGGTCGGATCGCCTCGACCAGACGGTCGACTACGGGGCGCTCGGCCAGACGGCCGTCGACATCGTCACCGAGGGCCGCTTCGTGCTCATCGAGCGGATCGCCGAGGTCATCGCCGCCGCCGTGCTCGACGACGAGCGCGTCGACGCCGTCGAGGTCGTCGTCCGCAAGGTCCGACCGCCGGTGCCGTTCGAGCTGACGACGTCGGCGGTCCGCATCCTGCGGCGCCGGGGCGGATGACGCGCCGGGCGTTCCTCGCACTCGGATCGAACCTCGGCGATCGGCGGGGGTACCTCCGGGACGCGGTCGCCTCGATGCCCGACCTGGTCGGGGTGTCCCCGGTCTACGAGACGGGCCCGGTCGGGGGTCCGGACGAGCAGGGGCCCTACCTGAACCTCGTGGTCGAGCTGGCCACCGATCTGAGCGCCCGTGAGCTGCTGGGGGTCAGCGCCCGCCTCGAGGCCGCCGCCGAGCGCGTGCGCCTGGAGCGGTGGGGCCCGCGCACGCTCGACGTGGACGTCCTCTGGATCGACGGCGAGTCGGTCGACGAGCCCGACCTCGTCGTCCCCCACCCGCGCATGCTCGAGCGCCGCTTCGTGCAGGTGCCGCTCCTCGACCTCGCCCCCGACCTCGCGGGGCTCCGCTGGCGCGTCGACCCCACCGACCGCGTCGAGCCCGTCGCCCCCCTCTGACCGTCCGCGCGCCGCCGAGAGCCTCCTCTCGACCGCGGCATGGGTCCGATCCGCGTGCTCTGGCACGCGCATCGGACCCAGGGTTGCGCTCGCCCGGGGGTCGGGTCCGATCCGCGTGCTCTGGCACGCGCATCGGACCCAGGGTTGCGCTCGCCCGGGGGTCGGGTCCGATCCGCGTGCTCTGGCACGCGGATCGGACCCGAGGACGGGCCGGCGCCGGCGAGAAGGGGTCTCGACTCTGCGGACGCTCGGCTCTAGCGTGCGCCACGGCTTCCCCGTCGACCCTCGACGTGAGGAGGCCTCGTGCCCGATCCACGACGCGCTGCGCTGCACGAGTGGTTGCGTGCCCACCACGGTGTCATCACTCGGGTCCGGATGTCCGAGCTCGGCTTCGGTCGGTCGAGCATCGACCACGAGCTGCGGACCGGCCGACTGGTCCCGCTGTGGCCGGGCACCTACGTCTCCGCTGACGTCTCGCCCGGCCGGCTCCAGCTGATGACCGCCGTCTGCCAGCACTACCCCGACGCGGCGATCGGGTTCACGACCGCAGCTCAGGAGTGGGGGTTCCGGGAGATGTCCGATCCTCGGATCCACGTCCTCGTGCCACACGCACGGACGCCGGAGGTCCCTGGCATCGCGTTCCACCGCTGTCGACGCATCGACGCCGTCGATCTGGCGGGGCGGCGAGCCGACGGGGTCCGGCTGACCAGCCCGCCGCGGACGCTCTTCGACAGCGCCGCCGTGTGCCCGGCCGACGCGGTGGCGAGCGCCGTGGAGCAGGCGCTCGCCGAGCGGCGCTGCACGATCGGCACGCTGATGGCCACCCAGGCCCGGCTGCGACACCCGCGTCGACCGGGGTCGGATCAGTTCGACGCGGTGCTGATGTCGAGGGACGGGCTGCGGGGCGTGGCCCGCTCGCGGCTAGAGATCGACGTCCGTGCGGCGGTGGCCGCGGCTGGCCTGCCCCAGCCGTTCGTGAACATGCCGTTCCGCCTGGGCGACGGGTCACCCATCGCGATCGACCTGGCGTGGCCCCACCACCGGGTCGCGGTCGAGGTGGACCACCCGCTGTGGCATGACGGCGAGGTCGCGTCCGCTTGCGACAGGCGTCGCGACCGCAAGCTGCTCTTGCTCGGGTGGGCGCCGATGCGCATCACCCGCCTCGACATCGAGCAGCGGCTGGATGAGGCCGTCGACGACATCGCGGAGGTGCTGATCCTGCGCGGCTGGCGCCGTGGCGCGGCGTGACCGCCCCACCCCTTGCCGCTGGGTCCGATCCGCGTGCTCTGGCACGCGCATCGGACCCAAGGCAGCGGCGCTGGAGTGGCGGACGCCGGCGGGGAGGAGGGTCAGGTGCGGCGGCGGAGGAGACGGGTGCTCACGGCGACCAGGCCCAGGCAGACGGCGCCGATGAGCGCGGCGACCAGCCAGTGGGCGAGCGTGGCGCCGAAGGGGTTCGGCCCGCCCCACGACGCGTCGAGCTGCTCGCGGCTCGCGCCGGCGGCCCAGATGGGGTAGTAGGCGGCGCGCGCGACGACGAAGACGAGCACGACGGCCGCGCCGGCGCGGACGACGTGCAGGCCCATCCGGAACGGGCTGATCCCCTCGTCCGTGGTGCGTTGCCCGCGCATCACGGCAGCATCCCACGGGCGCCCTCCGTCGTCACGTCCTGCGCTCCGTGGTCGGCCGGGCGCCGTCCGGGGGCGTGCGTCGACGCGGAGCGGACCGGTAGCGTCGCCCTCGACCGGCACCGCCGCGGGCCGGATCGGAGGGATCACGTGCCGACCGTTCGCATCATCGGCCCCGGGCGCGCCGGGGGTGCGCTCGCCCTGGCGCTGGCCGGCGCCGGGTGGGACGTCGACGAGCCGGTGCGGCGGGGCGACGACCTCACCCACGTGGCCATCGGCCCCGACCTGCTGGTCATCGCCACGCCCGACGGCGCCATCGCCGAGGTCGCGGCGGCCATCCAGCCGACGCCCGGGGCCCTCGTCGCGCACATGGCCGGCTCCCTCGGGCTCGACGTGCTCGGCTCGCACGCCCACCGGGCCTGCATCCACCCGCTCGTGCCCATCCCCGACGCCCACACCGGGGCCCGACGGATGCGTGGCGCGTGGTTCGGCGTGGCGGCGAGCACCGACAGCGCCCGTCGCCAGGTCGATCGGACGATCGCCGACCTCGGCGCCCGCGCCGTCACGATCGACGACGAGGACCGAGCCGCCTACCACGCGGCCGCGGCGATCGCCTCGAACCATCTCGTCGCCCTGCTCGGCCAGGTCGAGCGGGTCGCTGCCACGGCGGGCGTCCCGCTCGAGGCGTACCTCGACCTGGTGCGGGCGACGGTCGACAACGTCGCGCTGCTCGGCCCGGTCGCCGCCCTCACCGGGCCGATCGCCCGCGGGGACGAGGCCACGGTGGAGCGCCACCGCGCCGCGCTGCCCGCTGACGAGCTGGCGGCCTACGACGCGCTGGCCGACCAGGCCCGCCGCCTGGTCGCGGGGCGTGGGACGGGCGCGCGGTGATCGAGCTGACGACCGTCGCCGAGCTGCGGGCCCACCTCGACGCGGCCCGGGCCCGAGGGCGGTCCGTGGGCTTCGTCCCGACGATGGGCTACCTCCACGAGGGCCACGCCTCGCTCGTGCGGGCGGCGGCCCGGGACGCCGACGACGTGGTGGTGTCCATCTTCGTCAACCCGCTCCAGTTCGCGCCGCACGAGGACCTCGACGCCTACCCGCGCGACCTCGACCGCGATCGGCAGCTCGCGGCCGACGCCGGGGCGACCGTCCTGTTCGTCCCCGGCGTCGAGGAGATGTACCCGGAGCCGGTCGCCACCACGGTCAGCGTGGCCGGCGTGTCGGCCCCGCTGGAGGGCGAGAGCCGTCCCACCCACTTCGCGGGGGTGGCCACCGTCGTCGCCAAGCTCTTCAACATCGTCGGTCCGTGCCGTGCCTACTTCGGCGAGAAGGACTTCCAGCAGGTCGCGGTGGTCCGGCGGATGGCGGCTGACCTGTCCTTCCCGGTCGAGGTCGTCGCCGAGCCGACGGTGCGCGAGGACGACGGGCTCGCGATGTCGAGCCGCAACGCGTACCTCGACGACGCGCACCGCACAGCCGCCCCGGCCCTCCACCGGGCGCTCGCTGCGGGGGCCGAGGCGATCGCCGGCGGCTCGTCGCCCGACGAGGCTCGTGCCGCCATGCACGCGGTCCTCGCCGCGGAGCCCCTGGCCGAGGTCGACTACCTCGACGTCGTCGATCCGACGAGCCTCGAGAGCCTGCAGTCGTTCGAGGCCCACCGCGGGCGCGCGGTGCGCCTCGTCGGCGCCGCCCGGATCGGTCAGCCGCGGCTGATCGACAACATCGGCGCCACCGTCCCGGCCGCCGCCGACTAGACCGGCAGCCGTGCCCGACTCCTCGCTCGACACCCACCTCGACCTGCTCGTCGTCGGCAGCGGCGTCGCCGGGCTCTCCGCGGCCGTCCGGGCCGCCGGCACCCACGGCATGCGCGTCGGCATCGTCACCAAGGGTGAGCTCACCCAGACCGCGACCAGGTGGGCGCAGGGCGGCGTGGCGGCGGTGCTCGGCGGCGACCCCGACTCGACCGACCTCCACCTCGCCGACACGCTGGCGGCCGGCGCCGGGCTCTGCGACGTCGACGCCGTGCGGGTCCTCGTGGAGGAGGGGCCGTCTCGGGTCAACGAGCTCATCTCCTTCGGCGCGGCGTTCGACCTCGACGAGTCCGGTCAGTACCTGCTCGCTCGCGAGGGAGGCCACTCGCTCCCGCGCATCCTCCACGCCGGCGGCGCCGCGACCGGGGTCGAGGTCGAGCGGGCGCTGGTCGAGGCGGTGCGTGCCACCGCCACGCTCCTCCACGAGCACACCTACGCCGTCGACCTCGTCGTCGAGGGTGGGCGGTGCCGTGGGGTGCTCGCCCTCGAACCCGACGGCACCCTCGTCGAGGTCCGGGCCGAGCACGTGCTGCTCGCGACGGGTGGCTCCGGTCAGCTCTTCTCGGTCACGACCAACCCGCCCGAGGCGACGGCCGACGGGGTGGCGATGGCGCTCCGCTCTGGCGTCGCGGTGGCCGACGTCGAGTTCGTCCAGTTCCACCCGACGGCGCTGCACCACCCGTCGATGCCCCGGCCGCTCCTGTCCGAGGCGCTCCGCGGGCACGGCGCGCTCATCCGGGACGTGCGCGGCGAGCGGTTCGTCGACGAGCTCCTGCCGCGCGACCAGGTGTCGAAGGCGATGATGAGCCGGATGCTCGAGCTGGGCGTCGACCACTGCTACCTCGACGCCCGGCACCTCGAGCGCTTCGCCGAGCGGTTCCCGACGATCACGACCGCCCTCGCCGCCGCCGGCCTCGACCCCGGTGCCGACCTGTTGCCGATCGCTCCGGCCGCCCACTACCACTGCGGCGGCGTCCTCACCGACCTCGACGGCGCGGCGTCCCTGCCCGGCCTGTGGGCCGCGGGGGAGGTGGCCGCGAGCGGCGTGCACGGGGCGAACCGGCTGGCGTCGAACTCGCTGCTCGACGGCATGGTCTTCGGCTTCCGGTGCATCGAGGCGATCGAGGCCGGCCGCGACGGGCCCCGACCCACCGGCGCGATGCGCGCCCTGATCGCCCCGGAGGGGTCCGGACCCGACGACCAGGCGCAGGGCCTTCCCGGTCGGCGCCTGGAGCGTCCCGTCCTGCCGATCGACATCCCCACGCCGAGCACCGAGCACCCGTCCGACGCCGCCACGCTCCGCGACGAGGTCCAGGCCGTCATGACCCGCAACGCGGGGGTGGTGCGCGACGTCGCGTCCCTGACGGCCGCCGCCAGCGCCCTGTCCTCGCTGGCGTCACGCCTCACCCGCTCCGGTCCCGGTTCCACCGCGCACCTCGAGCTGCGCAACCTGATCGAGGCGGGCGCCGCGCTGGTCGAGGCGGCGCTGGCACGCGAGGAGAGCCGTGGCTGCCACACCCGCAGCGACGCGCCCGAGCCCGACGACGCGCTCCTCGTGAGGTTCGTGCTCGGGGGCTAGCGTGCCCCGCCGTGACCGAGACGAACGACCACGCCACGGGTGCCTGGCACCCCGACCCCCACGGACGCCACGAGCTGCGCTGGTGGGACGGCCAGCGCTGGACCGAGCACGTCTCGGACGGCGGCGTGACGTCGACCGACGCCGTCGACGCCGCGGCACCGGCCGGCACCACGTCGGCGGGTCCGGCACCGGTGCAGGGTGCCGCTCCCGCGGGGCACATCCTCGACCTGCCGGTGCTGGTGGTGAGCCAGAAGCTCAAGCTCATCGAGCTCACCAACGAGTACTCGGTGTTCGACCAGGGCGGCCAGCAGGTTGGCACGGTGCGCCAGGTGGGCCAGTCGGCGATGAAGAAGGCGCTGCGCCTCGTGTCGAGCGTCGACCAGTTCATGACCCACACCCTCGAGGTGACCGACGCCTCGGGCGCGGTGGTCCTCGTGCTGACCCGACCCCGCAAGCTGGTGAAGTCGCGCCTCCAGGTGGCCGACGGGGCCGGCACGCCGATCGGCGAGATCGTCCAGCAGAACGCCATCGGCAAGATCCGGTTCTCGCTCGAGGCCGGCGGCCAGACGATCGGGTCGCTGAACGCCGAGAACTGGCGGGCGTGGAACTTCTCGATCCGCGACGCCCAGGACCAGGAGGTCGCCCGGATCACGAAGACGTGGGAGGGCCTGGCCAAGACGCTCTTCACCACGGCGGACAACTACGCGGTGCAGATCCACCGCCCGCTCGCCGATCCGATGCGCCAGCTGGTCGTGGCCTCCGCCCTCTGCGTCGACACGGCCCTGAAGCAGGACAATCGCGGCTTCAACTAGCCGGAGCTGTCGGCCGATGCGGCTCGGCCGCCGGCCATGCGGCAGGCTGGTGCCCCTCATGGACGCCTTCGTCGACCCCCCGGCCGGCGAGGTCCGTGCCGTCGTGGCGCGGGCGCTCGCCGAGGACCTCACGCCCCTGGGCGACGTCACCTCGATGCTGCTCGACCGGTCACGCACGGCCACGGGGCGGTTCGTCGCCCGCGTCGAGGGGCGGCTCTCGGGCGGCGCCTGCGTCAGCGAGACGTTCCACCAGGTCGATCCGGCGCTGGTGCTCGACTGGCAGCTGGCGGACGGCTCCGAGGTCGGACCCGGCACGCTCATCGGCACGGTCACCGGACCGCTCGCCTCGATGCTCACCGCCGAACGCACCGCCCTCAACCTGCTCGGCCACCTCAGCGGCGTCGCCACGCTCGCCGCTCGCTTCCGGGCCGCCGCCGACCCGTCCACCCACGTGTGGGACACGCGCAAGACGACGCCGGGCCTCCGCTCCCTCGAGAAGGCGGCGGTGCGCGCCGGCGGCTGCGTCAACCACCGGGGGAACCTGTCGGAGTGGGTGATGCTGAAGGACAACCACCTCGTCGGGGTCGGCATCGCCGAGGGCGTCGCACGGGCCAAGGCCGCGTGGCCGGGCCGCACCGTGCAGGTCGAGTGCGACCGGCCCGCCCAGGTGGAGGAGGCGGTCGCCGCGGGGGCCGACGCCGTGCTGCTCGACAACATGTCGGTCGACGAGGCCGCGGCCTGCATCGCCACCGTGCGCGCCGCCGACCCACGCTGCCTGGTCGAGATCTCCGGCGGGATCACCCTCGACACGATCGGTCCCTACAGTCGCATCGGCGCCGACTGCATCTCCGTCGGCGCCATCACCAACTCCGCCCCGGTGCTCGACATCGGGCTCGACATCACCCCCGGAGAGGGCGCGCCCTGATGCTGATCGCCATCGACGTCGGCAACACGAACACGGTGATCGGCCTGTACGACAGCAGCGATCCGACCGAGGCCGCCACTGCGGACGAGGGACTGCTCGACCACTGGCGGATCAGCACCGACCACGACCGCACGCCCGACGAGCTGGCCGTGCTGCTCGGCGGGTTCCTCGGGTTCCGGGGCACCCACCTGCGCGACGAGGTCCAGGGCGTCGCGATCTCCTCCGGCGTCCCCCGCTCCACGGCCACCCTGCGGGCCATGACCAAGCGCTACTTCGGCGTCGAGCCCGTGGTGATCGAGCCGGGCATCCGCACCGGTGTGGCCGTCGCCGTCGACAACCCGCGCGAGGTCGGCGCCGACCGCATCGCCAACTCGGTCGGCGCCTGGCACCTGTTCGGCGGGCCGACGGTGGTCGTCGACTTCGGCACCGCCACCACCTGCGACGTCATCTCCGCGCGCGGCGAGTACATCGGCGGCGTCATCGCCCCGGGTGTGAACATCAGCCTCGACGCCCTGTTCAGCCGCACCGCCGCGCTCCGGGCCGTCGAGCTGGTCGAGCCCCGCAACGTCATCGGCCGCACCACCGTCGAGTGCATCCAGTCCGGCGCCATCTTCGGCTTCGCCGGGATGGTCGACGGCCTCGTGCGCCGCATCGCCGACGAGCTCGGCGACTGCAAGGTGATCGGCACCGGCGGATTGAGCTCGCTCGTCGCGCCGTACTCCGCCACCATCGAGCAGATCGAGCCGTGGATCACGCTCCACGGCCTCCGCCTCGTCCACGCCAAGAACGCCGAGCGATGACCGACAGCACCGACCCGACCACCCCCGCGCGCGGCCACGGCCAGCCCCAGCCGTTCCGGTGGGACGCCGACGCCTCGGCCGCCGAGCTGATCGCCGCCCACGGCGACCTCGAGCCGGGCACCGAGACCGAGCGCGTCGTGACGATCGCTGGCCGGCTGATGCTCCGCCGCATCCAGGGCAAGCTCGGCTTCGGCACGCTCCAGGACTCGACCGGCCGCGTCCAGCTCTTCGCTCCGTCGGCCACCACCCCGGACTTCGACGCCTTCGCCGACCTCTCCCTCGGCGACTGGATCGGCGTCCGGGGCATCGTCATGACCACCCGCCGCGGCGAGCTGTCCGTGCGGGTCGACGACTGGACGCTCCTCGCCGAGGCCCGCCGCCCGTTCCCCGACAAGTGGCACGGCATCACCGACACCGACACCCGCTACCGACAGCGCTACGTCGACCTGTGGGTGACCGAGGAGGCGCGCCAGACGTTCCTCCTCCGCAGCCGGCTGCTGTCGCTCACGCGCCGCTTCCTCGAGGACCGGGGCTTCATCGAGGTCGAGACGCCGGTGCTCCACCCGATCCCCGGCGGCGCCCTCGCCACCCCGTTCACGACGCACCACAACGCGCTCGACCAGGACCTCTTCCTGCGCATCGCCCCCGAGCTGTACCTGAAGCGGCTCACGGTCGGTGGCTTCGAGCGGGTCTTCGAGATCGGGCGGGTCTTCCGCAACGAGGGCATCTCCACCCGGCACAACCCCGAGTTCACGATGCTCGAGCTCTACCAGGCCTACGCCGACTACACCGACGTCATGGCCCTCACCGAGGAGCTCGTGGCGCACCTGGCCACCGAGCTGTGCGGCTCGACGTCGATCAGCTACCAGGGTCGCGACCTCGACCTCAGCGTGCCGTGGCGTCGGGCCACCCTCGACGAGCTGATCACCGAGCACACGGGCCTCGAGATCTCGGTCGACACGCCGCTCGAGGAGCTGCGCGGCATCTGCGAGCGCTACGACATCCCCTGGAAGGACGGGTGGGGCACCGGGAAGCTGCTGCTCGAGGTCTACGAGAAGACCGTCGAGCACGAGCTGTGGGGACCGGTGTTCGTCACCGACTACCCGACCGAGGTGTCGCCGCTCAGCCGCGACCACCGCGAGCGGCGCGGCTACACCGAGCGCTTCGAGGCGATCGTGGCCGGGCGGGAGCTCGGCAACGCCTTCTCCGAGCTCACCGACCCCGGCGAGCAGCGATCGCGCATGCAGTCGCAGGCCGACGCGAAGGCCGCTGGCGACGAGGAGGCGATGGTCGTCGACGAGGACTACCTGCGGGCGCTCGACTACGGCCTGCCGCCGACGGGCGGGCTCGGCATCGGCATCGACCGGTTGGTGATGCTGCTCGCCGACGTCCACTCGATCCGCGACGTCGTGCTCTTCCCCACGCTGCGCCCCGAGCAGCAGTAACGTCCCCGCCCGTGCGCGGGAGCGTCGGGCGGTGGAGGGGTGGTGCGAGCGCCGTCGGCGCGGTCGTCCTCGCGCTGGCGGTGTCGGCGTGCGTCGGCGTCACCGACCGCGAGGACTTCGACGCCCTCGTCGACGCCCGTGGTGGCGGGGTCAGCTCCGATCTGGCGCTCGACGCCATCGCCGCCGTCGAGACCCGGGTCGGCACCGACGACCTGGAGATGACGTCGCTGTCGATCAACCCCGGCAACCGGTCGGTGGTCCTCACCGTGCGCGACCCCGCGGCCCGACAGAACCTCGACCGCTACGTGTACCGGGCCCGCGGTGGGCTCGGCGAGGCCGAGCCGGTGCAGGTGTCGGCGCGCGACGACCTTGACGCCCAGTCGTTCCGGTCGAGCGAGCTGACGGCGCTCGACGACGTCGAGGGCCTGGCCGACGCCGCGGTGGCCGCGCTGGACCTCGAGCAGGCGTCGGTGGAGTCGATCGTCGCGACCGTGGTGCAGGGCGAGGCGAACCTGATCGTCGCCGTCGACTCGGCCCGGGCCCGGGGCAGCGCCCGCTTCCGGGGCGACGGATCGCTCGTCGAGGCGTCCCGATCGTGAGCCCTCGCCGCCCCCGCCCCGGCATCTGGGCCCTCGTCCTGCTCGGCGTGCTGCTCTTCTGCTCGCTCATGCTGACGATCGTCGTGTCGATGGCGATCTGGCCGGGCGAGGCCAAGCTCACCGCGCCGCTCTTCTGCGACGACGCCCGGCCGGACGCCTACGTCGTCCGGGACACCTACAACGTGCGGCCCGGCGAGACGTCGATGAACTTCACCCTCTACTGCGTCGGCAAGCGCGGCGACTTCGACGAGGTCGGATGGCTACGGCCCACCCTGGCCCTGTGGGCCGGGCACACCGTGCTGCTCGTGCTGGTCGCCGTCGTCCCGCTGCTGATCGGCCGGATGCGGCGGGGCCGCCGTGCGATCGACGAGCCGCCGCCGACCGGCTCACCCTTCGTCTGATCTCGGCGCGGGACGCGAGCGTCGCCGGCACCGGTTGTCACGTCCGGGGGTGGGTGGTGGACTGCGGCCATGGCGATCCGTGTGGCGGTGCAGGCCGACCCGCAGGACCGGGCAGGCTGGCTCGACCTGGCGAGGACGGTGGAGGACGCTGGCTTCGCCGGGCTGCTCGTCGGCGACCACCCCGGCAGCGGGATGGCGCCGTTCGTGGCGCTCGCCGCCGCGGCCGCCGTCACCGAGCGGATCGAGCTCGGCACCTACGTGCTCAACGCCGGTGTCTGGGAGCCGCTCCCGCTGGCGAGCGAGGTCGCGACGCTGGACCACGTGTCGGGAGGTCGCGCCGTGCTCGGAGTCGGTGCCGGGCACACCCCGTCGGAGTGGACGACCACAGGCCGGGAGCACCCGCCTGCACGTGAGCGCGTCGACCGGATGGTCGAGCTCGTCGACGCGACGCAGGCGCTCCTCGGCGGTGATCCGGTGACCCACCACGGACCCCACTTCACGCTCGTCGATGCTCACCTCGCCCGGCCGCCGGTGGTGCGTGAGCGGGTGCCGCTCACCGTCGGCGGCGCCGGCGACCGAGTGCTGCGCTTCGCCGCCGGGCGAGCGGACGTCGTGGGGTTGACGGGTCTCGGCCGCACCCTCGCGGACGGCCACAGCCACGAGGTCGACTGGAGCCCCGAGGCGATCCGCCGCACGATCGACACGGTGCGCACCGCGGCGCGGGAGGCGGATCGGGGCGTCGCACTCGAGGCGCTCGTCCAGCACGTCGAGGTCACCGATGAGGCCGAGGCAGCGGCGGAGCGGCTCGCCGGCGGGGTCACTGGTGCGACGGCGGAGGATCTCGTCGCCGCCCCCTTCGTCTGGATCGGCACGGTCGCCGAGATCCGCGAGCAGCTCGCGCGGTGGCGGGACGAGCTCGGCCTCGAGCGGTACGTCGTGCGGGCTCCCGCGGTGGACCCGGTGACGGACATCCTCCACGAGCGCGACCTCTAGAGGACGGCGTCGACGAGGAGGTAGGCGGCGACGGCGGTGATCGCCGCGAGGTAGAGCGAGCGGAACCGCTCCTCGGGCATGCGGTCGAGCGCACGGCTGCCGAGGTGGGTGCCGGCCACGACCCCGGCGATGCCGACGACGGCGGCCGCGGCGTAGCGGGTGGGTGCGAAGCCCGCCGCGCCGAACAGCGCGATCTTCGCGGCGTGGCCGGCGACCTGGGTGGCCGCGAAGGTGCCGACGAAGGTGAGTCGATCCGGCGCCGCAGCACGGAAGAACGGCGCCTGGAGCGGGCCAGTCGCGCCGACCACGACGTTGAGCGCCCCGATCCCCGCACCGATCCCGAGCCACGCCCGGGGCGAGGGCGGTGGCAGCTCACGCCCGGTCCGCTCGGGCACCCAGGTGGCGGCGAGCACGGTCACCGCGATCGCAGCCTGGAGCGCGGCCGCCGGCGCACGCACGACGAGGGGCATCGCCAGCGCGCCGGCGGGGAGGAGGAGCGCGGACGCCCGCGCCGCTGTCGGCCAGTCGACGTCGTGGCGGCGGATGACCGTCCGGGTGCCGTTGGACACCACCTGGATCGCGGCGTGGAGCGGGATGGCGACGAGCGGGTCGATCCAGATCAGGAGGAGGGCGAGCAGGACCATCCCGCCGCCGAAGCCGAGCACCGCGGTGAGCGCGGACGTGGTGAGCGCGCCGATGCCCACGAGCACGATCGTCCACGGCTCCACATCACTTGTCTACAACTTGTATGCGATGGCGGCATGTCGCGAGCCTGCGCCGTCGGGCGCGGGATCCGGCGTGGGTGACGTCAAGCGCGCCCAACCTGTGGGGTCGGGCGCGGGATCCGGCGTGGGTGACGTCAACCGCGCCCAACCCGTGGGGTCGGGCGTGGGATCCGGCGCGGATCAGCCGTGGCGAGAAGCGATGGCCCGCACCGACTCGAGCAGGTGCTCGGCGGCGCCGACCAACGCCGCGGCGGCCTCGGAGCCTTCGAACGGCGCGAGCGCGACAGCGGCCGCGTCGACCTGCGCGCGAGCCTCGGCGAGCGCGGCATCGATGCCGCCGTTGACGCGCGCGATGGCGCGCACGCGATCGATCTGGGCGGGCTCGAGCGGCTGGCCGAGCAGGTCGCGCAGCTCCTCGCCGCCGTCGAGCTCGAGGGCCCGCAGGACCGGCAGCGTGTAGACGCCTTCGACCAGGTCGTTGCCTGCCGGCTTGCCGAGCTGCTCCTCGGTGGCGGTGAGGTCGAGCACGTCGTCGACCATCTGGAACGCCATGCCGTAGCGCTGGCCGAACTCGGTGACGGCGTCGATCGCGTCGCGGTCGAGGTCGGCGACGATGCCGCCGATCCGGCACGCCGACGCGAACAACGAGGCCGTCTTCCCGGAGATCGACGAGAGGTACGCCTCCTCGGTGCGCCCCACGTCGAACATCGACTGCAGCTCGCGCACCTGGCCCTCGCACAGCTTGGCGATCGTGGCGGCGAGCAGCCCGGCGACCTCGACGCCGAGCGACGCCGCGATCTCCGATGCCCTGGCCAGGAGGAAGTCCCCGGCGAGGATCGCCCGCAGGTTGCCCCAGCGGGCGTTCACGCTGTCGACCGTGCGGCGGATGACCGCCTCGTCCATCACGTCGTCGTGGTACAGCGACCCGATGTGGACGAGCTCCACCGACACGCCGCCCAGGACCGACTCCCGACTGGCGTCGCCGATGCGGGGGCGCTCGACGGCGGCGGCGGCGACCGAGAACAGCGGTCGGACCCGCTTGCCGCCGGCGACGATGAGGTGGCTCGCGACCTCGGTGAGGAACTCGTCGTCGGTCTGCACCGAGGAGGTGAGTGCGTCCTCGACCTCGGTGAGGGCGGCGAGGAGGGAGGTGTTGTGATGCAGCGGAGCGGCCGGCACGGACGCCGAGGCTACGGGGAAACCGGCGCGTCGACCCAACCGACGAGCGCCTCGCCGAACCTCACGAACCGGTCTCGGCGACCGACGGAGGGGAGAACGGGGGACCTCTCCTCCGTCCCTCCAGGTCGTCGGCGACGGCCGCCAGGTCCGGCGTGCGTTCGGACCACCCGGGGTTACACTCGAAGGACGAATTCCCCATCGTGGGAGGGAGTTTCCTTGTTCGAACGATTCACCGACCGGGCCCGCCGAGTGGTGGTGCTGGCGCAGGAAGAAGCACGCCTGCTCAACCACAACTACATCGGCACCGAGCACATCCTCCTCGGTCTGATCCACGAGGGCGAGGGCGTCGCCGCCAAGGCGCTCGAGTCCCTCGGCATCAGCCTGGAGGCCGTGCGCAGCCAGGTCGAGGAGATCATCGGCCAGGGCGGCTCCTCGCCGTCGGGCCACATCCCCTTCACCCCCCGGGCCAAGAAGGTCCTCGAGCTGTCGCTCCGCGAGGCGCTCCAGCTCGGCCACAACTACATCGGCACCGAGCACATCCTCCTCGGCCTCATCCGTGAGGGCGAGGGCGTGGCCGCCCAGGTGCTGGTCAAGCTCGGCGCCGACCTGTCGCGGGTCCGCCAGCAGGTCATCCAGCTGCTCTCCGGCTACAGCGGCCCGGGCGGCCAGCCCCAGGGCGGCGAGAAGGCCGGCGCCACCGCAGGTGGCAGCGGCGAGCAGAGCCCCTCCGGCTCGCTCGTGCTCGACCAGTTCGGTCGCAACCTCACCCAGCTCGCCCGGGAGAAGAAGCTCGACCCGGTCATCGGCCGCACCCGCGAGGCCGAGCGCGTCATGCAGGTGCTCTCGCGGCGCACCAAGAACAACCCGGTGCTCATCGGCGAGCCCGGTGTCGGCAAGACGGCCATCGTCGAGGGCCTGGCCCAGGCCATCGCCCGCGACGACGTCCCCGAGACGCTGCACAACAAGCAGCTCTACACGCTCGACCTCGGCGCACTGGTGGCGGGCTCCCGCTACCGCGGCGACTTCGAGGAGCGTCTGAAGAAGGTCCTGAAGGAGATCAAGACCCGCGGCGACATCATCCTGTTCATCGACGAGCTGCACACGCTCGTCGGCGCGGGTGCCGCCGAGGGGGCGATCGACGCCGCCAGCATCCTCAAGCCGATGCTGGCACGAGGCGAGCTCCAGACGATCGGCGCCACCACGCTCGAGGAGTACCGCAAGTACCTCGAGAAGGACGCTGCCCTCGAGCGCCGCTTCCAGCCGATCAAGGTCGAGGAGCCGACGGTCTCCCACACGATCGAGATCCTGAAGGGCCTCCGCGGCCACTACGAGACCCACCACCGGGTCACCATCACCGACCAGGCCCTCGTCGCCGCGGCGAACCTCGCCGACCGGTACATCTCCGACCGCCACCTGCCGGACAAGGCCATCGACCTCATCGACGAGGCCGGTTCCCGCCTGCGCATCCGGCGGATGGAGACCCCGGCCGACTACAAGGACCTCGAGAACAAGATCGCCGAGGTCACCCGCAAGAAGAAGGAAGCGGTCGAGTCCCAGGACTTCGAGGCCGCCGGTCGCCTGCGGGACGAGGAGAAGGACCTGCTCGGCCAGAAGGAGGCCAAGGAGGCCGAGATCAAGGCCAGCGGCGTCGACCTCTTCGACGAGGTCGACGAGGAGGCCATCGCCGAGGTCCTCTCCATCTGGACCGGCATCCCGGTGTACAAGCTCACCGAGGAGGAGACCGCCAAGCTCCTCCGCATGGAGGACGAGCTGCACAAGCGGGTCATCGGCCAGGAGGACGCCATCAAGGCCGTCTCCCAGGCGATCCGCCGCACCCGCGCCGGCCTCAAGGACCCGAAGCGCCCCTCGGGCTCGTTCATCTTCCTGGGCCCCTCGGGCGTGGGCAAGACCGAGCTGGCCAAGACGCTCGCCGAGTTCCTCTTCGGCGACGAGCAGAGCCTGATCAGCCTCGACATGTCGGAGTACATGGAGAAGCACACCGTCAGCCGCCTGGTCGGATCGCCTCCGGGCTACGTCGGCTACGAGGAGGGCGGCCAGCTCACCGAGGCCGTCCGCCGCAAGCCGTTCTCGGTCGTCCTCTTCGACGAGATCGAGAAGGCCCACCCGGACGTCTTCAACACGCTGCTGCAGATCCTCGAAGAGGGTCGCCTCACCGACTCCCAGGGTCGGTCGGTCGACTTCCGCAACACCGTGCTGATCATGACCTCCAACCTCGGCACCGCCGACCTGCGCAAGGCCAACCTCGGCTTCACCAAGGCCGACGAGGCGGTCACCTACGAGCGCATGAAGGAGAAGGTCAACGACGCGCTGAAGCAGCACTTCCGGCCCGAGTTCCTGAACCGCATCGACGACACGATCGTGTTCCACGAGCTCAGCAAGGCCGAGGTGACCAACATCGTCGACCTCATGATCCGCCGGCTGCAGACCCAGCTCGAGGCCCAGGGCATCGGGCTGGAGCTCACGCCGGAGGCCAAGGTCCACCTGGCCGACAAGGGCTACGACGCCACGCTCGGCGCCCGCCCCCTGCGTCGTGCCATCCAGCGCCTGATCGAGGACCCGATGTCGGAGCGGCTCCTGTGGAAGGAGTTCCACGCCGGCGAGACCGTCGTCGTCGACGTCGGCGTCGACCCCGAGAAGCCGGAGGAGGGCGACGGCATCGTCTTCCGCACGGTGGAGGGCTTCGAGCCGCCGCCGGTGGAGCTCGCCGAGACCGGCCCCGCCGACTGATCGACCGCTCCAGAACGTGTTCGGTGGCCCTGCTCCGGCGGGGCCACCGTCGCGTCCGACCCCTGTAGGTTCGCCCTCATGTCCCGTTCGCGCCGATCCCTCCTCCTGCTCCTGGTCGCGGCTGCCCTCGTCCTGACCGGCTGCCGGGCAGATGTCACCGTCGCGGTCGACGTCGACGAGGAGGGCGGCGGCACGGTCGATGTCACCGTCGTGCTCGACGCCGATGCGGTGGCCCGCACCGAAGGCATCGAGGACCCCGAGCTCGACGACCTGGTCGAGGCGGGATGGACGGTCGCCGACCCCGTCGAGCGGGAGGACGGCGGGCTCGAGCTGGCCGCCTCCAAGCCCTTCGCCGACCCGACCGAGCTCGGCGCGGTGCTGCGCGAGGTGTCGGGACCGGCCGGGCCATACGCCCAGCTGGGGCTCGCCGTCGATCGACCGTTCGGCCGAACCGAGATGCGGTTCGAGGGGATCCTCGACGGCACCGCGGGGGTCGAGAGCTTCGCCGACCCCGAGGTCGCGGCGGCTCTCGACGGGCTCCCGTTCGGCCAGGACCTGACGGCGTTGGAGCAGGAGCTCGGCGCGCCGATCGGCAGCTTCGTCGGCCTGGATCTGGAGGTCACCCTCCCCGGCGACCCCGGTGACGAGGGCGAGCCCGCCGACGAGGTGGCGGTCTGGTCCACCGACCTCGCCGCCGACGGGCCGGTGCCGGTGCTCAGCACCTCGGAGATGTGGCGCATGCAGCCGCTCCTCCTCGCCGGCGCCGCCGCGCTGCTCGTCGTCCTGCTCGTCCTGCTGGTGCTCGTGAAGCTCGTCATCTCGTGGCGACGCCGTCGCCGGCGGCGCCGGGAGGCGAAGGCCGAGCGCCGGCGGGTCGCCGAGGCCGGTTCGGGGGCGACGGACGCGCCGGTCGGCGATGTCGATGCCGATGCCGACGACACGGACGCGGTGCGCGTGGTGCCGGCGGCGGTCGACCCCGACGTCGAGGAGGACGCCGACACGTCGTCGGCGGCGGCGCCGGCGCCGGCATCGGTGTCGCTCGACATGGTCGTCCTCGGCGGGCCGGGCACGACGTTCGGGGTGCGTGACCAGGTCGACCAGCTGGTCGCCTTCGCCCGCGCCAAGGGCTCGACGCTCGAGTACCCGAAGATCGCCGACCGCTACGTCGAGGCATCGAGGGGCGCGCTCTCCAGTGCCGAGCTGTGGGCGCAGCTCGGCGTGGACGGCGACCCCGACGAGCTCGATGCCGAGATGCTGGGCCGCTACGCGCTCACCCCCGGGCTGCGCGAGTTCGTCGTGCGCGCCCGCGAGCGGGGATACGCGGTCGCCTACGTCGGCGACGGCCCTGCGTCGTGGGCGGCGCACCTCCGGCGCACCTTCCGCCTCGACGACCTGGTCGACCCGTGGGTCGTGAGCGCCGACATCGGCGCCGTGCTCCCGTCGATCGCCCTGTTCGAGGGCCTCCGCCGGATCTCGGGCGTCAACCCCCCGAACTGCCTGCTCATCGACGACCGGCTCCGGGTGCTCGAGGCGGCGCGGGAGCTCGGCTACGGCACGGCCTGGTACACCCCGTCGGGCCGGGCGGCGGAGGCCCCGGGCCACAGCATCATCCGCAGCTTCGCCGACCTGATGTCGGGCTGACCACTCCGACCGGACCTCGACCGCCATCTCCGGACCGGTATCCTCGACCCACGCCTCGAGGCGGTTCTCGGGGCGGAGGAGGCCGGCACGCTCATGGAGCACCTACCGCCCGTCGGCTGGGCCAGCGTCGCGACCAAGGACGACCTGGCACGTCAGGACGATCGATCCGACGCCCGCTTCGCCCAGGTCGACGCCCGCTTCGCCCAGGTCGACGCGAGGTTCGCTCAGGTCGACGATCGCTTCGATCGGCTGGAACAGGTGATGAACGCGCGGTTCGATGCGGTCGATGCTCGGTTCCAGACCGCCGACGCCAACATGCGGTCCTACGTCGACCAGGCGATGCGCACGAACATGGTCGTCACGATTGGTGTCCTCGGGACCCTCACCACCGTCGTGACGGTGCTCTCGAACCTCTAGCCGAGCGTCCGGGCGACCAGCGGTGAGCGACTACTCGGACCCGCCTGCGGAGTACGTCGAGGCGCTGCGACCGATCTGCCTCGGCCTGCCGGAGACCCGCGAGGAGACGGCGTGGGCCGGCACGCGGTGGATGGTCCGCCAGCGGAACTTCGCGCAGGTGCTCGGGGTCGACCGGGCGGGTGGCCACCACGTGGTCCTCACCTTCCGCTCGCAGGGCCAGGAGCTCCAGATCCTCCAGCAGGTCGGCCACCCCTTCTACCGCCTGGGGTGGGGGCGCGACGTCCTCGGCATGGTGCTCGACGACGCCACCGACTGGGACGAGGTGCAGGAGCTGGTGACCGAGTCCTACTGCGTGCTCGCCCCGAAGAAGCTGGTCGCAATGGTGGGCCGACCCGATATTCCCGAGTCCTCCTGAGTACGCCCGAGTACGCTCACATCCATGTCGGACGCACTCGTGCTCCACACCGCCGCCGAGGTGGCGGAGATCCTCCGGATGAACCTCCAGGTCGTGCAGCGCAAGCTGCAGGCGGGGGAGATCCCGGGCTACCGCATCGGGCGGGAGTGGCGGGTCGAGCGGGCCCAGCTGCTCGCCTGGCTGGAGCGCCACTCGAACCAGCGCGATCCGCTCGACGTCCACTTCCACGCCGACGGTCGCCTGCGGGCCCTGCCCACCAAGCGGGGGCTCCGCCGCGAGGTCCTCGAACGGGTCGTCGCCCGCCTGGCCCCCGATCGGACGTGGTCGGAGATCGAGCTCAACCGCGAGCTGCGGGCGGTCCACGACGACGTCGCCGCCCTGCGGCGTGAGCTGGTCGCCGAGCGGCTGCTGGTGAGGACCCCCGATGGGGTCTACAAGCGACGGTTCCACGGACCGTCGCTCATCCCCCTCGGCGGCTGAGCCACCATCCACCACCTCGGGTGCGCTCGGCTCTACGTTCTGCGTCCGGAGCGGGTGGGGCGAAGGAGAACCATGTCCTGGCACCCGTCCCGCGCGTCCCGTCAGCCGCTCGACCCGGCGACGCCATCCCGCTACCGCGCCGCCACCGTGCGGTCCCGAGCGGGTCGCTCGCTGCTCGTCGAGACGGCCGACGGCCACGATCGGCTGCTGCCGGTGCCGAGCGCGCCGCTGCCGTCGCTCGTCGGGCGGACCGTGCTGCTCGCCAACGACTACGACTGGGTCGTGGCGGTGGAGCCGAGCGACCCGGTCGAGCAGGTCCAGGTGGACGGCGCCGTGACGTCCGCGTTGCGCACCGACCGGCGGCTCGAGAACATGCAGGCGCGCCGGCACCGCCGTCGGGTCCTGCCCTTCCGCGCCGAGGGCCGCTGACGAGCCTCGGGGCTGTCACACCCCCGGCGTAGGGTCGGGGACATGGCCCGATCCCGCACCGTGTTCCGCTGCACCGAGTGCGGCGGCGCCGCGCCCCAGTGGGCCGGTCGCTGCCCCGCGTGCGGGGAGTGGAACACCCTCGTCGAGGAGGTGGAGGCGCCGAGCGCGCCGGCGGCCCGCGTGGCCCCGGTGTCCACACCCGCGCCCATCGGCGAGGTCGACCCCACCGAGTGGCAGCCACGACCCACCGGCATCGACGAGCTCGACCGCGTCCTCGGCGGCGGCCTCGTCCCCGGCTCGGTCACCCTGCTCGGCGGCGAGCCCGGCATCGGCAAGTCCACCCTCCTGCTCCAGGCCCTTGCGTCCCTGGCCGAGCGCCACGTCCAGGTCCTCTACGTCTCGGGGGAGGAGTCCGCCCAGCAGGTGCGCCTGCGGGCCGAGCGGCTGGGCGCCCTCCAGCCGTCGCTGTGGTTCGTCGCCGAGACGGACCTGGCCCACGTCATCGCCCACCTCGACCAGGTCGCGCCGGTGGTCTGCGTCGTCGACTCCATCCAGACGATGACCGCCCCGGACCTCACGTCGTCGGCCGGGTCGGTCGCCCAGGTGCGGGACTGCGCCGCCCGCCTCACCGCGGAGGCCAAGGCGCGGGGCATCGCCACCATCCTCGTGGGTCACGTCACGAAGGACGGCGGGCTGGCCGGGCCCCGGGTGCTCGAGCACGTGGTCGACACCGTCGTCTCGTTCGAGGGCGAGCGCCACCACGCGCTGCGGTTGCTGCGGGCCGTCAAGCACCGGTTCGGGTCCACCGACGAGCTCGGGCTGTTCGAGATGACCGAGGGCGGCCTCGTCGGGCTGCCCGACCCGAGCAAGCTCTTCTTGGCCGACCGGCGGGCCGGGGTGTCGGGCTCGATCGTCGTGCCCACCATCGAGGGCCACCGTCCGCTCCTCGTCGAGCTCCAGGCTCTCGTCACCGACGGCGGGGCGGGCTCGCCCCGCCGCTCCGCCCAGGGCCTCGACCACGGGCGCATGTCGTTCCTGCTCGCCGTCCTCCAACAGCGTGCTGGCATCTCGGTCAGCGAGCACGACGTCTACGCCCTGGCCGTCGGCGGCGTCCGCCTCGTCGAGCCCGCGGCCGACCTCGCCCTCGCCATGGCGGTGGCGTCGGCCCGCCTCGACATGCCCGTCCCCGACGACCTCGTCGCCATCGGCGAGGTCGGCCTCGGCGGCGAGCTGCGCCAGGTGGGCCAGACGGGCCGCCGCCTGGCCGAGGCCGCCCGCCTCGGGTTCACCACCGCCATCGTCCCCCGCTCCACCGGCGACGCCCCGCCCGGGGTGCGGCTCGTCCGGGCCGCCACGCTCGCCGACGCCGTGCACATGGGCCTCACCGCTCCGGGCCCGATCCGGCGCGTTCGCTAGACTCCCGCCGTGGTCGCCCGGCACAGCCCCGCATCGCTCGACGCCCTGCGGGCGATCGCGCCGGGCAAGCCCCTGCGCGAGGGCCTCGACCGCATCCTGCAGGCCGGCAAGGGCGCGCTCATCGTCATCGGCGACGGGCCCGAGGTGCTGAACATCTGCTCCGGCGGGTTCCTCCTCGACGCCGCGTTCAGCCCCCAGCGCCTGTCGGAGCTGGCCAAGATGGACGGCGCCATCATCCTGGCCCGCGACGCGTCCCGCATCGCCCGGGCCAACGTGCACCTGGTGCCGAACCCCAACGTCCCCACCTCCGAGACCGGCACCCGGCACCGCACCGCCGAGCGGGTCGCCCGCTCGATCGACGTCCCCGTCATCTCGGTGTCGGAGGACATGGCGGTCATCGCGGTCTACGTCGGCGACGAGAAGCACCCCCTCGAGCCCACCGCTCGGCTGCTGAGCCGGGCCAACCAGGCCCTCCAGACCCTGGAGCGATACCGCTCGCGGCTCGACGCCGTGTCGGCGTCCCTGTCGGCGCTCGAGGTCGAGGACCTCGTCACCCTGCGCGACGTCGTCAGCGTGCTCCAGCGCACCGAGATGGTGCGCCGCATCGCCGACGAGATCGAGATCGACGTCATCGAGCTCGGGGTCGACGGACGCCTCATCATGCTGCAGCTCGAGGAGCTGCTCGGCGGGGTGTTCGAGGACGGCCGCCAGGTGGTCCGCGACTACTTCCACGAGGGTGTCGACTGGAAGCTGGCGGAGGCCATGGGCGCCCTCGCCGGCTACGACACCGAGGAGCTGCTCGACCTCAAGGCCATCGCCGAGTCGCTCCGGATGCCGGGCGACGGCATCGACCTCGACCGCTCCGTGACGCCCCGTGGCTACCGCCTGCTGTCGAAGGTGCCCCGTCTCCCCGACGCGGTGGTCGACAACATCGTGCGCCGGTTCGGCAACCTGCAGAAGATCATGCGGGCCACCACCGGGGACCTGGAGGAGGTCGAGGGCGTCGGCGCGGCCCGGGCCCGGGCCATCAAGGAGGGACTCACCCGCCTGGCCGAGACCTCGATCCTCGAGCGCTACTCCTGATCCTGCTCTTCGGCGGCGGCTCGGATCGCGGCCGCGACCGTGCCGAGCGCCCCGCCCGCGGCGTCGAGCACGGCGGGGTCGAGCGGGTCGACGACGTAGCGGCGCACGCCCGCGACGTGGGTCGGCGCGGCGGCCTCGATGACCGAGAAGCCCGCCGGGGTGAGCACGGCGAAGGTGCCCCGCCGATCGGTCGGGCACGGCGCGCGCTCGACGAGCCCCTGCGCGGTCATCCGGTCCACCCGGTGGGTGAGGCGGCTGCGGGACACGGACGCGGCATCGGCGAGATCCGCCATCCGCAGGCGCCGCTCGGGGGCCTCGGACAGGTGGACCAGGATCTCGTAGTCGGCGAGCGTGAGCCCGTGCTCGGCCCGCAGCTCGCGCTCCAGCTGGTCCATGAGCAGGGTGGTCCCGGCGATGATCTGGCGCCAGGCACGCTGCTGACGCCCGTCGAGCCAGCGGGGCTCGACGACCTGCGGGCGGTCAGATGGCACGGCGGGTGAGCTGCTCCCGGTCCGTGATGCGGTACCGGCGGTCGTGCTGCTCGATCCACCCGAGCCGGATGAACGAGGCGATGGCCTTGTTGACCCGCTCACGGGAGGCGCCGACCATCCCGGCCAGCTCCTCCTGGGTGATCGGGAGGGAGAACTCCTCGGCGTCGCCGGCCAGCTCGAGCAGGCGCTTCGCCGTGCGGCCCGTGACGTCGAGGAACACCGAGTCGGCGAGGGCGTCGTCGATGCTCCGCAGCCGACGCACCAGCATGGCGGTGACGCTCCACAGCAGCTCGGGGCGGGCCTCGTAGATCTGCTTCAGGGCCGAGTAGGGGATGACGACGACCTCGGACGGCTCGAGGGCCCGGGCCTCCGCCGAGCGCCCCTGGCCGTCGAAGAAGGCCATCTCGCCGAACAGGTCGTCCTGCTCCATGAGCGCCATCATCGACTCGCGGCCGTCGATCGACTTCTTCGCGATCGCGATGCGGCCCCGCACGACGACGTAGAGCTCGGTCGACGCGTCGTCCTCGACGAACAGCGTGTCGCCGCGCCGCAGCTGGCGACGCTCGGCCACCTCGACGAGGCGGCCGAGCTCCGACTTGTCGAGCTGGGAGAACAGCTCGACGCCGGCGAGGAACGAGACATCGGTCATGGCCCTCGATGCTACCGACCGTGACGGCGGCGCACGACGAGCCACGCTGGGTGAGCACCAACGTGCCGTGGGGCGGGGTGCGTGGCACGCTGGCCCGGTGGAGCTCCGGATCGGCCACGGCATCGACGTCCATCGGTTCAGCGACGACCCCGCGCGCCCGCTGGTGCTCGGCGGGGTGCGCTTCGAGGGCGAGACGGGCCTCGCGGGACACAGCGACGCCGACGCCGTCGTCCACGCCGCCATCGATGCGCTGCTCGGGGCCGCGGGCCTCGGCGACATCGGCATGCACTTCCCCGACACCGATCCCACGTGGTCCGGTGCGGACAGCGCACGCCTCCTGGCCGCGACGCTCGACCAGGTCCGAGCCGACGGTTGGGCGGTGGCCAACGTCGACTGCACCGTCGTGCTCGAGCGGCCGAAGCTCGCCCCCCGGCGGGACGAGATGCAGCGCCGCATGACCGAGATGGTCGGTGCGCCGGTGTCGATCAAGGCCACCCGCGCCGAGGGCCTCGGCGCCATCGGGGCGGCCGAGGGCGTCGTGTGCACCGCGGTGGCGCTACTCCGACGAGACGAAGGACAGGGACGCTGATGGCTGGTTCGGGACAGGGACGTGGGCGCGGCGGCGGCCGGGGACGGTCGGGAGGGCGCTCGACCCGCGCCGACACGCCGTTCACCCGCGCCAAGAAGTCCGGTGCGCCGGTCGGCCGCGCCGGCGCGAAGGCCAAGGCCAAGTCGGCGTCGTCGGCCGCCGGTCGCCAGCGGGCGGCCGCGAAGGGCGCGGCGCCCGCGGCCCGCCGGCCCTCCGGCGACAGCGGTGCCCCCCGTCGCACCGGGCCCAAGGGGCTCGGCGGCGACCGGGTCGAGGGGCGCCAGGCGGTCCGCGAGCTGCTGCTCGCCGGACGTCGCCGGGTGAAGGAGGTCGTCCTCAGCGCCGGGATGGAGCCCGCCGACATCCTCGACGACATCATCGACCTCGCCGACGAGCTCAAGGTCCCGCTGCGCGAGGTGAGCCGCACGAAGTTCGATGCCTCGGCCCGCACCGAGGCCCCCCAGGGGGTCTACGCCGAGGCGGCGCCCCTGCCCGAGCACGACCTCGAGGACCTCCTCCGGCCCCGTGACGGTGGCCAGCCCTTCCTCATCGCCCTCGACGGCGTCACCGATCCCGGCAACCTGGGCGCGCTGCTGCGGACGGCGGAGTGCGCGGGCGTCTCCGGCGTGGTCCTGCCCCGCCACCGGGCGGTGCACGTCACGCCGACGGTGACGAAGTCCGCAGCCGGGGCGGTGGAGTTCCTGCCCATGACCCTCGTCGGCGGCCTGCCGACGGCCATCACCCGCATGCAGGACGCCGGCGTGTGGGTCGTCGGGCTCGACGAGACGGGCGACGACCGCCTCGACGGACTCGACCTCTCCCAGCCGGTGTGCCTGGTGCTCGGGGCCGAGGGGCGGGGGCTCAGCCGCCTGGTGCGCCAGCGCTGCGACGCCGTCGCCGGCATCCCGTTGCGCGGACGGCTCAACTCGCTGAACGTCGCAGCCGCCGGCGCGGTCGCCTGCTTCGAGGTGGCCCGCCAGCGCACCTGAGCGGCGCGCCGGCGGGCTCGGCCTCGGTTCCCGCCGGGCGGGTCAGCCGCGCACGAACGCCTGGCGACGGGCCATCTTCTCGGCCATCTCCTTCAGCTCCGGGTCGCTGTCGAGCAGCGGCTGGAACTTCTCCCGCGCCTTCTCGGCCTTGGCGGGGATGTACTCGGTCGGCCACAGGCCCTCGTGGGGGCGGTAGCCCTTCAGGACGTTGCGGGCGACGGTGACCTTGTGGACCTCGTCGACGCCGTCCATGACGCTCATCGTCGGCGCGCCGTCCCACATGGCCTTGAGGGGCGTGAGGTTCGTGGTGCCGAGCGAGCCGAGGACGTGCATCGCCTTGTACGCCACGTCGCGCAGCACCTTCGCGGCGGTGTACTTGGTGGCCGCGATCTGGGTGCGGGCCTCCTGGGTGCTCGAGTTGTCGATCACCCAGGCCGTCTCGAGGATGAGCAGCCGCAGCATCTTGATCTCGGCGTAGCAGTCGGCGATCGCCTCCTGGACCATCTGGTGCTCGGCGACGACCTTGCCGTGCGCCTCTCGGCTGAGTGCCCGCTCGCACATCATGTCGAAGGCCCGGTGGCACTGGGCGATGGCCCGCATGGCGTGGTGGATGCGGCCACCGCCGAGGCGACGCTGGGCCAGCACCTTGCCGCCGTTCTCGGGGCCGAGCAGGTGGTCGAGCGGGACGCGCACGTCCGTGTAGCGGATGTGGCTGTGGGCGATGGGGCTGTTCGGCATGATCTCCACGCCCGGGGTGCCTTTCGGGATGACGAAGATCCCGTTCTTGCACATGAGGAAGATGAGGTCGGCGAAGGCCCCGGCGCTGGTGAACCACTTCTCGCCGTTGATGACCCACTCGTCGCCGTCGCGGACGGCGGTGGTGACGAAGAGGTCCGGGTCGGATCCGCCCTGGGGCTCGGTCATCGAGTAGGCCGACCGCAGCTCCTGGTTCATGAGCGGGTACAGCCACTTCTCCTTCTGCTCCTCGGTGCCGTAGGCGGCGACGAGCTCCATGTTCCCGGTGTCGGGGGCGGCGGTGCCGAACATCGCCGGCGCCGACGGGTACTTGCCGAGGATCTCGTTGAGGAGGGCGAGCTTGACCTGGCCGAAGCCCGGGCCGCCGAGGTCTTCGTCGAGGAAGAGCGCCCACAGCCCGCGGTCCTTCACCTGCTGCTTCAGCGGGTCGACGATGGCCTTGATCTTCGGGTCGCGGGAGCGGGACGCGCCGGGGAAGACCAGCTCGAGGGGCTCGAGCTCCTCCTCGCAGAATCGTGCGACCCAGTCGAGCTGCTCCTGGAACTCGGGCTCGGTGGAGAAATCCCATGCCATGACGTGTGCGGTCCCCTCGTGGTGGCCATTGGTGCAGCTGCACCATACAGACGAGCGCTCGCACCGTGCCATGATGAGCCGGTGACGCCGACGACGCGCGAGCGGATCATCACCGCCGCCGAGGAGCTCTTCGCCGAGCGGGGCATCGACGCCGTCAGCCTCCGCGAGATCAATCGCGCCGCGGGGGCGAAGAGCGCGGTGGCCGTCCAGTACCACTTCGACGACCGTGCCGGGGTGCTGCGGGCCATCCTCGACAAGCACCGGGCCGCCGTCGACACGGCACGCCACGCCGTGCTCGACCACCTGGAGGCCGAGGCGACGCCGTCCCTGCGGGACATGGCCGGCGCACTGGTCCGCCCCCTCGCCGCCAAGCTCGGCGACCCCGACGGCGGACCCGCCTACCTGCAGATCAACGCCGAGCTCGTCCACGAGGCCAAGCCGCTCGTCGACCCGACCGACGCCGCTGCGCCGGCACCGGGCCGCGCCCGCAACAGCCTGCACCGGTGGCGCGCTGCGGTCGAGCCGCTGCTCGACCCCCAGGCCGTCGAGCTGCACCGCCGCTTCGCCGCCATCCGCTTCAGCGCGGTCGAGCTCGGGCGCCGCGCCGCGACCGCCCCGCACCGCGACGACCGGCTGTTCGTCGAGCAGCTCGTCGACCTCACGTGCGGACTGCTCGCCGCCCCTCTGTCCGAGGAGACGCGCCGATTGGCCGGCGAGCGTCCGCGACGGCGCGCCGCGAGCTGAGGGTCAGCTGCGGGCGTCCTCGATCGCCCGCCACACCTTCTCGGCCGTGCAGGGCATGTCGATGTGGGTGACGCCGCGGGGGCGCAGGGCGTCGCAGACGGCGTTGTGCACGGCCGGCGTGGCGCCGATGGTGCCGGACTCCCCGATGCCCTTCGCGCCGAGCGGGTTCAGGTGCGTCGGGGTCTCCATGGCGATGCGCTCGAACGACGGCAGGTCGGTGGCGGTGACGATGGCGTAGTCGCCGAAGTTGGCGGTGAGGGGTGTGCCGTACTCGTCGTACCGGACCTCTTCGAGCAGCGCCTGCGCGGCCCCCTGCGCCAGGCCGCCGTGGACCTGCCCCTCGGCGAGCAGCGGGTTGAGGATGGTGCCGGCGTCGTCGACGGCGACGAGGCGCCGCAGCTCGACCCTGCCCGTCTCGGTGTCGACCTCGACGACGGCCACGTGGGCGCCGAAGGGGAACGTGGCGCCGCCCTGGGAGAAGTCGGAGATGCCGACGAGGGGGTTGCCCTCGGCGGCGGTGGCCTCGGCGACCTCGGTCCACGACACGGCGCGCGCCGGGGTGCCGGCGACGTGGAACCGGCGGTTCTCGGTGTCGTGGACGACGTCCTCGGACGCCGCTTCGAGCAGGTCGGCGGCCTTCTCCCTGGCCATGTCGGACAGGCGGCCCGCGGCGTCGTGGATCGACGAGCCGGCGATCTGCACCGAGCGCGACCCGCCGGTGACCGAGCCGGTGGGGACGACGTCGGTGTCGCCGTGCACCACGGTGACGTCCTCGATCGACAACCCCAGCCGGTCGGCGACGAGCATCGCCCACGCCGTGTGGTGGCCCTGCCCGTACGGCGAGGAGCCCGTCTTCGCCAGCACCTTGCCGTCCGGGAGCAGCTCGACCGAGCCGTACTCGCCGCCGCCCCCGCCACCGGTGATCTCGACGTACACCGAGATGCCGATGCCGAGCTCGACGGGATCGGCCGCGGCGCGGCGCCGTGCCTGCTCGGCGCGCAGGTCGTCGTAGCCGGCGGCGTCGAGGGCCGTGCGGAGCGCCGTGGCGTAGTCCCCGGAGTCGTAGTTCGTGCCGGTGGGCGTCGTGTAGGGGAACTGGTCGGGGGAGAGGAAGTTCGCGAAGCGGACCTCGGCCGGGTCCATGCCGATCTCGGCGGCGAACAGGTCGACGGCGCGCTCGATGGCGGCGGCCGCCTCGGGGCGCCCGGCGCCGCGGTACGCCGCGGTGGGCGTGGTGTTCGTGACGATCGACGAGGAGTCGAACTCGGTGTCGGTGAAGGAGTAGACGCCCGAGAGCATGGTGCGGGTCATGAACGGCAGCACGGCACCCATGTGGGGGTAGGCGCCGGCGTCCTGGAGGACGTGGAGGCGGTAGGCGGTGATCGTGCCGTCGCGCCGCCCGCCGATCGTGACGTCCTGGATCTGGGCACGTCCGTGGCCCATGCCGACCATGTTCTCCGACCGCGTCTCGGCCCACCGCACCGGACGTCCAACCCGGCGGGCGAGCCACCCGAGCAGGATCTCCTCGGGGTAGCTGCGGCCCTTGGCCCCGAAGCCACCGCCGACGTCGGGCGAGACGACCCGCACCTGCTCCTTCTCGAGCCCGAGCCCGGCGCAGATGGCGTCGCGGACGGGGTGGGCGCCCTGGCACGACGCGTAGTGGACGAGGCGACCGTCCTCGCCCCAGTAGGCCGCGGCGACGCGAGGCTCGATCGGACCGGCGGCGACCCGCTGGTTCACCATCCGCTGGGAGACGACGACCTCGCATCCGTCGAAGGACACGGCGTCCTTCGACGGGATGGCCATCGCGACGTTGGTGCCGGCGTCGGGGAAGAGGAGCGTGTCGGAGCCGTCGGCGGTCGAGGGGTCGACGAGGGTGTCGAGGGGGTCCAGGTCGACGACGACCATCTCGGCGGCATCGAGCGCGGCGGCCTCCGACTCGGCGATGACCGCGGCGATCGGCTCACCGACGTAGCGGACGACGTCGCGCGCCAGGTACGGCTGACCCATCGCGGCGTCGATCATCGGGAAGGGCGGCGGCATCGGGTCGAGGTCGAGGTCGGACGCGGTGACGACGTCGACGACGCCCGGCATCGCACGCGCCTCGTCCACCTCGATCGACTCGATGCGGGCGTGGGCCATCGTCGCCCGCACGTAGACCACGTGGGTCGCGCCGGCGGGCAGCTCGACGTCGGCGACGTACTCGCCTCCTGACGTGAGGAACTTCGGGTCCTCGGTGCGCAGGACGCGGTTGCCCAGGATGCTCATGCGGTCCCCCCGTGGTGCCGTCGGATCGACGGCGAGCCTACCGGGCGAACGTCACGTCGATGACGGCCGGGTCGGGGTCGAGCGCACGGACGGCGCCGAGCACGCGGACCGACGCGGTCTCGGCGACGCGCGGCGTCAGCTCCGCACCGGGGAGCAGGGTGACGACCAGGTGGCGACCGGAGCGGATGACGACCGCACCGGCCTCGTCGCTCGGCACGCCCTCGGCGTCGAGGACGCCGACGAGGGCCCGACGTGCCGCCTCGCCGTGCTCCGCGAGGGGTCGGGTCGCCGCGGCGACGGCGGCGTCGACGGCCCGCCCCACGTCCGGCTCGACGACGGTCGCGTGGTCGAGGTAGGGGCTCCCCTCCACCTCGCCGGTGAGCGCGAGCGGCACCTTGCGGCGCAGCGCGCAGCGGACGCCGTCCTCGCGCGCCGTCGGCTGGCTGCCCGGGAGGCTGCGCACGAGGAGGGCCACGTCGACCCCGTCGCCCTCGAGCGGGCAGGTCGCCTCGGGCATCAGGCCCCGGCAGGGGAACGAGCTGCCGTTGTCGTGGCAGCTGGTGACCTCGTGTCCGGCGGCGACGAGCGCCTGGCGTGCGGCGGCGCCGTCCCCCGGCACCTCTTCGACGACGAGAACTCGCATGCGACAACCCCTCGGGCTCGGTCCCTCCGCCGTCGGGCGACGACGCGCGCACCGGCGGTCGGCCGGGCGTGGAGGCATCGTGCGGCGTGGCGGACGGCACAGGTCAGGGCCGCTCGACCCGGGGTCGTGGGACCAAGGTCCCATCGAGCCGTGACCCGGGCCCCTAGGGGGCGGTGGGCGCGACCGGCACCATGCCGGCGTACCCCTGAACCCCGAGTTGACGAGGAGTGCCCCCGTGGCAACCCCCCGCCCCGAACGCCTGAACGCGTTCTCGATCTTCGCCGCCCTGGCCGGCCTGGCCGGCTTCGCCCTCGCGGCGCTCGCCGTGATCGTCGTCACCGTGAAGGACGACGGCGTCGGCGCCTCCGCCGTAGGTGCGGCGACCGCAGAGATGACCCACGTGTCGGTGTCGCTGAGCGAGTTCACGATCGACATGCCGACCGAGATCCCCGCCGGTGCGATGCTCGACGTCACCAACGCCGGCTCGGCGGTGCACAACCTGGCCGTCAAGGACACCGACCTCACCACCCCCGACCTGAACGCCGGTGAGACGGCCATGCTCGACACGTCGGCGCTGGCCCCGGGCGACTACACCGTCGTCTGCACGATCGCCGGCCACGAGGCTGCCGGGATGGTGCTCGACATCACCATCTCCGAGTCGGCCACGGTGCCCGTCGCCGCTGACGGCGGCGAGGCCGCCGGTGGCCACGGCTCGGACGGCGCCGAGATGACCGAGGAGGAAGCCGACCGGCTCGACGAGCTGATGATGGCCTCGATGAACGCGTTCCCCGCCGAGACCGAGGGCGTCGGCAACCTGCCGCTCGAGCCCGTCGAGGTCGACGGCGACGTGAAGGTCTTCGAGCTCGAGGCGTCGATCATCGAGTGGGAGGTCGAGCCGGGCAAGTTCGTCGACGCCTGGGCCTACAACGGCCAGGTGCCCGCCCCGTGGATCGACCTCGAGGTCGGCGACACTGCCCGCTTCGTCGTCACCAACAACACCCCGCTCGGCACCGACGTCCACTGGCACGGCATCACCGTCCCGAACGACCAGGACGGCGTCGCTCCCTACACCCAGGAGATCATCAAGTCGGGCGAGACCTACACCTACGAGTTCACGGTCGTCGAGGAGATGGTGGGCATGTACCACGCCCACGCCCACAGCCAGGTCTCGGTCCCGAACGGCATGTTCGGCGCCTTCACGGTCGGCGACGTCGACCTGCCGCTCGGCCGCACCATCAACGACGTCACCATCCCCGAGCAGATCGACCTGGCCCTCGAGATGCCGATGGTCCTGAACGACGCCGGCGTGATCGGCTACTCGCTCAACGGCAAGTCGTTCCCGGCCACGGCGCCGATCGTCCTCGAGGAGGGCGACTGGTTCCTCATGCACTACCTGAACGAGGGCCTCCAGTCGCACCCGATGCACCTCCACGGCGTCCGCCAGCTCGTCGTCGCCAAGGACGGCATCCCGCTGGCCGAGCCCTACTGGGTGGACACCCTGAACGTCGCCCCCGGCGAGCGGTACTCGGTGCTGGTCCACGCCAGCGAGCCCGGCACCTGGGTGTTCCACTGCCACATCCTCTCCCACGTGGAGAAGGAGGACGGGATGTTCGGCATGGTGACGGCGATGGTCGTGAACGAGGCCTGATCCCTCGGCGCTGGATCTCCCGGTAACGGGACGGCCGGCGAGGTGGGAACGGGGTTCCCCATCCGCCGGTCGGCTCGGGGGCGAGGCACGGGCCTCGCCCCCGGGCGCGTCCGGGGTGCCACCATGGGGGGTGTGAGCGACGCGGCGGCACGGCGGATCTGGATCGAGCGACGGCGGTGGCCCGACCGGCCCCAGTCGAGGGCGAGGGGCTACCTCCTCGGCCACGACGAGCACGGCACCTGGCTGGGGCTGCCCGCCGGGCACGAGGTGCTCCGGGGTGACGCCGTGCTCTACCGGGGGCCCAACCCCGTCGTCATGTGCATCCCCGACGACGGCTGGTGGGTGGCGAACTGGTACGACGGCGCCGTCGAGCTGTTCGTCGACGTGACGACGCCGGCCCGGTGGTTCGACGACACCGTCGTCCTCGTCGACCTCGACTACGGCGTCATGGTGCAGCAGGGCGCGGCCCGGCTCGTCGACGCCGAGCGGTTCGAGGAGCAGCGGCTGCTCTACGAGTACCCGTCGACGATCGAGGCCGGGGCGCGCGCTGCCGCCTCCGACGTGCTGGCCCTCGCCGACGCCGGGACGCCGCCGTTCGCCCTGGAGGTGGCGAGCGGGTGGTTCGCGATGCTGCGCGTCGTCACCGACGGAGCGGCGAACGGCGGTTGATCCGTCGGCTCGGGCCGGTCAGCGCCCGGGGAACCCGAACCAGGTGGCGAGCGCCGTCGCGAGGACGGTGCCGTCGGCGTCGGCGACGGCGGTGCCGGCGAACATCTTCTTGCCGTCGGTCCCGACCTGCCAGCCCATGACGACGAGCTCGGCGTCGGCGGGCACCGGCTGGTGCTGGGCGAACTGGATGCGGCCGAGGAGCCCCGCACGGACCTCCCCGGCGATGAACGCGAAGGCGCCCGGGCAGTCGAGGGCGGCGAGGACCCACATCGGGTCGACCGTGCCGTCCTCGCGGGCCATCCAGTCGGTCGGCCGCCAGGTGCCGGCGACCATGGCGCGCCCCTCGACGGCCAGCGGCCCGGCGAAGATCCGCAGGCCCTCGCCCTCGGGGCGGTTGCCGCACCCGAAGCACTGGCCGTGGACGCCCCGCCCCTCGAAGTGGGAGGGGGAGCCCGGCTCGGCCGCCCGTGCCTCGTCGATGCTCGGCGGCGTGGGGACCTCGAGCTCGAAGGTCGTCGGCTCGGCGCTCGCGATCACGTCGTCGCCGTGGCGCAGCTCCCCGCGCCCGTCGCCGAGGTCGACCAGCTCGAGCGGTTCGTCGAGCGGCGTCGGACGGCGGAGCGTGACCTGGATCGGGCCGTCGGCCTCGCGGGCGAACAGCCCGGCGACGTAGCCGCCGTGGCCCATCGACGGCGGGCCGTGGTGGTGGGTCGCGACCGTGATCTGCATCTGTTCTGGATCCCCCCCCTCGGGCGAAGCTGGTCCGGCCGCCTCCGGATGGTCGCAGGATCGTACGGTCGAGGGGGGTGCGTAGCGCCAATCGGCTCGGCCGACGGCGGATGCACCGAGCGGAGCCCGAGGTGGGAGTCGAACCCACGACCTGACGCTTACAAGGCGCCTGCTCTGACCGACTGAGCTACTCGGGCGGGGTCGGCGCGGGCCGACGGGCAGGAGCGTACCGGTGGGGCGGTGCTTGCATCGCCGGGCCGGACCCGGCAACCTGCACGCGATGGCACTCACCGAACGGGATCGCGCGATCCTCGACTTCGAGCGGTCCTGGTGGTCCGAGTCCGGACCGAAGGAGCTCGCCATCCGCGAGCGGTTCGAGCTGTCGACCACCCGTTACTACGAGGTCCTCGGCGAGCTGCTCGACTCTCCCGAGGCGATGGAACACGACCCCCTCGTCGTGCGTCGGCTCCGCCGGCTCCGCGATCGTCGGCGCCGCGAGCGCACCGAGGGCCGCGTCGCCGAGAGGCCCGGCCTGTGAGCGCGGCCCGGCGCGGCGGCCCGCCGTCCAACGCCGCCGCCCGCGGCGGGGTGCTCATCCTCGTCGCCGTGGTCATCGGCGCGCTGCTGCTCAGCCGCGGGTTCTCCGAGGATGGCGGCCTCATCGCCGCCGAGGGGGACGACACGACCGAGACGACGGTCCCGACCGATGCCACCGACACCACCGAGCCGGTCGACGACGGGACCGAGACGACCGACACCAGCGCCGGCGAGGGCACCGAGGACACCACCCCCACCTCCGAGGTGCGGCCGAACAACGAGATCCGCTTCACCGTCCTGAACGGCTCCGGCGTCTCGGGTGCGGCCGGCTCGATCAGCACCGAGCTCAACGCCCTCAACTACGTGCCGGTCGCCGCCGACAACGTGCCGGGCAGCGGCCGGGCCGATGAGAGCGCCATCTACTACGTCGACGGCTGGCAGGCCGAGGCCCAGCAGGTCGCCACCGACCTCGGCGTCGATCCGTCGGTCGCCCGCTCCATCGCCGAGATCCCCTTCGAGTTCGATCCCGGCGACGCCACGATCCTCGTCGTCCTCGGCGTCGACGAGGTCATCGCCCCGAGCTGAGCGCGTTCGTCGCGCCCCCGGCGCCGCCGTCGGCCACCATGGTCCGATGCGTGTCGTCGCTGCGCCCGACAAGTTCAAGGGCACCGCGTCCGCGGCCGAGGTCGCACGGGCGGTGGCCGACGGGGCGCGCGCCGCGGGTTGGCGCTGCACCGAGGTGCCCCTGGCCGACGGTGGCGAGGGCACGCTCGAGGTGCTCGGGGGAGCGAACCGCACCACGCTCGTGTCCGGTCCGCTGGGTGACCCGGTGCGTGCCGGGTGGCGCCTCGTGCGGGGGCGTGCGGTCATCGAGATGGCGGCCGCCTCCGGCCTCGACCTCGTGGGCGGACCCGACGGCAACGACCCGGTCACGGCGTCGACCACCGGCACGGGCGAGCTGATCGCCGCGGCGCTCGACGCCGGCGCCTCCCACATCCTCGTGACCCTCGGGGGTTCGGCGACCACCGACGGGGGCCTCGGTGCGCTGCGTGCCCTCTCGCCCTTCGCCCGCATGCGCGGCGTGGAGCTCGTCGTGGCGTGCGACGTGACGACCCGGTTCCTCGACGCCGCCGAGGTCTTCGCGCCGCAGAAGGGTGCGTCGCCCGCCCAGGTCGAGCTGCTGCGGCGCCGGCTGGAGCGCCTGGCGCAGGTCTACCTCGACGAGCACGGGGTCGACGTCACCGTGCTCGACGGTGGCGGAGCGGCGGGCGGCCTGGCCGGCGGGTTGGCCGCGATCGGGGCGCAGCTCACGTCGGGCTTCGATGCCGTCGCCGATCACGTGGGGCTCGACGAGCTCATCGAGGACGCCGACCTGGTCGTCACCGGCGAGGGCTTCGTCGACGCGCAGTCGTTCGACGGCAAGGTCGTCGGCGGGGTCGCCGAGATGTCGGCATCGCTCGGGGTGCCGGTCCTGGCCGTGGCCGGCGAGGTCTACGACGGGGTCGAGGACCGCCTGTCGACGGTGTCGCTCGTCGAGCGCTGCGGACGCGAGCGGGCGCTGGCCGAGCCCCTCGCCTGCATCACCGAGCTCGTCGCCGCCCACCTGGCCCAGGCGGCGGGACGCTGAGCGTCAGCGCCGGCGGTCGGCCCGACGCCCGGCGAGCCAGCTGATCACGGCGAAGATCACCACGACGGCGATGCCGAAGCGGATGAACCCGACGAGGGCCGACAGCAGCCAGCCCGCGAGGGTGATGGCGCCGAACAGCGCCAGTCCGCCGATGGCGATCGTGGCCGCCAGGGGCATCTTGTCGTCGTTGGCACGCACGGGCTTGTCCACGGTTCGACCTCCACCGCGAGTCTACGTGCGCGTGCGCGGCGTCAGCCGGTCGGCGACCGGCGCGTCGAGGCCGTTCGGAGTCGAGGCCGTCCGGATCAGTGGCGCAGCCGGACGATGGCCCGGGCGACGCGCTCGAGGGCCTCGTCGTTGCTGAGGCGTCCGTGCGGCGCAGGGTCGGCGACGGCCGACTGCGCGTCCTCCGGCGAGCAGCCCGTGAGGTGGAGCACCAGCTCCGCCAGGCGGCTCTCCTGCCAGTCGGGGCGGTCGGTGCTGCCGGCGGTCCTGAGTGCCGACTTGTCCACGCGTCCGTCTCCTGGTCTCGGGAGGCCCGGGGCAGGCCTCGTCCATTGAGCATCGGACGGTACCCCGATCTCCTTGAGGATATTCCTGGCGCGTAGCCCACACGGCGTCAACAGCGGGCGGAGGCCCCGTCAGGCCGTGTGGCGCACCTCGTCGGGATGGTCGGCGACGGGCGGCAGCTCGCCGTTCTCGACCTGCACGGGTTCCTCGCCCGGTCGGGCGAGCACCGGATCGGCCGGGAGCGCCACGCCGGCCCGGCCGAGCGCCGTGTGGAGGATCGTGGCGGCCTGCGGCCCGAGCTGCTGCAGCGAGCGGTTCCGGTGGACGCGGCGGCCGAGGTCGACCTGGGCCACGGCGGTCGTCCCGTACCGCGCCGCCACGTCGATCAGGAGGCCGAGCTCGACGCCGTAGCCGCGGACGAAGGGCACGGACTCGAGGACGTCCCGACGGCCGCCGTACTCACCGGACAGCGGCTGGACCAGTCCGGCGAGGTGCGGGAAGAGGAGGCTGACGAGCGGCCGGGCGACGAGCTCGGTGACCCGACCGCCGCCCGTGTCGTCGTCGCCGAGCGGTCGGTCGTAGAAGCCCTTCACGAACGCGATGTCGTCGTGGTCGAGGAGCGGGCCCAGGATGCCGAGGACGAACCGCTCGTCGAAGTCGACGATGTCGGCGTCGCACCAGGTCACGAGGTCGCCGGTGGTCGCCTGGAGGGACTTCCACATCGCCTGGCCCTTGCCCGGCCCGAGCGCGAGCTCGGGTCGGACCTCGTCGGCGGCCACGACGGTGGCGCCGGCGTCCGCGGCGATGCGGGCGGTGGCGTCCTCGGAGTGGTCGTCGAGGACGACGAGCTCGTCGACGAGGGGCACCGCGTCGACGAGGCTGCGACGGATGCGCTCGACGATCGGGCCGACCGTCGCCGCCTCGTCGCGGGCCGGGATGCAGACCGAGATGCAGCGCTCGCCCTTGGCGTCCAGCGCCGACGCCGCGGACGTGCTGCGGTGGTGGAACGTCCGGATCGTGGCGGCGGCAGGCACGGGCTCATGGTCATCGACGCCGGTGACCGGGGCAAGCGGGCGGGCGGGGACCCGCGCTCTGCGACGATGGCGGGATGACCGACCGGACGCCCCCGGCGCAGGACGACGCCGTGCTGCGCTGCCGCGAGTGCGGACATCCCGCCCCCGCCGACGGACCCCAGTACTGCGACCGGTGCTTCGGCCCGGTGGAGGTCGTCCTCTCGACACCGCCGGGACCCGGCGTCGAGCTGCGCGGCGCGGTCGATGCCGGACCGACCACCGTCGCCAGGTGGGCGCCGCTGCTGCCGGGCGGCCTCGACCTCGTGGGGGCCGCCGCGGGCGGGACCCCGCTGCGCTCGGCGCCGGGCCTCGCCGCCGACCTCGGCGTGGCCGAGGTGTGGCTGAAGGACGAGACGGCGAACCCGACCGGGTCGTTCAAGGACCGCGTCGTCGACGTGGCCATCGCCCGGGGGGTGGCGACGGGACGCCGCGTCGTGGCGTGCTCCTCGACCGGCAACCTCGCCCGGGCTGTCGCCGCCGGAGCGGCGCGCCGAGGGCTCGCCGCGGTCGTGCTCGTCCCGGCTGCGCTCGAGGCGGACCGCGTCGACCTCCTCGTCCGCCTGGGCGCCCACGTCGTCCGGGTGGACGGTGGCTACGACGACGCCAGCCGCGCGGCGGCCGAGGCCGCGTCGGAGCTCCACCACTGGTCGTGGGTCAACGTCAACCTCCGGCCCTGGTACGAGCTGGGTGCCCGCACGACCGGCTGGGAGGTCGTCCGGCAGCTCGGGTGGATGTGCCCCGACCGGATCGTCGCGCCCATGGCCTCGGGTGCGTTGGCGCGCGCGCTGCACGACGGGGTGGCGCACCTCCTCGACCTCGGGCTCGTCGACGGCCCGCCGCCACGCCTGACGGTCGCCCAACCTGCCGGCTGCGCGCCCGTGGCCGCGGCGTTCGACGCCGGGGCGACCGTCGTGCGACCGGTGCGCCCCGGCACGGCGGTGGCGTCGCTCGCGATGGGCGATCCGCCGGACGGCGACGCCGTGCTCGCGGCGGCGCGGGCCACCGGGGGCGCGGTCGTCGCCGTCGACGAGGACGCGGTGGGCCCCGCCACGGCGCGGCTCCACGCTCGCGGTGGGCTCTCGGCCGAGCTCGCGGGCGGTGTGGTGCTCGCCGGCCTCGAGGCGCTGGCGGCGCGCGGGGAGCTGCAGCGGCACGAGCGGGTGGTCGCCGTCGTGACCGGCGCAGCGGCGTGGGCGCCGCCGGCCGAACTGGTGTCGCCAGCGGGGGCCAACTGTACGATCGAGCCGTCGGTGGGGGCGCTGATCGAGGCCCTCCCGCCCGAGATCACCCGGGCCTGAGATACGGGTCCCCCGCCCTTCACCTCACGAGGAAACCCCATGAGCGTCACCGTCCGTGTCCCCACCACGCTGCGCACCCTCACCACCGGTGCCTCCGAGGTCACGGTGGAGGGGGAGACCCTCGCCCAGGTCATCGAGAACCTCGAAGCCGCGCACCCGGGCTTCCGGGAGCGTCTGCTCGACGAGGAGGGGAACCTCCGCCGCTTCGTGAACGTGTTCGTCGCCGACGACGACGTGCGCTTCCTCGACGGGCTCGACACCAAGGTCCCCGACGGCGAGACCGTGTCGATCATCCCGGCCGTCGCCGGGGGCTGATCCCCGCTCGCGTCGTCCCCCTGCGGCTCCTTGCGGCGCCGCCGCCACGGTGGTTGGATTGGCACTCTCAGGATTAGAGTGCCAATCGGCCGAGACGGCCGGCCCCGATCGGGGCTTCCTGCAACGGAGGACGACCAGCGATGGCGAAGCAGATCGCGTTCGACGACGAGGCCCGGCGCAAGCTCGAGAGCGGGATGAACCAGCTCGCGAACGCCGTGCGCGTCACCCTCGGCCCGAAGGGCCGCAACGTGGTGCTCGACAAGAAGTGGGGCGCCCCCACGATCACCAACGACGGCGTCTCGATCGCGAAGGACATCGAGCTCGAGGACCCCTACGAGGCCATCGGCGCGAACCTCGTCAAGGAGGTCGCGAAGAAGACCGACGACGTCGCCGGTGACGGCACCACCACGGCCACGGTCCTGGCCTGGTCGATGGTGCGCGAGGGGCTGCGCAACGTGGCCGCCGGCGCCAACCCGATGGCGGTCAAGCGGGGCATCGAGGCCGCGGTCGAGGCCGCGGTGGCCGCGATCCGGGACCTCGCCGTCGAGATCGACGACAAGTCCCAGGTGGCCCAGGTGGCCGGCATCTCGTCGGCCGACCCGGAGATCGGTGGTCTCATCGCCGACGCCATCGACAAGGTCGGCAAGGACGGCGTCATCACCGTCGAGGAGTCGCAGACCTTCGGCATGGACCTCGACTTCGTCGAGGGCATGCGGTTCGACAAGGGCTACATCTCCCCGTACTTCGTCACCGACGCCGAGCGGATGGAGGCCGTCCTCGACGACCCCTACATCCTCTTCGTCGGCGGCAAGGTCACGAGCGTCCGCGACCTCGTGCCCGCGCTCGAGAAGATCATGCAGGCCGGCAAGCCGCTGCTCATCGTCGCCGAGGACGTCGAGGGCGAGGCGCTGGCCACGCTCGTGGTCAACAAGATCCGCGGCACGTTCACCTCGGTGGCTGTGAAGGCCCCCGGCTTCGGTGACCGCCGCAAGGCGATGCTGCAGGACATGGCGATCCTCACCGGCGGCCAGGTGATCTCCGAGGAGGTCGGCCTCAAGCTCGAGAACACGACCCTCGACCTCCTGGGCCAGGCCCGCAAGGTCATCGTCACCAAGGACGAGACCACCATCGTCGAAGGCGGCGGGTCCGAGGACGACGTGAAGGGCCGCATCGCCCAGATCAAGGCCGAGATCGACACGACCGACTCCGACTACGACCGCGAGAAGCTCCAGGAGCGCCTGGCCAAGCTCTCGGGCGGCGTGGCCGTGCTGAAGGTCGGTGCCGCCACCGAGGTGGAGCTGAAGGAGAAGAAGCACCGCATCGAGGACGCCGTCAGCACCACCAAGGCGGCGATCGAGGAGGGCGTGGTCGCCGGCGGCGGCGTCACGCTGCTGCGGGCCCAGGAGAAGGTGCTGGCCGCCGTCGACTCGCTCGGCCAGGACGAGGCCACCGGGGCCCGCATCGTCGCCCACGCCCTCGAGGAGCCGATCAAGCAGATCGCGGTGAACGCCGGGATGGAGGGCGGCGTCGTCGTCGCCCGGGTGCGCGAGCTGTCCGGCCACGAGGGCCTCAACGCCGCCACCGGCGAGTACGAGGACCTGCAGAAGGCCGGCATCATCGACGCCGCCAAGGTCACCCGCTCGGCGCTCGAGAACGCGGCGTCCATCGCTGCCCTGTTCCTCACCACCCAGGCTGTGGTCACCGACGCCCCCGAGAAGGAGGGCGCCGGCGGTGGCATGCCGGGCATGGGGGGCATGGAGGACTTCTGATCCCTCCAGCTGTGTGAACGTCGACGGGGCGCCCTGCGGGGCGCCCCGTCCGCGTCAGAGCTCGGAACCGGCGATGGAGAACGTGTCGCAGGTGGACGGGTCGCCGCTGTCGTAGCCGCGCTGGAACCACCGCTGGCGCTGCTCGGCGGAGCCGTGGGTCCACGACTCCGGCGTCACGCGGCCCTGGCTCATCTCCTGGATCCGGTCGTCGCCGATGACCGACGCCGCGTCGAGCGCGTCGGCGATGTCGGCCTGGGTCAGCGGCTCGATGATGCCGTCGGGACCCGATGCGTTGGCCGCCCAGGCGCCTGCGTAGCAGTCGGCCTGGAGCTCGGCCCGCACGCTGCCCGACGTCGGGCCGGTCTCGCCGTCCCTCGAGCGCTCGAGGTCGCCGGTGAGGTTCGAGATGTGGTGGCCGTACTCGTGGGCGATGACGTAGGCCTCGGCGAGGGGGCCGCCCTGGGCGCCGAACCGGTTGCGCAGCTCGTCGTAGAACCCGAGGTCGATGTAGATCGTCTGGTCGGCCGGGCAGTAGAAGGGGCCCACCGCGGACGTGGCGTTGCCGCACCGGGTGCTCACCGCGTCGGTGAAGAAGACCGTCGTCGCCTGCTGGTACCCGTCGAGCCCGTCCTGCCAGTACGCCTGCACGCTGTTGACGACGGCGACGATCCGGCAGTCGTCGCGCTCGTTGGCGTCGGCGCCGGTGCGGCACTCGTCGGACAGGTCGTTGGGCTCGCCCTGTTGGACCTGCAGCCCGTCGAGCGACTCGAGCGCCTGCGCGAGCCCGCCCCCGCCACCGCCGCCGCCCCCACCGAAGAGGAGGAGGGCGAGGAGGATGAGGCCGCCGATGCCGCCACCTCCGATCGCTGCCGCCCCGCCGGCCCGCATGCCGCGGCGGTCCTGGACCTGGGATGCGTCGAGACGGGCGTTCTTCCGGAACCTCATGGGCTTCGGTCCTTCGGGCGGGCGCTGAGCGCGGGACGAGTCGGCCCGGACGGTACCCCCGGGGGCAGCGGGTGGAACCTGTCGTCGCTAGTTGGTGGCGGCGCGGTGCAGGAGGGTGATGGTTTCGGCGCGGGTGATGGGTCGGTCGGGTTGGAACTGGTTGGTGCCGCCGACGCCGGTGGTGAGGCTGTCGTTGCGGGCCCAGGACAGGGCGCGGTCGTAGAAGGCGCCGGGGGTGGTGTCGTCGAAGCCGTGGGCGGGGGCGCCGCCGGGGGATCCGGCGTAGCGCCACAGGAGGGTGATGGTTTCGGCGCGGGTGATGGGTCGGTCGGGTTGGAACTGGTTGGTGCCGCCGACGCCGGTGGTGAGGCCGTCGTTGCGGGCCCAGGACAGGGCGCGGTCGTAGAAGGCGCCGGGGGTGGTGTCGTCGAAGCCGTGGGCAGGGGCGCCGCTGGGTGAGCCGGCGTGGCGCCACAGCAGCGTGATGACCTCGGCGCGGGTGATCGCGCGGTGGGGTTGGAACTGGTCGGTGCCGCCGACCCCGGTGGTCAGCCCTGCGGCTTGGGCCCAACCGACCGCGGCGGTGAAGAACGTGCCACCCGGCGTGTCGGAGAACGTCGGGGCGCCGGCGGGCACCCGCACGGTGCGCGGCGCGGAGGTGGGGCTGGTGCCGGCGGTGGTGGTGGCGGTGACGGTGCAGGTGTAGCGCACGCCGATGGCAGGTTCGAAGGTGGCCGAGGTGGCGGTGGTGGCCCGCTCCACGGTCTCGAGGTCACCGACCGGGGGTTGGGGGTCGGGGGTGCAGACCAGGTCGTAGCTGTCGATCGGGAGGCCGCCGGTGTCGTCGGGCGGGTCCCAGCTGACCGTCACCGTGCCGTCGGGGTTCGGTGTCGCCGCGGTGATCGTCGGCGCCGCGGGGTCCGCCACCGCCCGGAAGAACACCGGCTCCGAGACACCGATCGACCCGGCGATGCCCATCTCGGTCGCGAACGCCACCGCCACGTAGTCGTGGCCCGGAGCGAGCGGCGGCAGCTCCGCCGACCACGAGATCCCACCGCCCACCGGCGCGGTGACGGCGGGGAACGACACCGGCTCCAGTTGGCTGCCGTCGATCGGGACCCACTGCTCCTCGTACCCGTCCCATGCCGTGCCGTCTGTCGCGTCATAGAGCCACAGGCTGGTGCTTCCGACGCCGTTGCCACCCGGGTCGGGTAGGTCGTCGGCCAGCCCGGACAGCTGTCCGCCGACCGCGGGCTCCGTCGGTCCGGGATCCGTGACCGTGACGACAGGCGGCTCCACGTCGAACGACTCCGTGTACGCCTGGTCGAGGTCGAACGTCACGACGCCGGGCTGGTCCTGGCCGTCCCAGATCATCGAGGCCATCGCGGTCGGATCGTCGGTGCCGAACCAACTCCCGTGGAGCTCGGCGTAGGCGTCCTCCGCCGGCCCCGACACCGCGAGCGCACAGCCCGTGCCGTCTGCAGTGCACGGTCCTGATGGCGGCTCGACCACGTTGCTGTGGAAGAACATCGATTCGGCGACGACGCCACGCTCGAAGCCGGAGAGGTGAGCGGCGGTGACGATGACGTGCCCCTCGACGACGGCGAGGGTGTCCGTGTCGCGGACGACACCGAAGTTCAGCCAGATCGTGCCTGCGTCGGGTCCGCCGGTGATCGCGGTGGCGTTGTCCTCGAAGGTCGCGAACACGGGCACCACCGTCCCTCGTTCGACGTGGATCGCAGCACCGGTCGCCCCGCGAAACGTCGTCGTGAAGAGCTCGGCCTGATCGAACGCCGGAGGCGTCGCGGTGCTGTCGACGACGATGCCGGCGGGGAGGTCGAAGGTGGCGCCGTCGGTGCGGATGGAGCCGTTGACGAGGAGCTGGTGGTCGGCCTCGGAGGTGACGGTGGTGCCGGGGGCGATGTAGAGGTGCCCGTCGGGCGGGACGATCACGTCGGCGGTGAGGACGTAGGGGCTGTGGTCCGGGGTCCACACGGTGGTGCCCGAGCCGAGGGTGCCGCCGATCTCGGTGCCGGCGGTCTGGCTCGATGCCGGGGCCGCGGCGAGGAGGGAGACGATCAGGGCGAGGACGAGAGCCGCCGTCGTGCGTCGCATCGTGGTGGGTGCTCCTAGTTGGTGGCGGCCCGCCACAGCAGGGTGATGGTCTCGGCGCGGGTGATGGGTCGGTCGGGTTGGAACTGGTTGGTGCCGCCGACGCCGGTGGTGAGTCCGTCGTTGCGGGCCCAGGACAGGGCGCGGTCGTAGAAGGCGCTGGGGGTGGTGTCGTCGAAGCCGTGGGCGGGGGCGCCGGTGGGGGATCCGGCGTAGCGCCAGAGGAGGGTGATGGTTTCGGCGCGGGTGATGGGTCGGTCGGGTTGGAACTGGTTGGTGCCGCCGACGCCGGTGGTGAGGCTGTCGTTGCGGGCCCAGGACAGGGCGCGGTCGTAGAAGGCGCTGGGGGTGGTGTCGTCGAAGCCGTGGGCGGGGGCGCCGGTGGGTGAGCCGGCGTGGCGCCACAGCAGCGTGATGACCTCGGCGCGGGTGATCGCGCGGTGGGGTTGGAACTGGTCGGTGCCGCCGACCCCGGTGGTGAGCCCTGCGGCTTGGGCCCAGCCGACCGCGGCGGTGAAGAACGTGCCACCCGGGGTGTCGGAGAACGTCGGGGCGCCCGTCGCCACCCGCACAACCCGAGGGGCCGACGCCGGCCCGGTGCCGGCGTCGCTCACGGCGCGCACCGTGCAGCTGGTGCGCACCCCGAGGGCCGGCGCGACCGAGGCGGTCAGGCTCGAGGTGGTCGCCGTGCGCTCGGCGACGGCGAGAGGAGGAGTCGGCGCCGCGACGCACGAGAGGCGGTACTCGTCGACCGGCGGGCCGTCGCCGGGGGAGGCCGCGGTCCAGGTGAACGTCACCCGGCCGTCGGACCCGGTGGTGGCGCCGGTGATCGTCGGTGCGGTGGGCGGGTCGAACGTGCGGAAGGCGACGGCGTTGGACGCGCCGAGGCGGCCGACCTGCCCCTTCGGCACCACGAACGACTCGGTGGCGACGACGACGGCGAAGTAGTCCTTGCTCGGCTCGAGCGTCGGCAGGTCGAGGGTCCAGTCCGACGTGCCCGACCCCGCGTAGGCGAGCTGGCTCTCCTCGAAGGGGGCGAACGCCACCCACTGCCCGAGGTCCTCGTTCCACACGGTGCGATCGGTGGCGTTGAACACCCAGGCCGCAGGCCCGAGGACGCCGCTGTCGTCGATGGCGTCGCCGGTGAGCTGGGCCGTCTGGGCCGGCAGCTGCGGCTCCGGCGCGTTCACGGTGACCGTCGGGGGCTGGGCGTCGAACGTCGCGCTCTCCGGCGCGGTGATCGACACGGCGCCGAGCGTGGCGTCGTCGGCCTGGTCCCAGACGAAGCCGGCGAGCGTGACCGGGTCGTCGCTGCCCAGCCACGAGCCGTCGATCGACCCGCCGGCGGACGAGGTGACGACGATGGCGCAGGCCGGCGCAGGGGACGGGCCGGGGCCGCAGTCGATCGTGTCCTCGACGACGGAGTCGACCATGGTGACCTCGCCGGCGTGGATGCCGGTGGTGAACCCGCCGGCGACGTAGGTGTCGATCAGTGCGAGCTCGCCGTCGACGTCGGCGACGCCCGAGACGTGGGTGATCTGGCTCCGGGACACGAGGATCGGATCGGCGTCCGGCCCGCCGACGAGGCCAGCACCCGAGTCGGTGATCGTCACGTCGGCGAGTCGCACGGAGCCGTCGTCGACCTGCACGGCCGCACCGGCGGCACCCCGGACCGTCGTGATGTCCAGCGCGAGGTGGTGGTCGCCGGCGCCGAGAGGCTCGGCGCTGTCGACCACGATGCCGCCGGCCAGGTCGAAGGTCGCGGCCGAGGCGCGGAGGCGCCCCTCGACGACCAGGCCGTGGGAGGGGTCGGTCGACGTCACCACGGTGCCGGGCGCGACGTAGAGGGTGCCCCCCGCCGGCACGGTGACCGGGCCCGACAGCTCGTAGGGGCTCTCGTCGGGGGTCCACGAGGTGAGCCCGGTGGGGAGGGTCCCGCTGACGTCGGTCGGGGCGGCCTGGACCGCGGCGCCCCCCGGCGCCAGCGCCAGCCCCGCGACTGCGACGACGAGCGCCACCACCGGACGCCACACGTGCCGTACCGCCATCCTCGCTCCTTCGAGTTGCCCACGCAGACCGCCGGTGCGGCGACTCTAGGCGCGCAGCCATCCGCCTACCATCGGTGCCGTGACCGAGATCCGACTGCTCCACAACCCCCAGTGCTCGAAGTCCCGCTCGGCCCTCGACATCCTGCAGGCCGCCGGCGCCGATCCCGAGGTCGTCCGCTACCTCGACCATCCGCCGACCCGGGCCGAGCTCGAGCACATCGTCGACCACCTCGACCGTGACCCGGCCGAGCTCGTCCGCAAGGACAAGCACTTCAAGGACCTGGGCCTCGATGCAGCGGACTACACCACCCGCGACGCCGTCATCGAGCTGCTGCTCGAGCACCCGCGCCTGATGGAACGACCGGTCGCGGTCAAGGGCGACCGGGTCGTCCTCGGCCGGCCGCCGGAGCTCGTGAACGACCTCATCGACTGACGTGCCGCACCGAGCTCTCCCCGAGGGGGTCCACCCCGACTGCCGCGACCTGGTGCCGCTCCTCGGCACCTGGCACGGACGCGGCGACGGCTCGTACCCGGGGATCGACGACTTCTCCTACGAGGAGGCCGTCCAGTTCGAGACGAACGGCAAGCCCTTCCTCGCCTACCGGCAGCAGACGGTCGTGCCCGGCACGACCACCCCGATGCACGCCGAGTCGGGGTTCTGGCGCCCGGTCCTCCCCGACCGGGTGGAGGTGGTCCTCGCGCAGCCGACCGGCATCGCCGAGGTCTACGAGGGCACGGTCGACGAGGGGATCATCCAGCTCCGCAGCACGACGATCTCCCGCACCACGACCGCCAAGCACGTCGAGGTGATGGAGCGGACGTTCCGGATCCACCACGACACCCTCCGCTACGACGTGCGGATGGCCGCGATGGGGCAGCCGCTCACCCACCACCTCTCGGCCGAGCTGCAGCGGGTCGACTGATCCGCCGGAGCGTGCCGTCGAGGACGGCGAGCACGACCGCCAACGCGAGGAGCGAGGGACCGACCCGCTCGAGGTCGGCCTCGGCGAGCACGCCGATCGCCGCCGGCAGCCCCGAGGCGCCGATCGCGGCCACCGAGAACTGGAGCCCGACGACGTCCGCGGTCCGTGCCGCGCCCACCCGACGCGGCGTGAGGAGCACCAGGCTCGGGAACACCCCGGCGAGGCTCAGCCCGAGCAGGGGGAAGCCGACGGCGCCGGCACCTCCCGGGTCGACCCAGATGAGCGCGGTGCTGACGAGTGCGCCGACGATCCCGCCCGTCATCACCGTCTCGGCGCGGAGGTCGCGCCCCACGACGCCGAGGAGCGCACGGCCGGCCGTCACCCCCGCCCAGAACGACGTCGCCCAGAGGCCGGCCGCCCTGTCCTCCATCCCGCGCCCCTCCGTCAGCAGCGAGAACGCCAGCACCCCCGCACCCACCTCGAGGCCGGTGTAGACGAAGAAGCTCAGCACGGACAGGACGACGACGGGGCTGGCGAGCCCGTGCCGCAGCTGTCCATCGGCGGTCGTCGACACGACGTCGACGTCGTCCTCCTGCGGGCGGGCCATCCAGTCGTCCCGCGTCACGAGGAAGGCCAGTAGGAGCCCCGCCTGGACGAGCAGGTACACGGCGTAGGGGATCCGCCACGAGCCGCCGGCGTCGAGCACGACGGTGGCGATGAACGGTCCGCCGGTCGCGCCGATGCCGAAGCTGGCGTGGAGCAGGTTCATCGCCCGGGTGCCGTGGTGGACGGCGAAGTGGGCGTTGATGCCCGGGTCGATCGCGCCCGCGGCGACCCCGCCGAGGAGCGAGCCGAGGACGAGGAACGGGAAGGTCGGCCCGAACAGGTAGAGCGACAGGGACGCCACGTAGACCGCGCTCGCGCCGGCGAGCATCCGACCGGCGCCGACGCGGGACACGATGCGGCCGGACAGCACGCTGGCCGGCAGGTAGCCCACCGTGAGCGAACCGAGCAGGAGGCCGAGGGCGGAGAGCGGGCGGTCCATCTCGGAGCGGATCGAGGGCCACGTGACGCCGAGGGTCGCCTCCGGCAGGCCGAGCCCGATGAACGCCGCGAACCCGATCCAGACGACCGCAGGGACGGCTGCTCTCCTCGTGCGCACGGACCCAGTCTGCGGCTTGCGGGGGCGATGTCGCCCACGGGCTGGCGCGATCGCCCCCGCGGGGTCGTGGGAAGGCGGCGATCACCCGGTCGGGCGGACGTACGGGCCTACTCTCCGGACATGCCGGTGGATCGGAGTCGACGGGCGCGCGCGGCGCGCAAGCGCCGACGGCGGATGGCCCGGGTGGACCACGACCTCGACGCTGCGCAGTGGGCGGCGCTCACCGAGGCGTGGGGCGGGTGCGCCTACTGCGGAGCGGCCGACGGTGCCCTCCAGAAGGACTGCGTGCTCGCCCTCTCCCGGGGTGGGCGCTACACGCTCGACAACGTCGTGCCGGCCTGCCGGTCGTGCAACGCGAGCAAGTGCAACGACGAGGTCACCGGGTGGATGCGACGCAAGCGCCTGGACGAGCGCACCTTCTTGCTCCGCCACCACGAGATCCGCGCTGCCCTGCTCGAGCGGTTCCCCGCCCCGCCCGAGCCGTCCCCGTAGCGCGAGAGGAGCCGGGGCGGCGCCGGTAGCCTCGACGGGTGGCTCGTGGCCGGACCGAGACGTTCCTCACCCGCACCTTCGACGGGGACGTCGGCGGTCGCCGCCCGGACCAGCTCGTGGTCGAGGAGCCGCTCGAGATCCGCCTCGACGACGTCCTCGTCGCCACCACGATGCGCACGCCGGGCCACGACTTCGAGCTCGCCGCGGGGTGGTGCCACGCCGAGGGCCTGCTCGCCGGGGCCCCGGTCGAGACCATCCGCTACTGCGCCACGGGGTCGGCGGTCGAGACCGGCTTCAACGTCGTCAGCGTCTCGACCCGTGGCCGTGCGCCGACGCCGGCGCCCCGGCTCACCGCATCGTCGTCGTCGTGCGGGCTCTGCGGCTCCGACTCGATCGACGACCTGGTCGACCGCATCGGGCCGATCCCCGGGGCCGACGCGTTCCGCCCGGAGGTCCTCGCGGGGGTCCCCGAAGCGATGCGGGAGCACCAGGGCCTGTTCGATGCGACCGGGGCGGTCCACGCGGCGGCGGCGTTCGACGCCACGGGCCACGTCGCGGTCGCGCGCGAGGACATCGGTCGCCACAACGCCGTCGACAAGGTCGTCGGGCGCCTCCTGCTCGACGGGCGGCTCCCGGCTGCGGGGCTCGGGCTTGCCGTCAGCGGTCGAGCGTCGTTCGAGATGGTCCAGAAGGCGTGGGCCGCGGGGTTCCCCGCGGTCGTCGCGGTCAGCGCCCCCTCGGCCCTCGCGGTGCGGACCGCACGTCGGGCGGGCATGACCCTGGCCGGCTTCGCGCGTGACGGCGCGCTACGGATCTACGCCGGGCCGGAGCTCGAGGGATGACCCGGCCGGAGAGGAGCCGTCGACGCCTCCACCCCGAGCTGTGGGTGGGCCTCTCCCCGAACGGGATCGGCCAGCAGAAGCCGAACCACTACCGCGAGATGCTCGAGGTCGCGGTCGACAACCTCCGCCGTCCGGCGTACGCGATGAAGGTGCTGCGCAAGGGGGTGTGCGACGGCTGCGCCCTCGGGGTCGCCGGCTTCCACGACTGGACGATCGACGGGGTGCACCTGTGCACCACCCGCCTGCGCCTCCTCGAGGTCAACACCGCCGACCCGCTCGACGAGGACCTGCTCTCCGACGTGGGCCCCCTCCGTCGCCGATCGGGCACCGAGCTGCGCCGCATGGGACGCCTCGCCCACCCGATGCGCCGACGGCGGGGCGAGCCCGGCTTCCGACGGATCACCTGGGACGAGGCGCTCGACGCGCTGGCCGACGGGCTGCGGACGGCGCCGCCCGAGCGCTCGGCGATCTACCTGACCAGCCGTGGCCTCACCAACGAGACGTACTACGTGGCGGGGAAGGCGGCGCGGGCCATGGGCATCTCGTCGGTCGACTCGGCGGCGCGGGTCTGCCACGCCCCGTCCACGCTCGGCCTGAAGGAGACGATCGGCGTGGCGGCGTCGACCTGCTCGTTGCAGGACGTGATCGAGAGCGACCTCGTCGTGCTGTGGGGGACGAACCCGGCCAACAACCAGCCGGTGTTCATGAAGTACCTCTACCTGGCTCGCCGACGTGGGTGCCGCGTCGTCGTCGTCAACCCGTACCTGGAGCCCGGGCTCGAGCGCTACTGGGTGCCGTCCAACGTCGAGTCGGCGCTGTTCGGCACCAGGATGTGCGACCTGCACGTGCCGGTCCGGCCCGGCGGGGACGTCGCCTTCGCCAACGCCGTCCTGAAGGTGATGCTGCGCCGGGACGCCGTCGATCGCGAGTGGGTCGCGGCCCACGTCGAGGGCTGGGACGAGCTCGTCGCCGCGCTGGCCGACCAGGACCTCGACGACCTCCTCGACCAGGCGGGCCTGACGCACGACCACGTCGAGGCGTTCGTCGACGAGTACGCCGCGGCCGGGTCCGCCGTCCTCGTGTGGTCGATGGGGATCACCCAGCACCGCGACAGCGTGGACGGCGTCCGGGCGATCGTGAACGTCGGCCTCGCTCGGGGCAACGTCGGGCGCGACGGCGCCGGCCTGATGCCGATCCGCGGCCACTCCGGCGTGCAGGGCGGCGCCGAGATGGGCGCCTACGCCACGGCGTTCCCCGGTGGCGCCACGGTCGATGCCGCCAGCGCGGGACGCCTCGCCGAGCAGTGGGGGTTCGACGTGCCGTCGGAGCCGGGGCTCACGGCCCCCGAGATGATCGAGGCGGCCGAGCGGGGCGACCTCGACGTGCTGTGGGCGAGCGGCGGCAACTTCCTCGACGTCCTCCCCGAGCCGCCGCGGGTGGAGGCGGCGCTCGGCAACGTGCCGCTCCGCGTGCACCAGGACGTGGTCGTCAGCTCGCAGATGCTCGTCGACGGGGACGACGTCATCCTCCTTCCCGTCGCCACCCGCTACGAGCAGGAGGGTGGCGGCACGTCGACGACCACCGAGCGGCGCGTGGCGTTCTCGCCCGAGATCCCGCGGCGGGTGGGCGAGGCCCGCAGCGAGTGGCGGCTCTTCGCCGACGTGGCCGGCCGGGTCCGCCCCGACCTCCGCCACCGCTTCTCCTGGCCGACCAACCGGGACCTCCGGGTCGAGATCGCCGAGGTCGTCCCCGCGTACGCCGGGATCGAGCACCTGTCCGACACCGGCGACGCCGTCCAGTGGGGCGGTCGGCACCTGTGCGCGGGCGGCGCGTTCCCGACGCCGAGCGGACGGGGTCGAGCCACGGCCATCACGCCGCGCCGCCCCGAGCTCCCCGAAGGGGCGTTCACCGTGGCCACCCGGCGCGGCAAGCAGTTCAACTCGATGGTCTGGTCCGACACCGACCCGCTCACCGGCGCCGGCCGCCACGCCGTGTTCATCGACGAGGCCGACGCGGCGCGCCTCGGGCTGGCGCAGGGGGACCGGGTGCGGCTCGCGAGCGACGTCGGCTCCTTCGACGGCACCGTCCACCTGGCCCGCCTGCCGCACCGCACCCTCCAGGTGATGTGGCCCGAGGGGCAGGCGCTGATCGGACACGGGTCCGCGCACCGCGAGCCGGCCTCCGCGATCCCCGACTACAACGCCGTCGTGACGCTCGAACCGCTCGGTGCCGTCGGTACGGTGGAGCCATGACCGAACCACTGTCGCCCTCCGTCGGTTGGGGTGTGCTGCACCTCTTCTTCCGGGTCACGCCCGACACGCGCCGTGCCGAGGTGGAGGCGGCCGTGAAGGAGGCCGAGGCCGCCGGTGACCAGGCGATCCCCGTGGCGATGCTCGGGCACAAGGCCGACCTGGCGGTCATGGCTCTGTCCGAGGACCTCTGGCGGCTACGGCGGCTGCAGACCGCCCTCGTCGGTGCCGGACTCGAGCTCGTCGACTCCTACACGTCGCTCACCGAGCTGTCCGAGTACGCGCAGGGCGTGCCCGAGGAGATGCGCCAGGCGCGCCTGCACCCGCAGCTCCCGCCGGAGGGCAAGACGGCGTGGTGCTTCTATCCGATGTCGAAGCGGCGCAACGTCGGCGCCAACTGGTTCACGCTCGAGTACGACGAGCGCAAGGAGCTCATGTACGAGCACGGGGCGTCGGGCCGGAAGTTCGCGGGCCGGATCCTCCAGGTGATCACCGGCTCGACCGGCCTCGACGACTTCGAGTGGGGCGTCACCCTCTTCGGCGTCCACCCCGACGACCTCAAGGCCGCGGTCTACACGATGCGCTACGACACGGCGTCGGCCCTCTACGGCGAGTTCGGCGCCTTCTACACCGGGATGGTCGCCCCGCTCGGCGACGTGCTCGACCGGGTCGGCATCGAGGCCTAGCAGCACGTCCGCGGCACCGCCGCGGCGGCTGCACCTGACGCCGTACGGTCCCGACCTGTGGGAGTGGCTACTGTGTGCCGGTCCTGATGGCCTCGCGGGCGCGTCGCGAGGTGCCCGCCGACCGACGATGCCGAGCCGCCCACCGTGCCATTCGTCCATCGCCCCACCCGGCGACTGATCCTCGTCCTCCTCGCCTTCGCCGCGCTGGTCGTGTGCGCGCCGTCGGCGTCCGCGCAGGACGACGGCGGCGAGGAGCCTGCGGCAGAGGAGAGCGCCGAGTCCATCGGCGGTCGCCTGCAGGACGTCGACCGCGAGCCGGTGGAGGGCGTGACCTTGACGGTCACCGCCGAGGACGGCTCGGAGATCGGCACCGCGACGTCCGACGACGCCGGCGAGTGGCGGGTCCCGCTGCCCGGTCCGGGCGTCTACACGGTGACGATCGACCCGGAGACCCTCCCCGAGGGCGTGGAGCTGCGCGACGCCGAGCGCACGTCGCTGTCGCCGGAGGTCCGCGCGGGGCAGGACCGCACCGTCCTCTTCGCCCTCGGCGACGGCACCGACGCCCGGGCCGAGAACCGGCCGTCGCGCACGTCCCGCCTCCTCAACCTGGCCGCGGAGGGCGTGAAGTTCGGCGTGATGATCGCCCTGGCCGCCCTCGGCCTGTCGATGGTCTTCGGCGTCACGAACCTCGTGAACTTCGCCCACGGCGAGCTCCTGGCCTTCGGTGCGCTCGTCGCGTGGTGGCTCGAGGACAGCCTGGGGATCCCGCTCCTCCTCGCCGCCCTGGTGGCGGTCGCTCTCGCCGGCATGATGGGCGTCGGGTTCGAGACCGCCGTGTTCGGACCGGTCCGGCGCCGCAAGTCCGGTGACATCGCGGCGATGGTCATCTCGATCGGCCTCGCCCTCGTCGTCCGGTACGTCTACCTCATCCTCTTCGGGGGCGAGCCCCGCTCGTACTCCGACTACCGCCTCCAGCAGACGGTCGACCTCGGGCCGCTGTCGCTCACGCCGAAGTCCTGGGCGACGATCGTCGTGGGGCTCTTGGTGCTCACCGCGTTCGGGTGGGCGCTGCGCAGCACCCGCATCGGCACGGCGATGCGGGCCGTCTCGGTGAACAAGGACCTCGCGGAGTCGAGCGGCATCGACGTGCGGCGCGTCGTGCTCGCGACCTGGCTCGTCGGTGCGGCGCTCGCCGGGCTCAGCGGCGTGATGTTCGGCCTCGCCGAGTCGGTCCGCTGGGACATGGGCAACGACGTGCTCCTGCTGATCTTCGCGGCCGTCGTCCTCGGCGGCCTCGGCACGGCGTACGGCGCCATGGTCGGTGGTCTCGTCGTCGGCCTCGTCACCCAGCTGTCGACGTACTGGTTCGCCCCCGACCTGAAGCTGATGTTCGCCCTCGTGGTGCTGATCGTGATCCTCGTCGCCCGGCCGCAGGGCATCCTCGGAGTGAAGGAGCGGTTCGGCTGATGGACGACGTGCTGAAGGTTCTCGCCGACGCCCTCCGGGCCGCCGTGGGTGTGCAGGCCGCCGCGTACGCGCTGGCCGCCATCGGGCTCAACGTGCACTTCGGCTTCACCGGGCTCATCAACTTCGGCCACATCGCGTTCATGGCGATCGGCGCCTACACGACCGCGATCGTCGTCGACTCGGGGCTCAGCCTCTGGCTCGCCGTCCCGTCCGGTCTGCTCGCCGCTGTGGTGCTCGGCATCCTGCTCGGCATCCCCACCCTGCGACTGCGGGCCGACTACCTCGCCATCACCACGATCGCCGTCGGCGAGATCATCCGGATCATGGTGCGCTCCTCCGCCCTGGAGGGCCTCACCGGCGGCGTGTTCGGCATCCAGGGGTTCGCCGACGACTTCTTCGGCCTCAACCCCTTCGGCCGCGGCAGCTACGGCGTGTGGGACGTGCGCTTCAACGAGCGCTCGACGTGGGTGATCGTCGTCGCCTGGGCGTTGGTGGCGCTCTGCGCCACGCTCGTGTGGGCGTTGATGCGCGCGCCGTTCGGGCGCGTCCTCAAGGCGATCCGCGAGGACGAGGACGCGGCGCGCGCGCTCGGCAAGAACGTCTTCGCCTTCAAGATCCGCAGCCTCTGCCTCGGCGGCGCGATCGGCGCGCTCGCCGGCATCGTGCTCGCCTTCGAGGCCCAGGCCGTCGTGCCCGACCGCTACCTGCCCCAGACGACGTTCTTCATCTGGACGGCGATGATCCTCGGCGGCACCGGCTCGATCCTCGGCCCGATCGCGGGCTCGGTCATCTTCTGGTTCATCGTCCAGTTCACCGAGGGCCTGCTGCGGCTCGGGGTCTCGAACGGTGCCATCCCGGAGTGGCTGCTCTCGAGCCAGCAGGTCGCCTCGGTCCGCTTCATGCTCGTCGGCGGGGTGCTCATGGCGCTGATGATCTGGCGACCACAGGGGATCTTCGGCAAGCGGGAGGAGGTGCTGATCGGTGCCCGCTGATGCCGCCCTCGCCTCGGTCGAGCCCACCCCCGGTGTGGCCAAGCCCGACCCCATCCTCGTCGTCGACGACGTCAGTCGCAGCTTCGGGGGCCTCCGCGCGGTCGACGTGACCCACCTCGAGGTCCAGCGAGGCACGATCACCTCGGTCATCGGCCCGAACGGGGCGGGCAAGACCACGCTGTTCAACCTGCTCACCGGCTTCGACGACGCCGACTCCGGTCGCTGGACGCTCGACGGCACCGCCCTGCACCGGCGCCGTCCGCACAACATCGCCCGTGCCGGGATGGTGCGCACGTTCCAGCTTACCAAGGCGCTGTCGAAGATGACGGTCATCGACAACCTCATGCTCGGTGCCACCGACCAGGTCGGGGAGGGGATGATCTCCGCCCTGCTGCCGTTCCGCTGGGGCAGCCAGGAGACCGAGGTGCGCGAGCGGGCCGACCGCCTGCTCGAGCGGTTCCGCCTGGCCCACATGCGCGACGAGTACGCCGGCACCCTGTCGGGCGGTCAGCGCAAGCTGCTCGAGATGGCGCGGGCGCTGATGGTCGAGCCGAAGGTGATCCTCCTCGACGAGCCGATGGCCGGCGTCAACCCGGCACTCGTCCAGTCGCTCCTCGGGCACGTGACCGACCTGCGCGACGAGGGCGTCACCGTGATCTTCATCGAGCACGACATGGACGTGGTCATGGGCATCAGCGACTGGGTGGTCTGCCTGGCCCAGGGGGCGGTCATCTCCGAGGGGCTGCCCCAGGCGGTGGGTTCGGACCCGAAGGTCATCGACGCCTACCTCGGTGGGCACCACGGGGACGGAGGCGACCTGTGAGCGAGACGGTCCTCGTCGCCGAGGACGTCGTCGCCGGCTACCTGCCGGGCCTCGACATCCTCACCGGCTGCAACTTCACGCTGGCCGACGGCGAGCTCGTCGGCATCATCGGCCCCAACGGGGCCGGCAAGTCGACGCTGCTCAAGTCGATGTTCGGGCTGGTGACCATCCGCTCGGGGCACGTGCGGCTCCGGGGCGAGGAGATCACCAACCTCGAGGCCCACGCCCTCGTCGCCAAGGGCGTCGGCTACGTCCCCCAGACGAACAACGTGTTCCCGAACCTCACGATCCGCGAGAACCTCGAGATGGGCATCTACCAGGCGCCCAAGCTGTTCGACGAGCGGTTCGAGATCGTGACGGGCCTCTTCCCGCTCCTCGGCGAGCGGCGCGAGCAGCGGGCGGGCTTCCTGTCCGGCGGCGAGCGCCAGATGCTCGCCATGGGGCGGGCGCTGATGATGCAGCCGTCGGTCCTGCTGCTCGACGAGCCGTCCGCCGGCCTGTCGCCGGCCAACCAGGACGAGGTCTTCCGGCAGGTGAAGCTCATCAACGCGAGCGGCGTGTCGGTCGTGATGGTGGAGCAGAACGCCCGTCGGTGCCTGCAGATCGCCGACCGGGCCTACGTCCTCGACCAGGGGCGCAACGCCTACGAGGGCTCGGGCGACGGGCTGCTCCACGACCCGAAGGTCGTCGAGCTCTACCTCGGCACGCTGGCCCAGAAGGACTGACGGGCCGCAGCCCGGACGCGACGAGGGGCCCGGCCGGAGCCGGACCCCTCGGGCGTTGCGGGGTGCTGCTGTCGAGGGCTACTCGACCTCGGCGACCACCTGGCGGAGCACGGTCTGCTCGCCGTCCTCGCCGTACTCGTACAGGTCGTACGAGCCGACGCTCGGGTCGCTGCCGTCGAGCTCGATCGGGCCGGAGGCGCCGTCGTAGTCGATGTCCTCACCGTCGGCGAGCAGCTCCATGCACTCGGCGAAGGTGCTGCACTTGGTGCCGCCCGTGGACACGGCCTCCATGTTGTCGCGGATCTCCGCCGGGTCGGCCGAACCAGCGGCCTCGGCGGCGAGCGCGATCAGGATGGCGCAGTCGTAGGCCTGCGAGGAGTAGATCACGTCGGTGTCCGGCGCGAACTCGGCGAAGGCGTCGGGGAAGAACGACGCACCGCTCTCCGGAGCAGCCGAGGGCTGGGTGCCCTTGATGCCGAAGGCGACGGACGGATCGTCGGCGTTGATGCGCTCCCCGAGGTCGCCGCTGGCCAGGCCGTCGGCGATGTAGAGGGGCACGGTGTCGGGGCCGATGCCGGCCTCGATCATCGCCTGGGCGATCTGCACGCCCTCCTCGAAGGAGATGAGCACGACGGCGTCGGGGTTCTCGGCCGCGATGGCCTGGACCTCGGCGTCGAAGTTGGTCGCCTGCGGGTCGTACTGCTCGTTGTAGACGACGGTGGCGCCACCCTCCTCGAGCGCAGGCACGAGGAAGTCGGCGAAGCCGGCGCCGTACTCGTCGGCACGGACCAGGACGGCGATGTTGGCGTAGCCGTCGTCGATGACGTACTCGGCGAGCACCGGGCCCTGGAGGTCGTCGGACGGCGCCGTGCGGAAGTAGAAGCCGTCGTTGCCCGCGCCGCGGAGGTCCGCCGCGGTGTTGGACGGCGAGCACTGGAGCACGCCGGCACCGGTGATCTTGTCGACGACCTGGCGGGTGATGCCCGAGGCGGCCGCACCGACGATCGCGTTCACGCCCTCGGTGCCGATGAGCCGGTCGACGGTGGTGTTGGCCACGTCGGGGTCGGTGCCGTCGTCGCCCTGGATCAGGGTGACGTCGCTGCCGAGCACGCCGCCGGCCTCGTTGATGTCACGGATGGCCATGTTGACGCCCTCGACCATGGGTGGGCCGAGGAAGGCCAGCTGCCCGGTCTCGGGGAGGAGCGTGCCGATGGTCAGGGACTCGGTGTCGAAGTTGGCTTCGACCTCTTCGCCCTCGCCCTCGCCCTCGCCCTCACCCTCGCCGGCTTCGGTGGTCTCGGAGCCGCTGCCCTCGTCGTCTCCGTCGTCGTCGCCGCACGCAGCCGCGACGAGCGAGAAGGCCAAGAGGAGCGCGAGCAGCCGCCACAGTCCGCTACGGGTGCGCATGGATTGGTCTCTTTCGGTTCACCAATGGGACGTTCACTCGGCGTGAACGGGCAGAGGTTAGACCCCGTGACCTCGGGCACTCAACGAATCTCGACGGCGTACAGGGACGGCACGTCGACGGCTCTGGCACGATGGGCCATGGCCAGCAACGACCGCTACCCGATCATCCCCGGCCCGGTCGCTCTCCACGTCGTGCGCACGGAGGGGCGCCACCTCGTCACCGCCGACGGTCGGCGGATCCTCGATGCCGGTGGTGGAGCCCTCGTCACGAACATCGGCCACGGTCGTGCCGAGGTGGCCGAGGTGGCCGCCCGGGCGATGCAGCAGGTCACCTACGTCCTGCCGCCGTGGCCGACCGACGCCCGCGTCGAGCTCGTCCACCGGGTCCTCGACGAGTGGATGCCGCCCTCGATCACCCGTGCGGGGTTCACGAGCGGCGGCTCCGAGTCCGTCGACACCGCCATCCGCCTGGCCCGCCAGCACCACCTGAGCGCCGGCCGTCGGGACAGGTGGAAGGTGATCGGCCGGAGGCCCTCGTACCACGGGGTCACGGTGGCGTCGCTGGCCGTGGGTGGCCACGACGACCGCCGCGCCGGTTTCGAGCCGCTGTTCCCCGGGTTCCCCCACGTGCCGTGGGACGACGCCGACGCCCTCGACGCCGCGATCCGGGAGGCCGGGGTCGACACCGTCGCCGCGTTCATCGCCGAGCCGATCGTCGGGTCCTCGGCCGGGGCGCTCGTCGCCGACGAGGGGTACTGGCGCCGGGTCGAGGAGATCTGCCGGGAGCACGGCGTCCTGCTGATCGTCGACGAGGTGATGACCGGGTTCGGTCGCACGGGCCGGCGCATGGGGCTCGAGCACTGGGACATCGAGCCGGACATCGTCGTCGGCGGCAAGGGCCTCTCCGGCGGCTACGCACCGATCGGCGGCGTGTACGCCACCGATGCGGTGGTCGACCCGATCGCCGCGGCGGGCGACTCGCTGATGTTCTTCACCTACGGGGCGCAGGACGTCGCCTGCGCCGTCGCGAGCGCCGTCCTCCGGATCCTCGACGAGGAGGACCTCGTCGCCCGTGCCGCCACCCAGGGCGAGGCGCTGCGCCGGCGGCTCGACGATGCGCTCGGCGACCACCCGCACGTCGCCGAGGTCCGCGGCCGAGGCTTGATGCTCGGGGTCGACCTCGTCGCCGACCGTGACGGCGACGTCCGGTTCCCGCGCGAGGCCGGCGTCTTCCGACGTGTCGTCGCCGAGTCCCTGGCGCGCGACGTGTGGATCTATCCGTCCTCGTCGGGACCGGACGCGCCCGACGCGGTCATGTTCGGGCCCGCGTTCACCGTCACCGACGAGGAGCTCGACACCATGGTGGAGGTCCTCGTCGCCTCGATCGATGCCGCCGTCGCTGCCTTCCGACCCGGCTGAGCGCGAACTGGGCCGTTCGGACGTTTCGGCCCCACCGGCTTGGCACCTGCCGCCACGAAGGGTGATCATCTCCCACGGAGAGTGAGGTGACACGCGCATGAGCATCGACGCGATCGGCAGCGGCGACGCCGCCACGCCCCGCACGCAGAGCCTGTTCGACCTGGTGCCCCTGCGAGTCGCCGCGCCGCGCCACCCGCTCGCCGACGTCCACGGACAGGTGCCGATCGAGGTCTTCGAGGTGCCGCCCGAGCTGCTCGACGTCGTCCGCACCCTGCCCATCAGGGGGCCGGAGGACATCGCCGCGCCACCGGAGCTGGCGGCCACGGGGACCGAGGCACCGGCGTCACGCCTCGTGTCCGAGGAGCGGCGGGGCACCCGCATCGACCTCCAGGCCTGAGGTCGCTCAGGCCACCGCCTCCTGCACGGCGGTGAGGTACCGGCGGAGCGCACGGACCTGGAGGCGCCGCGCCACCGGGCCGGCCAACCGGGCCGGCCACCACCGCGCCCGGGACCAGGCCACGACCCGGAAGCGCACCTCGCCGGCAGCCCCCCGCTCGACCAGGAAGGCCTCCTCGCCCTCCTCGGGGTGCAGGGGAAGCGTGACGTAGCTGAAGCCGTAGCGGTCGGGTTCGTCCACGACCTCGACGACCCGGCACACCGCGAGGATCCAGCCGAGGGGGAGGGGCGCGGCCATGGCGACCGCGGCGCCGGGGCGGACCTCCGCGCCATCGGCCACCTGGATGCCTGCGCCACGCTGCGCGCCGAATCGCCGCACCACCGTGCGAGCGGCGTCGAAGGTCGCGTCGCCGTGGCCGAGGACGACCGACGCGTCGTCGTGCACGTACCCGTCGACGGCCTCCCCGAGGAGCGACGCTCCGAGCCGTGCGAACGTCGGCTCCTCGCCGCCCCTCCTCCGGGCGACCTCGCGCAGGTCTTCGGGCGTCGGGCGGTTCAGGCGGAGCACCGGACCAGCGTCGCGCACCGTTTCGGGCGCCGGGTGCCCGGGCAGCCGGGGACGAGGACCCGACCAGGAGAGCACCATGCCCCGCACCGTCCGCAACGCACCCGAGCGCAACCGCTACGAGCTCGTCGAGGGCGAGGAGGTGCTCGGCTTCGCCGACTACCACGACCGTGGCGACGCCCTCGTGTTCCCCCACACGGTGATCGACCCGTCGCAGCGGGGGAGGGGCCTCGGGGCGATCCTCGTGCGCGGCGCCCTCGACGACGTTCGCGCACAGGGTCGCAAGGTGGTGCCGTCGTGCTGGTTCGTCGCCGAGTTCATCGGCCTCCACAACGACTACCAGGACCTCCTCGCCGAACCGAAGGGGTGATCCCGGCCCTCGGGGCTTCAGGTCGGCGCTCGGGACGCCGATGACCTCGCGGTCCGGCGCCGGCGCCGGACCGAGCTCAGCCCCGAGGTCCCGAGTGCCCACACCGACGGCGGATGTCGCCCACCTCCTGCGCCGTGCCGGGTTCGGCGCGCCCACCGCCAGGGTGGCGACGCTGGCCGCGGAGGAGTGGGCCGACCTCGTCGACCTCCTGCTCGATGCGGGGCCGGCTCCCGCCGACCCCTATCCCGGCACCGGCACCACCTCGAGTTGGAACGCGTTCGTCGCGATGATCCAAGCGTGGATCGACCGGATGGCGAACGGCCCCACGCCGCTGCTCGAGAAGATGACGCTGATCTGGCACGGGCACCTGACCACGTCGCTGAGCAAGACCTACGAGCCGGCCTGGCTGTGGGAGCAGAACCGGGTCCTGCGCCGCAACGCCCTCGGCAACCTCCGCACGATGCTGAAGGAGGTGGCGGTCACCCCGGCGATGCTCGACTACCTCGACAACCGCCACAACCGCGTCGGTGCGCCGAACGAGAACTGGGCGCGCGAGCTCATGGAGCTGTTCGTCCTCGGGGCCGGTAGCGGCTACACCCAGGACGACGTGGTCGCCATGTCCCGCGCGTGGACCGGTCACACGATCGACGGCGCGACCCGCACCTACCGCTTCCGCTCCGATCGCCACGACAGCGGGCAGAAGACGCTCCTCGGTGTCACCCGCAACTGGGACGGGCCGGAGGCGATCGACCACCTCCTCGACGGGCCGTTGCGGATGACCGCAGCGAGGTTCGTCGCGCGGAAGGTCTTCGCCCACCTCGCGCACCCGTCCCCGAGCAGCGGCACGGTCGACGCGCTCGCCACGACGTTCGCGGCGTCGGACTGGGACATCCGCACGCTCGTGCGCAGCATCCTCCTCCACGCCGACTTCCGGTCGACGGCGGCACGCCAGGGGCTCGTGCGCGCGCCGGTCGAGTTCGCCGCCGCCGTCACGCGGTGCAGCGGGCTGCCGGTCGGGACCGTCCACCCCGAGTGGTGGCTCCACGACATGGGCCAGCGGCCCTTCGACCCGCCGAACGTGTCCGGTTGGCGCCAGAACGAGTACTGGCTCACCACCTCGGCGATGGGCGTGCGGTTCAAGATGGCCCGCAACGTCACCTGGGGCCTGTACGAGGACCCGAACTTCCTGCCCGGCTTCGAGAGCGGCACCCCGACCCAGGTGGTCAGCGCCGTCTGCGACCGCTTCGAGGTGACGCCGTCGCCGGCCACCCGCACCCGGCTCGAGGCGCAGGTCTCCGAGCTGCGCGCTGCGGGGCACTCCTGGGCCGTGCGCCCGAACCTCATCACGCTCGTGATGGTCACCCCCGAGTTCAACCTGGCATGAGGACGCACCGTGCTGCCCGCTGACATCGAGACCGCACCCGCCCTCGCGCACCTCAGCCTCGACGGCGCAGCCGTCGACGCCGACCGGTCCACGGGGCTGAGCCGCCGTGCCTTCCTGCAGGGGGCCCTCGCCGCCGGCGCGGTGGGGGTCGCGCTCCCGTCCTGGGTGGTGGAGGCGGCGGGCGCCGCCCCGCTCGCACCGACCGAGGGCGTCCTCGTCGTCGTCCTGATGGGCGGCGGCAACGACGGGCTCAACATGGTCGTGCCCTTCCAGGACGGCGCCTACTACGACCGTCGTGGCGGCCTCGCGATCCCGCTGGCGAACGTGCGTCCGCTGGCCGGGTCGGACGTCGGTCTCCACCCCGCCCTGGGGGGACTGGCCCAGCGGTACGCCGCCGGTCAGGTCGCCGTGGTCCAGGGCGTCGGCTACCCGAGCCCGGACCTCTCCCACTTCACCTCGATGGCCAACTGGATGTCGGGCCGACCTGGTCAGATCCCCACCTCGGGTTGGCTGGGCCGGCACCTCGACGCCGCCCCCGCCGGAGCGGTCAAGGGCGTCGCCATCGGGTCCGGCGTGCCCCTGCACGTCAACGGCGTGACCCACCGATCCGTGTCGTTCCCCGTCGGCTCCCCGCCCCCCGGCGCGACGACGGCGAGCTGGGACCGACGGATGTTCGACTCCATCGCCGCCACCGGCACCTCGACCGGTCGTGGCGCGCTCGCCGACGCCATCGGGCGCACCTGCTCGGCCATGATCGCCACGGCTCGCGAGGTGGCCCCCGCGTACACCCCGCCGCCTCCCACCACGAAGCTCGTCGGTGACCTGACCCTCGCGGCGCAGCTCATCAACATCGACGTGGGCGTCCGGGTCGTCACCGTCAGCTACGGCGACTTCGACTCCCACGCCAACCAGGCGTCGATGCACCAGGACCGGATGGAGGAGCTCGACGCGGCGATCAGCGCGTTCTGGTCCGCCCTCGCGCCGGCCCAGGCGGCGCGCGTGACGCTGATGACGTTCTCGGAGTTCGGACGGCGCGTCCAGGCCAACGGCTCGAACGGGACCGACCACGGCACCGCCGGCCCCATGCTCCTCATGGGGCCGCGCGTGAAGGGCGGCGTCTACGGCGCCGCGCCGTCGCTCACCAGCCTCGACCGCAGTGGCAACCCGATCGCGACGTCGGACTTCCGACAGGTCTACGCCGAGGTGCTCGACCGGTGGCTGGCCGGCGATGCCAACGAGGTGCTCGGCGGGACGTTCGCCGCCCACGGGCTCTTCGCCAGCGTGCCGAGTGATCCGCCGCCGTCGCCGCCACCGGGGTCGACCCCGCCGCCGACCTCGCCGCCGCCGTCCGGCGGCGCCGGGGGGTTCGTCGACGTGTCCCCGCAGGCGTTCTACGCCGGCCCGGTCGCGTGGCTCGCGACCGAGGGCATCACGACCGGTGTCGGCGGCTCCGACCGGTTCGCCCCCGACGCCCCTGTCACCCGGGCCGAGATGGTCACGTTCCTGTGGCGCTTCGCCGGTGAGCCTGCGGTCGGCGGGGCCATCCCGTTCTCGGACGTGCGCGACGGGCTGTTCCACTCCACCGCCGTCCGCTGGGCGGCGCGCGAGGGCATCACCACCGGGGTGTCCGGGAGCGACCGCTTCGCCCCCGACGCCCACGTCACCCGCGGCGAGATGGCGACGTTCCTCTGGCGCTACGCCCGTCAACCATCGCCGGGCCGGCGCGCCGCGTTCGTCGACGTCGACCGGGGCGCGTTCTACGCCGTGCCCGTCGACTTCATGGCCGAGAACGGGATCACGACGGGCGTCGGCGGCTCCAACCGCTTCGAACCTGGCAGCCGGGTCACCCGCGGCGAGATGGCCACGTTCCTCTGGCGCTTCGACCGGGCCGGGTACCGGGCCCGCTGAGCGAGCGAGGGTGCAGCCCGGCCGGTCGACGCGAGAGACTGCGCCGGATGGAGACCGAGCTGCTGTTCCTGCGCGACGCCTACCTGCGGGAGGTCGACGCGGAGGTCATCGACGTCGACCACGACGAGCGGACCCTGGCGCTCGACCGGACGGTGTTCTACCCGACCGGCGGCGGACAGCCCCACGACACGGGCGTCCTCGCCGACCTGCCGGTCGTCGACGTCCGCAAGGAGGGAGGCCTCGTGTGGCACCGCCTCGGCGGCGAGGCGCCGGTGCCGGGGCGCGGTGCCACGGTCCACGGCGAGGTCGACTGGGACCGCCGCCACGCGCTCATGCGCACGCACTCCGCCCTCCACGTCCTCTGCGGCGTGATCTGGAACGAGTGGGGCGTGCCGGTCACCGGCGGGAACATGGAGCCGCTCTCGGCTCGCATGGACTTCGAGTTCAACCCGCTGCCCGAGGGCTTCAAGGAGCGGGTCGACGAGCTGGTCGCGGCGGAGATCGCCGCCGATCGACCGATCGAGGTCTCGTTCCTGCCGCGGGACGCCGCGCTCGAGGACGCCGACCTGATCCGCACCAAGGTGAACCTCATCCCCGAGACGGTGCGGGAGATCCGCGTCGTCGACATCGTCGGCTGCGACAAGCAGGCCGACGGCGGCACGCACGTGCGGTCGACCGGCGAGATCGGCGGCGTGCGCATCGTCAAGACGGAGAACAAGGGCAAGGGCAACAAGCGCCTCCGCATCGAGGTCGTCGATGGCTGACGAGCTCGACGCTGCGCTCGGTCGGCTCCGGACGTCGCTCGCCGAGCACGACGTCGTCTACGTCGCGTTCTCGGGCGGCGCCGACTCCGCCTTCCTCGCGGCGGTCGCCCACGAGGTGCTCGGCCCGGAGCGTGCCGTCGCCGTCACGGCGGTGTCGCCGTCGCTCGCCGCGCTCGAGCGCGACGACTGCCAGGCGTTCACGTCCGAGCTCGGCATGCGCTGGATCGAGGTCGAGACCGACGAGATGGAGCAGGTCGCGTACCGGCGCAACGACGGCGACCGGTGCTACTGGTGCAAGGACGCGCTGATGCGTGCCGTCCTGCCCATCGCCGAGGACGGCGCGGTCGTCGCCCTCGGCGTGAACCTCGACGACCTCGGCGACCACCGGCCGGGCCAGCGGGCGGCGGCCGAGGCCGGCGCGGCGTTCCCGCTCGTCGACGCCGGGTTCACGAAGGCGATGGTCCGGGAGGCGTCGCGGCGCATGGGCCTCCCCACCTGGGACAAGCCGGCGGCCGCCTGCCTCGCCTCACGCATCCCTTACGGGACGTCGGTCAGCGTGGCGGTGCTCGGCCGGGTCGAGCGCGCCGAGCGTGCGCTGCGCGCCATGGGCTTCGATGCGCTCCGGGTCCGGCACTACGACGACACGGCGCGGCTCGAGGTCCCGGTCGAGCGCTTCGACGAGGTGGTCGCCCGCGCCGAGGAGGTCGTCGCTGCCGTCGAGGCCTGCGGCTACCGCTACGTCACCCTCGACCTCGCCGGTCTCCGCTCCGGCAACCTCAACCAGGCTCTGGGCTGACCGGTTCTCGTCGCCCTCGGGGAGGCGGGACACACGAGGGGGTGCTGTGGCTCCCCATGGGGGACGCTCGCCGGTGCGGGCGCTGCGGGTGGACGGTCAGCGGTGCTCGACGTCGACCGGTGTCCAGGTCGGGAACGAGATGTGGGGCACCCCGAGGATCTCGACGATGCGCCCCTTGCGGCGCAGCTCGTCGACGCACCGCTTGCCGGCCTCGGGGTCGCCGAGCATCACCAGGTACTCGGCGACGGGCAGGTGCAGCGGTCCCGCGTCGATGTCGCCCTCTCGGACCAGCGCCTCGAGCTCCAAGGTGGGGCGGCACGGGTTCGACAGGTCGATCGGGTGCGAGTGGTAGACGATCCCCTCGAACACCGAGAGGGCACGGATCCTCATCCGGTCACCAGTGGGCCGTCCCCGGTGCGCCCTTGAACGGACCGACGACCCTCGACGTGATCCAGCCGCCGTAGAACGACCCCTCGTTGGCGAGGACGCGCTCCCCGTCCACCAGGCACTCGTCGACACGCTGGGGGTAGAGGGCGAGGTGGTCGCGGATCGCCTCGAACCGCGGCGTCGGCCGTGGGTAGCTCCACGCCGCGTCCACCGCCAGCCGGTCGCCCACGCGGATCGAGTGGTAGACGGCGCTGCCCTTCCACTCGCAGACCGTGCGGGTGGTGGAGGGCTCGAGCAGCGCGAGGTCGACGTCATCGGGCGGCAGGTAGAACGCCGGCGGCTGGCTGGTCTCGAGGACGCGGAGGGCGTGCCGGGTGTCGGCGACGACGACGCCCGCGAACCGCACGACGACGTGCGCGTCCGTCGGCTCGACGCGCGGCGGGCGCGGGTAGTCCCAGACCGATTCCTGACCCGGGCCGGGCTCGATCCGCTGGGGCTCCACCCGGCAAGGATGCTCGGGTCGGGCGGCGGTGCCAACATCGACGGCGTGAGCGACGACGACGACGCCCGGCTCGCGGCCTACGCCGACGACCTCGCGCGCGGCGTGCGGGACGCGCTGCCCGCGTGGACCGTCCGTTGCGTCGTCGAGCGGTTGGAGGCGTGGACCGGGGCACCGCCCGGGCCCGACGTCGTCGACGCGGCGCGCGCAGCGGGTGAGCAGGCTCGGGCCGAGGTCGGCGACGCGGTGTCGCAGGTCCTGGCGGCCGACATCGACGAGCAGCGGGTCCCCCCGTTGGCACTCCTGCGCGGCGCGGTCCGGTACCCGACCGAGGTGCTGCGGGCCGAGGGCGTGCCGCCTGTCGTCCGTGACGAGTTCGCCGAGCGGGCGTTCCCCGACGACGTCTACGACCTGGCGCCGGCGAACTTCGCCGACCTCGATCCCGCGCTCCACGAGCCCGGCATGCTCTGGGGTGCGGCCAAGGCGCACGTGCACCTGCAGCGCCGGCGCGCCGACGGCCAGCGCTGAGCCAGGGCGTCGGGTCCGATCCGCGTGCTCTGGCACGCGCATCGGACCCGTGGGCCCTGCGCGAGCGCGCGGGGGGGGGTCAGTCGTCCGTGCTGGTGACGGTCCACCCGGCGCCGCTGATCGGCCGGGGTTCGAAGAAGAGGCAGTGCTCCGGGCAGGCGAACGGCGCCGTCTCGTTGGCGTCGAGGCGGCACCGCTGCACGACCTCGCCGCTCGAGACGGTCCGCGACGAGTAGTGGCGGCAGTCCTGTCGCACGGCCATCGACCCAGTGTGGCAGCCGCTGCCGGGGACGGGTGCGACCGGCGCCCGGCGGTATCGTCCCCGCATGCCTGAGCGCCTGGTGGTCATCGGTGGGGACGCAGCGGGCATGTCCGCGGCCTCGCAGGCGCGTCGCCGCCGCGACGAGCTCGAGATCGTCGTGCTCGAGAAGGGCAACTGGACGAGCTACTCGGCGTGCGGCATCCCGTACCACGTGTCCGGCGCCGTGCCCTCGCTCGACGACCTGGTGGCCCGGTCACCCCAGGAGTTCCGCGACCGCTTCCGCATCGACGTGCGGATGCGGCACGAGGCGCTCGCCGTCGACCTCGACCGGCGCACGGTCGAGGTGCGCGACCACGAGCACCGCCGGAGCCTCCGCATCGGGTTCGACCAGCTCGTGATCGGCACCGGGGCGCGTCCGCTCCGTCCGCCGCTGCCCGGCATCGACGGCGCCAACGTGTTCGGCGTCCAGACCCTCGACGACGCGGCCCGCCTGCTCGAGCACGCTCGGGAGAGCCGCTGCCGCGACGTGGTCGTGGTCGGCGGCGGCTACATCGGTCTCGAGATGGCCGAGGCGTTCCTCGCCTGGGGCGCGAAGGTGACCGTGGTCGACTCGTCGGACCAGGTCATGCGCACCCTCGACCCCGACGTGGCGGCCAGGGTGGCGGACGCGGCGCGGCGCCGTGGCGTCGTCCTGCGGTTGGGCGAGCAGGTCACCGGCTTCTCCGAGGACGCCGTCGAGACGTCGGGCGGCTCGATCCCCGCCGACCTCGTCGTCCTCGGGATGGGGGTCACGCCGAACTCCGAGCTGGCCAGCGCCGCCGGCGTCGAGACCGGGGCGCGTGGGGCGATCCGCGTCGATCGGCGACAGCGGACGTCGGCCGACGGCGTGTGGGCGGCCGGGGACTGCGCCGAGTCGTTCCACCGCGTCTCCCAGCGGTGGATGCACGTCGCGCTCGGCACCGTCGCCAACAAGCAGGGCCGGGTGGCGGGTGTGAACCTCGGCGGGGGCTACGCCACGTTCCCCGGCGTCGTCGGCACCGCCATCACCCGCATCTGCGAGCTCGAGATCGCGCGCACGGGGCTCACCACGTTCGAGGCCTCGGCGGCGGGCTTCGACGCCGTCGCGGTGACGATCGAGACCACGGTGAAGGCGGGCTACTTCCCCGGCACGCGCCCCATGCAGGTGAAGATGCTCGCCGAGCGGGGGTCGGGGCGGGTGCTCGGGGCGCAGATCACCGGCGGCGAAGGGGCAGCCAAGCGGATCGACACGGTGGCCACCGCGCTCACCGCGGAGATGACCGTGACCGACCTCATCGACCTCGACCTCGCGTACGCCCCCCCGTTCTCCAACGTCTGGGACCCGGTCGCCGTGGCGGCGAGGGAGGCGAGCCGCGCGCTCGACGCCGAGCGCGACCCCACGGTTCCCGAGCCGCCCGGTCGACGCCCCAGCTCGCCGGTGCGGGACTGACGGGACGAGCCCGTGGCGAACAAGGCCGAGCTGATCGCCGACGAGCGCCTCGTCGGTGTCGACCTGTGCACGGCTCTGAGCGCCTGGGCCGATGCCTGGCTGGCGCAGCTGTTCGCCGCCGCGACGGCCGAGGCGGATCCGGGAGGCCTCGCCCTGGTCGCGGTCGGCGGCTACGGCCGGGGGGAGCTGAGCCCGCAGAGCGACCTCGACGTCCTCCTCGTGCACGACCCGTCGGTCGCCGCCGACGCCGTGTCCCAGGTGGCGGAGGGCATCTGGTACCCGATCTGGGACGCGGGTGTGAAGCTCGGCCACGCCGTGCGCACGGTGGACGAGGCGGTGTCGCTCGCGTCCGGTGACCTCGACACGGCGACGTCGTTGCTCGACTGCCGGCACGTCGCCGGGGACACGCGGCTCACGACCGAGCTGTCCGATGCCGCCGTCGAGCGGTGGCGGAAGAAGCGCCGGCGTCGGCTCGCCGAGCTGTCCCGCTCGGTCTCGGCGCGCCACGAGGGTGCCGGCGAGGTCGCCTTCCTGCTCGAGCCGGACCTGAAGGGTGGTCGGGGAGGCCTGCGCGACGTGCACGCGCTCCGCTGGGCGCAGGCCGCCGGCGCCACGTTGCCGGACGGCGACGCGTCCGAGCTGGCGGCGGACTACGAGACCCTCCTCGCCGTCAGGGTGGAGCTGCACCGACGGACCCGACGGCCGGGCGACGTCCTCCTGCTCGAGGAGCAGGACGCGATCGCCGCGGCGTTCGGGGTCGACGCCGACGAGCTGATGCGACGCGTGGCGACGGCGGCGCGAGCGATCGCCTGGCGCAGCGACGCCGCGTGGCGGGCGATCGACGCCGAGGTCGGGCGATCGTTCGGGCGCACGTCCCGGGCCCAGCCGCTCGGGGACGGTCTCGTGCTGCGGGGTGACACCGTGCACCTCGCGGAGGACGTCGATCTGGCCGACGCCTCTCTGCCCCTTCGTGCCGCGGCCGCGGCGGCGGGGTCCGCTGCGGTGATCGACCGCACCGTCCTGGAGCGATTGGCCACGTGCCCTCCGCTCCCCGAGCCGTGGCCGGACGCGGCGCGGGCCGCTCTGGTCGACCTGCTCGCGGCGGGGCACGCCGCCATCCCGACCGTCGAGGCCCTCGACCACCACGGCATCTGGACCCGGGTGCTCCCGGAGTGGGAGGCGGTGCACAGCAAGCCGCAGCGCAACGCCTACCACCGCTTCACCGTCGACCGGCACCTCCTCGAGGCCGCGGCCAACGCCGCGGCGCTCGTCGACCGGGTCGACCGGAGGGACCTCCTCCTCGTCGGGACGCTCCTCCACGACATCGGCAAGGGCCGTCCCGGCGACCACACCGAGGTCGGCATCGAGATGGTGCAGGAGATCGGCAGCCGCATGGGCTTCCCGCCCGCCGACGTCGACGACCTCGTGCAGATGGTGCGCCACCACCTGCTGCTCCCGGACGTGGCGACGCGGCGCGACCTGGACGACGAGGGCACCCTGCGGCTGGTGGCCGACGCGGTCGGCAGCGGGCGCGTCCTCTCCCTCCTCCACGCCCTGACCGAGGCCGACTCCCTCGCCACCGGTCCGGCCGCCTGGGGCGACTGGAAGGCCGGGCTCGTCGCCCAGCTGGTCGAGCGCGCCGGTCACCTGATCGGGGGCGGCGAGGCGCAGGAGGTGACCGGTGACGGGTTCCCGAGCGCGGAGCACCGGGCGCTGATGGCCACCGGCCAGCGCCACGTGCTGATCGAGGACGACGTGCTGACCGTGGTCGACGTCGATCGCCCCGGCCTCTTCAGCCGCGTCGCCGGCGTGCTCGCCCTGCACGGCGCCGGGATCCTGGCCGCGTCGGCCCACTCGGCGGCCGGTGGTGCCGTCGCCGTGTTCCGGGTCGTCCGGCCGGCCCGCCGGGAGCTGCCGTGGGACCGCATCAGCGCCGACCTCGACCGCGCGCTCGACGGCCGGCTCGCGGTGTCGGCCCGGCTGGCCGAGCGCATCGGCACCTACCGGTTGCCGCGCCCGCGCCGTGCGCACCCTGTGGCCAACAAGGTCGTCGTCGACAACGACGTCTCCGTGGCCGCCACCGTCGTCGAGGTCCACACCGAGGATCGCATGGGCGTGCTGTACCGGATCACGGCAGCGATCGCCGAGCTGGGGCTCGACATCCGGTCGGCCCGCGTGCAGACGCTCGGCGAGGAGGTCGTCGATGCCTTCTACCTCCTCGACCCGCAGGGGCGGAAGCTGACCGACCGGTACGCCCTGGAGGCCGTCGAGGTCGCCGTGCTCCACGCGCTCGACACGGCTCCCTGAGCGGGGCCCGTACGCTGCACGGGGTGGACGACGCCCCGAGCTGCACACCTCAGGACCTCATCCGGTGGAGCGAGGCGCTGGCGGGGATCGCCCGGACCGGGCTCGGCTTCACCGACAGCCTCTACGAGCGGGAGCGCTTCGAGGAGGTCCTGGCCGTGGCTGCGGACATCCGGGTCGCCGCCGGGAGCCACTTCGAGTCCGACACGCTGGTCGACGAGTGGATGAAGGGCGTGGGAGCCGGGGTGGCGGGCTACCAGACGCCGAAGGTGGCCATCGGCGCCGTCGTCGGCAACGACGAGGGCGAGATCCTGCTCGTCCAGCGGGCCGACTCCGGCGTCTGGCTCTACCCCACGGGGTGGGCCGACATCGGCTACTCGCCGGCAGAGGTGGCCATCAAGGAGGTCGCCGAGGAGACGGGCATCGAGTGCGAGGTCGTGGGGCTGATCGGCGTCCTCGACGGCCTGCGGCGCGGCTTCTCGCGGATCCCGCTGTACTCGCTCGTCTTCCACTGCCGGGCCGTCGGCGGGGCGCTGGCCGCCCACCCACTCGAGACCTCCGACGTCGGCTGGTTCCGGGAAGACGAGCTGCCCTCGCCGCTCGCGGGAGCGGAGTCATGGGGTCCGATGGCCTTCGCCGCCATCCGGGGCGATGCGCTCCCGCCCCACTTCGACCCGCCACGGGACCCGCCCTGGCGGACCTGACGGGCGCGCTCGACGGAGCGGCTCAGTCGCCGGGCTGGTCGCGCAGGAACCGCTCGACCTCGTCGATCAGCGACTCGGCGCCGGTGCCCTCGTCGTCGCTGTCGTAGCGGCGTTCGAGCTGCTCGACGTAGCCGGCGGTCTCCTCGTCCTCCGACACCAGCTCGTCGAGCTGTCGCTCGTAGGCGGCCGATGCGATCTCGAGGTCGCTGGCGGGGACGGCCGTGCCGAGCATGGCGGTGGTGCGCTCGACCAGGGCGAGGGTGGCCTTCGGCGACGGGGCGCCGGGGACGTACGAGGGGACGGCGGCCCAGAGGCCGGCGGAGGGGATGCCGGCGTCGAGGCACGCCTGGTGCACGACCGAGGTGATGCCGGTCGGTCCCTCGTAGCGCGACGCCTCGAGCCCGAAGCGTGCCTGGAGCCCGTCGTCCTGCGAGCTCGCCATGATCGAGGTCTCCCGGGTGTGGGGCACCTCGGCCAGCAGCGCCCCCAGGGTCAGCACGTAGCTCACGCCGAGCGACTCGGCAGCGGTGGTGATCTGACGGCAGAACGTGCGCCAGCGCATCTGCGGCTCGGTGCCGACGAGGAGGAGGACGTCGTGCTCGAGCCCGGGCACGGTGGCGGCCATCAGGTCGTTTCTCGGCCACTCGATGCGCCGGTTTCCCTCGTCGTCGAGGACGGCGCGGGGCCGGGTCTCGGTGAAGTCGAAGAACTCCTCGGCGTCGATCGAGGCGACGGCACGAGCCGACCAGCGCTCGGCGAGGAACTCCACGGTGGAGCTCGCGGCGTCGCCGGCGTCGCTCCAGCCCTCGAACGCCACGAGGAGGACCGGGCGGCGCAACGTCGGGCGTTCGTGCCACACGAGCTGATCCATGCGCGTCCACCGTATCGGCTGGGTCCGTAGGCTCCGTGGGGACATGGACGACATCGACGACGGCTCCGGACCGCACCCCGACATCTCCCTCCTCATCGAGCGGTTGACGCTCGAGCGCATCGATCGGGACATCTTCCGCAGCCCGCATCCGGGTGACGGCGAGGGGCGCCTCTTCGGCGGGCAGGTCGCCGCGCAGGCGCTCCGCGCCGCCGCGACGACGGTCGAGGCGGCGCACGAGGTGAACTCGCTCCACTGCTACTTCATGCGTCCGGGACGGTTCGGCTCGCCGGTCACGTTCCTCGTCGACCGCATCCGGGACGGCTCGTCGTTCTCGACCCGTCGGGTCGTGGCGGTGCAGGAGGGGGAGGCGATCCTCAACCTCGACGCGTCGTTCCACGCCGAGGAGGAGGGCGACGAGGTGGTCGTCCCCGGGCCCGTCGGCCGGGTGCCGGCGCCCGACGAGGTGGAGAGGGAGGACCCGGAGGACCAGCCGACGCAGCGGCGACCGTTCGACCGGCGCGAGCTCGACCCGCCCGCGGACGGGTCGACCCGCACGTTCTGGATCCGGGCGCGCGGGGACCTGCCGGAGGATCCCGTGGTCCACGCCTGCGTCCTCACGTACCTCTCCGACAGCGGGCCGGTCTCCGCGGCCCGGCGGTCGCTCGGCGGTGGGGGCCGTTGGGGTTGGGAGGGTCTGGACCTGATGACCGCGTCGCTCGACCACACGATGTGGTTCCACCGACCCGTCCGCGCCGATCAGTGGCTCCTCTACGACCTGCGCGCCGTCGGTGTCGGCCGTGCCCGCGGGCTCACCCACGGCTCGCTGTGGACGACGTCAGGCGACCTCGCGGTGTCGGTCGCCCAGGAGTCGCTCCTCCGCCGTCGTCGTCCTCGGGGCTGATCCGCCCTCGGCGCGCCCGAGCCCGGACGCGCCACGGGCACGGAGCGGTCCGTGGACCGGCCCCGTGCCCGTGGGTGCAGCTCGTCAGGTGGTGCGGATCAGATGCGCTCGACGAGGGTGGCCATCGCCATGCCGCCGGCGGCGCACATCGTCTCGATGCCGAACTGGCCGTCCTCGCTGATGAGGTCGTTGATCAGCGTCGTCATGATGCGGGTGCCCGTGGAGCCGAACGGGTGGCCGAGGGCGATCGCCCCGCCGTGCGGGTTCAGCTGCTTCTCGACGTCGATGCCGATGGCGTCGACGATCGGCAGGACCTGCGCGGCGAACGCCTCGTTGAGCTCGACGAAGTCGATGTCCTGGATGGTCATGCCGGTCATCTTCAGGAGCTTCTGGATGGCGTCGATCGGGGCCACGCCCATGATCTCGGGGTTGTTGCCCGAGTAGGCGGTGGCGACGACCCGCACGAGCGGCTTGATGCCGAGCTCCTCGGCCTTGGCCCGGCTGGTGACCACCACGGCGGAGGCGCCGTCGTTGAGCGGGCAGGCGTTGCCGGCGGTGACGGTGCCGTCCTCCTTGAAGGCCGGCTTCAGCTCCGCGAGCTTCTCCTTGGTGGTGCCGGCGCGGGGCCCGTCGTCCTTGCTGACGACGGTGCCGTCCTCCTTGGTGATCGGGGAGATCTCCCAGTCGAAGATGCCGTTCTCCTGCGAGGCGACGGCTCGCTGCTGCGACAGGGCGGCGAAGGCGTCCATGTCCTCGCGCTTCACGCCGTACTTGTCGGCGACGTTCTCGGCGGTGAGGCCCATCGGGATGTAGACGAAGGGGAAGCCCTCCTCGTTGTTCGGGAGGAGGCGGGGGTTGAGCCCGCCGGGGCCGATGCCCCGACCACCGCCGCCGCCACCGCCGCCGTTGCCGCCCTCGGGGGCGGGGGGACGCGACGACTTCTCGACGCCGCCGGCCACGTACACGTCGCCCTCGCCGACCTTGATGGCGTTGGCGGCGTGGGAGAGGGCCTGGAGGGAGGAGGCGCAGAAGCGCTGGATGGTGTGGCCGGGTACCGCGTGGGGCCAGCCGGCGAGGATCTGGGCGGTGCGGGCGATGTTGAAGCCGGTCTCGCCCGCCTGGGCCACGTTGCCGATGAGGACGTCCTGGACGTCCTCCTTCTTCAGCTGCGGCACCTTCTCCATGACGGCGTTGAGGATGTCGCCCATCATCTCGTCGGCCCGCTTGTCGACGAGCGAGCCCTTGTTCGCTCGCCCGATCGGGCTACGCGTCGCCGCGACGATGACGGCCTCGTTCAGTTCTGCCATGGGTTCCCCCTCGAAGTGGACGTAGGGACTGATCGTTGCAGATGCCTGCCGCCGCCGACCAGACCGTGCAGGTAGGGTCGCCGCGCTGCCGCCACGAGGAGCCCCATGTCCGACGCGACACCGACCCCACCCCCCGCCGCGCCCGCCCCGCCGCCGCCGGGTCCGCCTCCGGGCGCCGCCGCACCTCCGCCGGCACCTCCTGGGCCCCCGCACCCGAGCCCTCCGACCTCGTCCTCGGGCCCCGGTGCCGTGTCGATCCGTGGCTCGGCCTGGTGGAGCGTCGTCGCCGTCGTGTGCCTCGCGGTCGCGGTGTCGGTGAGCGAGGACGGCGACAACGCGTGGGGCCGCGTCGGCGTGTGGGCCGGTGTCGCGATCGCCGCGGCCGTGGCCACGCTCGCACCGAGCCTGCGGTCCCAGCTCAAGCTGTCGGCCGAGACGGCGTGGCAGGCGGCGACGGTGGGCGGCCTCGTGCTCGCCGGCTACTGGGTGCTGTTCGTGCTGCCGTGGATCGAGCAGAACGTCTCGTTCCTCGCCACCGTGGGCTGTGCCGCGGGGGCCTACGCCGCCTGGCGCGCGCCCGGCCGTCCCGCCGGCCCCCACCAGCAGGCGTTCTGAGGGTGTCCCCGTCGTCCCGGCTCCGCGCTGCGGCGGCGCTGTGCGTCGTCTCGCTCGGGCTCGGCTGGTCGACGTCGCTGGCATCCCTCGGCTACCAGACCCCGGGGATGAACCTCTCGACGACGTACGTCTCGCCGATCTCCGGCGACCTCGACATCGGGAGCACCTACGTGCCGGGGTGGTGGGTCGCCGGCGACCCCCTGCGAACCGCGAAGGGGCACGAGAGCGACGTCCGGGTGGTCCTCGTACCCGCCGCGCTGGTGCTGGCGGCGGCGGCGCAGCGCAGGGTCCGCTCGGCGCAGCTCGCACGTGCGACACGCGTCGCGGTGGCGGCGATCGCAATCCTGGTCCTGGTCGCGCTCAGCCGTGGGATGCTCGCGGCCGCGGCATCGATGGTGGTGGCGCTGGCGCTCGCAGCGCCCGAGGTGTCATCGCACCCGCTGGTGCGCCGGTCCTCCCGGCGTTTCCAGCCGGTCGAGGGAGGTTAGGGAGGCGCCATGCCGAGGTCGTTGTGGACGGGTTCGATCAGCTTCGGGCTCGTCACCGTGCCGGTGAAGCTGTTCAGTGCCACCGAGGACAAGGACATCCGCTTCCACCAGTTCGAGCGGGGCACCGGTGAGCGCGTGCGGATCCGGCGGGTCGCCGAGGGCACCGACCGCGAGGTCGAGTTCGGTGACATCGACAAGGGCTACGAGGTCACGAAGGGCCAGTACGTCATCGTCACGCCCGAGGAGCTCGAGTCGGTCGACCCCGGCCGCTCGAAGACGATCGACATCGAGGACTTCGTCGGTCTCGAGGAGATCGACCCGGTGTACTTCCAGAGCACCTACGTCGTCGCGCCGGCGAACGAGGCCGCCGCGCGACCCTACAAGGTCCTCCAGATGGCGATGGAGCGCTCCGGCCGGGCGGCGATCGCTCGCTTCGTGATGCGCAGCAAGCAGCACCTGGCCGTCGTGCGCCCCGTCGAGGGCCGGCTCCTGCTCGAGACCCTCTACTTCTCCGACGAGGTCCGGGCGGTCGACGACATCCGTGAGCTCGGCTACCTGGACGAGGCCGGCGAGCCGCGGGACCGAGAGATCGAGATGGCCGAGCAGCTCCTCGACTCGCTCACCACCGAGTGGGAGCCGAGCCGGTACGAGGACACCTACCGCGAGCGGGTGCTCGAGCTCATCGAGTCGAAGGCCGAGGGCCGCACGCTCGTCACCGAGGAGGAAGAGGAGTCCGCCCCGGTGATCGACCTGATGGCCGCCCTCGAGGCCAGCGTGAAGCGGGCGAAGGAGGGGCGCGCCGCCGCGAAGGGCGCGGGCGGGTCGGGCGGTGCCGCCCGTTCCAGCGGGTCGGACGCGGGCGACGCCACCGACGAGCTCGCAGAGATGAGCAAGGACGAGCTGTACGAGGAGGCGCAGCGCCTCGACATCCCGGGCCGGTCGAAGATGGGCAAGGACGACCTCGTCGAGGCGATCAGATCGGCCTCCGGCAAGAAGGGCCGTCGGGCCTCCTAGTCCAGGGCCTGGCGTCGGGCTCGTAGCTTGGCGACCGCCATCCCCGCCACCGCCAGGCCCTGCGCCAGGACGACGAGCCGGCCGATCCCGCTCAGCGGTGCGATCGCCGCGACGGCGGCGGAGCCGAGCGCCCACGCCGCGTCGCCAGCGGCGCTCCACGGCGTGAGGCGCAGGAGCAGCCGGGCCGGTGCCCGGGCCAGCAGTGCGAGCTCCGCGGCGAGGACGACCAGGAACGCCCCGGCCGCCGTCACAGGCGTCGCGTTCTCGATGCCGAGTACGTCGGCGACCGGCCCGGCCAGCTCGACGAGGGCGAGTCCCGGGACGGCGCACGCGGCGACGTCCAGGTTCATGACGGCGCGGAGCGTCCTGGTGCGGTCGGGGGCGGTGGTCGCAGCGGCGGTGGTCGTGGTGGTCATCGGATCCTCCAGGGGTGTGGTCCTGCCTGGAGGATGAGCGAGGGGCGGACGCATGACGATGACGTGCGGGGTCATGGCCCCGCCGAGGCGCCGGATCAGCGAGGCGGCGTCCAGCGGGGATCGCGGCCCGCGAGGCCGACGATGCGGTCGATCAGCGGCGCGTCGACCGGTACGGGGACGACCGGTCCGAAGAGACCGTCCCGCGAGGCCGGGTCGTCGCCGACGCCGGCGACGAAGTCGTGGACGGCGTCGAGCAGGAGCGGGTCGCCTGCCATCGCGAAGCCGCAGGCGCGTGCGAGGTCCCACCCGTGGACCACGAGCTCGTCGAGCGCCACCAACCCGGCGACCTTCGCAGGGAGGTCGATGCCGCCGGCTTGGGTCGCACCGGTCCACGCCGACGGATCGCGCCACGCCCCGGCCAGCTCCTCCAGACGGGTCGGGATGTCCTCCCTCCACGTCGCCGGCAGCCGCCGGGCATCGCCGGACGGGCCGTCCGCTCCCGGCAGCGTCTCCTTGCGTGCGGCGGCGGTGAAGGCGATCGACAGGCCGTGCACGTGGTCGAGCAGGTCGCCGACGCTGTAGTCGGGGCAAGGCGTCGGCGCGCCCAGCCGCTCCTCGGGGATGTCGGCGACGAGCGCGCCGAGCGCCTGTGCTGCGGGTCGCAGATCCAGCAAGCGGTTCTCTCCTCCTGTGACGTTCCTCGGGTGGACGGGCGGCGGCCGTCGGACTCATCGCGCCCTACGATCGACCGTTCCGGAGCCGACCAGGAGGACCTGCCGTGGTGGACATCGTCGAGGCGACCGAGGTCACCCCCGAGGTCGTCGCGGCCTTCGAGCGCCTCATCCCGCAGCTGTCGCGCTCGAACCCGCCACCGTCGGAGGACGCCCTGCGCGCCATCGTCGAGTCGCCCGCGTGCCACCTCCTCCTGGCGCGGGACGGCGACGAGATCGTCGGCAGCCTCACGCTCGTCGTGTTCCCGATCCCCACCGGTCTGCGGGCGTGGATCGAGGACGTCGTCGTCGACCAGGCGGTGAACGGGCGGGGGATCGGGCGGCAGCTCAACGAGCACGCCCTCGACCTCGCCCGCCGGCTCGGCGCGACGACGGTCGACCTCACGTCACGGCCCTCGCGGGAGGCGGCGAACCACCTCTACCGCAAGATCGGGTTCCAGGCGCGAGAGACCAACGTCTACCGCTACGACCTCGGGAGCTGAACCGTCTCAGGCGCTGGGTCGCTGCCACACCGAGACGTGGGAGGTGCTCTCGGCGGTGAACGGTGAGCGGTCCCAATCGCCCCAGCGGTGCTCGAGCTCCATGCCGGCGATGCGGGCCATCAGGTCGAGCTCCGACGGCCACACGAAGCGGAACGGCGTGCGGAGCTCGTGGACGGCGGATCGCCCGGCGCGGAAGTGGTGCGAGGTCGCCTGCTGGGCGACGAGGTCGGTGTAGCGGTCGTAGCCGACGTAGCCCGGGGCGTGGCTGAAGACCCGGGCGTCCGCCCCCGGCGGTAGGCGACGGAGGTCGGGCACGCCGACCTCGACGACGAAGCGCCCGCCGGGGTCGAGGTGGGCGACGGCGTTGAGGAAGCACTCGACCTGCGCGTCCTGGGTGCAGACGTTGCCGATGGTGTTGAACACGAGGTACACGAGCCGGAAGGAGCCAGGCACCCGGGTCGTCGTCATGTCCCCGATCTCCACGGGGATGGCGTCGCCGCCGTCCTTCTCCCGGAGCCGCGCGACCATCGCCTCGGACAGCTCGATGCCCGTGACCGGGACGCCCCGTGCCGCGAGCGGCAGCGCGATGCGGCCGGTGCCGATCGCCATCTCCAGGGCGGCTCCCCCGTCGGCCAGCTCGACGAGCACATCGACGGTCCGTCCGATCACCGCCGGATCGAAGTGGGGCCCGTCGCTGTCGTCGTACGTCGCTGCGACATCGGGGCCGAAGTGGTCGTCCATCGCCAGAGCGTGGCGTCCGGCTCCTCGACCTGCGAGCGAGTTGCGCCTGGTTCGAGGTGCAGGACCCAGCCGATCAGAGCGCACCGTCCAGGTCCGTCCACAGGTCCTCGACGTGCTCGATCCCCACGCTGAGCCGCAGCAGTCCGGGCGGCAGGTGCTCCTGTCCCGGAACGGCGGCGCGGCGTTCGATGGTCGACTCCACGGCACCGAAGCTCGTCGCATGGCGGATCAGGCGCAGACGCCGACAGACCTCGTCCGCGTGGTCGGCGCCGCCCTCGACGTCGAACGAGATGACGCTGCCGAAGCTCGTGAGGTGCCGTGTCGCCACGTCGTGGGTGGGATGCGACGGCAGACCGGGGTAGCGCACGCGCTCGACGCGGGGGTGTGCCGCCAGACGCTGTGCCAGCTCCGCGGCAGACCTCGCGGCGGCCGCAGCCCGCAGGGGGTAGGTGCGCACGCCTCGCGTGGCGAGGTAGGCCTCCAGTGCACCGGGCGTCGCCCCATGGAGCTCCCGGTGGCGGCGCAGGTCTGCCGCCAGGTCGGTTCGGCGCGTCGTCACCACACCGGAGAGGAGGTCCGAGTGCCCGCCGAGGTGCTTCGTGGCGGACTGCACCGCGACGTCGACCCCGAGGTCGAGCGGCTGCTGGCCGAGCGGCCCGGCGAGCGTGTTGTCGATCGCGACGAGGCCGCCGTCCGGTCGACTCGCCGCCAGGATCTCCCTCACGTCGGCGACCGACAGGAGCGGGTTCGATGGCGACTCGAGCCAGACCAGGTCGGCGCTGCCCACCGCGTCGCACCAGGCGGCCGTGTCCTCCACGGGCAGGCGCACGGACGTCCAGCGACCGAGCTGCTCGCCCTCCGCGATCAGGCCGGCGACGCCCTGGTAGCAGTCGTCGGGCCACACGATCCGGGATCCGACCGCGAGCTGGTCGAGGACGGCGGCGATCGCCGCCATGCCCGAGGCGAACGCCACGGCGTCGGCGTCCTCGAGCGCGCCCACGACCGCCTCGAGCCCTGCCCACGTCGGTGTGCCGTCGTCGCGGGAGTAGGCCGTCTCACCGCCGAGCACGAAGTTCGACGCTGGCACGAGCGGTGCGTTGAGCGGCGCCCCCACCTCCTCCGGACGTCCGGCCGCCACCGCTCGCGTCTCGAACCGCTGCTCCATGCCCGGCACCCTAGGGCGGCGCCCCGCGTGCTCCGGCGACAGCTCAGATGTCGAGCTCGCCGAACCGTAGGCGGTTCCCGAACGGATCGACCAGCTCCATCTCGGTGCGGCCCTCGCTGCTCTCCAGCTCTGGCCGCACGCCGCTGCCGTCGGCCCTGGCGGCGAGCTCGGCGTGCAGCTCGCGCACGCCGGTCACGTACACGTACACCACCGACCCCGGCGTGCTGTCGCCGTGGTGCTCGGTCAGGTGCAGGACGAGGTCGTCCCTCGACACCTGCCGGTAGAGGGGAAGTCCGGGCTCGAAGCGGTGCTCCCAGTCGACCGACATGCCGAGGAACCCGAGGTAGAAGCGATCGGCCACGGCGGTGTCGAAGGTGCGGATCACGGGGACGACGCGGGTGAACCTCATGTGACTGCTCCTTCCGGGGTCGGTGGAGTCTCGCGCGAGGATCGGCACGTGACGCCGTTCCACGCCGACGTGCAGGAGGTGCTCGCCGACCTCGGGGTCGGTGAGGTCGTCTCCTACGGGGAGGTCGCGCGACGCGCCGGTCGGCCGGGTGCAGCGAGGGCTGTCGGGGCGTTCCTGTCGGCGCACGGCGGGGACCTGCCGTGGTGGCGGGTGGTGCGGGCCGACGGATGGCTCGCCGCTCATAAGGTGCAGGAGCAGGAGCGGCGGCTGCGAGCCGAGGGGGTCGACGTCGTCGCCGGCCGGGTGCTCGACGCCCTCCCGCCGCGCTAGTCGAGCACCACGTCCGACGCGTCGGCGACGAGCTCGGCGGCGGCGAGCATCTCCCGACCGATCGGTTGGAGATCGATGCGGGTGCAGAGCAGCCCGGTGCTGAGGCGCTCGACGGCGCCCCACTCCCAGATCGCCGTGGCGTCGAGACCCGTACGGGCGGCGAGCCATCGGGCGCCGCGTCCGGGGTCCGCGGGATCGATCTCTCTCGGGTCCTCGCGCAGCATCACGCCCAGGTCGTACTCGGGTTCGGCGAGCAGGCCGTCGGGGTCGACGAGCTTGAAGCCGCCGCCGTCGAGGGTGGCCAGTGCGTTCCACTCGTGCACGTCGCCGTGCACCAGGACGGCGCGCTCGTCGTCGTGGGCGGCCATGCGCCGCTCGACGCACGCCAGCGCGTGGTCGAGCGTCTGCTCCGAGCACGGCCGGCCGAGCTCCTCCCACGTCGACGTCACGAACCCGGCCAGCCAGCGGCCCTTCTCCGCTCCCGTCGGCAACTCGTGCCCCGCCGCTGGCCGCCACATGCGTGACGCGAGGTCGCACAGGATCTCCCGCCGGCGGGCGAACGGCACGCCCAGGTCGTGCAAGGACGGCCCGAGGCGCTCGATCAGCAGCGCGGAGCGGTCGAGGTCGTGGCGGAGGAGCCGTGCGCTCCCGTCGCCGTCGGCCAGACGGAGCGCTGTCGTCTCGTGGCGCACCGCGTCATCGCGCGGCAGCAGCACCTTCAACACCGCCGGCGTCCCGTCGACGAGGTCGACGGCGACGACGTAGCTCTCCGTCCCGTCGACGAAGCTCGGGCCGAGCGTCAGGCCCCAGTCGGCGACGAGCGAGGCGACGACGTCGGGCAGCTCGTCGAGCCACCGCTGCGCATCGAGCGAGAGCGCCTTGTTGCGCACCGCCGGGGGGAGGTCGTCCACCGGGCCAGGCTCGCAGGCGTACGCGATCGGCGCTCGCAGATCCCGCCGGGCATGATGGGGCGGTCGCCACGGGGCGACGGGGGACGCAGGACGGGGGAGCGACGGTGACCACCGCGATCGACAAGGACGCGCTGAAGCGGCGGTACGCCGAGGAGCGGGACAAGCGCCTACGGGCCGACGGCAACGCCCAGTACCTGCGGCTCGAGGGCCAGCTGTCCCACTACGCCGAGGACCCCTACACGCCCTTCGTCGAGCGGGAACCGGTGCACGACCACGTCACGGTGGCGTTCATCGGCGCCGGGTTCGCCGGACTCGTCACCGGCGCTCGGCTGCGCGAGGCGGGCATCGACGACGTGCGCCTCGTCGAGAAGGGCGGCGACGTCGGCGGCACCTGGTATTGGAACCGCTACCCAGGCGCCCAGTGCGACACGGCCTCGATGGTCTACATGCCGCTCCTCGAGGAGACCGGCCACATGCCGTCGGAGAAGTACGCCCACGCGCCGGAGATCCTCGAGCACTGCCAGCGCATCGCCCGGCACTACGACCTCTACGACCACGCGCTGTTCCACACCGAGGTCACCGCGCTCGAGTGGCACGACGACCGGTGCGCGTGGCTGGTGCGCACGAACCAGGGCGACGAGTTCACGGCGACGTTCCTCGCCATGGGCACCGGACCGCTTCACGTCCCGAAGCTTCCCGGCATCCCCGGCATCGAGGACTTCCGTGGTCACTCGTTCCACACCAGCCGGTGGGACTACGACTACACGGGCGGGTCGCCCGACGGGGACCTGATGGACGGTCTGGCCGACAAGAGGGTCGGGATCATCGGCACCGGCGCGACGTCGGTGCAGTGCGTGCCCCACCTGGCCCGCTCGGCCGCCGAGCTCGTCGTGTTCCAGAGGACCCCGTCGTCGGTCGACGTCCGCGCCAACCACCCGATCGACCCCGACTGGTTCGCCGAGATCGCGACCCCCGGCTGGCAGAAGCGCTGGCTCGAGAACTTCACCGCCAACCAGACCGGGGCCATGGCCGACGAGGATCTGGTCCAGGACGGCTGGACCGACCTCGCCCGCCGCATGCGGTCGCGCGTCCTCTCCCTCCCGCCGGAGGAGATGACCGCCGAGGGGATGATGGCGGCGCTCGAGGACGCCGACTTCGAGAAGATGGAGGAGATCCGGGCGCGCGTCGACGCCGTGGTCGAGGACCCCGCCACCGCCCAGAAGCTGAAGGCCTGGTATCGGCAGCTCTGCAAGCGGCCGTGCTTCCACGACGAGTACCTCCAGGCGTTCAACCGCCCGAACGTCCGCCTGGTCGACACCGATGGGCGGGGCGTCGATCGGATCACCGAACGCGGCGTCGTCGTCGGTGAGGTGGAGCACGAGCTCGACTGCCTCATCTACGCCTCGGGCTTCGAGGTGGGCTCTGCGTACACCGAGCGGGCCGGGTACGACCCGGTCGGGCGCGACGGCGTGCGCCTGTCGGAGTACTGGGCGAACGGCATGCGGACGCTCCACGGCATCCACGTCCACGGGTTCCCCAACCTGTTCATCGTCCAGCCCACGCAGGGGGCGAACCTCATCTCCAACGTGCCGCACAACCTCACCGAGTCCGGCACGACGATCGCGGCGATCGTGCGGCACGCACTCGACACGGGGGCGTCTCGCGTGGAGGTCACCGAGGAGGCGGAGCAGGCGTGGATCGAGCTGCTGCGCACCGGCCCGGGGCGTGGCGTCATCGGCTCACCCGACTGCACGCCGGGTTACTACAACAACGAGGGCCAGGAGCCGCCGCCGCACGCCCGGGACAACGTCGGCTACCCGCACGGCGCGATGGCCTACTTCGCCTACCTCGACGACTGGCGCACCAGCGGCCGGTTCAAGGGCCTGACGTTCGACTGATCGCCGTGCCCGTCCCCTGACCGCGGGCGTTTGCGGTTCTCGGTACGGATCGCGACGGCTGGTGTCGCGATGCGTACCAAGAACCGTGCGTACCGAGAAGGCGTGCGTACCGAGAACGCGTGGGTACCGAGAGGCGCGCGTACCGAGAACGGGCGAGCACGGCGGAGCAACCCGGTGACGGTGGCGCGCCGGCAGACTGGGTGCGATGCGCGTCCTGGTGATCTCCGACACCCACATGCGGCCGGGTCTGGGCCGCGACCTCCCCGAGGCCGTGTGGGGCGCGGCGGCCGAGGCCGACGTCATCCTCCACGCCGGCGACGTCGTGACCCGCGACCTGCTCGACGCCCTCGCCGACCGAGCGCCGGTCCACGCGGTGCTGGGCAACAACGACACGTCGCTGCACGGGGAGCTGCCGGAGGTGCTCGACCTCGAGCTCGGCGGCGTCGCGCTCGGGATGATCCACGACTCGGGGCCGACCGCCGGCCGCCCGGCACGCATGCGGCGCCGCTTCCCCGACGCCGACGTCGTCGTCTACGGGCACAGCCACATCCCCTTCGCCGGGGAGGGCGTCGACGGCCAGCTGCTCTTCAACCCCGGGAGCCCGACCGAGCGCCGCCGACAGCCGCGCCACACCTACGGCCTGCTCGACCTCGAGGGCGGTCGAGTGGTCTCCCACCGCATCGTCGAGGTCTAGCCCCGGACGCGAGCGAGGCAGCCACCGTGGAGGTGGCTGCCTCGTGCGGGTCAGCGGGAGGAGCCGACCCAGCTGCCCCGCAGAGGGGCGGGTCTCAGCTCTCCATCACCACGACCTTGTGATGGTGCCGCAGGCCGAGGACGACCAGGACGGCCATCACACCGGCGGCGATGAAGGCACCGAGGGCGGCGTAGCCGGCGATCTGGCCGACCGTGCTCCAGGCGAAGGCCGAGAGCAGCAGGCCACGCAGGGTCTCGCCCTTGAAGAGGGTGTTGCGCTGGCCGGAGACCTCGTCCAGCTCGGCCTGGAGGTCGGCGATGGTGGCGTCGTCGGCGCCGTCGGCGATGGCGGTCTCGAGGGCGCCACGGGCCGCACGCTCGGGCGTGCCGAGCTCGGCGTAGGTCATGCCGCCGGCCGTCTCCTGGAGGTGGCCGTCGATGTAGCTGGCGTAGGCCTCGGCGTGCTCGCCGGTGGTGACCTGGACGCCGGCGAACTTCATCAGGTCGTCGCGGCCCTCGGCCTCGAGCGCCTCGGCCGGCGGGAAGGTGATGTTCTGCGACGACAGCTCGTCGTAGACGTAGTCGTCGGAGAAGCTGGCGCCCCAGTTGAGGAGCGCACCGGCGACGACGAGGACCACCGTCGCCACGACGCCGAGGCTGATGAGGAAGCTGTCGATCGTGCGGCGCTTGAAGGTGAGGACCGGTGCGTCGCTGCTGGTGGTGGTCGGGGTGTCGGTCATCGCCATGGTGGGCTCCTCGTGTTCGGGTCCCGTTGACCCGCTGTTGCATCTCTTGAAGGTGAAACTACGGATGCGACGGGGTCGGATCAGGGGCCGAAGGTCCCGACCTGGTGGGACCCGGAGCACGACATCGGCGGGACCTCGCGCCGGCTCGGTCAGGCGTCGAAGCGCCAGCGGGTCATCGAGAACGGCTCGCCCTTGCCGAAGCCGAAGGCGGTCGTGGGGCGGACGCGGAACACGTGGGCCTCGCCGCCGACGTCGTTCCAGAACGACCCGTCTCGGACGGCGAACCGCCAGTGCTCACCGTGTTGGGCGACCCAGGCGTCGGCCAGGACGTGCAGCACGACGTCGTCGACCACCCGCTCGGCGGTGCCCTCGACGACGACGTCGAGCCCCTCGTCGAACCGGTTGCAGCCAGTCGTCAGCACGCAGCGGGGCTCGTGGTCGAGGTTGCGGCGCTTCTGCTCCTCGGTGCCGGTGCAGAAGTGCAGCGCGGCGTCGTGCCAGACAGCGATCAGCGGGGTGACGTGCGGGCGTCCGTCGGCACGCACCGTCGACAGCCAGCTCACGCCGGCGTCGAGGATGATGCCGAGCGCCTCCTGCCAGTCGCGCGGCGCCGCACCGGGGGAGCTGAAGCGGGGGTCGAGGCGCGTCTCGGGGGTGGGTGACGTGGTCGTGTCCATGGGGGTGCCGACGGCCGGGGCCGATCCGACTCATCGATGCAGGGTCGGCCGCCACCGATGAGTCCCCGCCGGTCGCCCGGTCAGCACCGCATGGGACTGCCACTGCCGCCGGGGGCGCGCATCACCGTCGTCGCCGACGACGGGAGGCGGCGCGTCGTCGTCGCCCGCCTCCACAGCCTGCGTCCGGACCTCGACCTGCTCGATCGCATGGCGCGGCTGCAGCTCGCCGCCGCCCGGCTCGGGATCGGCGTCGGCTACGCCGAACCCTGCCCGACCTTGCGGCGGGTGATCGAGCTCAGCGGACTCGACGAGGTGCTCCTGTCCGACCCGTCAGTCGAGCCGCGGCGGCAGACCGAAGGCCGCGAAGTGCTCGGGGCCGACGAAGTTGGTCCACGACGCGATCCGTCCCCCTGAGATCTCGAGGAGGTGCAGCGCCCACGGCGTGAAGCCGCCGTCGGGGTCGGGCTTGTACGCCGCGACGACGGGGCAGCCGTTGGCCGGCGTGGTGACGATGGTGCGCGACCCCTTGCAGCCGATGCCGTGGCCCATGAGGAACGTGGCCACCTCGTCCGGTCCCTGGATCCACAGCGGGAAAGGGGGCATGGAGAACCGCACGTCGTCGCGGAGCAGGGAGACGAGCGACCCGACGTCGTAGCGCTCGAAGGCGTCGACGTACTGGGCGAGGAGCGCCTCGTGGTCGTCGTCGAGCGCCGGCGCGGCCTCGACGTCGGCCTCGGCGAGGGTGGCGCGCGCCCGCTGCAGCGCGCTGTTGACCGAGGCGACCGTCGTGTCGAGCAGCTCGGCGACCTCCGTCGCCTGCCAGCGGAGCACCTCGCGCAGGATGAGCACGGCTCGCTGGCGGGGCGGGAGGTGCTGCAGCGCGGCGACGAACGCCAGGCGGACGGAGTCCCGGGCCGCGGCGAGGTCGGCGGGGTCGCCGTCGGGTGGGAGGATGCGGTCGTCGCGCATCGGGGTGATCCACTCCGACTCCGGCGTCGGCGGGGCGAGCTCGGCGTCGGCGCGGCCCGGCGGGCCGAGATCGACCGGACGGGCGCGGCGCTGAGGTCCCCGCAGCATGTCGATGCAGACGTTGTGGGCGATGCGGTAGAGCCAGGACCGCAGCGAGGAGCGGCCCTCCCAGGAGTCGAGCGATCGCCAGGCGCGGACCATGACCTCCTGCACGGCGTCCTCGGCCTCGAAGCTGGAGCCGAGCATGCGGTAGCAGTAGCCGGTGAGCTCGCGGCGGTGGGACTCGATCTCGCGCTCGAGCTCGGCCCTGTCCCCGCGGGCCGCCGTCGTGGCGCTGGTGCTGGTCACGTCGCGGATCGTACGCCCGGGGTGTGACAGTCATGATCGTTCTGCCGGTCCGGAACGGCGTGGAGGAGACTCCCCGGTGGTGGCCCCGCTGTTCGGGTCTGACCCTGGTGTGTGACTGACCGTCGTGTCCTTGTGATGAAGCGTCGGCCTGTCCTGGCGGGACCACCACCTCGGGATTCTCGGCCGTTCGGAGTGACCTCATAGGAGCCTGTTCGCGCAGACTCGTGACTGTCTTGTCCTCCCGGTCGGTGATCCCTCCGCCTCGTGTGACCGAACCGAAGGGATCGAAGACGATGATGACAGCCCCAGCCCGCCGTGTCACCGGTGGGGTCGACACCCACGGCGATGTCCATGTCGCTGCCGTTCTCGACAGCGCGACGGGCCGATGCCTCGGCGTCGAGTCCTTCCCCGCCGAGCGGGCCGGTTACGCGGCGTTGCCCGCCTGGTTGGCCGGCCACGGCGAGGTTGACGCGGTCGGGGTCGAGTCGACCGGATCCTGGGGTGCGGGACTGTCCCGGCACCTGACCGCCGCCGGCGTCGGGGTGATCGAGGTCGACCGGCCCGACCGCAAGACCCGCCGGCAGGAAGGCAAATCCGACCCCATCGACGCCCAGGCCGCCGCTCGGGCGGTGCTCTCGGGCCGGGCCACTGGCACGCCGAAGTCCGGGGACGGGCCCGTTGAAGCGATCCGGGCGCTCGAGATCGTCTGCCACGGCGCCACCCGCGACCGCACCCGGGCGATCAACCAGTTCAAGGCTCTGCTCGTCACCGCCCCCGCCGACCTGCGAGAACACCTCGCCGGGCTCTCCTTCTCCCGACAGCTCGAGCTCGCCCGCCGCTTCCGCGACCACGACGACATCGTCGAGGCCCAGGTCCGGTTCGCGCTCAAGACCCTCGCCCGCAAGATCACGTTCCTCGACCAGCAGATCAACGACCTCGAAGCCCGCATGAACACCCTCACCGGCCAAGCCGCCCCGGCGCTCGCCGGAACCTTCGGCGTCGGCCCCCACGTCGCCGCCCAGCTCCTCGCCGCCCTCGGCGACAACCCCGAACGGATCAGCAGCGAAGCCGCGTTCGCCAAGCTCTGCGCCGCCTGCCCCATCCCCGCATCGAGCGGCAAGACCACCCGCCACCGGCTCAACCCCGGCGGCGACCGGCGAGCGAACAACGCCCTCTACACCATCGTCCTGGTCCGCATGCGCCACCACGCACCGACACGCGCCTACGTCGCCCGCCGCACCGCCGAGGGCAAGACCCGCCTCGAGATCATGCGCTGCCTCAAGCGCTACGTCGCCCGCGAGATCTTCAACGTCGTCACCCGACCGCCAGCGGTCCCCACCGGACACGACATCCGCCAACGACGCCTCCAAGCCGGCATCACCCTCACCGCCCTCGCCAACACCCTCGACATCGCCCCCATCCGGCTCTCACGCCTCGAACGAGGTCTCGACTTCAACAACGACCTCGCCACCCGAGCCGCCACCTGGCTCACCCAGAACGCCGCTTGACATCTATAGGAGCTTCACCGCAACAGGGGGGTCAGGACGGGACCGGCCCGACGGATCCTCGGCGCACGAGCTCGTGGGGGAGGACGATGTCGCCGCTCGGGCCTCCGCCGACGAGCTGGGCCGCCGCCCGGTACCCCTTGTCGTAGGCGGACTGGCGCACGGTCGTGAGGTTCAGGTGCGCGGCGCTCTCCTGGTCGTCGAAGCCGACGATGGTGATGTCGCCGCCGGGCACCCGGCCGGCGGCCGTCGCGGCGTCGAGGGCGCCGGCGGCGAGCTCGTCGGACAGGGCGATGATCGCGGTGGGTGGTCGGTCGGCGGCGAGCGCACGTGCGACGACCTCCTGGGCGGCGCTGCGGTGGTTGCGGCTCACCTCGTGCAGCACGATGCCGTCGCGGGGCACGCCGGCGGCGTCGGTGGCCTCGAAGGTCCCGGCGATGCGCTCGCGGGAGTTCAGGTAGACGCTGCGCGACAGGCGCTCACGGTCGATGGGTCCGTCGTAGAGGTCGTCGATCGTGCGGATCGACAGGACCAGCACGTGCCGGTGCCCGTAGGAGACGACCAGCTCGGCCAGCTCCCGCGACGCGCCCCGGTCGTCGATGCCGACGAACGGCACGCCCGGCAGCCGCGGCCCGTCGATCGTCACCAGTGGGATGCCCCGCCGTACGAGGACGTCGAGCGCCGGGTGGTCCTCGGGCATCGAGTACACGAGGCACCCGTCGATCACCGCGCTCCGCAGGGCGTCGCCGACCAGCCGCTGGGGCGGGAGGGGCACGACGAGGAGCCCGATGTCGGCCTCCTCGATCGCGGCGGCGACCCCCCGCAGGAGCTCGTGGGCGTGGGGGTCGCCGAACGCGTACTCGAGGGTCTCGGTCAGCAGGAGCCCGATGGCGTCGGCGCGACCGCGCCGGAGGCCCCGCGCCGCGGGGTCGGGGCCGGGGTAGCCGAGCTCGTCGGCGAGGGCGAGGATCCGCTCGCGGACCTCGGTCGACAGCTGGTCGGGACGGGACCAGGCGTTCGAGACCGTCGTGCGGGAGACGCCGAGGCGATCGGCCAGCGTCTGCAGGGTGACGCGCTGTGACACATGACCTCCGGTCGGGCGACGTGCGGGCACCCTAGTTCTGAATCGATGCAGTTACCGTGAGGGAGCGGTCCACTGGATCGATCAAGTAACCCTCCCCGCAGGAGTCCCCGACATGTCCGAGCCCATCTCCCTCTTCCACGTGCGGGACCACAGCCGTGACCTCGCCTTCTCGGCCCTCCCCCACGCCCCGGTGCGCCAGGCGCGCCGGACCGCCACCCGCACCCGTGCCCTCGTGCACCGGCTCCGGGGTCGCGCCCGCCGCTGACGTCCTCTCGGCGACGGTGAGCGGTCGCCACGCAGAGCGTCGGCACAACGACGACCTGTGGCATCCGTCACGTCGAGCGGCCTATCCTTCCGGCCGGCGGGACCGGGAGTGGGCGGTCGGGCCTGCCGCCACGACAGGTCCAACTCCCAGGAGGATCCATGGCCGCTCGCTCCCGTCCCGGCGCGTGGCGTCGGCGCGCCCTCGCGCTCGCCGCCCTCGCACTTCCGGGGCTGCTCGGTCCCGCGGCGGTGCCCGCCGCCGCCCAGTCCCCGGTCCCGACCGGGTCGTTCATCGTGCTCATGGCCGCCGACCCCGCGGCCAGCTACTCCGGCGACGTCGCCGGCCTCGCCGCCACCGACCCGGCGCCGGGCGAGGAGCTCGACCCCGACGCCCCCGAGGTGCAGGCCTACGTCGACCACCTGGCCGACGAGCAGGACGACGCCCAGGCGGCGGCCGGCGTCGCCGACGCCGCCGTCGGGCAGACCTACACCTACGCGCTCAACGGCTTCGAGGCCCAGCTGTCGGAGGACCAGGTCGTCGCCCTCGAGCGCCAGCCCCAGGTCGCCCGGGTCGTGCCGAACACGCTCCGCCAGCTGACCACCGACAACTCGACGGACTTCCTCGGCCTCGAGGGTCGCCGCGGCGTCTACGCCAGCGGCTACACGGGCGAGGACGTCGTCGTCGGCGTCATCGACAGCGGCATCTGGCCCGAGCACCCGTCGTTCGCCGACGACGGCAGCTACGCCCCGCTGCCCGGCTTCGAGGACCTGGCGTGCGACGTCGGCGCCACCGAGCACAACCCGCAGGACGCGCCGTTCGACTGCAACCAGAAGCTCCTCGGCGCCTACGACATGCGGATCACCTACAAGCAGGCGATCGGCCCCGAGGTCTACGACTCGGCCCGGGACTACGACGGTCACGGCACCCACACCGCCTCCACCGCCGCCGGCAACGCCGACGTGCGGGCCGAGATCTTCGGGTTGCGGCGTGGCACCGTGACCGGCGTGGCGCCCCGTGCGCGGGTCGTCGCCTACTCCGCGTGCGGCGAGCTCGGCTGCGTCACCTCCGACCTGGTCGCCGCGATCGAGCAGGCGGTCATCGACGGGGTCGATGTCATCAACTACTCGATCGGTGGCGGCGCGTCGCTCACCGACCCCGCCGACATGGCGTTCCTCGCCGCGGCCGACGCCAACGTCTGGGTCGCCACCTCGGCGGGGAACGACGGCCCCGGTCCCGAGACGATGGGCGGCCCGGCGACCGTGCCGTGGGTGACCTCGGTCGGCGCGAGCACCCAGGACCGCACGTTCGGCGCGCTGCTCTGGTTCGGGACGTTCAACCTGACCTTCGGGGCCAGCGTCACCCCGGGCACGCCAGGTCGGCTCGCGCTCGTCGACGCCGAGGACCTCGGCAACGCGCTGTGCGACCCGGCGGTCGGCTTCCAGGGGCAGGTCACCGGCGCCATCGTCCTGTGCGCCCGCGGCGCGGTGGCCCGCGTCGCCAAGAGCCAGGCCGTCGCCGACGCGGGTGGCGCGGGGATGATCCTCTACAACGAGGACGACGCCCAGGCGCTCGTGACCGACAACCACTTCGTGCCGTCCGTGCACGTCGACAACTCCACCGGGCTGCAGATCAAGGCCTACATCGACCGGTGGGGACGGTGGTCCCGGGCGATGATCTTCCAGAGCGTCCGCCTGCCCGACCAGGGATCGGTGATGGCGGACTTCTCCTCACGCGGCAGCAACCCGATCGCGCCCGACATCATCAAGCCCGACGTCACCGCGCCGGGCGTGAACATCCTCGCCGGCAACACGCCGACCCCCACGATCGGGGCGCCGGGTCAGCTGTTCCAGTCGATCTCCGGCACCTCGATGTCGAGCCCGCACGTCGCGGGGCTCTTCGCCCTCCTGCGCCAGGCCCACCCGGACTGGACGGCGGCGATGGCGAAGTCGGCGCTGATGACGACCGCCCGCCAGGACGTCGTCGAGGAGGACGGGGCGACCCCGGCGGATCCCTTCGACATGGGGGCCGGCCACGTCGACCCGTCCGGTCGCCCGACGGCCGCCGGCAGTCCGTTCAACCCCGGCCTCGTCTACGACGCCGGCTACCTCGACTACCTCGGCTTCCTGTGCGACGCCGACCCGGCGATCTTCGTCGACCCCCAGGCGGCGTGCCCGTTCCTCGAGAGCCTCGGCGTGCCCCTCCAGGCCACCGACCTCAACGTGCCGTCGATCGGTGTCGCGTCGGTCGCCGGCACGCAGACGGTGACCCGTCGCGTCACCTCGGTGGCCGGCGAGTCGGTCACCTACACGCCGCAGGTCGAGGCGCCCGCCGGGTACGCGGTGCACGTCGAGCCGGCCCAGCTCCAGCTGGCCCCCGGTGAGACGGGGACCTACTCGGTGACGTTCACCAACCAGGGCGCGCCGATCGGCGAGTGGCGGTTCGGGGCGCTCACGTGGCGGGGCGGCGGCTACGACGTCCGCAGCCCGATCGCGGTGCGTGCCGCGCTCTTCGAGGCCCCCGAGGCGGTGCAGGCGACGGGCACCGCGGGGACGGCCGAGATCCCGATCACGTTCGGCTACAGCGGCCCCTACGCGGCGTCGGCGCACGGCCCGGTGCCGGCCGAGCTGCTGGCCGGGTCGGTGGGGCAGGACCCGGACCAGACGTTCGACCCGACCGACACCGAGGGCGTCCTCGCCCTGCCCGTCGACCTCGCCGGCGTGGCGTTCCTCCGCCTGGCCCTCGACGAGGGTGACCTCGTCGATCCGCCGGAGGGCGTCGACCTCGACCTGTTCCTCGTGGACGGGACCGGGGCGGTGGTCGCCGAGTCCACGTCGGGCGGGACGAACGAGCTGATCGAGCTCGCCGGTCCGGCCGACGGCAGCTACACGCTGTACGTGCACGGGTGGCAGACCTTCGGCGAGGAGGTCGAGCTCGCGGTGCGCAGCTGGGCGGTGCCCGCCGAGCCGGGGACGGGAACCCTCTCGATCGTCGACGCGCCGGCCGCCGCCGTGCTGGGGGAGACCGGCACGATCACCGTCGAGTGGTCGGGCCTCGATGTCGGCACCGAGTACCTCGGCGTGGTGGCCCACGCCGACGGGAGCGGCCTCGTCGGTCTGACCCTGGTCGAGATCGCGACCGGCTGATCGATCCGACGCCGGGGGGTCGTCGCGCCGTCGGCGCGGCGGCCCCCGTCGGTGTCATCCGATCGAGTGCGGCTCCTCCGGTCGGCCGCAGAGCGACGGGTCCCCGGTGGCGCCGCCGTGGTAGCGGTACTGCCGTCCGTCGACCTCGAGGATGATCCGCACCCCCTCGGTGAGCACCTGCGGGTACATCATCCCGGGCTGGGGGCACCCGAGCGAGGCGTCGCTCCACGTGACCGCCTCGACGCTCACCACCCCGACGTCGGCGGGATCGACGTCGAGCCGGGCCGCGAGGTCGGCGACGGCCGCGTCGGACTGCCCGGTGCGGGCGGGTTCCTGGTCGTCCACCTCGTCGTCCTCCGTGCTCGGGGTCGTGGTCGTCGCCGCAGCGGCGGAGGTCGTCGTCGCGTCGGAGCCGGTCTCGCCGTCGTCATCGTCGCCGCACCCGGTGGCGAGCACGACGAGCGCGACGGCGACGGCGAGGAGCCGGTGGCGTCGGTCGGATCGGCGAACCATGCGGATCGGACGCTACTGCGGGCGCCGTGGTTCCCGTGGCCCGGCTGGCCCGCACGGTGGCCGGCCCGCCACCATCGGTGAGAACGGTTCTCGTCGCCCGGACGTCGCGGCACAATGGGTGGCGTGAGGAGCTCCGGCGGGGGACGAACAGGTCGAGCGGTGGCCGCTGCGGTCGTCGTCGCGCTCGGGTCGACGGCGTGCCTCGGTGGCGAGTCAGAGGCATGCGAGAGCCTCCGGGAGATCCCGCCCGGGATCGAGGAGATCACCACGCAGGGCGGGGACCGCACCGAGCGGGCGACGTGGTTCGCGATCCTCACGTCAGGGGTCGTCGCCGCCGAACCGGACTCGCGCGCCCAGATGGCCGCCGCGGTCTCCGCCGACCGCGACGGCTACGAGCGCATCACCGACGCGGTCGAGGGGCTCGACGCCGAGCTGGCCCTGCTGCACCAGGCGGCCTCCGACCCCGAGCGCGGGGTCACGATGTCGAGCGCCCCCGACACCCTCGCCGCCGTGACCGAGCTGTCGGCCTTCGTCGGCGAGGAGTGCGACGGCTGACCTCTACCGGGACAGCAGGTCCCGGGCGATGTGCGTGATCTGGATCTCGTCGGTCCCCGCGTAGATCTGCAGGACCTTCGCGTCGCGGGCGAGCTGCTCGACGCGAAACTCCGACATGTAGCCGTTGCCGCCGAAGAGCTGGACGGCCTCGAGGGCGACCTCGGTGGCGGCCCGCGCGGCGTAGAGCTTCATGGCCGACGCCTCGGCGAGCGTCATGGTCCGGCCGACGGCGCCGAGCTCGATGGTGCGGAACACGAGGTTCTGCACGTTGAGCCGCGCCACCTCCATGCGGGCGAGCTTGTCCTGGATGAGCTGGAACTCGCCGATCGGCTTGCCGAACTGGACCCGGTCCTTCGCGTACTGGACGCTCAGCTCGAGGCACTCCTCGATGATGCCGAGGGCCATCGCGGCGACGCCGGAGCGCTCCTGCTGGAACGTGGCCTTGGCTCCCTCGCGGCCGCCCGAGGGGAGGTCCTCGGTCTCGCCGATGAGCCGATCCCGACCGACGCGCACGTCGGTGAGGAACAGCTCGCCCGTGGGGGAGGAGTGCATGCCCATCTTGCGGAGCGGCTTCGACTGCTCGAAGCCCGGCATCCCGCGGTCGAGCACGAAGCTGAGGATCTTGCGGTCCTCGGGCGGGTTGCCCTCGTCGAGCTTGCAGATGAACACCGTCGTGTCGGCGTAGGGCCCGTTGGTGATGAACGTCTTGGAGCCGTTGAGCACGTACTCGTCGCCGTCCCGGCGCGCCGTGGCGCGCATCGACCCGAACGCGTCGGACCCCGAACCGGGCTCGGTGATCGCCCACGCCCCGACCTTGTCCATCGTCAGCAGGTCGAGGGCCCAGCGCTCCTTCTGCGCCGTGGTGCCCTTCGACATGATCGCCGAGGACGTGAGGCCCATCGAGACGCCCATCGCGGTGACCATCCCGGGGCAGACGCGGCAGAGCTCGACGATCGGGATGAGCGTCATGCTGCCATCGCCGTTGCGCTCGCCGGTGGGCTCATCGACGGCCTCGCCCGCGGCGGCTGCCTTCTCGCGGGCGATGCGCTTCTCGAACGACGCCCGCGCCATCTCGTCCATGCCGAAGGTGCGGAAGAGCTTGCGGAGGATGTCGTAGGGCGGCATGTCGCCGTGCTCGAGCTCCTCGACGTGGGGCCGGACCTCCTCGTCGACGAAGCGGCGCACGGCGTCGCGCACCATCTTCTGCTCGTCGGTCCAGTCGATCATGGGTGGCGCACCTCCGGGTCGGCCGGGCGGGCGCCCGGGCTCTACAACGTAGAGCCCGGGCGCCCGGGCCTCGGCGTCGGCCGTCCCGGAGGCGCGGACCCGTCGGGACGGATCAGTGCTCCATTCGACGACGACCGCTGCCCGTCAGGGCGACCCCCAGGGCGACCATCCCGACGCCGAGCCCGAGGTGCAGCCAGTCGTCGGCCGTGTTGAGCGGCACGAAGTTGGCGTCGCTGTCGTGGTCGATCGCCAGGCCGTAGACGAAGAGGAGGAGGTAGATGACGCCTCCGCCGATCAGGAACGCGCGGGAGCCGCTGATCGAGCGCGACATCGCCAGGCCGGCGACGCCGAAGGCCAGGTGCACGACGTTGTGGAGGACGCTGACCTGGAAGATCCCGAGCAGCATGGCCTCGGACTCGTGGCCGGCGAGCTCCATCGTGTCGTAGTCGGTCGTGATCCCGGGGATGAACCCGAGGACGCCGACGAGGAGGAACACCGCGCCGACGACGGCCGTTGCCGTCTGCACCGCGGTCATCTCCCGACCGGCCCCCCTGCTCATGGCTCGTGTCATCGGTGACCCTCCCTCGCTCGTGGAGGACGGGAGGGTTCCCCCTGGGGCCCCTCGTGATGCATCGGGCCGCGACCGGTACCCTCCTGCCGCACCGTCCGTCTCCGCCACGAGGTCCACGACGTGTCCGCAGGTCGCCAGTCTTCCCGCCCGTACGTCGCGCGCATCGTGGCGCTCGTCGTCGCTGCGTCCCTCCTGTCGGTCGGGTGCGGCGACGGCGAGGAGGGCGCGGTCGCCGACCTCTCCTCGCTCGTGACCACAACGACCGGCGTGCCTGCGACCACCACCACGCAGGCCGCGCCCTCCTCGACAACCACCGTGCCGCCACGCCCGCTCAGCGCCGACGACCTCCGCACCGTGCTCCTCCGCCCGGAGGACCTGCCCGACCACTTCGTCGCCGGCGAGCAGATCGAGGGCGACACCGCCTTCGTGACCGATCCGGCCGACTGCGGGGAGGCGCTCGCTGCGGGCGAGCCCGCCGACGTCAGCCTCGGGACGACGTACGTCGACCCGAACGTGTACCTCGCCTACGAGAGCTACGCCGACCACACTCCCGGGCGGGTCGACGACCTCGCGCCGTTGCGCGCTGCTCTCCGCGGTCCGTGCTCGGAGCCGTTCACGACCGACCTGAGCGGGATCCCCTCGGTGCAGCGCTTCGACCTCCTTCCCGATCCGGACCTGGGCGACGACGCCGTCGCCGCGCGTCTCGAGGTCGAGTTCGTGCAGGAGGGCCATGCCGTCGTCGGCGAGGCGTTCGTCGTGACGTTCCAGCGCGACGACGTCCTCGTCCAGGTCCAGGCGGTGACGGGAGACGCCCCGAGCGCCGGCCTCGCGGCCGCCGACCTCGACCTGGAAGACGTCCTGCGCGTCGCACGCCGCATCGAGGATCGGCTCGCGGCCCTGCAGGACGGTCGAGGCGCGTAGCGTCCGAGCCGTGGACGAGACGAGTGAGCGGGACGAGGCGGCGGCACGGCGGTTGTGGACGCTCTACGAGCACGTCCACGCCGTCACCTACTTCGCACCGGAGGCCCGTCAGGCCTACGAGGACGTCGGCGTGCGCGGCTTCTGGCGGGGCTACTTCGCGGGGCGGGCCGCACCGATGGGGCAGGTGGGCCCGGGCGTGGTCGAGGCCACCTTCTTCGGCTTCCACCGCGAGTTCGTCGCGCGGGCTCTCCCGTCGGTCTGGGAGATGGCGCCGCCCACCGAGGTGCTGGCGGCTCGCGACGCCGGCGCGGCGCGCGCCCTGCGGGGGCTGGCCGAGCGGTTCGACCTGGACGACGATGCGGCCGAGGAGGCGGGCTCGCTCCTCGTCGACGCCGCGATGGACGCCGACCCCGCTGGTCGTCCGCTGTTCGCCGCCAACCGCGACGTCGCCGTGCCGACCGACCCGTGGGCCCGGCTGTGGCACGGGGCGACGCTGTGGCGCGAGCACCGCGGCGACGGTCACGTGGCTGCGCTCGTCGTCGCCGGGCTCGGCGGGTGCTCGGCGCACGTGCTCCGGCTGGCCGCCGACGGCGAGGACCCTGCCCTCCTGCGCTCGGCGCGGGGGTGGCCCGACGACGAGTGGTCCGCCGCGTCGGCGTCGCTCGTCGCCCGGGGGCTCATGCGTCCCGACGGCACGGTCACCGACGAGGGCCTCGGCCTCCGCACGGAGGTCGAGCGTCGCACCGACGAATCGGCTGGCGCGCTCGTCCGTCGTGCCGGCGCCGACGCCGTCCGACGGCTCGACGCCCTCCTGCGCCCGATCGCGGCGGCCGTGCAGCGCTCGGACCTGCTGCCGTACCCGAACCCGATCGGGCTCTCGCCGCCGCCGGACTGAGCGCACATCACACGGCCGATCCGAGCTCGTGAGGCGGATCACGGCCGCGGGTGCCGTCGCTGCGGCGAGCGTCGCACGGGCGTCACCCACCGGTGATCCGGGGGCAACGGCGACGCGGTTGGCTCGACCTCATGGCCGCACCCCGAACTCGCACCCTGGTCGTCGTCGGCAACGGCATGGTCGGGCAGAAGCTCGTCGACCTCGTCCTCGACGGCGACGTCGACCGGCGGTGGCGGATCGTCGTGATCGGCGAGGAGCCACGGCCCGCCTACGACCGGGTCGCCCTGTCCAGCTGGTTCGACGGCCGCACCGAGCACGACCTGTCGCTCGTCCGCCCCGAGGTGCTCGAGGACGAACGCCTCGACCTGCGCGTGGGTCGCACCGTGGTCGACATCGACACAGCGAGCCGGTTCGTGCGGCTCGACGACGGGACGATGGAGCCCTACGACGAGCTCGTGCTCGCCACCGGCTCGACTCCGTTCGTGCCCCCGATCCCCGGTGTCGACCTGCCCGGGTGCTTCGTGTACCGGACGATCGAGGACCTCGTCGCCATCCGCGACCGTGCGCTCGCCGGGAGTCGACGGGTCGGTGCGGTGATCGGTGGCGGGCTCCTCGGGCTCGAGGCGGCCAACGCCCTGAGGCTGCTCGGCCTCGAGACCCACGTCCTCGAGATGGCGCCGCACCTCATGCCCCAGCAGCTCGACGAGCCAGCGGCCCGCATGCTCGGCCGCTGGCTCGACGAGCTCGGTGTCGCGGTGCACTGCGGCGTCTCGACCACCGAGCTGGTGGGCGGGCCGGACGGCATCCGCGCCGTGCGATTCGCGGAGGGCGACGACCTGGAGGTCGACCTCGTGGTCGTCTCCGCCGGGGTGCGGCCCCGGGATGCCCTCGGGCGGGCGGCAGGCCTCGAGGTGGGCGAGCGAGGCGGCGTCGTCGTCGACGACCTCTGCCGCACGAGCGCACCCTCGGTGTCGGCGATCGGCGAGGTCGTCTGCCACGACGGGAGGGTCCACGGTCTCGTCGCGCCCGGCTACGAGATGGCGCGCGTCGTCGCCGATCGGCTGGTGGGCGAGGGGGCGGCACGCTTCGCCCCGGGGCTGCCCTCGACCAAGCTCAAGCTCATGGGCGTCGCCCTCGCGTCCTTCGGCGAGACCCGGGCCGGGGAGGGCACCGAGGCCCTCGTGCTCTCCGACCCCGTGCGCAAGGTGCACCGCACCCTCGTCGTCGACTCGTCGACGGGCGCGCTGCGCGGCGGCATCCTCGTCGGCGACACCGAGGGGTACGACCTCCTCAGCCTCATGGCCTCGGGCGACGTTCCCACGCCGACCGACATCGGCACCTTCCTCTCGCCCGTCTCGGCCGACGCGTCGCCTGCCATCGGTCCCGACGCCCTTCCCGACGCCGCCCAGATCTGCTCGTGCAACGCGGTGACGAAGGGCGCGATCTGCGGGTCGATCGCCGACGGGGCGCACACCGCCAAGGAGGTCGGTGCGTGCACCGGTGCCGGCACCGGGTGCGGCGGGTGCGTCCCGACGGTCAACCGCATCCTTCACGCCGAGCTCGACCGCCTCGGCCTGACGGTCGACCGCCGGCTCTGCGAGCACTTCGACCTGACCCGCCAGGAGCTCTACGACCTCGTCCGCTTCCACCGGCACACGACCTGGGCCGAGGTGCGCGACGCCCACGGGTCCGGATACGGCTGCGAGATCTGCCGACCGGTCGTGGCGTCGATCCTCGCCTCGCTGACCGGGCGGTACGTCCTCGACGGCGACCACGCCTCGCTGCAGGACACCAACGACCACGCGCTCGCCAACATGCAGCGCAACGGCACCTACTCGGTCGTGCCGCGCGTGCCCGGCGGGGAGATCACCCCGGCGCAGCTCATTGAGCTCGGCCGCATCGCCGAGGATTTCGGGCTCTACACGAAGATCACCGGCGGTCAGCGGATCGACCTGTTCGGCGCCCGCCTCGACCAGCTCCCGGCCATCTGGGAACGGGTGATCGCAGCCGGCATGGAGTCCGGTCACGCCTACGGCAAGGCGCTGCGCACCGTGAAGTCCTGCGTCGGCGACACGTGGTGTCGCTACGGCGTGCAGGACTCGGTCGGGATGGCCATCCACGTCGAGCTCCGCTACCGCGGGCTGCGCGCGCCGCACAAGATCAAGGCGGCGGTGTCCGGGTGCGCCCGTGAGTGCGCCGAAGCTCGCTCGAAGGACGTCGGGGTCATCGCCACCGAGGCCGGCTGGAACCTCTACGTCGGCGGCAACGGCGGGACGGCGCCCCGGCACGCCGAGCTGCTCGCCGCCGACCTCGACGACGAGACGCTCCTGCGCTACATCGACCGCTTCCTCATGTTCTACGTGCGCACGGCCGATCGTCTCCAGCGGACCGCAGCCTGGATCGAGGAGATGGACGGCGGCCTCGACCACGTCCGCGCCGTGGTGGTCGACGACGTGCTCGGCATCGCCGAGGAGCTCGAGGCGGACATGGCACGACACGTCGGGTCCTACGAGTGCGAGTGGCAGGCGACCCTGCAGGACCCCGCCCGCCGGGCCCGGTTCGTCGAGTTCGTCAACGCGCCGGAGGTCGTCCACGACCCCGGCTGGACCGAGGTGCGGGGCCAGCGGGTGCCGCTGCCGACGAGACGAGAGGTGCAGGTGTGAGCACGACGACGATCCCCACCACATCGGTCGAGGCGTGCCGCCTCGACGCGCTGACCCCTGAGCGCGGGGTCGCCGTCGTGGTCGACGGCGTCCGGGTGGCGCTCTTCCGCGTGGTCGGCGGCTCGGCCGGGGCCGGCGGCGACGAGGTGCTCGCCGTGGACCACGTCGACCCCTTCACCGGGGTCGCGGTCCTCGCGCGCGGGCTCGTCGGCTCGGTCGGGGAGCGGCTCGTGGTCATCTCGCCGCTCCACAAGCAGCGCTTCGACCTCCGCACCGGGGAGTGCCTCGACGACCCCGATGTGGTCTTGCGCACGTGGCGGACCCACGTCGTCGACGGCGTGGTGCACGTCGAGAGCCGGTGAGCGGCCGCGACATCATCGTGCCGTGAAGGGGACGAAACGTCCCCGAAACCCCCGACGGCGACGATGCCCCGCATGCTGAGCGGACCACTGGCGGGCTACGTGATCGGGGTGACCGCCGACCGGCGCGCCGGCGAGCAGATCCAGCTGCTGGAGCAGCGGGGGGCCGAGTGCCTGCACGGGCCGGTCATCCGCACCCACCCGCTCGGGCCGGAGGAGGACCTCGAGCGGGCGACGAAGGAGCTGATCGCCCGCCCGCCCGAGTTCGTCCTGCTGACGACCGGCATCGGCGTGCGCGGGTGGCTGGAGGCCGCCGAGGCCCTCCACCTGGCCGACGACCTCCTCGACGCGCTGTTCGGGGCGACCGTCTACGCCCGCGGACCGAAGGCGGCGGGGGCCGCCCTCACCGGCGGGATCGAGGTCACGTGGAGCTCCCCCGACGCCCGGTCGGCAGCGCTCGTCGCCCAGCTCGCCACCCAGGACGTCGCCGGGGCTCGGGTGGCGGTCCAGCTCGACGGCGCGCTCGGCGCCGAGCTGTGCCGGGCCATCGAGGCGCTCGGCGCCGAGCCGGTGCCCGTGCCCGTCTACCGGTGGTCGCTGCCCGACGACGTCGGCCCGGCCGTGCGGCTGGTGCGGGCCGTGGTGGACGGTCGGGTCGACGCGGTGACGTTCACCGCCCGCCCGGCGATCGACAACCTGTTGGAGATCGCCGCCGAGGTCGGGCTCGTCGACGAGGTGATGGCCCGGTTGGGCGGCGACGTGGCCGTGTTCTGCGTGGGCCCGGTGTGCAGCGCCCACGCCCGCGACGTCGGCATCGCGCCCGTCGAGGAGCCGGCGCGCGCCCGCCTCGGCGCCCTCGTGCAGCACCTGACGACGTGGTTCGGCGGGCGTGACACCGAGTTGGAGCTGGCCGGCCACGCCGTGCGGCTGCACGGCCGGGTGGTGACCGTGGACGGCGGCGATCCGGTGCGGTTGTCCGAGCGTGAGCGGGGCCTGCTCAGCGCCCTCGCCGCCCGACCGGGCGCCGTGCACTCGAAGCGCACGCTCCTGCGGGCCGTCTGGGGTGGCACGGAGGCCGACGAGCACGTCGTCGAGGTCACGATCGGACGGCTGCGGCAGCGCCTCGGTCCCGCCGGTGAGGGCATCGAGACCGTCGTCCGCCGTGGCTACCGCCTCAGCCCCCTCTGACCCGGACCCTCCACGGGCGCGCGGGCGGGGGTTCACACCGGGCGGCGGCGGGTGTGCGCGGGCGCACGAGACGGGCCGGCGGGGGTGCGTCGGGTGCGCGGCGGCGTTCACCCCGCCGAACCCCGAGCGAAACCGCCCGGCGGTTGGATGCCGACCATGAGCCCCTCATCGACCCTCGCACCGGCGACGGCACGGCACCACGACGCAGCGCGTCGGGTCGCCGGCCTGTGGAGCTTCACCGGCAAGCACCGCGTCCTCCACCTCACGTGGTTCGCGTTCTTCCTCAGCTTCGTGGTGTGGTTCAACTTCGCCCCGTTCGCCAACACGATCCAGGATCAGCTGGGGCTCACCGACGTCCAGCGCAAGACGATCGGACTCGTCAACGTCGCCCTCACGGTGCCGGCCCGGCTCTTCATCGGCATGGCGCTCGACCGGTGGGGGCCGCGTCGGGTCTATGCGGGCATCCTCACCTTCGCCGTCGTCCCCAACACCGCCTTCGCCCTGGCCCAGAGCTTCGAGGCGCTGATGTTCAGCCGCCTGGCCCTGTCGGTCGTCGGCGCGGGCTTCGTCGTCGGCATCCGCATGGTGTCGGAGTGGTTCCCGCCGAAGGAGGTCGGCACGGCCGAGGGCGTCTACGGCGGGTGGGGGAACTTCGGCTCCGCCGCCGCGGCGTTCTCGCTGCCCGTCGTCGCCGGTCTCCTCGGCGGCGACGACGGGTGGCGCTGGGCGATCGGCGGCACCGGGGTGGTCGCCGCGGCCTACGGGCTCGTCTACCTGCGGGCCGTCACCGACACGCCGGAGGGCGTCACCTACGCCCGGCCCCGCCGACAGGGTGCGCTCGAGGTGACCTCGCCGGGCGGCGTCGCCGGGCTCGCGGCCATCACCGTGCCGATCAACGCCGTGCTGCTCCTCATCGCCTGGCGGATCTGGATCGCCGACGCCATCAGCGACGCCGTGTTCGTCGGGAGCTTCGTCGTCGTGGTGGCGCTGCTCCTCGTGCAGGAGGTCGCGGTGTTCCGGGTGAACCGGCCGGCGCTGCAGCGGTCCTACGCCGAGGAGGACCGCTACCCGTTCCGCTCGGTGGCGGCGCTCTGCATCGCCTACTTCGCGACCTTCGGGTCGGAGCTCGCCGTCGTGACCATGCTCCCGTCGTTCTTCGCCGACACGTGGGGCCTCGGCCCGGCGCTCGCCGGCGCGGCGGCGTCGGGGTTCGCGTTCATGAACCTCGTCGCCCGTCCGGTCGGCGGCCTGCTGTCGGACCTGCTCGGCAGCCGGACGCGGACGCTGTCGGTCCTCCTCGTCGGCCTGATCGCGGGCTACTCGCTGATGGCGCTCGTCGGGTCGAGCTGGCCCTGGTGGCTCGCCGTCGTCGCCTGCATGTGCTGCTCGTTCTTCGTGCAGTCCGGCGAGGGCGCGGTCTTCGCCGTGGTGCCGCTGGTGAAGAAGCGGGTCTCGGGCCAGGTCGCCGGCCTGGCCGGGGCGTTCGGGAACGTCGGCGCCGTCGTCTTCCTCACCGCCCAGCTCTACGTCAGCAGCCAGGTCTTCTTCCTCCTCATCGCCGGCGCCGCCGTCGTCGCCCTGGCGGCGACCGCCTTCCTCCTCGTCGAACCGAAGGGGAGCTTCGACGAGGAGCTCGCGGTCGACGAGCCGGCGGTCCCGGAGCGGGTGGTCGCCGACCGCGGCGCCCGCTCGCCGCAGCCCGTCGTCGTCCCGGTGGGCTGGTGATCTCGGTGGCGTCGACGCACACCCACTGCCCGTACTGCGCGCTCAACTGCGGTCTGGCGCTCGAGACCGAGGGCGGTGAGCTGACCGGCCAGGGGCGGTGGAAGGGCTCGCCGCTGACCGGCGGGGCGCTGTGCGCGAAGGGTGCCGCCGCGTGGCAGCAGGTCCGCCACCGCGACCGCCTGCGCCTGCCCCTCGTGCGGGAGGGCGGACGGCTGGTCGAGACCGACTGGGAGACCGCCCTCGACCGAGTGGCCGAGGGCTTCCTGCGCATCCGGGAGGCGCACGGTGTCGACGCCAACGCCGTGCTCTCCGGCGGCTCGCTGACCAACGAGAAGGTGTACCTGATGGGCAAGCTCGCCCGTCTGGCCCTCGGCACGCGACACGTCGACTACAACGGCCGGATGTGCATGGTGAGCGCCGGCGCGGCGAACACCATGGCGTTCGGGATGGACCGGGCGATGACCCCGCTGTCGGAGATCGAGCGGGCCGACGTGGTCGTCGTCGTGGGGGCCAACCTCTCGGCGGCGTACCCCGTCGTGGTCCCGAAGGCGCTCGAGCGGGTGCGGCGCAAGGGCGGACGGATCATCGTGATCGACCCCCGCGCCGGGCGGTTCGTCGCCGACGAGGACCTGCACCTCGCGCTCGCGCCGGCCACCGACGCCGTCCTGGCCAACGGGATCCTGCGGGAGATCGCCCGCAACGGCTGGGTCGACGAGGCGTTCGTGCGGGACCGCACCGTGGGGTTCGACGACGCCCTCGACGCAGCGATGGCGTGGACGCCCACCGAGGTCGAGCGGGTGACCGGCGTGCACGAGGACCGCATCCGGGAGGCCGCGCGCCTCATCGGCCGCGCCGACCGCGTGATGTACCTGCACGCCCGCGGTCCCGAGCAGCAGGCGGCGGGGACGATGAACGTGTTGTCGCTCATCAACGTCGCGCTCGCCCGTGGCCACGTCGGTCGGCCCGGTTGCGGCATCGACATGCTGACCGGCCAGCGCAACGGCCAGGGCGGCCGCGAGTGGGGCCAACGCTGCAACCAGCTGCCCGCCGGCCGCGACATCGAGTCGCCCGAGCACCGCGCCGAGGTGGCCGCCGCCTGGGGTGTCGACCCGGCGGTCCTGCCGGGACGGGGCCGGACCTACATCGAGATCCTCGACATGGTGGAGCGGGGGGAGGTCCGGGGCCTGCTGTCGATCAGCACCAACATGCGGGTGTCCGCCCCCGACTCGGGACGTGTCCCGGCCACGCTCGACCGCCTGGACCACCTCGTCGTCATCGACCCGTTCCTCTCCGAGTCGGCGGAGCACGCCACGGTCGTCCTTCCGGGCTCGACGTTCGGCGAGGAGGACGGCACGGTCACCACCATCGAGGGCCGGGTCGTGCGCGTCGATCAGGCGGTGCCGCCGCTCGCTCGCCGCGGCGACATCGACGTCATCCGCAACCTCGCGCGCCGGCTCGGTGCGGGGGAGCACTTCCGCTTCTTCACCGGCGCCGAGGTGTTCGAGGAGATGCGGGCCGTGTCGAGGGGCGGGCCGATCGACTACTCCGGGATCACCTGGGATCGGCTGCGTGACGACGGCGGCGTGTTCTGGCCATGCCCGGCCGAGGACCACCCGGGGACACCGCAGCTCTACACCGAGCGCTTCGCCCACCCCGACGGCCGCGCCCGGTTCCACGCCGTCGTCCCCGAGGCGCCGCCGGTGGTGGTGGACGAGCGCCACCCGCTCGTGCTCACCACGGGACGAGTCCTCGCTCACTACCTCTCCCGCAACCAGACCCGTCGCATCGAGGCGCACGAGCGCCTGGCTCCGGCCCCGATCCTCGAGGTCCACCCCGCGACCGCGGCGGCGCTCGACCTGGTGGAGGGTCAGCCGGTCCAGGTCGAGAGCCGGCAGGGAACGATCGTGCTCGACTGGGTCGCCAACGAGCGGATCCGGCCGGACACCCTCTTCGTCCCGTACCACTGGGAGGTCGTGAACCGGCTGACGGCGTCGTTGCTCGACCCCATCAGCAAGATCCCGGCCTTCAAGTACACGCCGGTGTCGGTCGCACCCCTGGGGGCGGACGTCCCCGTCGCGCTCAGCTCGTCGTCGACAGCGTCGGCTCGTCGTTGACGCGCTCGCTCGACCGGCGCCGCCACCACCACACGGCGGCGGCGAGCGGCACGAGCAGCACCAGGAGCGGGACGACGAGGCCGGCGGCCATCACGACGATCCCGAACACCGTGCCGAGCACCGACAGGCCGGTGCCGAAGGCGTCGCCGAAGCCGGGGAGCGACTCGTCCTCCTCGACCACCAGGTCCACCGGCGTGGTCGACGACTCGACGCCGACCCGGAGGCGGGTGCCCGCGTCGTCGAGGGCGGCGGCGCTGACGTCAGGGGCGGGGCGCTCGTCGGGGTCGGCGGTGAACGCACCCCAGGCGACGACCACGTCGCCGGGCGCGAGGACCGCGTCCTCCTCCCAGTCGACGAGGGTGACGTCATCGGGGTCGAGCCCGAGCTGGTGGTCGCGCACCTCGATCTCCGTCAGGTCGACGTTGCCGCGGTTCTCGATGCGCAGGCACAGCACGCCGTCGTCGCCCTCGTCGAGCGTCAGCTCGTCGTCGCCCGGGCAGCGGGCACCGTCGTCGTCGCCGGCGTACGCCGTGACCTCGACGTCCATCTGCGGCTCGGCCGCGGGCTGGGAGATCTCGAGGGTGATCGTCGCCAGGCTCACCTGGCCCTCGAGGGTGCGGAGCTGGCCCCGCATCTGCTCGAGGGCGGTCTCGCGCTGGAGGAGCTGGCCCTCGAGGGCGGCGATCGCCTCGACCGACGGGGCGTCGGCGAGCAGGTCCCGCAGGCGGGCGACCGATACCTCGGTGCTCGAGATCTGGCTCTGGAGGTCGACGACCCGCTCGGTGACGTCGTCGGCCGTGACGTCTTGGCGGACGACCTCCCCCACGCCGCTCAGAGCGTCGAGCGCCTCGCCGAAACGCTCCGGCGGCACCTTGAAGACCAGCACCGTGCGGGGCTGGGGGTCGGTCGTCGTCTCCTGCCCGAACACGACGCCGCCGACCGCGGTCACCGCCTGCTGCGCCTCGCGGCTGGCCGCAGTGACGTCGTCGGCCTGCAGCTCGACCGCGGCGGTGTAGATGATCGACCGGCCGAGATCGACGGGCGTGACGACGACCGGGTCGGCCGCCGAGCCCGCCTGGTCCTCCCGCGGCGCACCACCCTCGGCCGCGGTGCCGTCGCCGCCACCGTCGTCCGCCGCCTCGTCGTCGCCTCCGCCGTTGGTCGCCCCGTCGCCGGACTGCTCGACACCGTCACCCCCTGCATCGCCCTCACCCGACGGGGCGGCGGTCGCGTCGGTCGCGGCGTCACCGCCGCTCATCTCGTCGTCGCCGCCGCCAGAGCAGCCTGCGACGACCATCGTCGCCACCAGCAGCACCGCCGCCAGCCGACCGGATCGCCGCAGGAGGAGTCGAGCACGCATGGGACCGCCCTTTCGTCGTCGTCGGCGGATCAGACGTGCCCGGGGGCGCTCCGGTTCCCGCCGGGGCGCGGACGGTGCCGCGGCTGTGCAAGGGTGACCCCATGAAGATCGGAATGGGGATCAGCTACACGGGGGACCCGAAGGCCGCCGGCGACCGCGCCGCGGACCTCGAGAGCGCCGGAGTCGACATGCTGTGGGTGGCGGAGCTGTACAGCTTCGACGCCGTCAGCATCCTCGGCTACCTCGCCGCGCGCACCGAGCGCGTCGAGCTCGCGTCGGGCATCCTCCCGCTCTACTCACGCAGCCCGGCGCTGATCGGCATGACCGCGGCCGGCCTCGACGCCGTGTCGGGTGGCCGGTTCGTGCTCGGCCTCGGCGCCTCGGGTCCGCAGGTGATCGAGGGTTGGCACGGCGTGCCGTACACCAAGCCCCTGGCGGCCACCCGCGACGTCATCGAGATCTGCCGGAAGGTGTGGCGGCGCGAGGTCGTCGAGCACCACGGCGAGGTGTACGAGCTGCCGCTCCCGCCCGACCAGGGCACCGGCCTCGGCAAGCCGCTGAAGATCATCAACCACCCGGTCCGCGAGGACATCCCGATCTACATCGCGAGCCTCGGCCCGAAGAACGTGCAGATGACCGCGGAGATCGCCGACGGCTGGCTGCCGACGATCTTCCACCCCGACAAGGCCCGCGAGGTGTGGGGCCCGGACCTCGACGCCGGCTTCGCCCGGCGCGACGACGCCCTCGGCCCCATGGACGTCGCCGTCGGCAGCACCGTCGCCATCTGCGACGAGCACACCGCGCAGAAGCTGAAGGACCAGCTCCGGCCGGGGCTCGCCCTCTACGTCGGCGGCATGGGCGCTCGCAACCGCAACTTCTACAACAACACGTTCAAGAAGTACGGGTACGAGAAGGAGGCGGCCGAGATCCAGGACCTCTTCCTGTCGGGCAAGAAGGAGGAGGCCGCCGCCGCCATCCCGCAGGACTACCTCGACGCCGTCGCCATCGTCGGCGACGAGGGACGCGTCCGCGACCGCATCCAGGCCTACAAGGAGGCCGGGGTCACCCAGCTGCGGATCAGCCCGGCGGGCGACGACAAGCTCGGCCTGGTCGAGAAGGTCAAGGCCTGGGCCGAGTAGGTCCGCCCAGCCGGCCGGGGAGGAGGTCGCCGTGCGGTTCGTCGTCTACGGGGCAGGAGCGATCGGTGGCGTCGTCGGCGGTCGCCTCTTCGAGCACGGCCACGACGTCACGCTGATCGCACGCGGCGAGCACCTGCGGGTCATCCAGTCCGTCGGGCTGCGCGTCGACTCCCCGGGCGGCAGCATCACGCTCGAGATCCCGGCCGCGGCGTCGCCACGGGAGGTGCAGTGGCACGGCGACGAGGCCGTCCTGCTGTGCGTGAAGGGCCAGGACACCGTCGGCGCCCTCGACGACCTTCGCCTCGCCGCGCCTCCGAGCGTGGCGATCTTCTGCCTGCAGAACGGCGTCGCCAACGAGCGCGAGGCGCTGCGCCGCTTCGCGCACGTCCACGGCGTGACGGTGATGGCCCCGACCGGCCACCTCGAACCCGGCGCGGTGCAGGCGTGGTCCGACCCGATCGCCGGCATGTTCGACGTCGGTCGCTACCCCTCGGGTGTCGACGGTGCCGACGAGGCGTTCGCCCAGGCGTGCGAGGAGTCTCGACTCCAGTCGATCCCGCGCCCCGACATCATGCGGTGGAAGCACGCCAAGCTCCTGATGAACCTGGGCAACGCGGTGCAGGCCCTCTTCGAGGGGCAGGACGGTGCGGACGAGGTGGCGCGGGCGGCGCGGGCCGAGGGGCGCGAGGTGTTCGCGGCCGCAGGCATCGACCACGCGTCGGCGGAGGAGGACCGGGAGCGGCGGGGCGACGTGCTGCAGATCGGCGCGATCGATGGCCTCGAGCGAGGTGGCGGCTCCACCTGGCAGAGCCTGGCCCGAGGTCAGGGCACGGTCGAGACCGACCTGCTCAACGGCGAGATCACGTTGCTCGGGCGCCTGCACGGCGTCGCCACGCCGATCAACGAGCGGCTGCAGCGCTGGATGGCGGCGGCCAACGCCGGCGGCGCCGCCCCCGGCTCGGCCGACCTCGCGGCCTTCCTCGCCGAGGGCTGAGCGCACGGTCCGTGCAGCGTGGGGAACGGCCCCCGTCCCCGCTGCTTCACAGAGTGTGCCGACGGCGGCGCGCCGGCCGAGGGTCAGTCGTTGGCGAGGTCCTTCAGCAGAGCCCGGGTGCGGGCGCGCGAGGCGCCCCGGTCGTCGCCGACCGGGAAGATCGCGGCCCACACGTCCGTGGCGCCGGCGTCGAACAGCCCGGTGATCTGCGCGGCGACCGACTCCTCGTCGCCCACGATCGCGGCCTGGGCCGGACCCTCGACCCCGCCGTGCTCGAGGATGCGCTGGTAGTTGGGCAGCTGGCCGTAGACGACGAACTGCTCCGCCGCCGCGGCCCGCGCGGCGTCGACGTCGTCGGTGACCGCGACGGGGAGCCCGGCGACGATGCGCGGTGCGGGCCGACCGGCGGACTCCGCGGCGCGGGTGATGCGGGGAGCGACGTGCGACTCGATGGCGCGGGCGTTGCCCATCCAGAGCACCGTGCCGTCGGCCATCGCCCCGGCGACCCGCAGGAGGCGCGGCCCGAGGGCCGCGACGAGGAGCGGCACGCGGTGTGTCGGCGGGGCGGCGCGCCCGGCGCCGTGCAGCGTCCAGTCCTCGCCCTGCACGTCGACCTCCTCGCCGCGCAGGAGCGGCGCGAGGATCTCGACGTACTCCTCGGTGTGGCGGCCGGCGTGCCCGTAGTCCATGCCGTAGACGCCCTCGATCACCGGGTGGTGCGACGGGCCGATGCCGAGGGTGAACCCCTCGCGGCCCATGGCCGCCGCGACCGACGCGGCGCGGTTCGCCTGGAGCACCGGATGGCACGTGTAGGTCTGCACGATCGAGGTCCCCAGCTCGATCGTCGAGGTCTCCCGCCCCGCCATGGCCATCGCCACGAGCGGGTCGCCACCGATGGCGCCCGGGTACCAGAGCGCGGCGAAGCCGTCGGCCTCCGCCCGCTTCGCCTGCTCGATCATCTTGTCGACGCTGGACGCGCCCCCACTGAGTCCGATTCGCATGGAGGGCACCCTATCGACAGCCGTCGGTCGGCCAGGATGGGCCGGTGATCTACCACATCGCCCGACGCGCCCTCTGGGACGAGGCGGTCCGGACCGGCCGCTACGAGCAGTCCACCGTCGACCGGACCCTCGCCGAGGAGGGCTTCATCCACGCCAGCCGGGCCGAGCAGGTCCAGGGCGTGGCCGACCGCTACTACCAGGACGTCGCCGAGGAGCTGGTGCTGCTCGTGATCGATCCGGACCGCCTCGACGTCGAGCTGCGGTACGAGGCCCCGCCTGGTCGGGGCGAGAGCTTCCCCCACCTGTACGGCCCGCTCGACCCCGCCGCCGTCGTCGAGGTGCGCCCGCTGCCGCGGGACGCCGACGGCCGCCTCGTCATCGAGACCTGACCGCTCGGCGTCGATTCGACGTCGATTCGACGCCGAGGTGGCAGGTCGCGGAGGTGGCAGGCCGCCGTCAGGCGGGGTCGATGCGGTAGATCCCGCCCGCCAGCGAGAGGACGTAGAGCTCGCCGTCGGCCCCCTCGGCGAACGACGCGACCTGGCCGCCGGGCACGTCGACGTCGAGGGCGCGCTCGTCGACGAGGACCCCGTCGCGCACGAGCAGCGCCCGGATCGTGGGGTCGCAGTAGTCGGAGTACAGGTACGCCCCTCGCAGCCCGGCCAGCGCCTCGCCCCGGGAGACGTAGCCGCCGGTGATCGAGCAGCCCGGCCCGTGCTCGTAGTCGAAGATCGGTGCGACGTAGCCCTCGGGCTCCGGGCCGCCGTCGTAGGGCAGGCTGCCCTCGAAGATCGGCCAGCCGAGGTTGGCGCCCCGGCCCGGGGGCTCGTCGCCGCTCGCCGGCACGACGGTGACCTCCTCGACCGCGTTCTGGCCGACGTCGGCGATCCAGAGGTCGCCCGTCTCGCGGTCCCACGAGTACCGCCAGGGGTTGCGCACGCCGATCGTCCAGACCTCCGGCGCGGCGTCGAGGTCCGCGGGGTCGAAGCGCAGGATCGAGCCGAGCACGTCCGACGGGTCCTGGGCCGTCCGCAGCGGGTCGCCGCCCCCGCCGCCGTCGCCGAGGCCGAGGTAGAGGTGGCCGTCGGGTCCGAACGCCACGTGGCCGCCGTTGTGGTTGGCGTAGGGCTGGCCGGTGGCGAAGACCGGACGACGGGAGTCGGGGAGCACGGCGTCGCCGTCCACGTCGTAGACGTCGAGCTGGGTGTCGCCCGACGTGTCGGTGTAGCTGAGGAAGAGCTGCGTGCCGTCGGGCGAGAACGCCAGGCCGAGCAGGCCGCGCTCCCCGTCGGTGGTGGTGCCCACGTCGAGGACCGGTTCACCGACCTCGATCTGGGTGCCGGCGTCGACCGGCGTCCGCGTGAGGGGACGCACCGTGCCGCCGCGCTCGGCCACGTAGAGCACGTCGGACCCCGGGCGGCTCGCCATCGCGGTCGGCGCGTCGAGCGAGGCGATCTCGGTGAGGGTGATCGCGGCGCCGGAGAGGTCCTCGACCGAGCTCGGCGGTTCGGGCTCGGTGGTCTCGGTGGTGGAGCTCGACGGCGGGCCCGTCGTGGACGTGGTGGTCACGTCGGGCACGACGGCGGTCTGCCCGGTGACGTCGCCGTCGTCGTCGCCGGCGCAGGCGCCGAGGAGGAGGGGCAGGACGACGGCGAGGGCGGCCCGTCGCGACCGCGGCCGCCGGCGCGTCACCCGCCCACCACCCGGATGAGGCCCTCCTGCACGACCGAGACGGCCAGCTGCCCGTCGTGGGTGAAGATCGACCCGCGTGCGAGGCCTCGGGCGTTCGACGTCGACGGCGTGTCCTGGCTGTAGAGCAGCCACTCGTCGGCACGGAACGGCCGGTGGAACCACATGGCGTGGTCGAGGCTCGCCATCATCATCTCGCCGCCGCCCCAGCCCGACCGGCCGTGGGGGAGCAGCGTGGTGTCGAGCAGGGTCATGTCCGACAGGTAGGCGAGCACGCAGGTGTGCAGGACCGGGTCGTCGGGGAGCCGACCGTCCGCCTTCATCCACACCCGCGACATCGGGGGCATCTGCTCGTCGGAGTCCGGGGCGACGAAGTCGACGTGGCGCATGTCGATCGGCCGTGGTCGGTGGAACCAGTCGCCCATCATCTCGGCCCACGGCGCCATGCGGCTGCGGAAGTCGGGGATCGTCTCGGGGTCCGGCGCCTCGGGCATCTCGAGCTGGTGCTCGAGCCCGCCCTCGACCACCTGGTAGGAGGCCGACATGTTGAAGATCGCCTTGCCGTGCTGGATGGCGACGACCCGCCGCGTCGTGAACGACCGCCCGTCACGGATCCGGTCGACCTCGTAGAGGATCGGCACGGTCGGGTCCCCCGGGCGCAGGAAGTAGCCGTGGAGCGAGTGGACCTTCCGGTCCTCGTCGACGGTGCGCGTCGCGGCCATGAGAGCCTGCGCCGCCACCTGGCCCCCGAACACCCGCTGGCGGTCCTCGTCGGGACTGGTCCCCCGGAAGATGTTGACCTCGATCGCCTCGAGGTCGAGGAGGTGGACCAGGTCGTCGACGGCCTGCTGGTCGGGCATCGGGCCATCGTCGCACGTTCGTCGGCTCAACTCGGGACCGGTACGCTCCGATCGTGATGGGTATGACGTCGATGCAACGGCTGCGTGACCTCCATCGCGCCCACGGGATGCGCGCACTGAAGTACGCGAGCGTCTCGGTCGTCGGCATCGTCGTGACCCAGATCCTGCTGTCGATCACCCTCCAGGTGCTCGACTGGACGCCGGCGTGGTCGAACTTCGTCTCGGTCAGCCTGGCCTCCATCCCCGCCTACCTCCTCAACCGGCAGTGGGTGTGGGCCAAGTCGGGCCGCCACAGCATGCGGCGGGAGGTCCTCCCGTTCTGGGGCATCTCCCTGCTCGGCCTGCTGCTCTCGACGGCCGTGGTGGCGTTCGTCGGCCGCTACACCGAGCACCACCTGGCGATCCGCGCCGCCAACATCGGCTCGTTCGGGCTGCTCTGGGTGGGCAAGTACCTGTACCTCGACAAGCTGATGTTCGCCCACGACGAGGACGGTTCCGAGGTCGTCGTCGAGGCCGTGCCCTCCGACGAGGCGTCCACCGCCCACGGTGGCTGAGCTCGTACCCGCGCTGCGCGCCGCCGCCGAGGCGGCGCGGGGCTTCATGCCACCCGACGAGGGGCTGGCCCTCCACGACGCCGCGGTCGACGCCGCAGCCGGGCCCCTGATGGAGATCGGCAGCTACTGCGGCAAGTCGGCGATCTACCTCGGCGCCGCGGCGCGCGAGCTCGGCACGGTCCTGTTCGCGGTCGACCACCACCGCGGCTCGGAGGAGAACCAGGCCGGGTGGGAGCACCACGAGCCGGACCTCGTCGATCCGGCGGTCGGGCGGATGGACACGCTGCCCCGGTTCCGTCGCACCGTGCACGACGCCGGGCTCGAGGACGTCGTGATCGCAGTGGTGGCGGATTCACCTACGCTCGGTCGGTTCTGGACGACGCCGCTCGGCTTCCTCTTCATCGACGGGGGCCACGGGCCCGAACCCGCTCACCGCGACTACGAGACCTGGGTGCCCCACGTGCGGGTCGGCGGCGTGCTCGCCATCCACGACGTGTTCCCCGACCCCGCCGACGGCGGACGTCCCCCCTACGAGATCTACCTGCGTGCGCTCGGCTCGGGGGCGTTCGAGGAGATCGGTGCCACGGGGTCGCTGCGGGTCCTGCGCCGGATCGGCGACGGCACCTAGCGGGCCGACCCTCAGCGCGGGTCGCGCACCTCGGCGTCGAGGTCGCGTGAGGCGGGGTCGAAGTCGACCAGCGGCGCCACGCTCGCCCCGTCGGTGAAGAGGCCGGCGGTCGGTGCCGTGCCGTCGAGCGCATCGGCGGCGAGGACGACCGCCGCCGCGGTGTAGGTGCTCCGTTCGCCGGTGGGGAACGTGTCCTGCTGGGGGTACACGACGCCCGTCCAGTAGCGACCGTCGTCGGTGCGCTGCGGGCGGGTCCACGAGAACATCTCGAGAGCCTTCTCGGTCTCGCCGACCGCGAGGTGGGCGAGCGTGCACTCGCAGGTCTCGGCCACGGTCACCCAGGGCCGGTCGGACACGCAGCGGATGCCGCGCTCGGGCATGACGAACGTGTCGTAGCGCGCGGCGAGGTGCTCGCGGCCCCGCTCGCCGGTCAGCACGCCGGCGAGCACCGGGTAGTACCAGTCCATGGCCCAGCGGTGCTTGGGGGCGAAGGCGTCGGGTTCGTGCTCGATCACGTGGGCGAGCTGGGCGGCCGAGAGCTCCCAGTCGGGCCGCTCGTGGCCGAGCTCCTCGGCCAGGGTCACCGCGCAGCGCAGGCTGTGGCAGATCGACGACGAGCCGGTGAGCAGCGCGAACGACCAGGGGGTGCCGTCGGCGTGCCGGGCCCAGGTGATCTCGCCGCGTGGCGTCTGGAGGTCGAGGACGAAGTCGATCGCCGGCTCGACGACCTCCCACATGGTCTCGAGGAAGCCACGGTCGCGGGTGAGGAGCCAGTGGTGCAGGACGCCGGCGGCGACGTAGGCGCACGTGTTGGCGTCGAGCTTGTCCTGCTCGATCGAGTCGGCGAGGTAGTACTGGTGCCAGGCGCCGTCGGGGCGCTGGGTGGACCGGAGCCACTCGTAGGCCCGCTCGGCCTCGGCGACGAACCCGGTGCGGGCGAGGGCCATCGCGGCCTCGGTGTGGTTCCACGCGTCGGCGTGGCCCCCGGGGAACCACGGGATCATCCCGTTCGGCAGCTGCCACTCGGCGATGCCGGCGGCCGTGGCGCGCACCTCGTCGGCGGTGACGACGCCGTCGACGCGGGGCGGGGTGATCTCCTCAGGCGGCACGGCGCGCGCTCTCCACGGGCTTGCGGGCGTAGATGGCGACGCTCTTGCCGATGACCGGGTTGAGGAGCCGCTCGGCGACCCGGGTGACCGCCGGCTGGTCGGTGATGTCCCACACGAGCAGGCGGTGGTACGCCTTCACGAGCGGGTTCTCGTCGTTGGTCGGTCCGACCGCGCACTTCAGCCACCAGTAGGGCGCGTGCAGGGCGTGGGCCTTGTGCGAGCCGGTGGGCTCGAGCCCGGCGTCGGCCATCAGCTGTCGCATCCCGGACTCGGTGTAGATGCGCAGGTGGCCGCCCTCGACGAACGGGGCGTGGTACTCCTCGGACAGCTTCCAGCAGATCGTCTCCGACAGGCGGGCGGGGACGGTCACGGCGATCGTGCCGCCGGGGCGCAGCACCCGGGCCAGCTCGCGGAGGGCGGTGCCGTCGTCGGGCAGGTGCTCGAGCACCTCGGAGGCGATGATGCGGTCGAACGCGCCGTCGGGGAACGGCAGCCGGTGGGCGTCGCCGCGGACGCTGGCTCCGGACGCGCCGACCGGCGCCTCGCCCTCCGCCACCATGGCGGCGAACAGCTGCTCGACCTGGCGGAGCTCGTCGAGGGCGTAGTCGAACGCCACGACCGTGGCGCCCCGGCGCAGGCCCTCGAAGGCGTGGCGGCCGAAGCCGGCGCCGAGGTCGAGGAGCCGCTCGCCCGGGGCGAGGCCGAGGCGGTCGTAGTCGACGGTGAGCACGGCTCAGCTCCGGGTCTGGCGGCGGCCGAGGAACGGGCTGGCCTCGGGCCACTCGTCGAGGAGCGCCCGGTACTGCTCGACGGTCTGCTCGGCGGTGTGCCGCCAGCTCCACCGCTCGATGACCCGCTCACGGCCGGCGGCGCCGATGCGCGCCCGGGCCGCGGGGTCGTCGAGCGCGGTCGCGATCTCGTGGGCCAGCGCGGCGGCGTCGCCGGGCGGGACCTGGAAGCACGTCTCCCCGGCGGCCCCGGTGACCTCGGGCAGCGCCCCGCCCGTGGTGGCGACGAGGGGGACGCCGCAGCTCATCGCCTCGATGGCGGGGAGCGAGAAGCCCTCGTACAGCGACGGCACGACCGCGAGCTCGGCCTCGGCGTACAGCTCGACGATGCGCTCGTCGGGCACGCCGGTCACGAACTCGACGTGGTCGGTGAGCCCCAGCTCGTCGATCGTCTGGGCCGACGGGCCGCCCGGCTTCGGCCGGCCGATGACGACGAGGTCGACGTCGCGCTCGGCGCGCAGCTTGGCCAGGGCCTCGAGCAGGTAGCGCAGGCCCTTCATGGTCACGTCGGCCGACGCGGTGGTGATGAGGCGGCCCGGGCGGCGCTCGACGTGGGGGAGGGGCTTGAAGAGGTCGGGATCGACGCCGACGGGGACCACGTGCAGCCGCTCGAGCGGGACCTGGTGGTCCCGGTGGATGTCGCCGAGGGAGTTCTCCGAGACCGTGATGACGCGGGTGAGCCGGGAGGCGACGCGGGTCTGCATCTTGGTGAACGCGTACCAGCGGCCCTTCGAGAAGCGCTGCCACGGGGTGGCGGCGTGCTCCATCTCGAGGCGGCGGTCGACGGTGATCGGGTGGTGGATCGTGCCGAGGACCGGCAGACCCATCTTCTCGACCGCGAGCAGCCCGTAGCCGAGCGACTGGTTGTCGTGGACGAGGTCGAACTCGCCGATCCGTCGACGCAGGTGCTGGGCGGCCCGGACCGTGAACGCCAGCGGCTCGGGGAACGTGCCGCTCGAGAAGGCGGCCACCTCGACCACGTCGCCGAGCGTCTTCAGCTCCCAGATGCCGGGCATCCGCATCGGGAAGTGGTCGTTGTAGATGTCGAGGCTCGGCAGCTCGACGAGCGGGACGCGCTCGTCGAGCACCGGGAAGGGCTGGCCGCCGAGGACCTCGACGTGGTGGCCGAGGTCGGCGAGCGCCTTCGACAAGTGGCGGATGTAGACGCCCTGGCCGCCCACGTGGGGCTTGCCCCGGTAGGCGAGCAGCGCGATGCGGAGGGGCTGGTCAGGGGCCGACATGAGGCGTACAGCCTCCATGGCTGTTGTACGCCGGTCAAGTAGGACCGCGACCTAGGGTGCGGGTCGTCGGACGAACGAGGGAGCGGCGCATCCCGCCGGAGCTGGACCCCACGCGTGGCAGCACCCGCCAGCGGCCCCGGACGGGCGACCGCGGCCGGTCCTCCCGCGCCGCGCAGGAGGCGGCGCTGGCCGACCTGCTCGACGCCCACGGCGACGCCGTCTACCGGCTGGCGCGCTCGGTCGTGCGCGACTCTTCGCTCGCCGACGACGTCGTACAGGAGACGATGGTGAAGGCGTGGCGGGCCCTGCCCGACTTCGACGGGGGCGAGATCCCGAAGGCGTGGCTGCTGAAGGTGGCGCGCAACACCGCGATCTCGCTGCTGCGCACCCGGCGCGACGACCCCACGACCCCCGACGACCTGGTCGGGGTGGCGACGACGGGGGCGGGCACCGGGCAGTCGGCCACCGACAAGGTGGCGATGGAGGCCCTCTGGGAGGCGATGGCCGACCTGGACGAGACGTCGCGCTCGGTCGTGGTGATGAGGGAGCTGTCGGGGATGACCTACGAGGACATCGCCGAGGTGCTGGAGATCCCCCTGCCGACGGTGAAGACGCGGTTGTTCCGCGCCCGGCGGGTCCTGCAGGGGGCGATGGAGGAGTGGAGGCGATGAGCGAGCACCCGAGCGACGAGACGATCGTCGGCTGGCTGGAGACGGGGCGGCCGAGCCGCGTCGAGCGGCACCTGGAGGGGTGCGCGGCGTGCCTCGAGCGCGTCGACGCGCTGAGCGACCTCGATGCCACCGTGCGGTCCGAGCTGGCGACCGTCACCGCGCCGCCGGACGACCTGGCTCCACGCACGACCGACCGGGTCCGCCTGCGGCTCGGTGCCCAGGAGGCGGTGTCGACCCTCGTCGAGCTGTTCACGCTGCCCTGGCGGACGCTCGATGCCCTCGTGGACGAGGACGCACTGGCCCGGAGGGTCGTTCCCTCCGCGGCGGCGGGCGACGATGATGCCGAGGACGACCGGGGAGCGACGTGATGGACGACGTGTGGGTGGTGGCGATCGGCGCCGTGGCGATCGGCGTGATGGCCGGGCTGGCCGGCGCCGGGCTGCTCCACCGGGTGCTGACGAGCGGGCGGCGGGACGACCCCGTCTACCGGGACTCCGCCCGGGCGATGGCGATCTCGTGCTTCATCTTCTTCACCGTGGCGGGGATCCTCGTCGCGATCTCCGTGCTGAACCGCGACTCGTTCGAGGACGTGCCGTCCCGGTTGGTCGACGTTCTGCCCCGCTACCTCACCGCCGGGCTGGTCCTCGTGGCCGGCCGGGCGATCGCCCTGGCGGCGGGCAGCGTGGTGAGCGAGTCGCTCGCCGCGTCGTCGGTGCGGGCGCGGGCCCAGGCGGCGACCGGTGTGCGGGCCCTCGTGACCGCGGCGGCGATCGTGATCGCCCTCGCCCAGGTCGGGGTCAACACGACGCTCTTGCAGATCACCGGGGGCGCCCTGCTGTTCGGTCTCGCCGCGGCCGCGGCGATGATCGTCGGTTTCGGCGGCCGGGGCGTGGCGGCGGAGGTGGCGGCCGGCCGGTACCTGGTGCGGGTGCTCCGCACCGGTGACCGGGTGGAGATCCCGCTGCCCGAGGGGACGGTGACGGGCGTCGTCGCCGGGCTCCACCCCGCCACGGTGGAGGTGCGAGAGGACGCCGGCGCTCATCGCCACCTGGCGAACTCCGCGGTGCTGGCCGCCGGTCCCCGGGTGCTGCCCGAGTGACGTGCGGCCGCCCGGGGCATGCGGGGGCGGCGATCGGGGCACAGTAGGTCGGACGGCTCATTCGTGGCCTGCTGCGCGACTTCCGGCCGCCGCCGTGCGTCGTACAGGTACAGGGCGCTCCCCGGAGGGCCCCAACATCGAGGTAGCGGCTTGGACTCCCGCTCCCTTCTGTCAGAGAGACGGCTGCCTGCGGGCAGCCGCTTCTCGGTTTTCGGCGCCGCGCTCTGTACTGTCGCCGGGCGATGCGAGCACTGGTGCAGCGGGTCAGCGAGGCGGCGGTCACCGTCGGCGGCGAGGAGCTGGGTCGCATCGGGCCGGGTCTCTGCGTGCTCGTCGGGGTGACCCACACCGACGACGGGGCCGTCGCCGCCACGTTGGCCTCGAAGCTCTGGACGTTGCGGATCTTCGACGACGAGCAGGGCGTGATGAACCTGTCGGCGGCCGACGTCGGCGGCGAGGTGCTGGTGGTGAGCCAGTTCACCCTCTACGGCGACACCCGCAAGGGGCGCCGACCGAGCTGGGTCGCCGCCGCCCGTCCCGAGCAGGCCGAGCCCCTCGTCGCCGCTGTCGTCGACGAACTGCGTGCTCTGGGCGCCCGCGTCGCCACGGGCCGCTTCGGCGCCGACATGGCCGTGTCCCTGGTGAACGACGGCCCGGTCACCCTCCTCCTCGAGCTCTGACCCCACCCGCCCCATCCGCGCCGAATCGGCGTCGAATCGGCGCGTATGGGGCCGGTAGGGTCCGCCGGGTGCTGCACGCCTCGGGGATCGGTCGCCACCACGGGGGCCAGACGATCCTCGCCGACGTGTCGCTGTCGGTCGACCGGGGCAGCCGCATCGGCATCGTCGGCCCCAACGGCGTCGGCAAGTCGACCCTGCTGCGCATCCTCGCCGGCGACGAGGCCCCCGACGCCGGACGGGTGCGACGGGCACCGGCCACCACGACGGTCGGCCACCTGCCCCAGGAGCCCGACGCTCGCCCCGGCGAGACGCTCATGGCCTACCTCTTCCGACGCACCGGGGTCAGCGCCGCCGAGCACCGCCTGGCACGGGCGACCCAGCGTCTGGCCGACGGCGCGCCTGACGCCGACGACGAGTACGCCGCTGCGCTCGACGAGGTGGTGGCGCTCGGCGCCGCCGACCTCGAGGCCCGTGCGGCCACCGTGTGCGCCGAGCTCGGCCTCCCGCCCGACCGCCTCGGGGTGGAGGTCGGCGCCCTGAGCGGCGGCCAGGCCGCCCGGGCCGCGCTCGCGGCCATCGTCCTCAGCCGCTTCGACGTCCTCCTCCTCGACGAGCCGACGAACGACCTCGACTTCGCCGGACTCGACCTCCTCGAGTCCTTCCTCACCCGCACCGACGCCGGCCTGGTCGTCGTCAGCCACGACCGTGCCTTCCTCGATCGCGTCGTCACCCGCATCGTCGAGATCCACGAGCACTCCCACCGCGCCACCGAGTACGCCGGCGGGTGGACCGAGTTCGTCGCCGCCCGTGACCTGGCCCGCCGCCAGCAGTACGAGGCCCACGACGCGTACGTGACCGAGCGGTCGCGCCTCCTCGAGCGCCAACGCACCCAGCGGGCGTGGTCCGACAAGGGCGTCGGACGGGTGAAGCGGTCCGGCGAGACCGACAAGTTCATCCGCCACCACCGGACCCAGACGAGCGAGAACCAGGCGTCGAAGGTCAAGGCCACGCAGCGGGCCATCGACCGCCTCGATGCCGTCGACAAGCCGTGGGAGGGGTGGCAGCTCCACATGAGCCTCGCCCCGACCCAGCGCGCCGGCGACGTCGTCGTCCGCCTCGACCGCGCGGTCGTCGAACGGGGCACCTTCCGTCTCGGGCCGATCGACGTCGAGATCGGCTGGCAGGACCGGGTCGCGATCCTCGGCCCCAACGGCAGCGGCAAGACCACCCTCCTCCGGGCGCTCCTCGGCGACCTGCCGCTCGCGACCGGGGAGAGGTGGATGGGCCCCGGCGTGGTCGTCGGCGAGCTCGACCAGCAGCGCCTCGAGGCGGCGGCCGGTGGCGATGCGGGTGGCGACGGCACGCCGCCCGTGCTCCTCGACGCCTTCCTCGGCCGCACCGGGCTCCCGACCTCCGAGGGCCGCTCGCTCCTCGCCAAGTTCGGTCTCGGCGCCGACCACGTGGGCCGGCGGGTGGACCAGCTCTCGCCCGGCGAGCGCACCCGCGTCGTCCTCGCCGGCCTGATGGCGGCGGGGACGAACCTCCTCGTCCTCGACGAGCCGACGAACCACCTCGACCTCGACGCCATCGAGCAGCTCGAGACGGCGCTCGACGCCTACGACGGCACGCTGCTCCTCGTCACCCACGACCGGCGGATGCTCGAGTCAGTGCACCTCGACCGAACGATCGACCTCGGTTGATCGGCGGGGCGACAGCCCCCACGCCACCGCCAGGGCCACCAGCGCCACGACCACCATCGGGGCGTCGCCGAGGCGGGTGGCCCACGTCAGCCCCTCGCGACGCTCGATCGTGCCGTGCACGACCCGGCGCTCGCTCACCCCCGTCCGCTCGACGACCGTCCCGTCCGGGGCGATCAGCCCAGAGAACCCGGTCGGCGCGGCCTGGATCACCCACCGGTCCGTCTCCAGGGCTCGGAGCCGCGACGACGCGACCTGCTGGCTCTGCACGATCGTCAACCAGTACGACGACCCGTTGGTGGGGTTGATCACCGCATCGCCACCGAGCTGCACCCCCTCGCGCACGCGCCCGGTGAAGAACACCTCCCACGAGATCGCGACGGCGAGGTCGCCGACCGGCGTGGCGACGACCCCGGGCTCGGTGCCGATCCGGGCGTCCTTGCCCGGGACGGACCCGGAGAACCGCTCGACGAGGTCGCGCAGGGGCACCATCTCGCCGAACGGCACCCGCCGCACCTTGTCGTAGCGGTCGATGACCTCGCCCGACGGGTCGATCACGAACGCCGTGTTGGCGAAGCTGCGGGCGTCGAGCGACTCGATCACCCCCACGACGACGGTGGCGTCGTGGCGACGCGCCAGCTCCCCGAGCAGCGCCGCCTCGGGCGACTCCTCGAAGACGCCGGGCGACCCGTCCTCGCCCAGCCCGATGTGCACCACGTTCTCCGGCCACACGATGAGGTCGACCGGCCCCTCGATGTCCTCGGAGGCCTCGAGGTGGCGGCCGAAGACGATCTGGCGGTCCTCCGGCGCGGCCCGGGTCCGCTGGGGGCCGCCGCCCTGGACGACCGCGACGCGCAGCTCCTCGACCGCCTCGCCCGTCGGGGCGACGCCGGCGAGCAGCACCACGACGAGCACGACGGCCGACCCCGCCGCGGCGTCGCGCACGTGGCGCTGCCACGCCGCGGCCAGCGCCTGGCCGACGACGACGGTCAGCGCGACGAGGAGCAGCGGCCCCGCGACCCGCACGACGGGCCCGAGCACCCCGGCCACCTGCCCGTGGGGGATCGTCGCCAGCGGGACGCCGCCGAAGGGCCACGCCCACCTGACCGCCTCGGCGAGGACGAACGCGGCGGGCAGGGCGAGTCGCCGGGCCCGCCCCCCGGGCGACACCGCGACCGCCACGGCGAAGTACGCGGCGAAGACGACCGTGGCCACGACGTAGCCCGGCGGCGTGAGGTCCCACATCCAGACCATGCCGATCCCGAGCCAGACGGCGCAGGTCAGCCACGTCCGGCGGAACCGGCGCGGGGCGGGTTGGTCGGCGACGAGGAGGTCGAGCAGCGCGATCCCGACGACGGCGAGCGGCCACCAGCCCCACGGGGGGATGGCGGCGACGAGGCACACCCCGGCGGCGATGCACCCGGCGGCGACGACCGGCGTGCGCTCGCTCACGCGGGTGGGGCGACCGGTGCGCCGGCCGGCTCGACGAGCCGCCACCGCACGACGATCCGCTCACGTGCGGACCCCTTGGGGTGGCAGGCGAAGGTCGTCGCCGTGCGCTCGGGCGTCTGGTCGGCGATCCAGACCGCGTCCTCGGGCACGACCTCGGTGTGGATCGCCACGTAGACGTGGCGCTCGCCGTCGGTGGTCTCGACGACCATCTCGTCGCCCGGGACGACGAGGTCGAGGTCGAGGAACGGGCGGCTGTAGGTGGTGCGGTGCCCGGCGAGGACCATGTTGCCGACCTGACCCGGGAGCGCCGTGCCGGGCCAGTGGCTCGGCCCCCGGTTGATCGCGGTCAGGGTCATGCCGACGTGGAGCTCGTCGTCGAGCCCGATCGCGGGGATCGACACGCGGCCGAGCACCACCTCGGGCGTCGCGGCGTAGGGGTCGGTCGGGAGGGGCTCGGGGACCGGGAGGCCGGGCGCGGCGGTGGCGCGCTCGATCTCGACGTCGAGGCCGTGGTCGAGGAGCGGCACGGCCGTGGTGCTCGAGGTGGCCGCCGGCGCCTCGTCGAAGGCGGCATCGGCGGCGCCGTCCTCGATCACCGCCGAGGTGCAGCCACCGGCCACGAGCGCACCCGCGCACGCCACGACGGCGGCGAGTCGGCGGGTCGGGGCGAGGCGCATGGCCACATGATGGCGGATCGGATGCACCGTGCCGGCATCGGCCGGCCGGTAGCGTCGCCGCCGTCACGACGCCACGAGGAGATGCACGGTGAAGAGCACGAGGACGGTTCCGGCGGGGACGGCTCGGCGGGTCGGTGCGGCGCTGGCCGTGCTGGTGGTCGTGCTGCTGGTCCCGGCGGGCGCGGCGCAGGCCCACGGCGGCGAGGGGGCGATCGAGGTGGGGGAGCCGGAGGTCGGGCCCGGGCTGGAGGTCACGTTCCCGGTGCGCATCACCTACGTCGCCGACGGCCACGCCGTCGAGCCCGAGGAGCTCGGCCCGGTCACCGTCGAGGCCGTCGCCGGCGGCGACAGCGCCGTCCTGTCCGACACGCTGGAGCCGGGCGACGCCCCCGGCGTCTACACGGCGCGGGTGGAGCTGCCCGCGGCGGGCACGTGGAACCTCGCCGTGGTGTCGACCGAGCCGCCGGCCACCGCGTCGGTGCAGGTGACCGCGGAAGCGGCCGCACCGGCCGAGACCACGACGACCGCTGGGGAGGAGGGGCCCACCACGACCTCGGTCAACGTCCCCTCGGGGACCGCCGAGGAGGGGTCCGGCCAGATCGTCGACCAGTCCGACGAGGGGTCCGACGCCGCGCCGATCGTCGTCGCCATGGTCGCCTGCCTGGCCGTGGCTGTCGCCGCCTACCTGCTCATCCGCCGGGCCCGGGCACGCGACGCGGCCTGAGCGAGGTCAGGCGACCTCGGCCGCCGCCTGGTGGCCGGAGTTGATGCAGGCCGGGATGCCGACCCCGCGGTAGGCCGCGCCGGCGAGCGCGATGCCCGGCGCCTCGCGGGCGAGCGTGGCGTCGATGGCGTCGACCCGCTCGAGGTGTCCCGGCGTGTACTGCGGGAAGGCCCGCGGCCAGCGGGTGACGCGCACCTCGCTCGGCTCGCCGGCCAGGTCCATCGTCGTGCGGAGGTCGTCGAGGATCGCGGCGACCAGCGCGTCGTCGTCCATCTCCATCGCCCGCTCGTCGCCGAGGCGGCCGGCGGAGGCTCGCACGATGAACCGCCCGGGCCGTGAGAGGTGCGGCCACTTGCTGCTCGCCCACGACGCGGCCGTGAGGAGCAGGCCCTCGACCCGGGGGACGAGGTAGCCGGTGCCGTCGAGCGGTCGCCCGGCGGCGTCGTCGGGGAAGGCGAGCGCGACGAGGGCGACCGAGGAGTACTCGATCGCTGCCAGCTGGTCGGCGGTGGACGGCGCGGTGGGGCGGAGCAGGTCGGCGGTCACGAAGGCGGGTGTCGCGACGACGACCCGGTCGACCTCCAGCGCGTCGGCGCCCTCCGTCGTCACCACCCACGCGTCGCCGGCTCGCTCGATCGACGCGACCGGGGACGAGGTGCGGACGTCGGCGTCCTCCAGCGCCGCGCCGAGCGCCTCGACCAGCTGCCCGAGCCCGTGGCGGAGCGTGTAGAAGACCGGCGCCGGCGGGGCGGACGGATCGGGGGTGGGCGCAGCGGCCCGCTGGGCGCGCAGCGCCTCGATGAGGCTCGCGTGCCGGTGCACGACCCCCGCGATCTGCGGCGCGCCGACGGCGAGGCTCAGGCGATCGGAGTCGCCGGCGTTGATGCCGCCGAGGAGCGGGTCGACGAGCCGCTCGAGGATCTCGTCGCCGAGCCGGCGGCGGATCAGCGACCCCACCGACTCGTCGCCCTCGGGTGCATCGGCCGGCATCTCCAGGTCGAGGGCGGCTCGTTCGACCGCCTCGGGGGACACGACCCCGGACGCGGCGAGCGCCTCCAGGTCGGTGGGCACGCCGAGCACGTTGCCCTCGGGGATGCGGTGGAGCGCGCCACGGGACCAGATGAACGCCGACCCGGGCGGCTGCGGCTCGAGCTGGTCCTCGAGGCCGAGCTCGCGCATGAGGTCGATGCCCCACGGCAGGCGGGCGAGGACGGCGTCGGGCCCGAGGTCGAGGTCGACGTCGGCGAAGGGCCCGGTCTGGATCTTGCCGCCGAGGCGGGGACCGGCCTCGAGCACGTGGACCTCGTGCCCGGCCAGGTGCAGGTCGCGGGCGGCCGTCAGCCCGGCGACCCCGCCGCCGACGACGGCGACCCGCCGGGGCGTCTCGGACGGGGACGGGTCGGGGCTCATCGGCTCAGCTGCTCCCTCGGGGGTCGGCGGGTCCGTCGGCGCGGCCTTCGTCGTGGACGACCTCGACCACGCGGTGGAGCACGTCGGGGTCGGTCTCGGGCAGGACCCCGTGGCCCAGGTTGAACACGAACGCCGGGTGCCCGGCGTTGCGGTCGAGGATGGCGCGCACCTGGGACTCGACGACGTCGATCGGGGCCATCAGGACCCCCGGGTCGAGGTTGCCCTGGAGCGTGACCGGGCGGGGGATCCGCCGGCGCGCCTCGTCGATCGGGACCCGCCAGTCGACGCCGACGACGTCGACACCGGTCTCGGCGATGGCGGCGAGCAGCTCGCCGGTGGTGACGCCGAAGTGGGCGCGCGGCACGCCGAGGTCGGCGACGGCGTCGACGACCTTGCGGGTGTGGGGCTGCACGAATCGGCGGTAGTCCTCGCGGCTCAGCGCACCCGCCCAGCTGTCGAAGAGCTGCAGGGCGGACGCGCCGGCCTCCACCTGGGAGCGGACCGACGCGATCGCCAGGTCGGCGAGCCGGTCGAGGAGGCGGCCGAAGAGCTGGGGATCGCCGTGCATGAGGGCCTTGGTCACCGTGTAGTTGCGGCTCGGGCCGCCCTCGATCAGGTAGCTCGCCACCGTGAACGGCGCACCGGCGAAGCCGATCAGGGGCACGTCGAGCTCGCCGACCAGGTTCCGGACGGTCTGGAGCACGTAGGGCGTGTCGGCCTCGGGGTCGAGGGGCCGCAGGCGCTCGAGGTCGGCGCCGGACCGGAACGGCTGCTCGACGACGGGACCCACGCCCGGCTTGATGTCGACGCCGAACCCGATGGCGTGCACGGGCACGACGATGTCGGAGTAGAGGATCGCCGCGTCGACGCCGTAGCGGCGCACGGGCTGCAACGTGATCTCGGTGGCCAGATCCGGTTGCGCGATGGCGTCGAGGATCGAGCCGGTGCCCCGGATCGCCCGGTACTCGGGGAGCGAGCGACCGGCCTGGCGCTGGAACCACACGGGGACCCTGTCGCCGGGTTCGCCCCGGCAGGCGCGGAGGTAGGCCGAGTCGGCCAGTCGGCTCGTCACGGCGGCCAACCTAACCCCGCCCATCGACCTCGACCCCATCGCGGCCGGAGCCGCGCCCGCCGATCAGTAGCGCAGCTCGGCGAGGACGGCGTAGTGGTCGGAGGGCACCACGCCGTCCACCGGTCGCATGCCCTCGACGAGGCAGGCCGTGGGCAGGCCGGCGCCGCGCTCGGCCGGCCACCCGACGAGCACGTAGTCGATGCGCCGGTCCACCGCGAGGTCGGGGGCGGCGAAGGGGTTGTCCCGGGACGCGGTCTCGGCGGGGCCCGCGCCGGCGGCCTCCCATGCGTCGTGGAACACGAGGCCCTCGACGGGGACGGCGGCCTTCCCGGTGAGCATCCGGATCTCGTCGGCCTCGGGCGCGGCGTTGAGGTCCCCGCACAGGATCGGCGGGAACGTCCGGCGTGGGGAGTCGGCGACGAACCGAGCGATCTCCCTCACCTGCTCCTGGCGCACGGCGCTCTGGTCCCAGCGCCAGTTGAGGTGGGTGCAGAACACCTGGATCGGTCCGCGGGGTCCGTCGACGTCGGCGCGCAGCACGGTGCGGGACTCCTCCACGTCCGGCGGCGCAGGCAGCGGCCGCCACTCGTGGGAGGTGATCGGCCAGCGGGAGAGGACGGCGTTGCCGAACCGGACCCCCTCGTGCTCGACGGTGCTCGCGGCGACGTGGTGGTAGCCGCCGAGGGCCGCGGCGAGACGGGCCGCCTGCTCCTCATCCCCTTGTCCCCAGACCTCCTGGAGGGCGACGAGGTCGGGGTCGAGCTGGCGCAGGGTGGCGACGATCGCGGCCTGCCGCTCCTCCCACGGACCGAAGCGCCACCAGAGGTTCCACGTCACCACCCGCAGACGGGTGTCGAGGAGCGGGCCCGTGTCGTCGGTTCGCTGGCTCATGGTCCGACCACTCCCCTGGCCGCGGTCCGGCCACACGAGGTGAGGGATGTTCGGTGCGGACGGTAGGCTGGTCCACTCCCTCATGGGCCTCCGAAAGAGCAGCATGGCGCCCACGCACCCCGAGCTAGAGGCCGAACAGGCCTACATCGACAAGGCGTACGCATCGCTGGAAGCGAGTCGCGCCGCCGCCGTCCGCCTGAAGGACATGGTCGAGGTCGGCAAGGGCGGGACCGAGCAGGCGCGCTGGGAGCGCGAGGTCATCCACGACAACATCGCCCAGCGGCTCCAGGCGCTCCACGTCGGCGACGCGTCGCTGGTGTTCGGACGCATCGACCTCGAGGACGCGGCCGGAGGCGACCACTTCTACATCGGGCGCGTGGCGGTGGCGGACGCCGAGCGCGAGCCGCTCGTCGTCGACTGGCGGGCACCGGTCGCGGAGGCCTTCTACCGGGCCACGCCGCGCGCGCCGCTCGGGCTCGTGCGCCGTCGGCACTTCGCGTCCCGGGGTCGCACGCTCCTCGGCATCGAGGACGAGCTGTTCGGCGACGCCGCCGTCGCCGCGGTGAACGGCGACGGGCCCACGATCACCGGGCACGGCGCCCTCATCGCCGCGCTCGAGACGTCCCGCACCGGCCGCCTCGGCGACATCGTCGGCACGATCCAGGCGGAGCAGGACGAGATCATCCGCTCCGAGCTCCCGGGCATCCTCGTCGTCCAGGGCGGTCCCGGCACCGGCAAGACCGTCGTCGCCCTGCACCGGGCCGCCTACCTGCTCTACACGCACCGGTTCCCGCTCGAGGGCCAGGGCGTCCTCGTCGTCGGCCCCAACCGGCTCTTCCTCGGCTACATCGAGCAGGTGCTGCCGTCGCTCGGCGAGGCCGGCGTCGAGCTCGCCGTGCTCGCCGACCTGGTGGACGACGTGCGGGTGCAGGGCTCCGACCGTGGCCTGACGGCCCGCGTGAAGGGCGACCTGCGGATGACGGGCGTCGTCGCCCGGGCGGTGCGCGACCGCGAACGGGCGCTGCGCGAGCCGCTGCGCGTGGGCTTCGGCCTCACCCGCCTGGTGCTGACGGTCGAGGACAGCGCGCGCATCGTCGCCGAGGCCCGGCGGCGGTACCGCCTGCACAACCCGGCGCGCCGGTTCGTCGAGTCGCAGGTCTACGAGGCGCTCGCGGCCAGCGGTCCCGAGGACCTCCAGCCCCACACCGTGCGCGACCGCCTGCACGGCAGCCTCGAGATGCGCGAGGCGCTCGAGTGGATGTGGCCCCTCCTCACCCCGGCGGAGCTGCTCCACGACCTCTTCGGGTCCAAGGCGCTGCTCCGCAACGCCGCCGCCGGACGGCTGCCGAGCGACGTGCGCCGTCGCCGCGAGGCACGTGGTCGGCGCACCGGCGAGGGGCTCTCCGACGACGAGTGGCGGTCGCTGCACCGACCGAGGTCGACGGCGGCCGACGCCGTGATCTGGACCACCGACGACGTGCCCCTCCTCGACGAGGCGCGCTCCCTGCTCGGGCCCCGCCGCAAGGGCGACCCCCTCGAGGTCCGCACCTACGGGCACATCGTGGTCGACGAGGCGCAGGACCTCTCGCCGATGGCGCTGCGCGTGCTCGGTCGCCGCTCCCTGAACGGGTCGATGACCATCGTCGGCGACATCGCGCAGTCGACGGGTGCGTGGGCGCACGACGACTGGGACGAGGTCATCGAGCAGCTGCCCGTGAAGCGCCCGCCTCGCCGGGCCGAGCTCACGGTCGGCTACCGCATCCCGGCCCCGAACATGGCCATGGCCGCCCGGGTCCTGCGGGTCGCGGCCCCCGACCTCACGCCGCCCCGGTCGGTCCGCCAGGACGGCGACCCGCCTCGCGTCGCCGCCGTCGACGAGCCGTCCCGGCTGGCCGACGCCGTGGTCGATGCCGCCCTCCAGGAGGTCGACGCGGTCGGCCAGGGCAGCGTCGCGGTCATCTGCCCCCTCGCGATGGTCGATGCCATCTCCGACACCTTCGCCGGCCGCGGCATCGAGCACGGTCGGGCCACCCGCCACGGCCTCGACGCCCAGATCACCGTGGTGCCCGTCGGCCTCGTGAAGGGCCTGGAGCTCGACGCCAGCGTGGTCGTCGAGCCGGCGGCCATCGTCGAGGACGAGGCACAGGGCCTCCGCGCGCTGTACGTCGCGCTCACCCGCGCCACCAAGCGGCTGGCGGTCGTCCACGCCCGGCCACTGCCCGACTTCCTGCGCGAGTAGCGCCTGGCCCCGAGGGTTGACCGTCGTCGGGCGAGGGGTAGTGACGGCGGCGCCACCCGGTCGACGCGACCGGACACCCCCTCAGGAGGAGACGATGGACGCTCTCGCACTGCTCACCGCCGACCACAACCGCGTGCGCGGGTTGTTCGCCCGGTTCGAGGAGGCCAAGGAGGCCGAGGACGTCGCGCTGATGGCCGACCTGTGCCAGCAGATCTTCACCGAGCTCGAGGTCCACACGTCCATCGAGGAGGACATCTTCTACCCGGAGGTGCGTGACGAGTCCGAGGACCTCCAGGAGGTCGTCGACGAGGGCATCGAGGAGCACCACGTCGTCGACGTCCTGATGGAGGAGATGAAGGCGCTCGAGCCCGGCAGCGACGAGTGGGTCGCCAAGATGACCGTCCTCATCGAGAACGTGGAGCACCACGCCGAGGAGGAGGAGTCGGAGATGTTCCCCGAGGTCCGGTCGCAGACGAGCGCCGAGTTCCTCGACTCCATGGCCGAGAAGCTGGAGTCGCGGAAGAAGCAGCTCGGCGCGCCGACGCTCGCCGACAAGATCGACCTCACGAAGGCCGAGCTCGACGAGAAGGCCAAGGAGCAGCAGATCCCCGGCCGCTCGAAGATGGACCACGACGAGCTGGCGGCCACGGTCGCCCCCTGAGCCCGAGCGGGCGCCGTCGCCCTCCGGCCGGGTCCGGCCCTGGCACGCTGGGGTCGTGACCTGGCTGGAGGACCTCACCGACGACGAGCGCAGGTGCCTTCGGCCCGCGCCGATGCCCCGCTCCCTCAGCCCCATGCTGGCCACCCTCAGCAAGAGGGCGCCGACCGCACCGGACGGCCCGGCCACGGGGGAGTGGGTGTACGAGCGCAAGCTCGACGGTCAGCGGATCCTCGCCTACTGCGAGGGCGCCGACGTGCGCCTCCGGTCCCGCACCGACAAGTCGGCCGACGGCGCGTACCCAGAGATCGTCGACGCGCTCCACGACCAGGTCGCGAGCGACTGCCTCCTCGACGGGGAGGTGGTGGCGTTCGACGGCCCGACGACGTCGTTCTCGCGACTCCAGGGGCGGATGGGCCAGCACGATCCCGTGCTCTCGCGCCGCTCGGGCATCCCGGTGTTCTTCTACGTCTTCGACATCGTGCACCTCGACGGCATCGACCTCACCGGCCTGCCCCTCCGTCGCCGCAAGTCGCTCATCCGTGCCGCGGTGCGCGCCGGAGGTCCGATCCGGCTCTCGCCACACCGCCGTGACGGGGTGGCGCTCTTCGAGGAGGCGTGCGCGAAGGGCTGGGAGGGCGTCATCGCCAAGCGGATCGACTCGACGTACCAGCCGCGCCGGTCCACCGCCTGGCTGAAGCACAAGTGCGAGGCGGGCCAGGAGCTGGTCATCGGCGGGTGGACCGAGCCGCGGGGCTCACGCAGCGAGCTGGGCGCGATCCTCGTCGGGCACTTCGAGGGGGACGAGCTCGTGTACGCCGGGAAGGTCGGCACCGGCTTCGACGAGAGGACCCTGCGCGCCCTCGGCCGTCAGCTGCGCGCTCGGGCCCGTGCGGACGCGCCGTTCCGGCCCCACCCTCTGCTGCCCCGCCGCGACGTGCACTGGGTCGAGCCCGACCTCGTCTGCCAGGTGGGGTTCGCGGAGTGGACCGGCGACGGCCTCCTCCGCCACCCCCGCTACCAGGGCCTCCGGGACGACAAGCCGGCGCGGGAGGTCGTGCGGGAACGCTGAGGGTGGTTCAGCGCCGGTCCGGTGCGGGTACGCGGGACGGGTCCCCTCTGGGGAGGGACGACCGCTCGCCCACCAGGAGGAACCGCCGTGAACCACAGCGTCGACATCGATCTGCCCGTCCGCACCGTCTACGACCAGTGGACCCAGTTCGAGGACTTCCCGCTGTTCATGAAGCACGTCAAGGACGTGCGCCAGGTCGACGACACCACCCTCGAGTGGACGGTCTCGATCTACGGGATCAAGCGCTCCTGGACCGCGGAGATCACCGAGCAGACCCCGGATCAGAGGGTGGCCTGGACCGCCGTCGACGGCACGAAGAACGCCGGTGTCGTCACCTTCCACGCCCTCTCCGACGACCGCACCCGGGTCATGCTGCAGATGGAGATGGACCCCGACGGCTTCCTCGAGAGCGTCGCCGACTGGGGTGGCTACATGTCCGACCGGTCCCGCAAGGACCTCGAGCAGTTCAAGGACTTCATCGAGAACCGGGGCCGGGCCACGGGCGCGTGGCGTGGCGAGGTGGAGCGCGACTCCGCTCGTGACCTCCACCACCACGAGGAGGAGCTGCGGCAGCTCTCCGACGCCGACCTCGCCCGCCGGGCCGAGGCCGCCGGCATCGAGCGACCGCTCGACCGTCCCCGTGAGTGGATCGTGTCGGCCGTCGCCCACCAGGAGCGTGGTGACGACCGCTACGGCACCCAGCACGACGAGGGCGACGAGCGCACCCACGACTGGGGCCGCGACGAGGCCGACGGCCGGCACCTCCGCACGGACGAGGACGCCGAGCGCGACCGGGACATCGACGTGCGCGACCGGGACGAGGCGCGCCGCTAGCGACTCGCCTCGAGGCATGTGAGCCTCAGAGGTAGGTGAGCAGCTGGGCCCACCCGCCGTCCGCGGCCCGAGGGACCACGTGGTCCGCCCGGGCCAGCGCGGCCGGGTGGGCGTCGGCCATCACGACGGCGACGCGGGCGCCGTCGAGCATCTCGAGGTCGTTGGGGCCGTCGCCGATGGCGAGCACGTTGCCGCTGTCGATGCCCCGGTGGCGGCAGAACGCCTCGATGCCGTCCCACTTGGAGAGCTGCGGCGGCGCCACGGTCACCGTCAGGCTGCCCCCGCCGAACTGCCGCTCGTCGGAGACGTGCGGGTTGGCGATCGGGGCGAGCACGTCCTCGAGCCCTTCGACGCTCGACGGCGCGAGGCCGAGCACCCCGAAGGCGAGCACCTCGTGGGAAGCCACGACCTCGGCCAGGTCCCCGGTGCGGACCCACTCGCCGAAGGACGCCAGGTGCTCGGGGTGGGTCGACGGGTTGTCGCTGACGAACACGTCGACGTCGGGGTGCTCGACGTAGACGCACGGCTCGATGCCGAACCCGAGGAAGGCATCGAGCACCTTCGCCGCAGCGTCGGCGCCGAAGCTCTGGCGGTGGATGTGCTCGCCGGTGGCCAGGTCGACGACGAGCGCGCCGTTGAGCACCACGACCGGGGGCGTGAGCCCGAGGCCGGCGAGACCGGCGCGGGTCGACGCCAGGCGTCGCCCGGTGGCGACGAGCAGCGGCACGCCGCGCCGATCGAGCTCGGCGACGGCAGCGACGGTGTCGGGGTGCAGGTGGTCCTGGGTCTCCCACAACGTGCCGTCGAGGTCGGTCACCACCAGGTCGATCCCCATCGCCGGACACTGTGCCACGCGCCGTCCTGGTTCCGACCCACCCGTCCCCACCCGTCCCCACCCGTCCCGACCCGCCCCCCCGACCCGTTCGCCTCCCGCCCCGACCCCCCAACCCGTTCTTGGTACGGATCGCGACACCGGGTGTCGGGATCCGTACCCAGATGGCTCCGGGCGTCAGGCCGATCGCCCGGCCGTCGCCGCAGCGAGCCCGGCCTCGACCACCTCGACGACCTCGCGCGGCGACCGGACGACGTGGTCGTACGTGAACACGAGCAGCCGGAGGCCGGCGAGCACCAGCCGGTTGCGCCGGCGCTCGTCCCGGTCCCGTTGCGCCCTGGTGCTGTGGCTGGCGTGTCCGTCGAGCTCGATGACGAGGTCGAGCGGGTCGTAGGACATGTCCACCCGAGCGACCGAGTTGCCGCGGTGGCGCACGCGACGCTGCACGGTGGGGAGCGGGAGCCCCGCTCCCTCGAGGAGCTCGAGGAACCGACGCTCGAGCCAGCTCTCGGTCGGTCCGAGGCGCTGTCGCTCCCGCAGGGCGAGCTCCATCTCGGCGATGCCGTTCCGTCCCCGGCACCTCAGCTGCTCGAGCCGCCACCACAGCCATGCGTCGGAGACGAGGCCGTCGCGAGCGGCGGTGTCGAGGGCTGTCCGCAGGCTCGTGCGGCTGACGTCGGGAACGAGCGCCGCGAGGCCGAAGAACGTGCGGGCGGCGCTGACGGCGGGGATCGCTCCGATGCGCAGGACGTCGTCGGGCGGCAGGTTCGTCGACGTGTGGACGGTGATGTCGGGGAGCGGCGCGTGGTGGAGGCGGCGGCCGACGGTGACCTCGACGACCTCGACCGATCGGAAGCCCTCGAGGCGGTGGAGCCGGGCCGCCGTCCGGTGCGAGGCGACGCCGCCCGTGTCGAGGCACGCAGCGAGGACCGACTGCTCGTACGAGCGGGGTGCCCCGGCGATCGCGAACGTGTGACGGCCGCGTCGCTCGAGGTGCGAGGTCCGTACCAGGCGGTGGACCTGGCCAGGGTCGACGCCGAGGGCGACGAGCTGTGGACGGGTGACGAGGCCGAACTGTTCCTGGGCCCGTTCGGCGATGGCCCGTCGGATCGTCGGGCGCATGTCGCCATCCTGGCGGGGGCCTGTGACACCCATCGGCCCCTCATCCGCACCCCTTCCGCGCTGCCCCCGCCCCTCGGTCGCATCTTGGTACCGATCTCGACCAGGAGCGTCGAGATCCGTACCGAGAACGGATCCGTACCGAGAACGGGACGGGCAGGGCTGGCTGTCACAGGCCGTGGGTAGCGTGAGCCGGTGAGCCTCGACCGCTTCTCGCCGGCCGTACGCGCCTGGTTCGACACCAGCTTCCCGGAGCCGACGGCGGCGCAGACCGAGGGGTGGGCGGCCATCGCCAGCGGCGAGCACGCGCTCGTCCTCGCCCCGACCGGTTCCGGCAAGACGCTCGCGGCCTTCCTGTGGGGCATCGACCGCCTGGCCAACGAGCCGGTGCCCGAGGCCGAGCGCCGCACGCGCATCGTCTACCTGTCGCCGCTGCGGGCCCTGGCGGTCGACGTCGAGCGCAACCTGCGCGCGCCTCTGGTGGGCATCGGCCTGGCCGCCGAGCGACTCGGCCTCACGCTCCACACACCCACGGTCGGCACCCGCACCGGCGACACGCCGGCCGACGAGCGGCGGCGACTCGTCCGCAACCCGCCGGACATCCTCATCACCACGCCCGAGTCGCTCTACCTGATGCTCACCTCGCAGGCCCGCGAGACGCTCGCCGGGGTCGACACGGTGATCGTCGACGAGATCCACGCGCTGGCGCCCACCAAGCGGGGCAGCCACATGGCCCTCACGCTCGAGCGGCTCGAGGAGGTCACCGACCGGTCGCCGCAACGCATCGGCCTCTCCGCCACCCAGCGACCCCTGGACGAGATCGCGCGCTTCCTCGGCGGCCGTGGCGACGACGGTCGCCCGCGCCCGGTCACCATCGTCGACGCCGGAACCCGCAAGGAGCTCGACATCGAGGTCGTCGTGCCCGTCGAGGACATGGGCGCCCTCGGCGAGGTCATCGACGGGCCCGCCGACATCTCGGTCCTGCCGGGCGGTGGGGGGCCGGCCGCCGCGGCGCCCCCGGTGCGCCGATCGATCTGGCCCTCGATCCACCCGAAGGTGCTCGAGTTGATCGAGGAGCACCGCTCCACGCTCGTGTTCGTCAACGCCCGGCGACTCTCCGAGCGCCTCGCCACCCGCCTCAACGAGCTGGCGGCGGGCGACGAGAACCGCGGCGCGGAGGCGGACGGCCGCCCGCCCGAACCGGCGCACGAGCTGGTCAAGGCGCACCACGGGTCGCTGTCGCGCGAGCGGCGCCTCCTCATCGAGGACGAGCTGAAGCGGGGCGACCTCAAGGCCCTCGTCGCCACCAGCTCGCTCGAGCTCGGCATCGACATGGGGGCGGTCGACCTCGTCGTGCAGGTGGAGTCCCCCGGTGCGGTCTCCCGTGGCCTGCAGCGCATCGGTCGGGCCGGCCACCAGGTGGGCGAGCCGAGCCGGGGCCGCATCTTCCCCAAGCACCGGGGTGACCTCGTCGAGGCGGCCACCGTGGTCCGCCGCATGCACGAGGGGCTGATCGAGCACACCCGCTACCCCCGCAACACGCTCGACGTGCTCGCCCAGCAGATCGTCGCCATGGTGGCGATGGACGACTGGCACGTCGACGACCTGGCGCGGATCGTGCGCCGGTCGGCCACCTTCGCCGAGCTCTCCGACGAGGTGCTGTTCGCCACCCTCGACCTGCTCGCCGGCCGCTACCCCTCCGACGAGTTCGCCGAGCTGCGGCCCCGCATCGTGTGGGACCGCGTCGAGGGCACGATCCGCGCCCGAGCCGGGGCCCAGCGCCTGGCGGTCACCAGCGGCGGCACGATCCCCGACCGCGGCCTGTTCGGCGTGTTCCTGCCCGAGGGCACCCGCGTCGGCGAGCTCGACGAGGAGATGGTCTACGAGAGCCGGGTGGGCGAGACGTTCCTCCTCGGCGCGACCACGTGGCGCATCGAGGACATCACCCACGAGCGGGTCGTCGTCACGCCGGCGCCGGGTCAGCCCGGCAAGATGCCGTTCTGGCACGGCGATCGCCCCGGTCGGCCGCTCGAGCTCGGCCGCGCGATGGGCGAGCTCGTGCGCCACGTGCGGGGGCTTCCCGCCGAGCGGGCGATGGCCGAGCTGCGGGAGCGGCACGGCCTCGACGAGCTGGCCGCCCAGAACCTCGTCGCCTACCTCGACGAGCAGGCCGAGGCCACGGGCGCGGTGCCCGACGATCGCACCGTCGTCGTCGAGCGGTTCCGCGACGAGATCGGCGACTGGCGGGTCTGCGTGCTCACCCCGTTCGGCGCGCAGGTCCACGCGCCGTGGGCGATGGCGCTGCGCGGTCGCCTCCAGGAGCGATGGGGGGTCGACATCGACCTCATGTGGAGCGACGACGGCATCGCCGTGCGGCTGCCCGAGGCCATCGACGAGCTGCCGCTCGAGGAGCTGCTCGTCGAGCCCGAGGACATCGGCGACCTCGTCATCCGCGAGCTGCCCAACACCGCCCTGTTCGCGTCGCGGTTCCGGGAGTGCGCGGCCCGGGCGCTGCTCCTGCCCCGCCGACGGCCGGACCAGCGCACCGCGCTGTGGCAGCAGCGGCAGCGGGCCGCCGACCTCCTGCGCGTCGCCTCCGCCTACCCCGAGTTCCCCATCCTGCTCGAGACCACCCGCGAGCTGCTGAACGACGTCTTCGACCTACCTGCTCTACGGGAGGTCCTGTCCGACCTGCGGTCCCGGAAGGTCCGGGCGGTGGCGGTGGAGACGCCGCGCTCGTCGCCGTTCGCCCAGTCGCTGCTCTTCGGCTGGATCGGCCAGTTCATGTACGACTACGACGCGCCGTTGGCCGAGCGGCGCGCCGCGGCCCTGGCTCTCGACCGGGACCTGCTGCACGAGCTCCTGGGCGCCGAGGAGCTGCGCGACCTGCTCGACCCCGGGGCGCTCCGTGACGTCCAGTCCGACCTCCAGCGTCTCTCCGAGGGCCGTCGGGCTCGCGACGCCGACGAGCTGCACGACCTGCTGCGCATCCTCGGCCCGCTGTCGACCGACGAGCTGGCCGAGCGCGCCGAGGCGTCCCCGTCGGTGGTCGACTCGTGGATCGCCGCGCTCGTCGAGGAGCGCCGCGCCTACGTCGTCGTCGTCGGAGGGGACGACCGCGTGGCCGCCACCGACGACGCGGCTCGCCTGCGGGACGCGCTGGGGATCGCGGTCCCGATGGGTCTTCCCGCCGCGTTCACCGACCCGGTGCCCGACCCGCTCGGCGACCTCGTGGCCCGCTACGCCCGCACCCACGGCCCGTTCCTCACCGCCGAGGTCGCCGACCGACTGGGCGCCGACCGGGCGCGGATCGCGCAGATCCTCGAACGGATGGAGGCCGACGGTCGCGTCGTGCGGGGCGAGTTCCGTCCCGACGGCACCGAGCGGGAGTGGTGCGACCCCGACGTGCTGCGCCAGCTGCGCCGACGGTCCCTGGCCGTGCTCCGCAACGAGATCGAGCCGGTCGACGGCTCGGCCCTCGGCCGCTTCCTGCCCCTGTGGCAGGGCGTCGGCTCGGCCCGCCAGGGCCTCGACGGCCTGGTCGAGGTCGTGGGGCAGCTACAGGGCGCGGCGATCCCGATGTCGGTCCTCGAGGCCGACGTGCTGCCGGCGCGCCTGCGGGGGTACCGGCCGTCGGACCTCGACGCGCTGTGCACGGCGGGGGAGGTCGTGTGGGTGGGCGCCGGCCCTCTCGGCTCGACCGACGGGCGGGTGCGGCTCATCTTCAGGGACCAGGCCGGCCTCCTGGTGACGCCACCCGACGACGAACCGCCCAGCGAACCCGTCCACCTCGCGCTGCTCGAGCACCTCGAGCAGCGGGGGGCCTCGTTCTGGCCCGACCTCCAGCGTGCGGTCGCCGCCGCCGAGCTGCCCTACGACGACGAGACGGTCCTCGCCGCCCTGTGGGACCTGGTGTGGGCCGGGCTGGTCACCAACGACTCGCTCGCGCCGCTGCGGGCGTTGGGGACGCGTGCCGGTCGCAAGGGCGGCGGGGGCGGCAGCGCGCGGCGCCGTGGGCCCCGTGCCGCCGCCCGTCTGGCGCGCCTCGGTCCGCCGGCCGCCGCCGGGCGCTGGTCGCTCGTCGCTCCGCTGCTGGAGCCGCTGCCGACCGCCACCGAGTCGGCGCACGCACGCGCCGGCCAGCTCCTCGACCGCTACGGCGTCCTCACCCGGGAGGCCGCGCTCGGCGAGGGGGCCGAGGGCGGGTTCGCCGGTGTGTACCCCGTCCTGAAGGCCCTGGAGGAGCGCGGGCACGTCCGGCGCGGATACTTCGTCGCCGGCCTGGGGGCGGCGCAGTTCGCCCTGCCCGGTGCGGTCGACCGGCTCCGCGCCGTGCGTGAGCGGGGCGACGACGCCGGCGAGCCCGTCGTCCTCGCCGCCACGGACCCCGCCCAGCCCTACGGCGCGGCTCTCCCGTGGCCGCCCACCGACGGCCGCCCGGCCCGCGCCGCCGGCGCGTTCGTGGTGCTCGCGGGCGGCGTGCCGGCGGTGTACGTCGAGCGCGGCGGCCGGACGGTCGTCACCTTCGAGGGGCACGACCGCGTCGACTGGCCGCGGGCCCTCGCCGAGCTGGTCGACCGGGGGCGTGTGCGCGCGTTCGAGATCGCGAAGGCGGACGGAGAGCCGATCGGGGGCACCGAGCTGGCGGCCCGGCTCGAGGCCGCAGGCTTCGTGCCCGGCTACCGAGGGATGATCCGCCGTGCTCCTCGTTGACGCTGCCAACGTCGTCGGCTCGCGTCCCGATGGGTGGTGGCGGGACCGTCCCGGCGCGGCGCGTCGCCTGGTCGAGCGGCTCGCCGCCGCGGCCGACGCCGGGCGCCTCGACCCGCCGATCGTCGTCGTGCTCGAAGGGCGGGCGCGCGCCGGGGTCGACGAGGGGACGGCGGGCGCAGTGCAGGTCGTGCACGCCACGGGGGAAGGCGACGATGCGATGGTGGCGCTCGCCGCGGCCGCCGACGGGGACGTGCGCCTCGTCACCGCCGACCGCGCCCTGGCCGAGCGGGCGCGCGCCGAGGGTGCCACCGTCGTCGGCCCGCGCTGGCTCCTCGAGCGGGTCGACGCCGACGGCTGACACCGGCGCGCCGGACCCCGACGTACCCTCGACCGATGGCTCGGCTCGCTGCGCTCCGACGCGACATCACCACGCTCGAGGTGGACGCGGTCGTGAACGCGGCCAACAGCAGCCTGATGGGTGGCGGTGGGGTCGACGGTGCGATCCACCGGGCGGGTGGCCCGGCGATCCTCGAGGAGTGCCGGGCCGTCGTCGACCGCCAGGGGCGGCTCCCCACCGGCGAGGCGGTGATCACCACCGCGGGTCGCATGCCCGCTCGGCACGTCATCCACACGGTCGGCCCGGTGTGGACGGGTGACGATCCGTCCGGCCACGACGCCCTGCTCGCCTCCTGCTACCGCACGGCGCTTGCGCTCGCCGCCGAGCACGGACTGGCGAGCGTGGCCTTCCCGGCCATCAGCACCGGCATCTACGGCTTCCCCAAGGACCGAGCGGCGGGCATCGCGGTCGGGACCGTCACCGACGCGGTGCGCGCCCACCCCTCGATCGAGGCCGTCGTGTTCGCGTGCTTCTCCGATGCCGACGTCGACCGCTACCGCCGGCTCGGCGTTCCCGAGGATCCCGACCTCGTCTGACGCTCCCACCGGCGATGCGCGACGCCGCCCCGACGTTCCCCACCGTCCGGTCCGTTCTCGGTACGGGCAACGACCGTACGTGTCGCGATCCGTACCCAGAACGGCCGACCGATCGTGGGTGCGCCGCTCCGATCCGTTCCGGGTACGGGGATCGACCGTGCGTGTCGCGATCCGTACCAAGATTGGCGCGGCGTCGATGGGTACCGCCGCAGCGCCGCCGCGCAGGGGACACACTGGAGGGCGATGGACTCGACGCGCGTGGACAGGTGGCTGTGGTCGATCCGGCTCTGCTCGACGCGGTCGGAGGCCACCGACGTGTGCCGGGGCGGGCACGTGCGCGTCAACGGCCGTCCGGCCAAGCCGGCCACCACCGTGTCGATCGGCGACGAGGTCGCGGCGCGCGTGCACGGCAGGGACCGGGTCGTCGAGGTCGTGCGCGTGATCGACAAGCGGGTCGGCGCCCCGATCGCAGTGGAGTGCTACGTCGACCGCTCACCGCCGCCGCCCTCCCGCGAGCCGTCGGCGGCGTACGCCGAGCGGAGCCGAGGGACCGGACGTCCGACCAAGCGCGATCGCCGGCAGATCGAGCGGCTGCGGGACCGCGGATGATCGACTGGCTCCTCCGCAGCAGGGAGACCGGCGAGATCGTCGTCGCCCAGCCCCCGAACGTCCGCAACCTGGTGTTCGTCGCCGCCACCCTCGGCAGCTGGGTCCTGCCCGACCCGAGGTGGCGCGATCGTGCCCGATCGGTGGCGACCGTCGCGCTCGCGGCGTGGGCGGCCGACGAGGTGGTGCGCGGGGTCAACCCGTTCCGCCGGCTCCTCGGGGCGGGCGGCCTGCTCGAGGTCGGCCGACGGCTCCGTCACTGAGGTTCCCTCCCGAGGGCCAGGGGTAGGGCGCCCGCCTCATGGATCACTACATGGTCACCCTCGCGGTGCTCGGGCTCGCCGCGCTGGGTGCTGCGATCCTGCCACGCCTCCTCGATGGCGTCCCGCTGTCCATCCCGATCGTCTTCCTCGCACTGGGGATGGTCTTCTACGCGCTCCCCATCGGTCTGAACGGGCCGAGCGTCGACACCGAGGGGCAGGAGGCCGAGCGGCTCACCGAGTTCGTGGTGATCGTCTCGCTGATGGGCGCGGGCCTGAAGCTCGGGCGCCCGATCGGCTGGGAGGGCTGGCAGGTCACGTGGCGGCTCCTGGGCATCGCCATGCCGCTGACGATCGCCGGCATCGCGCTCATCGCCGCCGGCCCCCTGGGGCTGCCGCTCGCGAGCGCGGTGCTCCTCGGCGCCGTGCTCGCGCCGACGGACCCCGTGCTCGCCTCCGACGTGCAGCTCGAGGGGCCGGCAGAGGACGACGCCGACGACGTGGTGCGCTTCAGCCTGACGTCCGAGGCGGGTCTGAACGACGGCCTCGCGTTCCCGTTCACGAACCTCGCCGTGGCGATGGCCGCCGGCGGCTCGTGGTTCCTCGGGTGGGTGGTGGACGACGTGGTCGTCAAGCTGGCCGTGGGCGTCCTCGCCGGTTGGCTCCTCGGTCGGCTCGTCGCCCACCTCGCCTTCTCCGTGCGGTCCGTGACCGCTCTGTCGCGCACGAGCGAGGGCTTCGTCGCCATCGGGGCGACCCTGCTCGTCTACGGGGTGACCGAGCTGGCCCACGGCTACGGCTTCCTCGGCGTGTTCGTCGCGGCCGTCACGATCCGCAACCAGGAGCGGGACCACGAGTACCAACAGATCCTCCACGACTTCGCCGAGACGACCGAACGCCTCGCGAGCGTCCTGTTCCTCGTGCTGCTCGGCGGGTCGGTCGTCGACGGGGCGTGGGACGGGTTGACGCCGCTCGGGGTGCTCGCCGCCGTGGCCATCGTGTTCGTCGTGCGGCCCGTCGCCGGGTGGCTCGCGACGGCCTGGAGCGACACGTCCCGGGCCGAACGGATCGTCATCGCGTTCTTCGGCATCCGCGGGATGGGCAGTGTGTACTACCTCGCCCACGCCGTCACCGAGGAGCGCTTCGACGCCGCTCGAGAGGTGTGGGCCGTGGCGATCCTCGTGATCGTGATGTCGATCGTGGTGCACGGAGTGGCGGCCACCCCGGCCATGCGTTGGCTCGATCGCCGACGTGCCGCGGCATGAACGACGGGACCCGCCCTGAAAACGCGCAGACCGCCCGGCCCGGCGTGGCTCCGGGACGAGCGGCGGTCGTTGCGTGGTCCCCGCCTGGGGGCCCATGGGTGCTGGTCAGAGCAGGATGATCAGCAGGATGATGACGAGCAGCAGGGTGCCGAGGCCGATGTACATGTCAGCTCCTTCGATGGGGTACGGCGGACGGCCCATCGAGTACCCGGCTCGCGCGCGGGCAAACCTCGCCCCGCACCGGCGTCGTCCGGGAGTCGGGCGCTCGTAGCCTGAGCCGATGCCCGAGGGCGACACCCTCCACCGGACCGCTGCGCGCCTCCGGCCTGCGCTCGTCGGCGCCGAGGTCCGCCGCTTCGAGGCGCCGCGCCTCGTCGGCCCGCGTCCGCGCACCGGGGAGACGATCGACGAGGTCGAGGCCGTCGGGAAGCACCTCATGGTGCGCTTCAGCGGCGGCATCGTCCTGCAGACGCACCTCCGCATGACCGGGTCGTGGCACCTCTACGCGCGCGGCGAGCGGTGGCGGAAGCCGCCGCACCTCGCACGGGTCGTGCTCGAGGTCCCGGACGCCGTCGCCGTGTGCTTCTCCGCTCCGGTGGTGAGGACGCACCTCGGCGAGCGCGAGGCGAGCGACGCCGTCGCCCACCTCGGGCCCGACCTGTGCCGAGCCGATGCCGACATCGACGAGGCGGTGGCCCGGATGGCCCGGCTCGACCCCGGTACCGAGATCGGGGTCGCGCTCCTCGACCAGCGGGTCGCGGCCGGCATCGGCAACGTCTACAAGAGCGAGGTCCTCTGGGCGCTCCGCGTCGATCCGTTCGCGCCGGTCGGCGCGCTCGACGAGGACGTCCGGCGGGATCTGGTCGAGACCGCCGCGCGGCTCCTGCGGGCCAACCTCACGACGACACGTCGGACCACCGTGCCCGGTGGGCTCGCGGTGTACGGGAAGACCCGTCGGCCGTGTCGCCGCTGCGGGACGCCCATCCGGGCTCGCCGCCAGGGGGAGCAGGCGCGGACGACCTACTGGTGCCCGCGGTGCCAGTCGGCCGCACGTGCGCCCTGACCCGCTGTCCCGGCCAGCTCGGCGCCGATCTCCGCGGCCGTGCGTCGCTCGGCGTCGGTGAGCGCGAGGGGGATGCCCGTGGACGTGGTCGCGTCGCGTCCGAGCCCCGCGGTCGCTCGGCGCCAGCCCCGCAGGTCGGGTCCGCCCGGCGTCTCGCCCGATGCGACCCGTCGCGACCGATCGGCTCGGACGGCGAGCTCGGCGGCGACCTCGTCCGCCGTGGTCCAGGTCCGCTCGCCGCGCGGCCCACTCGTCGTCGTCGTCACCTTGCTGCGCGTCGACACCACCCAGAACTGGTCGACGAGGAACCCGGGGAGGCCGACCCGCATGCGGCTGCCGTGCGGGGCGGCGGGCCGCAGCTCCTCGAACGCCCGTGCCAGCGCGCCCGGGTGCCGGGTGGCGCGCACGGCGGCGGCATCGCCGACGAGGTCGCGCACGGTGTCGGCCCGCCGAGGGCGGAAGAACGCGACGAACGCGAACGGCATCAGGAACGGGTTCAGGAAGGGCGACGCGAAGAGGAGGAGGAACCGCAGCGAGCCGACGACCTGGGCCGCGGCAGCGAGCCGGACCCACGGATCGACGACGACGGCGATCTGGCTGGCGAGGAGCGCCTCGAGGGCGTCGCGATCGAGTCGGCGCTCGGCGCCGGCGGTGACCACGACGTGGGCCCCGCCGCGCGTCGGCAGCGCCGCCACGTTCGGCACGGGTGAGTCGTGGACGAGGACGTCGTAGCGCAGCCCGCCGGTGCCGGTCGCCACGGCCAGCTGCTCGGTGAGGTTGATGGTCCGGGTCGACGGGCGGGCACCGGTGCGGGCGGCGATACGTCGCGCGGCCCAGTCGCCGTAGCGGTCGTGGGGGAAGAGCAGGACCAGGGCGAGGGCGACGAGGACGGGCACGACGGCAGCCGTGATCACGACGCCCCACGAGAGGTCCCACGTCCAGTCGCCTCCCGTCTCGAGCCCGGCGATCTGCACCCACGGGGATGTCACGAGCCCCACGAACGGCAGGCCCCACGGCAGGGCGCTGCGCACCGCCGACCCCACGACGAGGAGCCGGGTCCGGAGGGGGAGCTCGACCACGCCGTCTAGGTGGGGAGGAGCCGGGAGAGGGCGCCCCCGGCGTGCAGGCGAACGAGCCGGGCGGTCACCGCGTAGTCGTCGGCGATGGTCGCCGCGGCGTCGCCCCGGGCGAGGCGGCCGAGCACCTCCTCCTCCGTCGCCGTGAGGGCGATGCCCTCGCGGCGGTGGCGCTCGAGCACCTCGCGGGCGAGCGGGGCGTCGAGGAAGCCCTCGCCGAGGGCCAGCCCCCTCACCGCCGAGCGCACGACGTCGGGCGGAGCCGAGGCGGCCACGACCCCGCCGATGCCGGCGTCCAGCGCGGCAGCAGGATCGAGGTCGTCGGCCACGGCCAGGTACCGCGTGGCAGGCGTCGTGCGGGCGACGCGCGCCACGGCGGCGAGACCTTCCGGACCGCTGACCACCACGACGACGTCGACCGCGGCCTCGGTCAGCGCCCCGTCGAGCTCGTCGGGCGTCGCGCTCCTCACCTGGATCCCCTCGCCCTCGACGGCCTCGACGAGCGCCGGGGACGCGTCGGCGGGCGCGACGACGAGGACCGTGGGCGTGGGGATCGTGGCGTGCATCCGGACAGTCTGGCCGCGTCCGGCTACTCGCTGGCGATGGCCTCGAGGACGTTGAGCTTCGCGGCGCGCCGGGCCGGCAGCAGGCTGGCCAGGACGCCGAGGAGCGCGCCGACGACGACGATGATCGCCATCTGGCCCACGGGGACCTGGAACGCGCTGAAGCCCTGCGGGCCGAGGCCCTGGATGAGGCTGTAGCTGAGCCCGACCGCGAGGGCGAGGCCGAGCAGGGTGCCGAGCACGGCGATGATGGCGGCCTCCCACCGGACCGATGCACGCAGCTGCGATCGGGTCATGCCGACGGCCCGGAGCAGCCCCAGCTCCCTGGTGCGCTCGTAGACCGAGAGCGAGAGGGTGTTGGCGATGCCGATGAGGGCGATGAGCACCGACACGACGAGCAGGCCGAGGACGACGTTCAGGATCACGTTGAGCTGCGACGCGATGGCGTCGAGGAACTCGTCCTGGTTCTCGACGAGCACGCCCGGGTACTCCTCCGCCGCTCGACGCAGCTCGCGCTGCAGGTCGTCGACCGTGGTGCCCTCCGCAGCGCTGACGAAGATCGTCCCGTTCGTCTGGTTCGGGACGTTCGCCGCCCAGTCCTCGTGGGTCGTCGTGTAGAAGCCGAGGAGCTGCGGGTCGTCGCTGATCGCGGTGACCGTCAGCTCGGCGACGTTCGCGGCCGGGAGGAACGTGACCTCGACCGTGTCGCCGACGGCGAGGTCGCGGTTCTCGGCCTGCCGACGGTCGACGACGAGCCCGCCGGGCTGGAGGTCGGCGAGGGACCCCTCGACCATCTGCACCTCGACCGCCCGGTCGTAGCGCTCGGGGTTGATGGCGCCCATGAACGTCGTCGTGGTGTCGCCGTCGGGCAGCGCGAGCTGCACCTGCCCCTGGCGCAGGGCGGCGACCGTCGCCACGTCGTCGCGCCCGGCGATCTCCTCCTCGAAGGCGATGGGGATGCCTGCCCCGAAGCTCTCGGCCCGGATGATGAGGTCGGCCTTCAAGCCCCGGCTGACCTGCTCGTCGATCGAGACCCGGGCCGACGAGATGAGGATCGTGATGAACCCGACGAGCGCGATGCCGATCATCAGCGCCGCGGCGGTGGACGCCGTCCGCTTCGGCGAGCGGCTGGCGTTCTCCCGCGCCAGGTGTCCCGTGGTGCCGCGCAACCAGGAGAGCGGTGCGCCGATGGCCCGGGCGACCGGACGGGCGATGACCGGTCCGAGCACGATGAGGGCGACCAGCAGCAGCACGGCACCGAGGCCGAGCGACTGGAGCGCAGCCGTGTCGGGGTCCTCGCCGTACACCGGGGCGATGAACACGACGGCCAGCACCGCGAGGGCGAGCCCGATGCCGATGCGGATCTTCGACGTGCCCGAGGTGTCGGTCGCCACGTCGCGCAGGGCGGCGATCGGGGGCACCCGGGTGGCCCGCCACGCAGGGATGAGGGCGGAGAACAGGGTGACGCCGACGCCGGCGACGATCGACCAGATGACCGTGTCGGCCGAGACGATCGTGCCGGCCTTCGGCAGCTCCAGCCCGATCGAGTTGAGCAGCGCGTAGATCCCGGTGGCGAGCCCGATCCCCGCCACGATCCCGATCAGCGCCGCGACCAGTCCGATGAGGACGGCCTCGACGAGGACGGAGACGAGGACCTGGCGTCGCGTGGCGCCGATGGCCCGCAGGAGGGCGAGCTCGCGGCCTCGCTGGGCCACGAGGATCGAGAAGGTGTTGAAGATGATGAACGAGCCGACGACCAGGGCGATCAGCGCGAACACGAGCAGGAACGTCGAGAAGAACGACAGGCCCTCCTGGAACGTGGAGGTCAGCTCGTCGGCCGCCTGCTGCCCCGTGATCACCTCCAGCTGCGGCTCGGAGGGGAGCTCGGCGCCGATGGCGGCGACCAGCTCCTCCTGGGTGGTCCCGCCTGCAGCCGTGGCGTACACGTAGTTGATCTGGCCGTCGAGGCCGGCGAGCTCCTGGGCCTGCTCGGTGGCGAGCCCGACGAGGATGGCGCCGGCGATCGTGTCGCGGCCGGAGACCGTCGTCGTGATGCCGACGAGCGTGTACTCGGTCCGGCCGAGCGAGGAGGTGAGCGTGACGGTGTCGCCGAGCTCGAGCTCGCCGTCCTCCGCCGCGGCCCGGTTGATGACCATCTCGTCGGGCGCCTCGACGCCGCGGCCCTCGGGGATGTCGTAGCCGGAGATGTCAGGGTTCGGGATGAAGCTCTCGACGATGGTCGGCGCGGCGTTGGGCATCCCGATGGTGTCGCCGTCGGCGCCGAGGACCTGGACACCGGTCTCCACCGTGACGTAGCCGGCGGCGTCCTCGACCTCCTCCACCCCGGCGACGACGTCGACGAGCGACTGGTCGATCGGCGTGTAGAGCACCCCGAAACCGGTGTCGAAGAGCTCCGGTCCGCGCACCTGGGCGTCGAGGCCGACGGTGACCTCGCCGACCAGGGACTCGACGGACTCGTCGAGCGTGTCGCCGAGCACGAACGTGCCGGCCATGAAGCTGACGCCGAGGAAGACGGCGACCGTGGTGGAGATGAGGCGGCGCTTGTGCTCCCAGAGCGACCGCAGCGTGGTGCGCAGCACTAGCGCGGCACCTCCAGGTCCTTCATCTTGTCGATGATCTGCTCGCGGCTCGGCGAGTGCACCTCGTCGACGATGCGCCCGTCGACGAGGAACACGACCCGGTCCGCCCAGCTGGCGGCGACCGGGTCGTGGGTGACCATGACGATGCTCTGCTCGAGGTCGTCGACCGCCCGGCGCATGAAGCCGAGGATCTCGCTGCCGCTGTTGGAGTCGAGGTTGCCCGTGGGCTCGTCGGCGAAGATGATCTCCGGCCTGCTCGCCAGCGCCCGGGACACGGCCACGCGCTGCTGCTGGCCGCCGGACAGCTCGCTCGGGCGGTGGTGCAGGCGGTCGCCGAGGCCGACCGTGCGGATGACGTCGTCGACCCAGTCCTGGTCCGGCTTCCGGCCGGCGAGCGACATCGGCAGCGTGATGTTCTCGATCGCGCTGAGAGTGGGGATGAGGTTGAACGCCTGGAAGACGAAGCCGACCTTGTCCCGACGGAGCGTCGTGAGGTGCTTCTCCGAGAGGGTCGTGAGGTCGGTGTCGCCGATGAAGACCTGGCCGGACGTGAGGGTGTCGAGCCCCGCCAGGCAGTGCATCAGCGTCGACTTGCCGGAGCCGGAGGGGCCCATGATCGCGGTGAAGCGGGCCCGCTCGAACTCGACGTCGATGCCGTCGAGGGCGCGCACCTCGGTGTCGCCGGATCCGTAGGTCTTGCGGGCGGCGACCGCCCGGGCGGCGGCCCTGCGGGCGGGACCGGCCGCAGGGGTCGGGGTCGTCTCGGTGGCGGTCACGGGGCCTCCGTCTCGTCGTGGCGTGCGGATCCGGGCGCGCGTCGAGGCGCCGGCCCGGGCGTGAGGACACTACGCACGCACCGACGCCGCGTGCCGGGCGTTTCCCGAGGTTGTGAACGGTGTCACGTCCCCGGGTGCCGCTCGTATGCTGGCTCGGTGATCTGTCCGAGCTGCGGCGCCCCGACCCCCGACGGGGCACGGTTCTGCCCCTCGTGCGGGCACCAGCTGCAGGTCCAGGTCGACGAGCGGCGCATCGTCACCGTGCTCTTCGCCGACCTCGTCGGCTTCACGGGGCTCTCGGAGAAGCGCGATCCGGAGCAGGTCAAGCTCCTCGTCGACGACTGCTTCGAGGCGCTGGTCGAGGACATCCGCTCCTTCGGCGGCCGGGTCGACAAGATCGTCGGCGACGCCATCGTGGCGCTCTTCGGCGCACCCGTCGCCCACGAGGACGACCCCGAGCGGGCCGTGCGCGCCGCGCTCCAGATGCAGGGCACGCTGCGCAGCCGGGCCGAGCGACTCGGCGCCCGCCTGCAGATGCGCATCGGCGTCAACACGGGCGAGGTGCTGGTGGGCGCGCTGCGCGCCGGCGGTGACTACACCGCGATGGGCGACGTCGTGAACACCGCGTCGCGCCTGCAGACCGCTGCCGAACCCGGCCAGGTGCTCGTCGGACCGGCCACCCACGCCGCCACCACCGACGTCATCGAGTACGAGCCGGTCGGCTCGCTCGAGGTCCGGGGTCGTGGCGTCGCGGTGGAGGCCTGGCGGGCCCTCGCCCCGCTCGTGCCGCCGGGGTACGGCCGTCGGGCGACCCGTGCCCCGCTCGTGGGTCGGGACGGTGAGATGGGCCTGATCGGCCACGCGCTGGAGTCCGCCGTCGTCCGCCGCCGCGCCGCCCTCGTCACGCTCATCGGCGAGGCGGGGGTCGGCAAGTCGCGACTCGCGGGCGAGGTCGCCCGGGTCGCGTCGGACGACCACGGCGCGGTGGTGCTCCAGGGCCGGTGCGTGGCCTACGGCGAGTCCAACGCCTGGTGGCCGGTGGCCGAGGCCGTCCGGTCCGGGGTCGGCGCCAGCCTGGACGACCCGGTCGCCACGGTGCGCAGCCGGGTGGTCGACGCGCTCACGTCCCCCGACGCTGCGAGCCTCGAGGGGGACGAGCTCGAGCGGGTGACCAACGGCCTGGTGCACCTGATGGGGCTCGAGGGCCCGCTGCGCGGCATCGACCCGGCACGAGCCCGTGAGGAGGTCACCCGCGCCGTCGTCCGCTTCCTCGAGCCGGTCCTGGAGCAGCGACCGGTGATGATGGTCATCGCCGACCTCCACTGGGCGAGCGGGCCGGTGTTCGAGCTGCTCGCCGCGCTCCTCGAGCGCCTGGTCGACTCACCGTTCCTCCTCCTGACGACGGCTCGCCCGCCGTTCCGCGAGTCGTGGGCCCCGCCCGACGGCCGGCACAACACGCTCGTCGTCAACGTCGATCCCTTGGCGCGGGATGCCGCGCGTGACCTCCTCGATCGGCTGCTCGACGGTCGCGTCGACTCGGCCCTGCGGGAGGAGCTGCTCGACCGCAGCGGCGGCAACCCGCTCTTCCTCGAGGAGCTCGTCGCCCTGATGTCCTCGGGCGGCGGCGACCTCCGCACCGGCGGGCCACAGGCGGCGTTGCCCGACACGCTGCGCGGGCTGGTCGCCGCCCGCCTCGACGGGCTCACCCGGGGCGAGCGGCGTGCCCTCGAGGACGCCGCCGTCTACGGGCGGCAGGGCACCGTCGACGCCCTCGTGCTGATGGCGGCCGCCGACCGCGCCGGACACGGCAAGCGCAGCGCCGAGGAGGTCACGGCCGCCGTCGCCGGCCTGGTCGACAAGGAGATCCTCGTCCTCAACGAGCGGGGCGATTGGTACACGTTCCGCTCCGACCTCGTGCGGGAGGTGGCGTACAACACGCTCACCAAGGTCGCCCGGGCCCTGCGGCACTACGGCATCGGCGAGTACCTCGAGCGCAACTTCACGTGGGGCACGGAGGTCTCCGACGGGATCGTCGACGGCCTGGCCCACCACTACGGCGCGGCGGCCGAGGTCGTCACCGACCTCGACGGCGTCCACGGCATCCCCACCGACATCGTCGAGCGGGCGCTGCGCTGGATCACCGAGGGCGCGCGGCGCTCCGAGGCGGGCGACATGCACGTCGTCTCCGAGCGGCTCTTCGACCGCGCTGTGTCGCTGCTGTCCACCGACGCCAGCCCGGAGCGGGTCGCGATGCTGCTCGGCCGGGCCCGCGCCCGAGCCGAGCTCCGCCACCTCGACGACGCCCGGATCGACGCCGAGGCGGCACGCGAGCTGAGCCTCCAGCTGGAGGACCGGCGGGGCCACGCGCAGGCGCTGCTCATCCTGGGGTCGATCGAGGAGAAGGAGGGCGACCTCGACCTCGCGGTCGAGACGCTGCGGGAGGCGGAGGACGAGTTCACCGCCTCCGGCGACCGGGCGGGCATGGCCGAGGCGCTCCGCCAGCGCGGCCTCGCGGAGCTGTTCAGCGGCGACACCGAGGCGGCGCGCCGGACGATGGCCGCGGCGCTCGACGCCTTCGCGGCCCTGGCCGACCGGCGGGGCCAGGCGTGGGCGCTCCAGAACCTGGCGTGGCTCGCCTACCTCGAGGGTCGTCCTTCGGAGGCCGACCGGCGCATCGACGAGTCGGTCGAGATGTTCGCCGACATCGGCGACAGCGGCGGGTGGGGGTGGGCCACCGGGCTGCGCGGGTGGGTGCGCTTCCACCAGGGGCACTGGGAGGAGGCCGACGCCATCGGGGAGCGCATCCTCGTCGAGGCCCAGGGCCGTGGTGACCGCTGGGGCGAGGGGATGATGGTCCTCCTCACCGCGTCCACCCGGCTGTGGTCGGGCCGCGCCGCCGACGCCGTCGGCCGGGCGCAGGAGGCGCTCGAGATGTTCCACGCCCTCGGTGACGTCGACCGCGAGGTCCAGTCCGCCGCCGTGCTCGGTCGGGCGCTGGTCGCGATCGGCGCGGTCGGCGAGGGCTTCCGGACCCTCGACCTCGCGGTCGAGATGGGTCGGGGCGAGGTCGGCAGCGCCGCCACGCTCGGCCCCACCGCGGTGGCCGCCGCGGCGGTGTCGGTCGGCGACCCGGAGCGGGCGCTGCGTGCCGTCGCGCTGGTGTCGGTCGACGACCTCGACCCGTCCGTGGTCGGCGAGAGCGACCGGCTCGTCGCCCTCGGGCTGGCGCTCGCCCAGCTGGGGCGCCTCGACGATGCCGTCGAGCATCTGCAGCAGGCCGCCACGCCGAGCATGGAGGAGGCGCCGAGCGGCTACGCGCTGAGCGCGCTGGCCTGTGCCTCTGCGGTCGCCGGCCACGTCGCCGAGGTCGAGCGGCTGTGCGACGAGGTGCGCTCGGCGGGGCGGGCCACGTACCTCGACCGGGTCACCGCGCTGCTGGCGCTGGCCTCGTGCCGGGTCGGCGCGTGCGCCCCCGACGCCGCCGAGGAGCTGTTCGACGAGGCGGCCGTCCTCGCCGACGCCACCGATGACCGCGTGGCGCAGGCGCTCGTCCGCCTGGCGCGGGCTGAGGCCGGTGACGCGGTCGGGCGGCCCGATCGGGCCGCCCGTTCCGACGCCACACGGCGGTTGGCGGAGCTCGGCATCGACGCCGGCGGCTGGCGCCAGGTCTACCGGGGTGCCGCGCTGGCCGCCGGCGCCGCCACCACCGGCGCCGTCTGACCCTGCGTCAGCGGTTGGGCTGCGGGGTGGTCCGGAGGTAGGGCTTCACGGCGGTGAACCCCTTCGGGAAGCGCTCCTTGGCCTCCTCGTCCGACACGGCGGGGACGATGATGACGTCGTCGCCGTCCTTCCAGTCGACCGGCGTGGCCACCGAGTAGTCGGCGGTGAGCTGCAGCGAGTCGATCACGCGGAGGATCTCGTCGAAGTTGCGCCCGGTGCTCGCCGGATAGGTGATGATCAGCTTCACCTTCTTGTCCGGTCCGACGACGAAGACCGAGCGGACGGTCAGGTTGTTCTCCGCCGCCGGGGGGACCATGTCGTAGAGGTCGGCGACCTTGCGCTCGGGGTCGGCGATCAGCGGGTAGTTGAGCGCCGTGCCCTGGGTCTCGGCGATGTCGCCGCTCCAGCGCTGGTGGTCGTCGAGCGGGTCGACCGAGAGGCCGAGGACCTTGACGTTGCGCTTCTCCCACTCCGGCTTCAGGGCCGCCACCCGGCCGAGCTCGGTGGTGCACACGGGCGTGAAGTCGGCGGGGTGCGAGAACAGCACGCCCCAGCCGTCGCCGAGGTACTCGTGGAAGTTGATCGTTCCCTCGGTGGACTCGGCGGTGAAGTCGGGTGCGGTGTCGCCGATGTGCAGTGCCATGGAGACGTCCTCTCGTCGGTGCGTCGTACGGGTTCGCGGTGCAGCGTAACGCAGGCGCGCCGATTCCCGACCGGGCCGGTCAGGAATGTGGGTCGACGAGGCCGGCGACGTGCCGGCCGATGGCGAGGGAGGCCGTCGCCGCCGGCGAGGGGGCGTTCAGCACGTGCACGATCCGGCCGGAGCGCTCGACCACGAAGTCGTCGACGAGCGTGCCGTCCGGACGGCACGCCTGGGCCCGCACGCCGGCCCCGGCGCGGACGAGGTCGTCGGCCCCGACGCCGGGGACGAGTCGTCGGACGGTGCGGGCCACCAGCTGCCGGCTGGCGGACCGCGCCACCTCGCCGGCCCCGGTGCGCCAGTGGCGGCGGGCCAGGCCCCGCAGGGCCGGCGACGCGGCGAGCTCGCGCACCTCCCGCAGGTCGACGTCGCGCCAGCGGTACCCCTCGCGCGCCAGGGCGAGGACGGCGTTCGGCCCGACGTGCACGCTGCCGTCGACCATCCGGGTGAGGTGCACGCCGAGGAACGGGAAGCGGGGGTCGGGGACGGGGTAGATCAGGGCTCGCACCAGTTCCCGACGATGCGGCGCGAGCTCGTGGTACTCGCCGCGGAACGGCACGATCCGGACGTCGCTGCGGTGGCCGGCACGGCGAGCGAGGACGTCGGCGTGCAGGCCCGCGCAGTTCACCACCTGACCCGCTCGCAGGGTGGTGTCCCCGACGTCGACCTCGACCGCTGCGCTCGTCGGCCGCAGGGCATCGACCGCGGCGCCGAGACGCACCTCGCCGTCCGCTCGGACGTCGTCGGCCAACGCCCGGGCGACGGCCCCGAAGTCGACGACCGCGGCGCTCGGGACCCGCAGGGCGGCGAGACCGGCGGCGTGCGGCTCCACCTCGCGGATGCCCTCCGGGCCCAGCCGCTCCACCGCCACGCCGTTCGCCTCGGCCCGTCGCTCGATCTCGTCGAGGGCGTCGAGCTCCTGGCGTCGGGTCGCCACGACGAGCTTGCCGCACGCGACGAAGGGGAGGCCGCGGTCGCGGCACAGGTCCCTCAGCTCGGCGCGGCCCTCGGCGACGAGGCGGGCCTTCAGCGAACCGGGGCGGTAGTAGACGCCCGAGTGCACCACCCCGGAGTTGCGCCCCGTCTGGTGCCACGCCACGTCGGGCTCCTTGTCGACCACGACGACCCGGCGGGCGGGTTCGGCGTGCTGGAGCGCCCGCGCCGTGGCCAGGCCGACGATGCCGGCGCCGACGACCAGGACGTCGGCGTCGAGAGGTGGGGTGGGCACGCCTCGGTAACGTAGCCACGATGTCCTCGGACCCCATCCAGGGCGCGGACGAGCGCCTCGCCGAGCTCGCGGTCTTCTCCGACCTCGTCACCCGCCGGCGCACGAGCCTGCTCATGGACAGGGAGCGCCCGGTCCCCGCCGACCTCGTCGCGCGCCTGTGCCGCCTGGCGACGTGGGCCCCCAACCACAAGAAGACCTGGCCGTGGCGCTTCGCCGTGCTCACGGGCGACGCCCGACGTCGCCTGGGTGAGCTCACCGCCGAGCAGCTCATCGACGAGGGCGTCCACGACGAGGCCAAGCTCGAGAAGGCGCTCGTGAAGTACCTGCGGGCCCCGACGATCGTGATGGTCGCCGCCGCGCCGCACCCCGACCCCGAGCTGCACGCCGAGAACCGCGACGCGGTCGCGGCCGCGGTGCAGACGTTCCTGCTCGGCGCCACCGCCGCCGGCCTGGCCTCGTTCTGGGCGTCCGGCGCACCGCTGCGCTCGTCGCGGGTGCGCGAGATGTGCGGCTTCGGCGACGACGACCGGATCGTCGCGCTGGTCTACCTCGGCTGGCCCGCCGGGGACGTGGAGGTCCCGCTGCGACCGGAGCCGGAGATCGCCTACCTCGACGGCTGACGGCCCGGGCACGTCGCCGTCCGGAGCGGTACCGTCGTCGGCGCCGGACGACGGGGGAGGGCTGTCGGTGGGGACACGCGAACGGATCACCGGCGTGGTGGACGCGGTCGGCACGCTCACGGCCGTGGCCCGCACTGGCCTGCTGAACCCGGTGCGACCGGACCGCTTCGTCCGGATGGCACGGGCGCTGCGCGAGCGGGGCCCGACCACGGCGGGGCTCGTGGCTGCCGCCGCCGCCCGCCATCCCGACCGCACGGCGGTCGTCGACGAGCGCGGGACGCTCACGTGGGCCGAGCTCGACCACCGCACGAACGCCCTCGCCCACGGGCTTGCACGCATCGGCGTCGACGCCGGGAGCACGGTCGGCGTCCTCTGCCGCAACCACCGGGGCTTCGTCGAGTCGGTCGTGGCGGCGTCGAAGCTCGGCGCCGACGTCGTCCTGCTCAACACCGGCTTCGCCGCGCCGCAGCTCGCCGAGGTGGTCGCCCGGGAGGGCGTCACCGCGCTGGCCCACGACGCGTCGTTCGACGACGTGGTGGACGCCGCGGGCCTCGCCGCGACACCCCGCGCCGTCGCGTGGACGTCGGCGGACGCCGCGCCCCCCGACGGGACGCCGACGTTCGACGACCTGGTGGCCGCCGGTCCCTCGACCCCGCCGGCGCCGCCCGCCGCCCCCGGCGAGGTGACGATCCTCAGCTCCGGGACGACGGGGACCCCGAAGGGTGCCCGGCGCTCGACGGCCCGCGCCGGGTCCCGCAGCGGAGCCGGTTCCCAGGCCGGCGTGCTCACCAAGGTGCCCCTCCGCTCCGGGGACCCCACCCTCGTCAGCGCCCCGCTCTTCCACACGTGGGGCCTCTCGGGCTTCATCACCGCCGCACTGATGGCCTCGCCCATGGTCCTCCGCGAGCGGTTCGACCCCGAGGACGCCCTCGCCGCCATCGACCGCCACGGCGTCGGCACGTTCGTTGCGGTACCGGTGATGCTGCAACGGATCCTCGAGCTGCCGCTCGACCGCCGGGTCCGGTACGACACCGGGTCGCTGCGGGTGGTCTTCCTCTCCGGGTCGGCGCTGCCCGGCGGGCTCGCGCACCGGTGGATGGACGCCTTCGGCGAGAACCTCTACAGCCTCTACGGCTCCACCGAGGTGGCGGCGGTCGCCCTCGCGGGCCCGTCGGAGCTGCGTGCCCATGCCGACACCGCCGGGCCGGTCCTGCCCGGCATCGAGGTCCGCCTCCTCGACGACCGCGACCACGACGTGCCGGCCGGGGCCAGCGGGCGCATCTTCGTGCGCAGCGGCATGGCCTTCGAGGGCTACACCGGCGGGGGCACCAAGCAGGTGGTCGACGGCTACATGAGCACCGGGGACGTCGGGCGGATCGCCGGCGGGCACCTCTACGTCGAGGGTCGCGAGGACGACATGATCATCTCCGGCGGGGAGAACGTCGTCCCGAGCGAGGTCGAGGAGGTCCTGCTCCGCCACGACGAGGTGGTCGACGCCGCGGTCGTCGGCGTCCCCGACCCCGAGTTCGGCCAGCGCCTCGCCGCCCACGTCGTCCTCGTCGACGGTGCATCCGCCGATCACGAGGCGCTCCGCGGGTGGGTCCGCGAGAACCTGGCCAACTACAAGGTGCCCCGTGAGGTCGTCGTCCACGATCGGCTGCCGCGCAACCCCACCGGGAAGGTGCTGCGCCGCCAGCTGCTCGACCCCGCCGCCGACAGCCCCCGCGAGGACTGACGCCGGGTCAGCGCCGGCGTGGCGGGCGTTGCGGCGGCCAGTAGCGGGGATCGACGAGGTCGTCGGGCGTGAGCGGTCGGGCGATCAGGTCGGCGGCGGTCCAGGTCGTCTTGCTGTACGGGAACAGGAAGGGGGGGAGGAAGATCGCCGCGCCGACCGTGACCCCGAGCAGGACCGGGATCGAGGGGTCGGGGTAGGAGGCGGCGAACGCCACGACGAGCACGAGCAGCAGGATCCCGAAGCTGGCCACCGAGTTGACGGCGAGGCTGCCGAGCCAGTGGCCCTCGATGCGCTCGAACCTGAACCCGCAGGTCGGGCACCGCTCGACGAGGTGCAGCCACCGCCGGAAGATGCCGCCGCCGCCGCACACCGGGCAGCGCCGTCGCAGCGCCCTCCCGAACACGACGGGGATCGTCAGCGGCGGCAGGTCGGGAGCGACGTGGGCGTCGGGGTCGGGGTCGGGCGGCATCCCGCCCATCATGCCCGGGCCCCCGGGGCATGGCATCGTGGCGCGGAGGCCGGCGTCGGTGCCGGTCCGGGGACGAGGGGGATGCATGTCGGAGATGCCGATCGGGACCGCGGTGGGGTGGCTCGCCGCACGCCACCCGGACCGCCCGGCGATCACGCACGAGGATCGGACGGTCACGTGGCAGGAGCTGGACCGCGCCACCAACCGGCTGGCCCGGGCCTACGAGGCGATGGGCGTCGGCCAGGACGACCTCGTCACGATCGGGCTGCCCAACGGCATCGAGTTCTACGAGGCCTGCATCGCCACGTGGAAGCTCGGCGCGACGCCCCAGCCGGTGTCGGCTCGGCTGCCGTTCCGCGAGCGGGAGGCGATCGTCGAGCTCGTCGACCCGCCGATCGTCGTCGGGGTCGAGCCCGGCGCCCACGGGTCGCGCCGCTGCCTCCCGCCCGGGTTCTCGCCCGACCCCGCCCTCGCCGACGGGCCGCTGCCGGAGCGCACGGCGTCGGCCCTCAAGGCGCCGACGTCCGGCGGGAGCACCGGGCGTCCGAAGATCATCGTCTCGGGCGCCGCCGGCGTGACCGACCCGGAGCAGCCCCGCCCGTTCGGCCAGGGTCTCGGCGGGGTCCAGCTGGTGCCCGGCCCGCTGTACCACAACGCCCCGTTCATGTTCTCGATGAACGGTCTCTTCACCGGCGCCCACCTCATCGTCATGACGCGCTTCGACGCCGCGGAGTGCCTCCGCCTCGTCGAGGAGCACCGGGTCACCTGGATGCTGCTCGTCCCGACGATGATGCACCGCATCTGGCGGCTGCCCGAGGACGTGCGCACGGGTCGCGACGTGTCGTCGCTCGAGGGCATCCTCCACCTCGGTGCCCCGTGCCCGCCGTGGCTGAAGCGGGAGTGGATCGGGTGGCTCGGACCGGAGCGCGTCTGGGAGCTCTACGCCGGCACCGAGGCCCAGGGCGTCACGATCATCAGCGGCCAGGAGTGGCTCGACCACCCCGGGTCGGTGGGCCGGCCGGCGCCGTGCTCGATGAAGATCTGCGACGACGACGGCCACGAGCTGCCGCCGGGCGAGGTGGGGGAGCTGTGGATGCGGATCGACCCCGATCGGCCCCGCACCTACCGCTACATCGGGGCCGAGGCCAGATCCCGCGACGGGTGGGAGTCGCTCGGCGACATGGGCGCCATCGACGAGGACGGCTACCTGTACCTCGCGGACCGCATGAAGGACATGATCCTCACCGGGGGGTCGAACGTGTACCCCGCCGAGGTCGAGGCCGCCCTCGACGAGCACCCGGCGGTCTCGTCCTGCGCCGTCATCGGGCTACCCGACGAGGACCTCGGCAACGTGGTCCACGCCGTCGTGCACCTCGACCCGTCCGCCCCGGAACCATCCGACGACGACCTGCGGGCGTTCCTCGCCGAACGGCTCGTCCGCTACAAGATCCCCCGCAGCTTCGAGCGCGTCGACGTGCCGGTCCGTGACGACGCCGGCAAGGTGCGCCGGTCGGCCCTCCAGGCCGACCGCGCCGGCTGACGGGGACCTTCGACCCTTGCCGCGGTGACCGTCGCCACGGCACGGTGGAGCCGAGAGGAGCTCACATGTTCGAGAACGTGATCGTCCCCATCGACGGGTCGGAGCTGGCGGACGCCGCGCTGGCGCCCGCCGCGGACCTGGCGCGGCGCATGGACGCCGCACTGGTGCTGCTCCAGGCGGTCCACCCCGACGACGTCGACCTCGCCCGCACGGACCTCTCGGAGCGGCTCGAGGCCCTGGGCGCGCCGCGCGGCGAGATCGTCCTCGACCCGCTGAACGGCCCCGTGGGCGCTCTCCGCGACGCGGTGTCCGCCCGTGCCGGCGCCGTCGTCTGCATGACGACGCACGGGCGTGGCGGGATCGGCCGCGCCCTGTTCGGCTCGGTCGCCGAGGAGGCCCTCCGCGAGGTCGGCGGGCCCTTCGTGCTGGTCGGTCCGTCGTCGGCGCCCGACGCCACCGTCCCCGGGCCCGTCCTCGTGCCGCTCGACGGCAGCCACCGGTCGGAGTCGATCCTCCCGCTGGCCGCCTCGTGGGCGACGGCGCTCGGCGTCGGCATGTGGATCGTGACGGTCGGGGACCCCTCCGACGCCGCAAAGGTCCGCGACGCCGGCGGGGACATGGTCGAGGAGGCGTACGTCGAGCGCATCGCCGGCGCCATGCCGCGCGAGGTGCCCTCGGTGGACTGGGAGGTCCTGCACGGCTCGGACCCCGCCGCCGAGATCGTCCGGTTCGCCGCCCAGCGCGGCTGCAGCACCATCGCCCTGGCCACCCACGGTCGGACCGGCCTGGCGCGCGTCGTCGCGGGGAGCGTCGCCAGCGAGGTCGTCCACGACCACCCGGGGCTCGTCCTCGTCACCCGCACCGCCGACGTCGGCGACGACTGACCCAGGAGGCGACCCATGCGTCTGATCGACGATCGCAGCGGGCTCGAGGTCCTCGGCCGCGAGGAGTGCCTCCGGCTGCTCGGGGCCGCGGGTGTCGGACGGGTCGCGGTGGTCGAGGGCGGCCACCCGATGATCTTCCCCGTCAACTACGTGGTGGACGGCGAGGAGGTGCTCTTCCGCACGGCCAGCGGCACCAAGTTCGACGCCGCGGCGCGCGGCCAGGTCGTGGCCTTCGAGATCGACGAGGCCGATCCGATCTACCACACCGGCTGGAGCGTGGTCGTCACCGGACGGGCCGAGGAGGTCACCGATCCCGAGCGCCGCGCCACGATCGACGCCGGTCGGCTCCGCCCCTGGGCCGAGGGCGTGAAGGACCACGTCGTCGCCGTGCACACCGAGCGGGTGACGGGACGGAGGATCGTCCACGTCGACAAGAACGTCGGCTGACCCCGGCCCGTAGGGTCGGGGGGATGGCTGCCCTGATCCTGCTCGGCCTGGCGATCCTCGCCGTCACGATCGTCGACGTCGTGTGGACGACCTTCGCCGCCGGGAGCGGCGCCGGTCCGGTGACGAGTCGCATCGCGGACGCCGCCTGGCGGGGTGCGCTCGCCCTCCACGCCCGCCGCCCTGGCCACCGCGCGCTGAGCGCCGCCGGCGTGGCCGTCGCCGCCTCGGTCCTCGTCCTCTGGACCGCGCTGGCCCTCGTCGGGTGGACCCTCGTGTTCGCCAGCGCCGAGGGGGCGGTCCGCGAGCCGTCGGGCGTCCCGGCGTCTCTCTCGGGACGGGTGTACTTCGTCGGCTTCAGCGTGTTCACCCTGGGCCTCGGCGACCTGCAGCCCGGCGAGGGGTGGTGGCGGATCGCCACCGCCGTGATGTCGGGCACCGGTCTCGTGCTGGTGACCTTGACGATCACGTTCCTGCTGCCGGTCGTCTCGGCGGTGTCGGCGCGCCGGCAGTTCGCCAACCACGTGTCGTCACTCGGTCGCTCGCCGACGGACCTCCTGACCCGTGCCTGGAGCGGCTCGGGCTTCGGGTCGCTCTCCCAGCACCTCACCGACCTGACGCCGGTCGTCGAGTCCCTGCGCCAGCAGCGCCTCGCCTATCCCGTCGTGCGCTACTTCCACAGCGTCGAGCGGGACGCGGCTCTCGGCCCGGCCGTGGTCACGTTGACGGAGGCCCTCCACCTGCTCGACGCGGTGGACCCCGACGCCCGGCCCGACCCCGCGGCCACCCGTCCACTGCTCGCGGCGCTCGACGGGCTCCTCGCCGGCGTCCCCCCGCGCGCCGGTGACGAGGTGCCCGCGCCGGACGTGCAGGCGCTGATCGCGCTCGACATCCCGCTGGTCGCTGATGCGGTGCCGCCCTCGACGGACGTCGAGGAGCGCCGCGCGCGGGTCGTGGGCCTGCTCGTCGACGAGGGCTGGGACGACGAGCTCGTCAGGCCCCGAGGCTGATCTCGACGTCGAGCCCGAGGGCGTCGGCCAAGAGGTCCTTGCGCTGATCGGCGGAGTACAGCTCGAGCGACGGGTCGGCGCCGTCGGCAGCGGCGGCCACGACGTCGAGTCTCCCCGACGACTCGTCGACCGTCGCCCGCACCTCGGCGATGGCGCCGGCGTGGCTGCGGTCGAGGCCGATCGCCACCCTCAACAGGCCCGCGAGGACGGCGACGGCGCGTCGATCGGCCGACCTCAGCCCCGCCCACTCCGGGTGCTTGTCCTTCGGCGCGCTCTTGCGGTGGTAGCGGGCGATCTGGGCGATGAGCTCGATCTCGTGGTCGGTGAACCCGAGGAGGTGCTCGCTGTGGCGGATCACGTAGTACGAGTGCTTGTGGTGCGCGGAGTGGCTGATGAACAGCCCGACGTTGTGCAGGAGCCCCGCGGCCTCGAGCAGCTCGCGGTAGGCGTCGTCGAGGCCGTGGACGTCGGCGGTGTCGTCGAACAGCTGGAGCGCGAGCGCGGTGAGGTGGTCGCTGTGCGCCCGGTCGGGGTCGAGCGCGTCCGCCAGGTGCACGGTGCTCGCCCGTCGCAGGTCGGTGAGGTGGTGGCGGGGGCCCCCGCCCCGGTGCGTCGCCTGGTCGAGCAGCACCCCCTCGCGCAGCGCGAAGGTGGAGATCCGCAGCTCGTCGACGTCGAGCGCGGCCAGCACCTGCTCGAGGATGATCGCCCCGGCGACGATGATGTCGGCCCGCTTGGCCTCCATCCCGGGCAGCTTGGCCCGCTCCTTGGCGGTCGGTGCCGACACGATCTCGTCGACGACGGCGGCGATCTCGGACGCGGTCACCGAGAGGTTGCCGAGGTTGCGCCCCGGGTCGTCGCCCCGCCGGGCGAGTGCCATGGCCGCCAGCGTCTCGATGGTGCCCGAGCACCCCGCGGCGACCTCGGGGGACAGGGTGACGAGCTCGCGGGCCGTCGGCTCCAGGAACGAGCGCACGTACCGGCGGCAGTCCTTCACCATCGACTTCGTGATCGGCTCGTCGGAGAAGAACCGGTCGGTGAGCCGGATCGCGCCGAGCTTGAGGCTGCGGGCCTCGAGCACCTCCTCCCGCTGCCCCACCACCAGCTCGGTGGATCCGCCCCCGATGTCGACGACGAACAGCCGCTCCTCGTAGACGGGCAGGGCGTGGAGCGCGCCGAGGTGGATGAGCCGGGCCTCCTCGACGCCGGAGATGACCTCCACCTCGATGCCGGCCTCGTCGCGGGCCCGCGACGTGAACTCGTCGTGGTTCTCGGCCTCGCGCACCGCCGACGTCGCGACCGCCGTGATGTCGGCGTCCCAGATGTCGGCCACCTGGCGGAACCGGTGCAGGGCCGCGATGCCCCGCTCGATCGCGTCGGGGTCGAGGCGTCGCATGTCGCTGCCGCCGTGGCCGAGGCGCACGACCTCCTTCTCCTGCGCCAGCACCTCGAGGCGTCCCGGCGCGGGCGACCGGGCGACGAGGAGGTGGATCGAGTTGGTGCCGATGTCGATGGCGGCGTGCGCCGGCCCCTCGGGGAGGTTCACGGGCGTCCCCGGCGGAGGGTCCACGTCGTCGACGGCGTCAGGGGATCGCCGTCGGCGTGCACCGCCCCCTCCCGTTCGAGGGCGACGAGGTGGGCGAGCACCGACCGTGCGGCCGCAGGGTGCAGCGCAGGGTCGACGTCGGCGTAGAGGGCGGGGACCACCTCGTCGATGGTGCGGTCGCCCGCGGACAGCCGCTCGACGATCTGGCGCGTCCGCTCCTCGCGGTGGGCGATCAGCGCGGCCACGTAGGGGCGTGGCTCGTGGATCGGCTTGCCGTGCGTGGGCCAGTAGACGTCGTCGTCGCGATCGAGGAGGCGCCGCAGGTTCGCCATGTAGGCGGTGAGGTCGCCGTCCGGCGACGGGATGACCGACGTCGACCAGCCCATCACGTGGTCGCCGGTGAAGAGCGCCTTCTCCTCCCGGTAGGCGAAGCAGAGGTGGTTGGAGATGTGCCCCGGGGTGTGCAGCACGTCGAAGGTCCAGCCGTCGCCGGCCACGACGTCACCGTCGCGCAGCTCGACGTCGGGCACGAAGTCGCGGTCGGAGCGCTCCTCCTGCGGCGTGTCGTCCTCGCCGTCGCCGATCCGCACGTCGGTGGCGGGGTGGGGCCCGTAGCCGTACGTGAGCGCACCGGTGCGGGCCTTGAGCGGCGCAGCGGCGGGCGAGTGGTCGCCGTGGGTGTGGGTGATCAGGATGTGCGACACGGTCTCGCCGTCGAGGGCGGCCTCGAGTGCCGTGAGGTGCTCGGGGAGGTTGGGCCCCGGGTCGATCACCGCCACGGTGCCGTGGCCCACGACGTAGGTGCCGGTGCCGGTGAACGTGAACCGTCCGGGGTTCGGGGCCACGATCCGCCGGATCGTGGGCGACACCTGGTCCACGTGCCCGTGCTCGACGGTGAAGTCGCGATCGAAGGGGACGGCCACACGGCCAGCGTAGGAGGCGGAGGTAGCCTGTCGGGGATGTCGCGCTCCTCGCTCCTCGGCCGTCGGTGGGTCGGCCCGGCGCTCGCCGTCGCCGTGATCCTCGGCGCCGCGGGGTGCGGCGACTTCCAGCTCGCCGAGTTCACCCGGGCCACCACCACGACGGTGGAGGTCGAGCCGGCACCGGACGACATCGACGATCCGGCCATCGAGGAGGAGCAGACGCCGTCGACGGTCGAGATCTGCCCGGTCCGCTACGTCGTCGCCGAGGGCGAGAGCCTGAGCCACGTGGCCACCCGCTGCGGCGTCCCCGTCGCCGCCATCATGGAGGCCAACGGCATCCTCGACGCCTCCTCGATCCGCGCCGGCGAGCAGATCGTCATCCCGGACCCGAACGCCCCGGTGCCGCCGCCCTGGCAGCAGAACGAGGACGGCCCGGGCATCGGGCGCTGACGTGCGCACGATCGACCTCCGCAGCGACACCGTGACCACCCCCACCCCGTCGATGCGGCGGGCGATGGCCGAGGCCGAGGTGGGCGACGACGTGTTCGGCGACGACCCCACCGTCGCCCGGCTCCAGGCGATGGTCGCCGAGCGGCTCGGGCAGGAGGCCGCGCTGTTCGTCCCGAGCGGCACCCAGTCGAACCTGCTCGCCCTCATGTCCCACTGCGACCGGGGCGACGAGTACATCGCCGGCCAGTCGGCCCACACGTACCGCTACGAGGGCGGCGGCGCGGCCGTGCTCGGCGGCATCCAGCCCCAGCCCGTCGAGCTGCGAGCCGACGGCACCTACGACCTCCACGACCTCGACCGGTACGTGAAGCCCCAGGACCCGCACTTCGCCCGCACCCGCCTGGTCTGCGTCGAGAACACGATCGCCGGCACGCCGCTCCCGGTCTCCTACCTCCCGCAGGTCCGGTCGTGGGCCGATCGTCACGGCCTCGCCGTGCACCTCGACGGCGCGCGGCTGATGAACGCTGCGGTGGCCCTGGGCGTCGACGCGCTGGACCTCGCCCGTGGGGCGGACTCGGTCTCGCTGTGCCTGTCGAAGGGCCTCGGTGCGCCGGTCGGCTCGGTCCTGAGCGGGCCGCGTGACCTCGTCGAGCGGGCCCACCGGTGGCGCAAGGTCGTCGGCGGCGGCATGCGCCAGGCCGGCGTCCTCGCCGCGGCCGGCATCGTGGCGCTGACCGACCACGTCGACCGCCTCGCCGTCGACCACGACAACGCCCGGGCGCTCGCCGACGGCCTGGCATCGATCGGAGGGGTCGAGGTGGTCGGCGTCGCCACCAACCACGTCGTCGTCTCCTTCGCCCGCCTCGGCCGAGACGACGTCGGTGCCCAGCTCGCCGCCCGCGGCATCCGCGTCCTCGGCGACGGCGTGTCCTCGCCGATGCGCCTCGTCACCCACCTCGACGTCACGGCGGACGACGTCACCGCGGTCGTGGCCGCGGTCGCCGAGCTCGCCGAGGCAGGGGCGGGTTGACCGGGTCCCGCCCGAGCGGACCGCCCGCCACCCTCTACGTCGTCACCGGAGCGCTCGCCCTCAGCAACGGTGCGGTGTTCGCGCTGCTCGCCGACTTCCAGGACCGGTTCGGGTTCTCGAGCCTGGGGCTCGGGCTCGTCGCCGGCGCGGCCTTCGCGTCGGGCTTCGCCGCCCAGGTGGGGTTGGCGCCCTACGCCGATCGGGGGCACGCCCACCGGCTCTTGATCGCCGGTCTCGTGTCCGCCGCGGTCGGCACGCTCCTCATGGGCGTCGGGTCCCACGTCGCCGTGTTCGTGGTGGCACGCCTGCTCACCGGCATCGGCTACGGCATGTACATCCCCGCCGCCCGCCGGGCCGTCATCGGGGTCGCCGGCGCCCAAGCCGGCTCGCTCCTCGGTCGGCTCACGTCGTTCTCCGTCGGCGGGTTCGTCCTCGGCCCGCCGCTCGCCGGCCTCGCCGCCGACGTGGCCGGACCGCGCGCGCCGTTCCTGCTCCTCGCCGCCGTCGTCCTCGTCTGCGTGCCGGGCGTCGTCAGGGCCGAGGTGATCGAGTCGTCGCGCCCGCAGGACGCCAGCTCGGTCCGCCAGCTCCTCGCTCTCCCGGGGCTGCAGGCCGCCGTCGCGCTCGGCGCCGCGTTCTACCTGGCGATCGGCGTGTTCGAGGCGATCTGGGCCCGCCTGCTCACCGACCTCGGCACGTCCACCCGGACGATCGGCTTCAGCCTGCTCGCCTTCGGCATCCCGATGGCGTTCTTCGCCCCGATCGGCGGACGCCTGGCCGACCGGTTCGGCGGCATGCGCACGGCGACGATCTCGATGGTCGTCACCGTCCCGATCATGGTCGCCTACGGCCAGATCGAGGCCTTCTGGGGGTTGATGGTCGTCGTGTTCGTCCACGCGGTCGCCGACGCCACCACCTCCCCGGGGGCGCAGTTGGCCGTGAGCCGCGCCGCGCCACCGACCGACGCCGCAGCGGCGCAGGGCATCCTCGAGGCCGCCGGCTTCCTGATGGCGGCGCTGGCGGCGGTGGCGGCCGCCCCCGTCTACGAGCGGGTCGGAGCGGGCGCCCTGTTCGCCGGCGCGGCGGCGCTCATGTCGCTGCTCGTCGTCGTCGCACGGCTCCGCCACCGGGCGTCTCCTACGCTGCCCGGCATGGCCATCGAGGGGAGCGCGGCGTGAGCGTGCGGGACGTCGAGCACGACGGCTGGAGGGGGCGCCGTGCGGCCCGGGTGGTGCTGCTGGACCCCGATCGGCGCGTCCTCCTCCTCAACGCCTCCGATCCCGGGCACCCGGCGAAGGGCGAGTGGTGGGAGATCCCCGGCGGCGGCCAGGATCCCGGGGAGACGAGCGAGGTCGCCGCGGCACGCGAGCTGTACGAGGAGACCGGCATCGCCGACGCCGAGATGGGCCCGTGCGTGTGGGTCCAGCACGCCCGGTTCACCTTCGGCGGCTACGTGTTCGACCAGAAGGAGCGGGTCCACGTCGCCTGGTGCGGCCGCGTCGACGAGATCCGGCCCGCGCACCTCGAGCCGCTGGAGGCGCTGGCGTTCAAGGGCGGGAGGTGGTGGAGCCTCGACGAGCTGCGAGCCAGCGACGTCACCACCCTGCCCGTCAACCTGCGCGACCACCTCGGCGACCTCGTCGAGGGGAACCTGCCCGACGCACCGATCGACATCGGCCTCGACCTGCCCTACTGAGCCGCCCACCGGTGGCTCGGCCGGCCGACTGTCGATCGACGGGAGGGCCGGGCATCATGGGTCCATGCGCTCGACCCGTCGCCCGGCTCGCCTCCTCGTGGCCGCGCTGGCCCTCGCCCTGCTCGCCGGCGCCTGCTCCTCCGACGGCGACGGGGACGAGCAGGCCGCGGCGGACGCCTCGGCGTTCGAGGGGCGGGAGATGCCCGAGGCCACGCCCAAGCCGGAGTTCACGCTCACCGACACGAACGGCGATCCGTACGACTTCGCGGCCGAGACCGAGGGCAAGGTCACGTTCCTGTACTTCGGCTACACGTTCTGCCCCGACATCTGCCCCGTCCACCTCGCCCAGCTGTCCGAGGTGCTCTCTCAGCCGGGGATGACCCCGAACGTCGAGGTGGTGTTCGTCACCGTCGACCCGGAGCGGGACACCCCCGAGGTGATCCGGGACTACCTCGACAACTTCTCCACCTCGTTCGTGGGCCTCACCGGCACGTCCGAGGAGCTGGAAGCCGCCCAGGTCGCCGCGGGCGTGACGCCGGCGATCAAGGAGCCCAACGAGGAGGATCCCGAGCAGTACACGATGGGCCACGCCGGTCAGGTCATCGCCTACGCCCCGAACGGCCTGAACTACACCCAGTACCCCTTCGGGTCGCGCCAGTCGCAGTTCGCCCACGACATCCCCGTCCTCGACGGGCTGCGTGAGCCCGGCGCGGTGCCCGACGCCTGACGTGACGCTCCTCCCACGGCGCACTGCCGCCGTCGTCCTGCTGGCCGTCCTCGCGGCGACCGGTCTGGCGGCGTGCGGCGACGACGACGGCGGGTCCCCCGACGTGCGCGTCGAGGGCGCCGTCCTTCCGGCGCCGGCCGGGGCCAACGGCGCGCTCTACCTGCGCCTCGTGAACGACGGCGACGGGTCGGACCGCCTGCTCGGCGCCACCACCGAGGCCGCCGACGGCGTGGAGCTGCACGAGACCCGGGCCGGCGACGACGGGCTGTCGCGGATGGTGCCGGTCGACGAGGTCGAGGTCGGGCCGGGCGAGACGGTCACGTTCGAGCCCGGCGGGCTCCACGTCATGCTGCTCGGCGTCGACCCCCTCGAGGTGGGCGACAGGCTCACCGTCGTGCTCGACCTCGAGCGCAGCGGCGACCTCGAGGTCGAGGTGCCCGTCGGGACGGTCGCCGATGCCCTCGGCTGAGAGCGTCGGCGTGGCCGGTCGTGCGGCGCTCGCGCTGGTGCTCGCGCTGGTGCTCGGCGCCTGCGGTGGCGACGAGGACGACCCGGTGGCCCGCGGCGAGGCGATCGCGCGCGACGTCGGCTGCATAGCCTGCCACGACGCCGGCACCACCACCCGCATCGGCCCGGGGTGGGCCGACACCTGGGGCGAGGAGGTGCCCCTCGAGGGCGGGGGCACTGCGGTCGTCGACGAGGCGTACCTCCGGCGGTCGGTCACCGACCCCACCGCCGAGGTGCGAGAGGGGTTCCCGCCGTCGATGCCCCGCGTCCCCCTCGCCGATGAGGAGATCGACGACGTGACGGCGTATCTTCGTCACCTGGCCGGCGGTTGAGGTCCGGAGGAAGCACATGACCTGGTGGTGCGTCACGCTGACCGAGCCGTGGGCCTGGTCGCCCAAGGCCTACCCGGGCATCTGGGCGTCGGTGCTGCTGCTGCTCGTCCCGTACCTCGTGTCGATGCGCCGCCGGACGGGCGCCAACCCCCACGCCGGCCGGCGCGTCGCCGCGTTCGTCGGTGGCGTCGCCGTCTACTGGCTGGCGACCGACTGGCCGCTCGGCACGCTCGGCGCCGGCTACCTCGCCAGCGCCCACATGGTGCAGTTCCTGCTCTACACGCTCGGCGCCGCACCGCTGATCCTCCTCGGCATCCCCGAGTGGATGGGCCGCCGGGTCCTCGGCCGCCTTCGGGCCTACCGGGCCGTGCGGCTCCTGACGAAGCCGCTGATCGCCGGCGTGGCCTACAACGTGATCCTGCTCGCCACCCACGCGCCGGCCACGGTCGACACCTTCCGGTCGAGCGAGCTCGGCTCGTTCGCCCTCGACGCCGCCTGGCTGCTCGGCGGGTTGCTCCTCTGGATGCCGATCCTCTCGCCGCTGCCCGAGCTGCAGGCCCGCTCGTACTTCAACAAGATGATCTACCTGTTCCTCGCGGCCCAGGTGATCCCGATGATCCCGGGCGGCATCCTCACCTTCGCCGACTTCCCGCTCTACTCGACCTACGAGCTCGCACCCCGCACCTTCGGTCTCGAGGCTCGCTCGGACCAGGCGCTGGCCGGGGCGCTCATGAAGGTCGGCGGGCTGCCGGTGGTGTGGGGCACGATGTTCGGCCTCATGATCCGCTGGGCCCGCAGCGAGGGCCACGTCGACGACCGCGAGCGTCGCCGCCGGGCCGCAGCCGCCCAGGGCTGAACCCACTCCACCCGTGAGGCGGGTCCGCGGGGGTGATCGCGCCAGCGGGTTGGCGACATCGCCCCCGGGGACGGGCCGCGGGGGTGATCGCGCCAGCGGGTTGGCGACATCGCCCCCGGGGACGGGCCGCGGGGGTGATCGCGCCAGCGGGACGTCGGGCGGCGGCCCCTGACGCGCTGCGGCCGGGGCACGAGGGCCCCGGCCGCGTGGCGGAAAGGGTGGAGCGGCTACAGCCCGCCGGGGCCCATCGCCGAGTCGGGCACGAGGATCTCGCCGATCACGTGCACCACGCCGTTGGTGGTGACGATCGACTCGTCGATCGTCACGTCCTCGACGGTGTAGGTGTCGCCGTCCTTCACGATGAGGATGTCCTGGCCCTCGAGGGTGCTGACCTGCTCCCGGTTGGCGACGTCGGCCGTCGTGATCGTCTGGGGCACGCCGTGGAAGCCGAGCACCGACGCCAGCACCTCGGGGTCCGACAGAGCGGCGCGCTGCTCGGGGGAGAGCGCCTGGAACGCGGCGTCGGTCGGCGCGAACAGGGTCAGCGCGCCGGCGTCGACGAGGTCCTGCGCGAGTCCGGCCTGCTGGACGGCGGCGATGAGCTCGCCGTGGTCGCCGGTCGACTGCAGCGTCGACACGACGTCGGTCGTGACCGGGATCGAGGCGACGAGGGCGTCGAGCGCCTCCTGGCGATCCTCGGGGATGAGGAGGGAGTCGATCGTGTGGACGACGCCGTTGGTGGCGCGCAGGTCGGTGGCGGAGATGTCCGCGCCGTCGACGGTGGGCACGGTGGTGGGCTCGTCACCCTCGTTGGCGGGCTCCTCCTCGCGGGAGCCGAGCTCCAGATCGCTGCCCTCGAGGCTCGTCAGCGACCCCTGGCCCTCGAGATCCGCGGCGAGGTAGGTCCCCTCGACCACGTGGTAGCTGAGGATGTCGGCCAGGAGCTGCTGGATCTCGGCGCGCGACGGGCGCGGGCCGACCTGGGTCGGGGCCGGCGGCACCGCCGTCTCGGCCTCCGCGTCGGTGCCCTCCTGGTCCTCGGCGTCGTCGTCGCTCGGCAGGGGATCCTCGCCCGCCAGCTGCTCGTCGTCGCCCGGCGGGAGCTGGCCCTCCTCGGCGGCGGTGTCGGCTTCGTCGTCGCCGCCGGTGGCGGCGTCGCCGTCGGCCGCACCGTCGTCGGCGGTGGCCTCGGGATCGACCTCGGCGTCCGCGGCCTCGCCCTCCACGCCGGTCTCCTGGCCGGTGTTCACCTCGCCCTGTTCCGTCGAGCGCGGTGGCTCGGCCACGACGTCGTCCTCGCCAGAGAGCAGCTCGGCCAGGCCGGGCGCCAGCTCGCCGAAGGCCGCATCGGACGGGGCGAAGATCGTGTAGGTGGTCTCGCCGTCGTCGCTCAGCGCCTCGTTCAGGCCGGCCTCGTCGACGAGGGCGGCCAGGACGGTGAAGCCCTCGGCCTCGAGCGTCTCCACCAGGTCCTTCGGGGCGGTGACGGGATCGACGCCGGAGACGACGATCTCGCCGGGATCCGACGAGCAGGCCGCGGTGGCGACGGCGAGGGCCAGGACCGGGGTGATGAGTCGAGCGAGACGGCGACGAGACATGGGTGCATTTCTAGTTGGCCGTTGGTCCGACGACCCAACCGCCCCCGGCCGGACGGCGGGATCGACCGTTTCGGCCCGGGCGAGGGTTGGGTAGCGTCGCCGCCATGGCGCCCCCCGAGAGACCCGCGGCCGTGCCGCGCGACCCGACCCGAGTCGTGATCGAGGGTGTGGCGCCGGAGATCGACGCCGGGCGGTTCCCGGCCAAGCGGGTCGTGGGTGAGTCGCTCGAGGTCGAGGCCGATGTCTTCACCGACGGCCACGACCTGGTCGCCGCCGCGCTCTGGGTCCGTCCGCCGGGGGACGAGCCGACCGTCGAGCACGCGATGGTCCCGCTCGGCAACGACCGCTGGTCCTCCACGGTGGTCCCCGACCGGCTCGGACGCTGGGCGTTCACGGTGGTCGGGTGGGTCGACCGCTTCGGCACGTGGCGCCACGGCACGCTCCGCAAGGTGGAGGCGGGACAGGACGTCGACGTCGAGCTGCAGATCGGGGCCGAGCTCGTGCGAGCCGCGGCCGGTCGGGCCAAGGGGCCGGACGCCACGCTGCTCGCCGACGTCGCCTCGGTTCTCGAGGAGGGCGACGCCGACGGCATCACCGCCGACGGGCTGGAGGCGGCGATGCGCCGCTGGGCGAGCCGCGAGCCGCTCGTCCGCTACGGCCGCACCCTCGAGGTCGTCGTCGAGCGCGAGAGGGCGGGGCACGGCGCCTGGTACGAGTTCTTCCCCCGGTCGGCGTCGCCGGACCCCGACCGCCACGGCACGCTCGCCGACGCCGCAGATCGGCTGCCGTACGTGGCCTCGATGGGCTTCGACGTCGTCTACCTCCCGCCGATCCACCCGATCGGCCGTGAGTTCCGCAAGGGCCCCAACAACTCGGTGACGTCCGCGCCCGGCGACCTCGGCAGCCCGTGGGGCATCGGCGCGGAGGAGGGGGGCCACACGGCGGTCCATCCCGAGCTCGGCACGCTCGACGACCTCGACGCCTTCGTGGCCCGGGCGTCGTCGCTCGGGATGGAGGTCGCGCTCGACATCGCGTTCCAGTGCGCCCCCGACCACCCCTGGGTCACCGAGCACCCGGAGTGGTTCCGCCACCGGCCCGACGGCACGATCCAGTACGCCGAGAACCCGCCCAAGAAGTACCAGGACATCTACCCGATCGACTTCGAGTCGGAGGACTGGGAGGCGCTCTGGGACGCGCTGGCCGACGTCGTGCGGTTCTGGATCGGCCACGGGGTGACGATCTTCCGGGTCGACAACCCCCACACCAAGCCGTTCCGCTTCTGGGAGTGGCTGATCGCATCGATCCAGGCCGACCACCCAGAGGCGATCTTCCTGTCCGAGGCGTTCACCCGGCCGAAGGTCATGCACCAGCTGGCCAAGGCGGGCTTCAGCCAGTCCTACACGTACTTCGCGTGGCGCCAGTCGGCCTGGGAGCTCCGTGAGTACTTCACCGAGCTGACCACCCCGCCGCTCGTCGACGCCTTCCGGCCGAACGCGTGGCCGAACACGCCGGACATCCTCACCGAGCAGCTCCAGCACGGCGGGCGCCCGGTGTTCGTCCAGCGCCTGGTGCTCGCCGCCACGTTGTCGGCCAACTACGGGATCTACGGGCCGGCGTTCGAGCTGGTCGCGCACCGCGCCGTCGCGCCGGGCAGCGAGGAGTACCTCGACTCGGAGAAGTACCAGCGCCGCGTGTGGGACCTCGACGCCCCGCACTCGCTGCGCCACCTCATCGCCCGGGTCAACGACATCCGGCGCAGCCACCCGGCGCTCCTCCAGAACCGCACCCTGCGGTTCCACCCGACCGACAACGAGCAGCTGCTCTGCTACTCGAAGACCGACCCCGCCGGCGGGGTCCCGGTGCTGGTGGTCGTCAACGTCGATCCCCACCACCGCCAGAGCGGCTTCGTCCACCTCGACCTCGAGACGCTCGGCGTCGACCCCCACCACCGCTACGAGGTCCACGACCTCCTCGGGGCGGCCCGCTACTCGTGGGAGGGGAGCGCGAACTACGTCGAGCTCGACCCCGAGGTCCTGCCCGCCCACATCTTCGCGATCGGCCGCCCCAGCCGGTCCGAGTCCGACTTCGAGCACTTCGCCTGATGAGCCTTCCCGACGACCCCCACTGGTACCGCGACGCGGTGATCTACGAGCTGCACGTCCGCTCGTTCATGGACTCGAACGGCGACGGGATCGGCGACTTCAAGGGCCTCACCTCGAAGCTCGACTACCTCGCCGACCTCGGTGTCACCGCGCTCTGGCTGCTCCCGTTCTACCCCTCGCCGCTGCGGGACGACGGCTACGACATCGCCGACTACACCGGCGTCAACCCGTCCTACGGCACGCTCCGCGACCTCCGCACCTTCCTGCGCGCCGCCCACGACCGTGGGCTGCGGGTCATCACCGAGCTGGTGATGAACCACACGTCGGACCAGCACGAGTGGTTCCAGAAGGCCCGGAGCTCGCCGCCCGGATCGAAGTGGCGCGAGTTCTACGTGTGGAGCGACACGGCCGAGGAGTACCCCGACGCCCGCATCATCTTCCAGGACTTCGAGTCGTCGAACTGGACGTGGGACCCGGTCGCCGGCGCCTACTACTGGCACCGGTTCTACAGCCACCAGCCCGACCTCAACTTCGAGAACCCCGAGGTGCGGGCGGCGATGTTCTCCACGCTCGACCGCTGGTTCGAGATGGGTGTCGACGGCGTGCGCCTCGACGCCGTGCCCTACCTCTTCGAGCGCGAGGGCACGAACTGCGAGAACCTGCCCGAGACCCACGAGTTCCTGAAGGAGCTGCGGGCCCACGTCGACAGCCGGTGGGACAACCGCATGTTCCTCGCCGAGGCGAACCAGTGGCCCGAGGACGCCGCCGCCTACTTCGGCGACGGCGACGAGTGCCACATGAACTTCCACTTCCCGGTCATGCCGCGCCTGTTCATGTCGCTGCGCATGGAGGACCGCCTCCCGATCATCGACATCCTCGAGCAGACGCCCGACCTGCCCGAGGGCGCCCAGTGGGCCACGTTCCTGCGGAACCACGACGAGCTCACGCTCGAGATGGTCACCGACGAGGAGCGCGACTACATGGTCCGCGCCTACGCCGACGACCCCCAGGCGCGCATCAACCTCGGCATCCGCCGGCGCCTGGCCCCGCTGCTCGAGAACGACCGCCGCAAGACCGAGCTGATGAACGGCCTGCTCTTCTCGCTGCCCGGCACGCCGGTCGTCTACTACGGCGACGAGATCGGCATGGGGGACAACTTCTACCTCGGCGACCGCGACTCGGTGCGCACGCCGATGCAGTGGACCGCCGATCGCAACGCGGGCTTCTCGCGAGCCAACCCCCAGCAGCTGTTCCTGCCACCGGTCATCGACCCCGAGTACCACTACGAGAAGGTCAACGTCGAGAGCCAGCAGCGCAACCCGAGCTCGCTGCTGTGGTGGATGCGCCGCCTGATCGCGCTGCGCAAGCGCCACCCCGTGTTCGGTCGGGGCGACCTCGAGTTCATCGACTCCGACAACGCCAAGGTCCTGTCGTTCACCCGCTCGATGCCCGAGGGCGAGGAGACCGACCGCGTCCTCGTCGTCGCCAACCTGTCCCGGCACGCCCAGCCGGTGGAGCTCGACCTGCGGCACCTCCAGGGGCTGACCCCCGTCGAGATGTTCGGGCACACCCGCTTCGCGCCGATCGGCGAGCTGCCGTACTACCTCACGCTGGCGCCGTTCCAGTTCTTCTGGTTCTCGCTCGAGCCGTCACGGACGGTCGACAGCACGCCCGACGACGAGCAGCCGCTGCGCACCCTGCGGATCGACCGCGACTGGCACGAGCTGTTCGGCCGGTCGCGCCGCAACGACCTCACCAAGGCGATCCCGGACTTCATCACCCAGCGACGGTGGTTCGCGGGCAAGGACCGCACCCTGCGGGGCGTCAAGGTGCGCGAGGTGCTGCCGGTGGCCGTCGGCCGTCGCAAGCCCGTCGCCTACCTCGTGCGTACCGAGGTCGACTACGTCGGCGCGGACTCCGAGCAGTACCTCCTCACGCTGACCGCGGCGCAGGGCGACCGGGCCGACGAGCTGTCGACCTACCGTCCCGACGCCGTCGTGGCCCGGCTCGAGCGCGCCAGCGGCGGCGACGCCGGGCTGCTCATCGACGCGGTGGTCGACGCCGACTTCTGCACCACGCTGCTCGAGACCATCGGACGCAGTCGCGAGCACGCCCTCGACGGCGGCGCCGCGCTCACCGGCGACGGCCGCCCCGAGCTGCGACGCATGCTCGGCAAGGAAGGCCTCGAGGTGCGGCTGATCGGCGCCGAGCAGAGCAACACGTCGGTCATCTTCGGCGACCAGGTCGTGATGAAGCTGATCCGCAAGGTCGACGCCGGTGAGAACCCCGAGGTCGAGGTCGGCGCCGCCCTCACCGCGGAGGGGTTCGACGCGTCGGCGCGCCACTTCGGTGCCCTGCGCTACCAGTCGGGCGGCAGCTCCTCGACCGTCGCCGTGGCGCAGGCCTACGTGCCGAACGAGGGCGATGCGTGGTCCCACACGCTCGACCTCCTCAGCCGGTTCTTCGAGCACGTGGTCACCACCGAGGACGACCCCACCCAGCTCCCGTTCCCGCCCGACGGGCCGCTCGACGCTCCCATCGAGGTCCCCGATCCGGTGGCCGAGCTCGTCGGACCGATGCTCCAGCCCGTCGACCTGCTGGCGGGGCGCCTGGCCGAGCTCCACACGACGCTCGCCGGCGCACCGGGTGAGGCCTTCGCGCCGGAGGTCTTCTCGACGCTGTACCAGCGGTCGCTCTACCAGAGCTTCCGCGGGCAGACCCGCTCGACCATGTCGCTCGTCAGGCGCCGGTTGAAGGACCGCACGGCAGGGTTCGACGACGCGCTGCGCGGCCACCTAGAGGACCTGCTCTCGCGGGAGTCGGACCTCCTCGAGAGCTTCGGACGGGTGCGCGGCCACCGCATCGACGCCCGACGCATCCGCATCCACGGCGACCTCCACCTCGGGCAGGTGCTCTGGACCGGCCGCGACATGGTCATCATCGACTTCGAGGGGGAGCCGTCCCGACCGATCGGTGAGCGTCGCATCAAGCGGTCGCCGCTCGTCGACACCGCCGGCATCCTCCGGTCGTTCCACTACGCCACCAGCGTCTCGCTCGCGGAGCAGGTGGCGCGCGGCGTCGTCGGCGACGACCCCGCCCAGCTGGGCACGATGCGCACCTGGGGCGGGCTGTGGCGTCGATGGATGGAGGCGCTGTTCCTCTCGCGGTACCTGCGGTCGGTGGCCGACGCCGGGCTCGTGCCCGAGGACGAGGACGACCGGCGCGTCCTGCTCGAGCTGTACGGCATGGAGAAGGCGCTCTACGAGCTGCGCTACGAGCTGCAGTACCGCCCGGACTGGGTGCAGGTCCCCCTCGCCTCCCTGCTGGCCGGCATCGACGAAGGCGACTCGTGATCGATCCGGGACTGGCGCAGCTCGCCGAGCGGTGGGGCGTCCAGACCGGCTATTGGGACGTCTCGGGCCGGTGGTTCGACGCCGACGCCGAGGCCCTGCTCGTCGTGCTGCGCGAGCTGGGCGCGCCGGTGGCCTCGCCGTCCGACGCCGAGGCGGCCGTCGCCGCCCACACCCGCGGCCTCTACGACCAGCCGGTCGAGCCGGTCATGGTCGTGCCCCACGGCCGCACCCTCTCGTTCGTCCTGCGCCTGCCCGCCGACGCCGACACGAGGGTCGACGTCCTCGTCGTCACCGAGGGTGGTGAGACGCTCGAGGCGCACCTCGACGCCGCCGCCACGCCGCCCTACGGCGGTGCCGTCGTCGACGGGGTCGGCCACACCGTCCGCTGGGTCGACGCCGGGCTCGCGCTGCCGGTCGGCTACCACCGGGTGACGGTGGAGGTCGCAGGGACCGAGTCGGAGGCGCTCGTCCTCGCACCGCCGCCCGCGCTGCCCCAGCTGCCGGGCCGCGACTGGGGCGTGTTCGCGCCGACATACGCCGTCGTGCCCACCGGCCGGCCCGGCGTCGACCACCTCGGTGTCGGCCACCTCGGGGACCTCGACGACCTCGGTCGCCGGGTCCACCCCCTCGGTGGCCGCATCGTCTCCACCCTGCCGCTGCTCGCCACCTTCCTCGACGACCCGTTCGAACCGAGCCCGTACTCGCCGGTCAGCCGCCGTTTCTGGAGCGAGCTGCACCTCGACCCGCGCCGGCTCCCCGGCATCGACGAGAGCCCGCGAGCCCGTGAGCTGCTCGGGACCGCTCGGCTGGCCGAGGCCGCCGCCGACCTGGCTGCGCGCCCGCTCGTCGACCACGCCGCTGCGGCGCAGCTCGTCCGCCAGGTGCTCGACGCGGTGGTGGCCGACCTCGCCGAGACCCCGGAGGGCCCCACCGCGTCCGCCCTCGCCCGGTTCGCCCACGACCGGCCCGAGCTCGGTCGCTACGCCCGCTTCCGGGCGATGGTCGAGGCCAGGGGACCGGCTGGCGTCACGCCGGTCACCGAGCCGCCGCCGGCCGACCTCGACCCGCACGCCGTGGCCCGGCACCGCTACGTCCAGTACGCGGTCGAGACCCAGATGGCCGAGCTCGCCGCGTCCTTCCGCCACCGCGACCAGCTCCTCGCGCTCGACCTGCCGCTCGGGGCCAACCCCGCAGGGTTCGACGTGTGGTCGGACCCGGGCAACTTCGCCCGGGCCGCCACCGGCGCACCGCCCGACGCCCTCTTCAGCGGCGGTCAGAACTGGGGCTTCCCGCCCCCGCACCCGATCGAGTCCCGGGCCCGCGGCCACCGCGAGCTGATGCTGGCCCTCCGCCACCACCTCCGGCACACGGGTCTCCTGCGGATCGACCACCTGATGTCGCTCGAGCGCCTCTGGTGGATCCCCGACGGGTTCGACGCCACCCAGGGCGTCTACGTCCGGTACCCGACCCAGGAGCTGATGGCGGTGGTCGCCATCGAAGCCTCGCGGGCGGAGGCCGTCGTCGTGGGCGAGAACCTCGGCACGGTCACCGACGAGATCAACGAGACGATGGAGCGCTGGTCGATGCTCGGCATGTACGAGCTGCAGTTCGAGACCGGCCACGCCCGCGACCACGGCTGGCTGCGGTCCCCCGGGCCGCACACCGTCGCCAGCCTCAACACCCACGACATGCCCACCTTCGCCGGCTGGTGGGAGGGCCACGACATCGACGGCACGGTCGACCTCGGTCTGGTCGAGGCCGACGAGGCCGAGCGCCAGCGGTCCGACCGGACGGCCGAGCGGGAGGCCCTCGCCGGCGCGCTCGGCCGCCACCTGGACCGCGACGTGCCGGCCGACCCCGGTCCGACGCTCGCCGCCGCGCTCGAGTGGCTCGGCGGCACGCCCGCCGCCGTCGTCCTCACCTCGGTCGAGGACCTCTGGCTCGAGGAGCAGCCCCAGAACGTCCCCGGCACCCACCGCGAGCGCCCCAACTGGCGCCGCAAGTTCGCCCACACCCTCGAGGACGGTCTCGGCGGCGAGCTCGCGCGCGACGCCCTCACCGGGCTGGACGCCGCACGACGCACCGCACCACAGGAGGACCCGACGTGACCACCGACGCCACGCCCACGATGCTCGGAGAGCAGGACCTCCACCTCTTCAACGAGGGCACCCACCGCTACCTCCACCGCCACCTCGGCGCCCACATCGTCGAGCGCGACGGTCGGCCCGGCACCTGGTTCGGCGTCTGGGCGCCGAGCGCCCGTGAGGTGTCGGTCATCGGCGACTTCAACGGGTGGAGCCCTGATGCCGACCCGTTGCAGCCGCGCGGCGGCTCCGGGATCTGGGAGGGCTGGATCGACGGGGTGGGCCACGGGTCGCTCTACAAGTACCGGATCGTGGCGCCGTCGGGTCGCGTGCTCGAGAAGGCCGACCCGATGGCCACCTTCGCAGAGGTGCCGCCGAACACGGCCTCGGTCGTCTGGGACCTCGACCACGAGTGGTCCGACGCGCGCTGGATGTCCACCCGGGGCGAGCGGGCGGCCCTCGACGCCCCCATCTCCATCTACGAGATGCACATCGGCTCCTGGGGGCGGGCCCACGCCGAGAACGGCCGCTTCCCCACGTACCGCGAGCTCGCCCGGCCGCTCGCCGACCACCTCGAGGCCCACGGGTTCACCCACGTCGAGCTGCTGCCGGTCATGGAGCACCCGTTCTACGGGTCGTGGGGCTACCAGGGCACCGGCTACTTCGCGCCGACGAGCCGCTACGGCACGCCGCAGGACCTGATGGCGATGGTCGACCACCTCCACCAGCGGGGCCTCGGCGTCATCGTCGACTGGGTCCCGTCGCACTTCCCGGCCGACGCGCACGGCCTCGGCCAGTTCGACGGCACCCACCTCTACGAGCACGAGGACCGCCGGCTCGGCCACCACCCGGACTGGGACAGCCTGATCTTCAACTACGGACGCCACGAGGTGCGGGCGTTCCTCATCTCCTCGGCGATCTCGTGGCTCGACCGCTACCACATCGACGGGATCCGGGTCGACGCCGTCGCGTCGATGCTCTACCGCGACTACTCCCGCAAGGAGGGGGAGTGGATCCCGAACGAGTACGGCGGCCGGGAGAACCTGGAGGCGATCGGCTTCCTCCGGGAGATGAACACCGCCATCTTCGGCGAGTTCCCCGACGTCACGACCTTCGCCGAGGAGTCGACCGCGTGGCCGATGGTGTCACGACCCACCTACGTCGGCGGTCTCGGGTTCGGGTTCAAGTGGGACATGGGCTGGATGCACGACACGCTCCAGCACTTCCAGCGGGACCCGATCCACCGGCACCACCACTACCACGAGCTCACGTTCCGCGGCGTCTACTACGCCACCGAGAACTACACGCTGCCCCTCTCGCACGACGAGGTCGTCCACGGCAAGGGCTCGCTGCTCGCGAAGATGCCAGGTGACCGCTGGCGGCAGCTCGCCAACCTCCGTCTCCTCTACGCCTACCAGTGGGCGCAGCCCGGCAAGAAGCTGCTGTTCATGGGCGGCGAGGTCGGCCAGCTCACCGAGTGGAGCCACGAGGGATCGGTCGACTGGAGCCTGCTCGACGACCCCGGCCACGCCGGCATCTCGCGCCTGCTCGGCGACCTCAACGGCGCCTACCGGTCCTTCCCGTCGCTGCACCAGAAGGACTGCGACGCCGACGGCTTCCGATGGGTCGAGGCCAGCGACACCGACAACGACGTGCTGGCGTTCCTGCGCCTCGGCGAGGAGGGCGAGGACCCGGTCCTCGCGGTGTTCAACCTCACGCCGGTGGTCCGCGACAACTACCGCCTCGGCGTGCCCCGCGCCGGCTACTGGCGCGAGGTCGTCAACACCGACGCCGAGATGTACGGCGGCAGCGGGGTGGGCAACCTCGGCGGGGCGGAGTCCGTCCCGGTGCCGAGCCACGGCGAGTACCACTCGGTCGTGCTCACCCTGCCCCCGCTCGGCGCGCTGTTCCTGGTGCCGGGGAACGGCACCGCGTAGAGCCGTCGCGCGGTGCCGTCGGCGGACGGTTCGGGTAGAACACACCCATGCCGATCGACGACGACGGGCCGCTCCCGGGCGACGAGGTCTCCGGGTCGCCGCTGGACGACGAGCGCAGCGCGCCCCCCGTCTCCCCCGACGACGACGAGCAGCACCCCGAGCGCGAGGACGGCGAGTACCTCGTCGCCATCGTGTTCGACAAGCCGGGACGAGCCGACGAGGTGCTCGTCAACGTGGCCAACCTGGCGCGCGAAGGGGTCGTCGGGGTCACCGATGCCGTCGTGATCACCAAGGGACAGGACGGGCGCGGGCGTGTCCAGCAGACCGTCGAGATCACCACCGGCCGGGGGGCGCTGCTCGGCGGCTGGATCGGCATCATCGCTGGGCTGTTCGCCGGTCCCGCGGCGCCGTTGGTCTTCGCCGGGGGCGCCGCCGCAGGTGCCATCTACGGCAAGTTCACCGACCGCGGTCTCGACGACGGCTGGATCAAGGACATGGCCGAGTGGCTCGAGCCCGGGTCGTCGGCCCTGCTCCTCCTCGGTTCGATCAAGGACAAGCACACGACGCTGCGCGAGCTCGGTCGCTACGAGGGCAAGGTCGTGGCCACCGACCTGCCCGCCGGCGCCCGCGCCGAGCTCGAGGCGGCGCTCGGCTCCGACCTCCGCACGTCGCCCTGACGCGTCCCGCCACCGGGCGCGGCACCGCCCCGTGACGACTCTGGAGCGGTCACGGGGCGGGCCTTGGGGGGAACGGGGATGACGAACGTGGCGGGGCCGGTCGGCGGGGTGACCTGACCCCGCCACGTCCGAGAGGCGGGACCGGCGAGGCGTCAGCCGGGCCCAGGAGCGTGGACCTCGATGGGCCCGGACGGTGCGTCGCCGCCGGCGGCCAGGCTCACGACGAGCTGGCCCTTGCCGAGCGTGGCGGTGACGGGGGCGCCGTAGCCCTCGCCGATGTCGACGGTGCGCTGGTAGGCGCCGTAGTCCCACTCGTGGATGACGTAGTCCTTGGGGGCGTCGCTGCGCAGCTCGGCACGGAGGCTGACCGAGGTGCCATCGACGCGGATGTCGACGTCGTCGGGCATCACGCCGGGCATTGGGGCGACGATGACCATCGCGGACTCGGTGCGGTAGGCGTTGACGGCGATCTCCTGCATCGGCACGTCGGCGTCAGCGGGGTTGCGGCTCTCAGCGGTGCTCATGTGGGTGGGCTCCTCGTAGCGTCCGCCGATCGATACCCACGGCGCTCGCAGGCCAAACGCGCTGCTCACCCCCACCGCAGTGGTTGGGCGCGGTTGGCGCCACATGCGCCGGATGTCGCGCCCGACCGGGGTGGTTGGGCGCGGTTGGCGGCACATGCGCCGGATGTCGCGCCCGACCCTCGTCTAGGTGCCGAGCGCGGCGAGCCGGTGGATCGCCTCCTCCAGCACCTCGGTCCGCTTGCAGAACGCGAAGCGCACGAGCGTGCGGCCGGCGTCGACGTCGTCGTAGAACACGACGTTCGGGACGGCGACGACCCCGCAGCGCTCGGGCAGCTCGAGGCAGAAGGTCCGCCCGTCGTCGGCTCCCACCGAGCGCACGTCGACGGTGGCGAAGTAGGTCCCCTGCGGCACGAACACCTCGAAGCCGGCGGCGCCCAGGCCGTCGCAGAGCAGGTCGCGCTTGGCCCGCATGTCGGCGGTGAAGTCGGTGAAGTACCCGTCGCCCAGGGCGAGCCCGCTGGCCACCGCCGGCTGGAAGGGCGCGCCGTTCACGTCGGTGAGGAACTGCTTCACCGTCCGCACCGCGGCGACGAGTGCGGCGGGTCCGCTGATCCAGCCGATCTTCCACCCCGTGAAGGAGAACGTCTTGCCGGCGGAGGAGATCGTCAGCGTGCGCTCCGCCATGCCCGGGAGCGTGGCGATGGGGACGTGCTCGCCGTCGAAGACCAGGTGCTCGTAGACCTCGTCGGTCACGACGAGCAGGTCGTGCTCGACGGCCAGGCGGGCGACGTGGTCGAGCTCGTCGCGGGAGAACACCTTGCCCGTGGGGTTGTGGGGGGTGTTGAGGAGGATGAGCCGGGTGCGGGGCGTGATCGCGGCGTCGAGATCCTGGGGGTCGAAGCCGTACGACGGCGGTCGGAGGGTGACGACGCGACGCTCGGCGCCCGCGAGCGCGATGCACGCCGCGTAGGAGTCGTAGTACGGCTCGAACGTGACGACCTCGTCGCCCCGGTCGCACAGGGCGAGCAGCGCCGCGGCGATCGCCTCGGTGGCGCCGGCCGTCACGAGCACCTCGGTGTCGGCGTCGAGCTCGATCCCGTAGAAGCGGCGCTGGTGGTCGGCGATCGCGGCGCGGAGCGAGGGGATGCCGACGCCGGGTGGGTACTGGTTGTGGCCGGCGCGGATGGCGTCGACGGCCGCCTCGGCGATCAGGGACGGTCCGTCGGTGTCGGGGAAGCCCTGGCCCAGGTTCACCGCGCCGGTGCGGACGGCGAGCGCCGACATCTCGGCGAAGATCGTCTCGCCGAACCCCTGCATGCGCTCGACCAACGGGGGGCGACCGCCCGGCGGGGGCGGCGGGGCGTCAGCCACGGGACCGCAGCTCGTGCTTGAGGATCTTGCCGGTGCCGCCGTGGGGCAGCTCGTCGACGATCGTCACCCGCTTCGGCGCCTTGAACCCGGCGAGCCGCTCGCGGGTGAAGGCGATCAGCTCCTCCGGGGTCGCCTCGGCGTCGGGCCGAAGGGACACCCAGGCGACCGGGACCTCGCCCCACCGCTCGTCCGGGCGGCCGACGACCGCGACCTCGTGCACCGCCGGGTGGGACGACAGCACGTGCTCGACCTCGACCGTCGACACGTTCTCCCCGCCCGAGATGACGAGGTCCTTCTTGCGGTCGACGATGCGCAGGTAGCCGTCGGGCGTGACGACGGCGACGTCACCGGTGCGCAGCCATCCGCCCCGCAGCGCGGCGGCGGTCTCCTCGGGGCGGTCGAGGTACCCCGACATGACGTGGTTCGACCGGGCACAGACCTCGCCCGTGGTGGTGTCGTCCCACGGCACCTCGCGGTCGTCGTCGTCGAGGACGCGGACGTCCACGCCGAGCAACGGCAGACCGGTCGTGGCCCGCCGCTCGACCGACGGTGTGGCGCCGGGCTTGGTGAGCGAGCGGGTCAGCGACGGGCTCGCCTCGGTCATGCCGTACCCGCAGATGCACTCGCACCCGAGCCGCTCCTCGATCTCGGCGAGGAGGGTCGGCGGTGTCGGCGCGCCGCCGACGGAGACCTGGCGCAGCGTCGACAGGTCGCGGGTGGCGACGTCGGGGTGGTCGAGGATCATCCGCATCATCGCGGGGACCCCGAACAGACGGGTCACCCCCTCGGCCTCGATGAGGCGCAGGACCTCGCCGGCGTCGAAGCGGGGGAGCATGACGTGCACGCCGCCGAGGCCGGTGAGGAAGTGCGGTGTGCCCCAGCCGTTCACGTGGAACAGCGGGATCGTGTGGACGATCACGTCCTCGCCGGAGATGTTCGACGTGAGCGCCGAGTGGATGGCGTGCAGGTAGAGCGAGCGGTGCGTGAGCAGGACGCCCTTCGGTCGGCCGGTCGAGCCGCTCGTGTAGAAGAGCTCGGCCACGTCGTCCTCGTCGACGACCGGCACCGGGAACGACTCGGCGGGCTGGCGGGCGAGCAGCGCCTCGTACTCGTCGCCGAGGACGACCTGGCGGACGGCGTGGCCGACGTCGGGCTGGTCGGGGTGGCGGAACAGGACGACGGCCGAGGCGTCGTCGAGCACGAAGCGGGACTCGGCGGCGGCCAGGCGGATGTTGAGCGGCAGGAGCACACCGCCCGCGAGCAGCACGCCGAAGTACGCCTCGAGCAGCTCGGAGGTGTTGCCGCAGAGCCAGGCCACCCGGTCGCCGGGCCGGACGCCGAGCTCGTCGCGCAGGGCGAACGCCAGGCGGTCGCATCGCTCGGCGAACTCGCGGTACGTGCGGCGGACGTCGCCGTCGATCACCCCGACGCGATCGGGGAAGAGCCGGCGGGCGCGGGTGAGGAGGTCGAGCGGTGTGAGGGGGAGCTTCACGGCCCGGGGCTCTCGCGCAGCACGGCCATCGAGCGGCCCCCGAGGTGGATGTGGGAGCCCGGGGTGAAGGTCAGGCCGGAGTAGTCGTGCTCGTCGGGCGGGGGCGCGTCGGTCGTGTCGAACAGCACCTCCCAGCGCGACGCCCACGGCCCGACCGGCAGCGTGAAGCGCGATGCCTCCCGGTGGGCGTTGAAGAGCACGAAGAACGAGTCGTCGACGATGCGCTCGCCCCGGGGGCCCCGGTCGGTGATCCCGTCGCCGTTGAGGAAGACGGTGAGCGAGCGGGCGTAGCCCTGCTGCCAGTCGTGGTCGGTCATCGGCTCGCCGGCGGGGGTGAACCAGGCGACGTCGGGCGCGTCGGAGCCGGGGACGGCGGTGCCGGCGAAGTGGCCGCCCCGCCGGAACACGGGGTGCTTCTGGCGCAGCGCGATGAGGGCGCGGGTGTAGGCGAGGAGCTCGTCGTCCTTGTTGTCCCAGTCGACCCAGGAGATCTCGTTGTCCTGGCAGTAGGCGTTGTTGTTGCCGCGCTGGGTGCGGCCCATCTCGTCGCCGGCCAGCAGCATCGGCACGCCCTGGGAGATGAACAGCGTGACGAGGAAGTTGCGGCGCTGGCGGGCGCGCAGCTCGAGGACCTTCGGGTCGTCGGTCGGGCCTTCGACCCCGCAGTTCCACGAGCGGTTGTGGTCCTCGCCGTCGCGGTTCTCCTCGCCGTTGTCCTTGTTGTGCTTGACGTCGTAGGACACGAGGTCGGTGAGGGTGAAGCCGTCGTGCGCGGTGACGAAGTTGATCGAGGCGTGGGGCCGGCGACCGCTCGTCTCGTACAGGTCGGCGCTGCCGGTGAAGCGCGACGCGAACTCGGCGAGGGTGGCCTCGTGGCCGCGCCAGTAGTCCCGGACGGTGTCGCGGTAGCGGCCGTTCCACTCCGACCACAGCGGCGGGAAGTTGCCGACCTGGTAGCCGCCCTCCCCGAGGTCCCAGGGTTCGGCGATGAGCTTCACCCGGCTGACGATCGGGTCCTGCTGGATGAGGTCGAAGAACGACGAGAGCCGGTCGACGTCGTGCAGCTCGCGGGCGAGGGTGGCCGCGAGGTCGAAGCGGAAGCCGTCGACGTGCATCTCGGTGACCCAGTACCGGAGGCTGTCCATGATGAGCTGCAGCACGTGCGGGTGGCGCATGTTCATCGTGTTGCCGGTGCCGGTGTAGTCGACGTACCGGGCTCGGTCGTGGGGATCGAGCCGGTAGTAGGCGGCGTTGTCGAGTCCCCGCATCGAGAGGGTGGGACCGAGGCGGTTGCCCTCCGCGGTGTGGTTGTAGACGACGTCGAGGATGACCTCGATGCCGGCGGCGTGGAGGGCCTTCACCATCTGCTTGAACTCGAGGACCTGTTGGCCGCGCTGGCCGTGGGCGGCGTAGCCGTTGTGCGGGGCCAGGAACCCGATCGAGTTGTAGCCCCAGTAGTTGCGGAGGCCACGGGCGAAGAGCTGGTGGTCGTGGATGAACTGGTGGACCGGCATCAGCTCGACCGTGGTGACCCCGAGCTTCACCAGGTGCTCGACGGCCGCCGGCTCGGCGAGACCGAGGTAGGTGCCCCGCAGCTCGGGGTCGATGCCCGGGTGCTGCTGGGTGAAGCCCTTGACGTGCAGCTCGTAGACCACCGTCTCGTCCATCGGGATCGAGGGGGGCCGATCGTCGCCCCAGTCGAACCACGGTGAGGTGACGACCGACCTCGGCACGAAGGGGGCGGAGTCGCGCACGTCGATGACGTCGTCGGCGATCCCCAAGCGGTGGCCGAAGACCGCGTCGTCCCACCGGACCTCTCCGTCCACCGCGGTGGCGTAGGGGTCGAGCAGCAGCTTGCCCGGGTTGAAGCGGAGGCCGCGGCCCGGGTCCCACGGCCCGTGGGCGCGGAACCCGTAGCGCTGGCCGGGGTGGACGCCCCGGACGTAGCCGTGGTGGTGGAACGCGGTGACGTCGGTGAGCTCGTGGCGCGCCTCGTGGCCGTCGTCGTCGAACAGGCAGAGCTCGATGCCGTCGGCGCCCTCGGAGAAGACGGAGAAGTTGGTACCCGCTCCGTCGTAGGTGGCGCCGAGCGGCGCCGGTCGTCCCGGCCAGATCTCCACGGCGGTCACTCTAGGAGCCTCGGTCCTGTGGCCCGAGAGCTGTACGGAGTACGGTTCCCGCCGGGGACTGGCACGTGTGAGGTGAGGGTGAGCACGACCGGAGGATCGAGCGACGTCGAGGCCGACGCGTTCCGACGGCTCGCGGCCGCGCTCCCGGGTGTCATCTTCAGCTACGAGGTCTCCGACGACCGCACGACCCACCGCTTCCCGTTCATCGGCGACCGGATCGTGCCCCTGCTCGGGCTCGACCCCGACGAGCTCGCGCGCGATGCCACGCCGATGTTCGAGATCATCGACCCCGAGGACCGCCGACGGGTCATCGCCAGCATCTCCCACTCGGCGCGACGCCTCACCCCGTGGCACGAGGAGGCCCGCCTCCACCTCGCCGACGGCACCGTCCGCTGGTTCGACGCGCTCGCCGTCCCCGAGGAGGAGGAGGGAGGCGCCGTCCTCTGGTACGGGCAGCTCAACGACATCCACGAGCACAAGGAGCTGGAGGAGGGTCTGCGGGCCCGCGAGGCGGAGCACGCCGAGCACGCCCGCTACCAGCGGCTGATCGCGGAGCTGTCGGCCGAGCTCCTGACCTCAGGCCTCGCGGAGGACCTCGACGCGTCGATCTCCCGCGTGCTCGAGGCGGTCGGCGACTTCTTCGACGCCGCACGCACGTACCTGTGCGAGCTCGACGACGAGCTCAGCCGGGCCACCGACACCCACGAGTGGTGTCGGCCGGGCGTCCCGTCGCTCATCGCGCAGGAGCGCGACGGCTCCCTGCTGCAGTACGGCTGGTGGCGCGACCAGATGGCCCAGCTCGTCCGGGCGGGCCGGGTCCTCGCGGTCGACGACGTCGACCGCCTGCCGGCCGAGGCCGTCGCCGAGCGGTCGTACCTGAGCTCCCAGGGCGTGCGAGCCATGTTGTGCGTCCCCATCCAGATCCACGGCCGCGTGGAGGGGTTCGTCGGCATCGACGCCGATCGCGCCCGCGACTGGTCCTCGGCGGAGACCGATCTGCTCGTCGTCGTCGCCGGGCTGCTCGCCGGTGCCGTGGCTCGTCACCGCCTGGAGCGCGAGCTGGTCGAGCACTCGGTCCGCGACCCGCTGACCGGGCTCCACAACCGCCGCTACCTGCTGCCGCGCCTCGCGGAGATGGCCGGGCACCACCGTCGCACGGGCGCGCCCTACTCGGTGGCGATGATCGACATCGACCACTTCAAGGTCGTGAACGACCGCCTCGGGCACGCCGTGGGCGACGGGGCGCTGCGTTGCCTCGCAGAGCAGCTGACCGAGCTGACGCGGGGCACCGACGTCGTCGCCCGGTTCGGCGGTGAGGAGTTCGTCATCGCCCTGCCGGACACGGACCAGGACGGTGCCCGCGCGATCGTCGGTCGGATCGTCGCGTCCGTCAGGGAGCGTGCCGTCGACGTCGAGGGTCAGTCGCTCCACCTGACGGTCAGCGCAGGGGTCGCGACGACCGAGGACGAGCCGGCGACGGGCCACGACGCCGACGGGCTTCTGCGCGCCGCCGACCGTCGGCTGTACCGAGCCAAGTCGGAGGGGCGCGACCGCCTCGCCGACGCAGCCGGCGTGCGCCGTCCCTGATCGCTCCGGCAGGGGCGGACTAGGTTCCGACCATCGCTGTCCACGCCTGCACGATCATCGCCGCCAACTACCAGTCGCGGGCCCGGGTGCTCGCCTCGTCCTTCCTCGAGCACCACCCGGGGGCGACCCTCGACGTGCTCGTCGTCGACAGCGAGGCGCCGGAGGCGCCCCCGCTCGAACCGGTGGCCCCGGGCACATCGGTGCTCGGCACCGAGGACCTCGGCATCGGCCGCAGGACCGTGCACGACATGGCGATGATCTACGACGTCACCGAGATGGCGACCGCGGTGAAGCCGGCGCTGCTGCGCCACCTCCTCGAGCGCTACGGCGAGCCCGTGATGTACCTCGATCCCGACATCGTCGTCTTCGACTCGATCGAGGCCGCGCACGACCTTGCCCGCCGCACGCCCATCGTGCTCACCCCGCACGTCCTGTCGCCCCTCCCGCGCGACGGCGCTCGGGTGCGGGACGAGGACCTCCTGGTCGCCGGGCAGTTCAACCTCGGGTTCATCGCTGTCGGCCCGGGCGCCGAGGGCTTCCTCGACTGGTGGCACGAACGCACCGTCCACCACGCGTGCAACGAGCCGGCGTCGGGGATGTTCACGGACCAGCGGTGGATCGACTTCGTCCCCGCCCTGTTCGACCACCACGTCGTGCGGGACCCGGGCTGGAACGTCGCCTACTGGAACCTGCACGAGCGTCCGCTCTCCCGTGACCACGACGGGCGCGTCCTCGCCGGTGGCGCCACGCTCCGGTTCCTCCACCTCAGCGGCTTCGACCCGGCGAGCCCCCACCTCCTGTCTCGGCACACGCTCGGAGAGCCGCGCGTCCTGCTCAGCGACCAGCCGGTCCTCGCCGAGCTGGCCCAGCGCTACGCGGAGCAGCTGCGCCACGTCGGCGGCGACGGCGACCGACCGTACGGGTACGACCGCATGGGAGGGGGACCGATCCCCCTGGAGGTCAGGCGCACGTTCCGCACGGCGCTGCTCCAACCCGACCCCGCCGACGGTGAGCTGCCCGAGCCGTTCTCGCCCGAGGATCCCGATGCCGTGCTGCGATGGCTGAACGCGCCGGTCGTCGCCCACCCCGGCGGGGTCGTCACCCGTCTCGAACGCATGGTGTGGACCATGCGGGTCGACCTGCAGGTCGCCTTCGGCGACCTGGCGGGCCAGGGGGGCGCCGGGCTCTCGGCGTGGGCCGCGCACGACGAGTGGTACCAGGACCGGTACGGCCACCTCCTGGTGGGCGCGTCCGACGAGGCGCCCTCGACCCGGTGCCTGCGCCCGGGCGCGAACGTCCTCGGCTACATGGGAGCCGAGCTCGGTGTCGGGGAGGTCGGTCGGCTCGTCGTCCGGGCCGCGGAAGCGGGGTCCGTGCCCCACACGATCCACCGCTACACCGCGACGCACTCCCGCCAGCACGACCCCACACGTCGCGTCGCCGAGGACGTCGGCCGCTCGAGCGAGTGGCCCTACGCCGTCTCGGTGATGTGCGTGAACGCCGATTCGACCCCCCGTCTCGTCGCCGACGCGCCGGGCGCGTTCGACGCCGGGCAGGTCCGCGTCGGCGTGTGGTTCTGGGAGCTCGAGGAGTTCCCGCCCGCGCTGCACGGCTCGTTCGGCCACGTCGACGAGCTCTGGGTGGCGAGCGAGTTCGTCGCCGCGGCTCTGCGGCCGCACGCTCCGTGCCCGGTGCGGGTCATGCCCCTCGTCGTCGAGCCGCCGCCACCCACGCACCTGACCCGAGCGGACGTCGGGCTTCCCGACGGGCCCTTCGTGTTCGGCTTCCACTTCGACGCGTTCAGCGTGCCCGGCCGCAAGAACCCCACCGGCGTCCTGCAGGCGTACCTCGATGCCTTCGGACCGGACGACGGCACGCACCTGATCGTCAAGTCGATCAACGGCGACTCGGCCCGGACCGAGCTCGAGCGACTCCGCTCGATGGCGCGAGGCCGCCCCGACGTCGAGATCCGCGACGGGTACCTCTCACGCTTGCGGATGTCGGCGCTCGTCCACCACACCGACGCCTACGTGTCCCTGCACCGCTCCGAGGGCTACGGGTTGACGATGGCCTCGGCGATGGCGGCCGGGAAGCCGGTCGTGGCGACCGGCTACTCCGGCAACCTCCAGTTCATGACGCCGGAGAACAGCATCCTCGTGCCCTACGAGCGCGTCCCGGTCGGCGCCGGCAACCCGCCCTACGACCCCGCCGCCACGTGGGCCGAGCCCGACCTGTCCGCCGCGACGTCGGCGATGCGGGCGCTCGTCGACGACCCGGTCCTGGCGCGACGCCTCGGGCTGCAGGCCCAGCGTGACGTGAGGGATCGGCACTCGGCGGAGCGAGCCGGCGCATGGCTCCGCGACCGCGTCCTGGCGCTCAGCGAGGCCAGATCGTCACGAAGGGTAGGGTCGGCGGCATGAGCACGTCGGAGGTCGACGCGGTCGCGCCTGCGCCGCGGCTGCACGCCCAGGTGCCCGAGGCGCGGCGGCTCGTCGACACCGTGGGAACGGCGCTGCGCCTGCAGGCGAGCCGGATCGCGGCCCTGGAGGCCGAGGCGGACGCCTTGCGCGCTGCGCTCGCCACGCAGGCGGCGGCGGACCCCGACGTCGTGCGGCTCCACCGCGACGCCGAGGTCGACGAGGCTCTGCGCGCCGGCCGGCTCGAGGGCCTGCCACCGGCGGTGCGGACGCTCGGCGACGAGCTCGTCCGGCTGCGCGCCGAGCGCGACGCGCTGCGGACCGAGGTCGACGCCATCCACGCCACCCGCACGATGCGGCTCCTCGCCCCGTGGCGTCGCACCTACGGCCGGCTGCGGCACGCCGTCGCCGACCCCCGTTGGGCGATCGGCGCGGTGGCCCGGAGGATCCGGCACCGGTGATCTCCTACGCCCAGAACGGCGAGGACGTCGTCCTCGCTCGGCTCTTCACCGGCGACGACGGCTTCTGGATCGACGTCGGCGCCGGGCACCCGGTGCACGACTCGGTGACCCAGCACTTCTCCGAGCGGGGCTGGCGCGGGCTCAACGTCGAGCCGCTGGCCGAGTGGCACGAGCTGCTCGTCGAGCAGCGTCCCGACGACATCAACGAACGCGTCGCGCTGAGCGATCGTGCGGGCACCGCTGTCCTCCACGTCGGCCCGCCTGAGAACCGTGGCGGCTCCACGTTGGAGGACGACGTCGCGGCGCGCTACCGGCGTGAGGGCCAGGTGCTCACCTCGGAGGAGGTGCCCGTGGAGCGGCTCGACGCGCTCCTCGCCGAGCACGGCATCGCGCGCGCCGACTTCCTGAAGGTGGACGTGGAGGGCCACGAGCGTGCGGTCCTGTCCGCCGTGGACTGGGATGCGGTCGACATCCGCGTGGTCGTCGTCGAGGCGACCGAGCCCAACTCGCCGACGCCCGACCACGACTCCTGGGAGCCGATCCTCCTCGAGGCGGGGTACGCCTGTGCGCTCTTCGACGGGCTCAACCGCTTCTACGCGCGCGCCGACGACGACGAGGCACTCGCCGCCCTGTCCGTGCCCGCCAACGTGTTCGACGGGGCCGAGCCGCACCGGTGGGTGTCGACCGTCGCGGCGGCCGAAGGCGAGCGCCGCGTCCTGCTGCGTGCCCGACTGGAGGCCGAGGCCGAGCTCGACGGGATCCTGCTCCACCTGCGGAACCTGGCCGACGAGGCCGCCGCGCTCGGGGCGGTCGCCGAGGGCACCTCCGATGCGGCACCGGCGCCGCCTGCTCCGAGCGCGGGCGCGGCACCACCGACCACCGTCCCGCCCCGGCGGGCGGAGCACACGGCTCCCGTCGAGGGCGAGCCGCTGCCCGTGCCGCCGATCGAGATGCGGACGCTCGTCGGCCCGACCGACGTGGAGGCGTTCGACAACCCCGACGGCGCGCTGCTCCTCGGCGACGACGTGCCGGTCGAGGCCTACCGGTTCGTCCTCGACTGGGGGAGCGGCTGCGGGCGCAACGCGCGCAAGCTCCTCCAGCAGACGCCCCGCCCTGGCCGGTACCTCGGCCTCGACCTGCACCTCGGAATGGTCGAGTGGTGCCAGCGCCGGCTCGAGCCGTTCGACGAGCACTTCCGCTTCGAGCACCACGACGTCCACAACCCCGGCTTCAACCCCGGTGCCGACAAGCCGCCGCACCTGCCGTTCCCGGTGGCGGACGGCGACGTGACGCTCTTCCTCGCGCTGTCGGTGTTCACCCACGTCCTCCCGTCCTCGGTCGACCACTACCTCGACGAGATGGCCCGCGTGCTCGCCGACGACGGCATCGCGTGGACGACCTGGTTCCTCTTCGACCGGGTCGGCTTCCCGATGCTCCAGGAGGACCAGCACGCGCTGTTCGTCAACGAGCACGACCCGACGAACGCCGTGATCTACGAGCGGTCGTGGTTCCTGGACGCCCTGGAGCGGCGGGGCCTCGCGCTCGCCACGGCGCGAGCGCCTGAGGTTCGCGGCTTCCAGTGGCAGATGGGGATCGTCCACGACCACGACCCGCGCGCCGGGGCGACCCTGCCTGACGACGACGCTCCGACCGGCGTCGTCCGCGCCGGACACGTGCCCGACGCCCACCGCGTGGGCCGCGCGTCGTCAGGCGGGTAGCGGCCCGGTCACCACCCCGGCGACGGTGGCGCTGACGTCGTCGCGCAGGTACTCACCCGGCGGTGTCCACGCCCGCGGCCGTCGGAGCTGGAGCCGCACGGCCGCGACGACGGCGTCGGGTTCCACCCCGCTCACGACGTTGCTGCCGCACTCGACGGTCTCAGGACGTTCGGTCGAGTCGCGCAGCGTGACGGCGGGGACCCCGAGCAGGCAGCACTCCTCCTGCACGGTGCCGCTGTCGGTGCAGACGATGCGGGCGCCGGCCTCGAGGCGCACGAAGTCGGCGAAGCCGAAGGGAGGCGAGGCGATGATCCGCTCGCTGACGTCGAGGCCCGCCGCCGCGAGGCGGTCGGCGGTTCGGGGGTGCACGCTGAGGACGATCGGTGCGCCGAGCTCGGCGGCCGCGGCGTCGAGCGACCGGGCGAGGGCGTCGAGGCGGCGCGGGTCGTCGACGTTCTCCTGCCGGTGGATCGTGGCGAGCCCGTAGCCGCCGTGATCGAGCCCGAGCCGTGCCAGGACGTCGCTGCTCTCGATGCGGGCGGCGTGGTGCTGCATCACCTCGTGGATCGGGTTGCCGCTCACGACGATGTGCGACGAGGGGATCCCCTCGTCGCGGAGGTGGTCGCGGCTGCGCTCGGTGTAGGGGAGGAGGAGGTCCGAGGCGTGGTCGATCACCCTCCGGTTGACCTCTTCGGGGACGCGGTCGTCGAAGCACCGGTTGCCCGCCTCGAGGTGGACGACGGGGATGCCGGCGCGCTTGGCCACGATGGCTGCCATGGCGCTGTCGGTGTCGCCGAGCACGACGACGCGGTCCGGCTGCTCCGCGGCGAGCAGCTCGTCGACACCTCCCAGGACAGCACCGAGGCGCCGGCCGACGCGTCCCGCCGGCAGGTCGAGTCGGTGGTCCGGCGCTCGCAGCTCCAGCTCCTCGTAGAAGGCGGTCGACAGCGCGGGATCCGGGTTCTGCCCGGTGTCGACGACGACGTGGTCGACAGCGTCGTCGAGCGCCTCGATGATGAGCGACAGGCGGATGATCTCGGGCCGGGTGCCGAGGACGGTCAGGACCTTCATCCGACGTCGACCGAGGCTCGTGGGTCGAACGGCTCGTCGCTCAACCGCATGCGGTGCGTGGCGAGGAGGTCGCGCACCCCGTCGAGGTCGAGCAGGTCGTCGGCCGACGAGTACTCGCCGGCGCCGAAGGGCTCGCCCTCGCGATCCGTGCGCAGCTCGGGCAGCAGCGGTCCGATCGCCCAGTGGTCGCCGGCTCGGACCGTCCGGGCCGACTCCTCCTCCGAGATCAGCACCTCGTGCGTCTTCTCCCCGGGCCGGACACCTGTGGCGACGACGGGGACGTCGCGGTCACCGATCAGGGCCGCAACCAGGTCGACCATCCGCGCCGCGGGGATCCGGGGCACGAACGTCTCGCCGGCGAGCGCATGGACCGCAGCGGCGAGCACCGTGTCGACCGCTTGGTCGAGGCTCATGCAGAACCGGGTCATCGCCTCGGTGGTGAGGGTGACCGGTCCACCACGTCGGATCTGGTCGTGGAACAGCGGGAGCACCGAGCCGCGGGAACCCATGACGTTGCCGTAGCGCGCCACGACGAAGCGCGTCTGGGGGGCGGCGAGGTTGCCCTCGACGAGCACGCGCTCCTGGAGCGCCTTCGTCATGCCCATGACGTTCACGGGCTTGCACGCCTTGTCGGTGCTCACCCCGACGACGGTGCGCACCGGCAGGTCGAGCTCGGCGATCGCCCGCACCAGCGTCGCCGCGCCGTCGACGTTGGTCCGCACCGCCTCGGAGGGGAAGTACTCGCAGGTCGGCACCTGCTTGAGGGCGGCGGCGTGGACCACGACGTCGATCCCCTGGAGCGCGCGCACGACGGCGTCGCGATCGGCGACGCTTCCCACCCGGAAGCGCACCCGCTGGCCGGCCTGCCCGTAGGCGACGTCGTCGGTGCCGGGGCCACGCCCCGACAGCGCGAGGCGCATCGCGTGCTGCTTCGCCTCGTCGCGGGAGAGCACCGTGATCGACGCCGGGGTGCCGTCGACCCCCGACAGCAGCCGGCGCACCAGTGCCCGGCCGAGCGATCCGGTGCCTCCTGTGACGAGGACGTTCAGGCCTTCCACACTCATCCCCTCCGCAGGTGGGCGTAGTCCATCGGGTCGTCGGCGAGCTCGCTCACCATGGTCGGCCAGTCGGGGAGCGGCCCGCCGGTGGCCGCGGCGAGCGCCGCGCCGTCGAGCGATCGGTCGATGCGCACCGACGCGTCGGCCCGGATCTCGACATCGAGGCCGAACGCCTCGGCGAGGAGCACGAGCAGGTCGTGCTTGGAGATCGGCGCGGCGGCGAGGTGGTGCACCCCCGCGACGTGCTGCTCGTCGAGTGCCAGGACGACCAGGCGGCGGGCGAGCTCGAGCGACGACGGCCCCGAGAACAGCGCACCTGTCCAGCCCTTCACCGCACCTCGCTGGCCGAGCAGCCACTCGAGCAGCCCCGAACCGGCGCGCAGCTCCCGTCCGACGACGGACGTGCGCACGGTGCACGTGCCGGGCGACTCGACCTCGCCGGCCAGCTTGGAGCGTCCGTAGAGGTCGACCGGGTCCGGTCGGGCGCTCTCGTCGTACGCGCCGCCCCGGCCGACCGGGTCGCCCGAGAAGACGCAGTCGGTCGACAGGTGGACGAGTCGGATGCCGCGGTCGGTGCAGCGCGCCGCGAGCTCGTGCGGGAGCCACGAGTTCACCGCGACGGCTCTGGCCGCGCCGGTCGCCGCCATCCGCTGCTTCACGATGCCGGCGCAGTTGACGACGGCCGAGGGCCGGACCTCGTCGAGGACGGCGCGCACCACCTCGGGCGACGTGAGGTCCACGCCGGTGACCGGGTGGGTGCCCGGAAGCGCACGGCGCCCGGTGGAGCCGTCGCCGTGGGCGGTCCAGGCCACGGGGACGTCGCCGCGGCGAACGGCCTCGGCGACGACGCGGTGGCCGACGAGCCCCTCTCCGCCGAGGACGAGAAGGGGGGCGGGCGCGCGTCCCGTCACGGCCGCACCCCGGAGTCGAGCATGCGCTGCATCGTGTCGATCCGCTGCTCGAGGATGTGGTTCGTGGCGCGGAGCGCGGCCAGCTCGCGGTCGCGGCGCCGGATCTCCCCGTGGAGCCACGCCACGTCGTCGTCGGCAGGTGCCGCCGGCGGGTGGGTGGTCGCGACGAGGGGTGCGGTGCGATCGCGGATCTCGAACCTCCCGGGCCGTGCCGGTGTCAGCACCAGGGCAGCCGTGGCGTGGGCGTGGTGGAGCGCCTCGGCCTCGAGGGCCCTGATCGACGCAGGCAGGTCGTCCCGCGCGAAGAACCGCTCGATGACCTCGACGTGCTCGTGTGCCAGGCGGGTCCGGTTCCGTGCGTTCGAGGTCGCCCCCGGGTGGTTCCGCCAGGTGGCGAGCACCTCGGGCACGCGCCGCATGGGCCCGTGGAGGCCGGCGCGCAGCCAGAAGTCGAAGTCGGGGACGAACCGCCAGGTCGGGTCCCACCCTCCCGTGAGGTCGACGAGGGCGCGACGGAAGAGCGTGCACGGGCCGGGGATGCAGATCGACAGGCGCACCATGTCCTCGAACCGGTAGTCGAGGGGACGGATGACGGCCTCCGTCGCACCGTCCGGGTCGATGCGTCGCCAGTCCGGGTAGGCGGCGACGAGGTCCGGGTCGTCGAGGAACGGCTGCACGAGCCGTGACACGGCACCCGGGAGCAGCGGGTCGTCGTCGCTCACCAGGGTGAGGAGCTCGCCCGACGCCACGGACAGGCCGTGGTTGACGGCGGCCGACTGGCCCGCGTTGTCCTGGCGCACCGCCCGCACCACCTCGGGGTGCACCGCGGCGTACCGCGCGAGCACGTCGGGCGTCGCGTCCGTGGAGCCGTCGTCGACGACGACCACCTCCAGCGCGGGGTGGTCCTGGATGAGGATGCTGTCGAGCGTCTCGGGCAGGTGCTCGCTGCGGTTGAACGTCGGGATCACCACGGAGACGAGCGGCGGTTCCCACGGGGCGCGGCTCACGGCTCTCCCGCCTGGCGGCTCTCCAGCTCGCCGATCCGCGCGTCGCGCGCCGCCACCTCGGCGTGCAGCCAGGCGACCGTCTCGCTGAGGCGGACGTTCTCCTGGTGGGTCAGGCGACTGGTCTCGTAGAGGATCGCCGTGTCGACCGCCTCGGCCACAGCGGCGTCGATGCCGTCGAGGTGGGGGTCGCCGAGGAGGGAGCGCATGCGGTCCCCTTGGCGGTCGAGCGCCCACTCGAGCTCGACGACGAGGTCGGCGACCTGCCCGGCGTCGCCACGGTCGAGGATGGGACGCCACCACCCGTGCGGGGGTCGGGGGGCATCGGGACCGGCCAGGCACGTCGACTCGAGGAGGTCCTTGCGGATCCCGTGGGCCGCGCCGAGCCGGGCGGCGAGCTCGGTCGAGCCCAGCGCGGCGAGGGCGTGCACCCGGTGGTCGCGCGGCAGGGGTGCCACGGTGGCCAGCGGACCCTCGACCGTTCCGAGCGTCCCGCCCTCGGCGGTGATCCGGGCGAGGAGCCACGCCACACCGCCCGGCTCGCCCGGCGCGACCTCGGTCGTCGTCGGAAGGGCCTCCGCCCGCACCGCCACGGCGGAGAGGGGTGGTTCGAGCCTCGCGAGCAGCAGGGCGGGGTCGGCCGAGCGCCCGGCGGTCGGAGAGAGGTGGCCGCCCCACGCCCCGGGACCCTTGGTGCGGCACGAGCCCACGACGGCGTGGTCGACCGCCAGCGCGTCGGGCACGGCCGGGCAGGGCAACGGATCGTCACCCGCACGGAGGAACCGGACGACCTCCGCCGACACGTCGTTCCAGGGCAGGTGGTCGGTGGCGTCGCGGACGACGACCTCGTCGACCTCCAGCTCCTCGGCCGACCGGGCGGCGGCCAGGGCGGCCGGACCCCCGCCCAGGACGACGACCGCGGTGCGTCCACTCGTCATGCGACGTCCCGGGCGCCGATCGGCGGCGCGGCGAGGACCTGCTCGTAGGCGGCGACCGTGCGGCGGGCGATCTCGCGGCGATCGAGGTGCATGCGCACCGCGGCGTCGTTGGCCGGCGTCGCCTCGTCGACGAGGTCGTCGTCGGTGAGCGCACGCCGGATGGCGTCGTGGACGGCGCGGACGTCCTGGGCGTCGACGAGCAGGCCGGTGGTGCCGTCGTCGATCCACTCGTCGGCGCAGGCAGAGCGGGACTGGATGGGGAAGCTGCCGCCCACCAGCGCTTCGAGGAACGCCGTGCTGGTGCCATCGGCGACGCTGAGGCCGATCGAGGTGCGGGCGCGCCCGTGGGCCGCCAGGATCTCGTCGTAGGGCACGTCGCGGAGCACCGTGACGTGCGCTCCGTGCTGGGTGAGCCGGTGGGCGGCCTGCACGACGTGCTCGCCCGAGGGTGCGTAGACGGTCACCTCGTAGCCCTCGAGCAGGTCGCCGCAGGCGTCGAGGGCGTCGAGGGCCACGAGACCTCGGCCGAGGAGGTGGTCGTAGCCCTTGAGGGCGATGCTGCGCCGGGCCGAGGTCGGTCCCGGTGCCCGTCGGCGCCCGGCCTCGTCGAGGTCGATGCCGCCGGCGACGGGGAGCACCGGGAGGACCGTGCCCCGGAACCCCTCTCGCCAGGCGTGGCCGACGTCGCGGTGGCACTCGCACCAGTAGGCGTCGCAGTCCCGGAGGATCGAGCGGAGGACCCGCGCCCACTCGGGGTCGCGCGCCCAGAACTGGAGGTCGCTGCCCCAGTTCGACACGACCCACCGGGGGAACGGTCGACGCACGTGCCGCCGAGCCAGGGCGGCCATGGCCCCGGCGATCGTGAGCTGGTGGCTGTGGACCACGTCGGGCGCCACGTCGTCGATGATCTCGGCGAGGAGGACAGCGCGGGCCGCGAGGCCGAGCGGTGCGAGCTCCGCCGCCCGTCGGCTGTGGTCGACCATCCGGGCTCCGGGTTGGGGTCCCAGGTCGCCCGGCGGCCGCGTGCTGTGGAGCGTCACGTCGCCGAAGCCGCGGTACCAGTCAGCACTGGTCGCAGCGACCACGTGCACGTCCCACCCGAGGCCCTCGAGCAGCGTCGTCGACCGCTGGAGGTGGATGCTCTCGGGCATGCCGACGATGAGGAGCCGCACCCGGGCGACCTTACCGGTCGGGGGTCTCCGCTAGATTCCCGTCGGTGTCCGCCGCAGCCGATCGCGACTGGAGCGGCCGCCGCGTCGCTGTCACCGGCGCCGGAGGGTTCGTGGGCAGCCAGCTCGTCGCCGCCCTCGTCGACCGCGGGGCGAGCGTGCACGCCCTCACCCACTACCGGGGCGACGGGTCGGCCGGCCGCCTCGACCTGCTCGACGCCGAGCGCCGGGTCGCGATCGACGTGCACCCCGGCGACGTGCGCGACGTCGAGTGGGTGCGTCGAGCCGTCGACGGGTGCGACGTGGTCTTCCACCTCGCCGCGCACGTCGGCATCCCCCACAGCTACCGCGCCCCGCGCGACGTGCTCGAGACGAACACGGTCGGCACGCTCAACGTCCTGGAGGCGCTGCGCGCCGGTGCGGCGTCCCGCGTCGTCCAGATGTCGACCAGCGAGGTCTACGGCAGCGCGCAGCGAACGCCCATCGACGAGGAGCATCCGCTCAACGCCCAGTCGCCCTACGCCGCCAGCAAGGTCGGGGCCGACCAGCTGGCGCTGAGCTTCCACCGCAGCTTCGGGATCGACGTCGCCCTCGCCCGGCCGTTCAACGTCTACGGACCGGGCCAGACGGCCCGTGCGATCGTGCCCACCGTGCTGAGCCAGGCCATCGCCGGCGGCCAGGTGCGGCTGGGGTCCACGTGGCCCACGCGCGACCTGACGTTCGTCGAGGACACCGTCGCCGGCCTCCTGGCCATCGGGGCGTGCGCCGACGCGCGCGGCCAGGTCCTCAACATCGGGACCGGCGTCGAGACCTCGATCGGTCGGCTCGTCGACCTGGTGGCGGAGGTGGTCGGACGACCGCTCGAGATCGTGACCGAGGAGGCGCGCACCCGTCCGCGCTCGAGCGAGGTCGACCGCCTCGTGGCCGACGCCTCGCGCCTCCGTGCGCTGACCGGGTGGGAGCCGTCGGTGGACCTGCGCGCCGGCCTGGAACGCACCGCTGCGTGGATCCGGGACCATCGGGAGATGTTCGACGTCACGCGGTTCGCGCTGTGAGGGACACGTGAGCGTCGCGGTGCCGACGGATGTGGGTGTGGTGGTCCTCGCCGGCGGTCGTGGTCGACGCCTCGAGCCGTTCACGAGCCTGTTCCCGAAGCCGCTCGTGCCGATCGGTGAGCTCCCGATCCTCGAGATCCTGCTGCGCCAGCTGGAGCACGCCGGCTTCGACGAGGTCACGATCTCCCTCGGCCACCTCGGGGAGCTGATCGAGGCCTACCTGGCGACGGCCCGCCACGCGTCCTCGCTGCAGGTGCGCACCGTGCGGGAGGTCGAGCCGCTCGGCACGGCGGGTGCGCTGCGCCTCGTCGCGCCGTGTCCCGCCGACCTGCTCGTCGTCAACGGTGACGTGCTGACCGACCTCGACGTGGCCGACGTCCTCGCGACGCACCGGCGGACCGGCGCGGCGATGACGGTCACGGTCCAGCGCCGGACGTTCCCGATCGAGTTCGGTGTCGTCGACGTCGACGGGGATCGCCTGCTCCGGATCCGCGAGAAGCCCGAGTACGAGCTGGCGTGCGCGATCGGCGTGAACGTCTACGGCCCGGCGGCCCAGCGCATCGCCCGGCGTGACGGTCCCGTCGACTTCGACGAGGTGGTGGCCGAGCTCCTCGACGCCGGCGAGGAGGTCGCCGTCCACCGGTTCGACGGGTACTGGGCCGACATCGGGCGACCCGAGGACCACGAGCGGGCGCAGCGCGAGTTCGCCGAGCGCCGTGCCGCGATCCTGCCGGGCCCGAGCTGATGCCCCTGGAGGGGACCACCGGGCTCGCCGCCCTGGTCGTGACCTCGCGCGACAGGCTCGACCTGGCCGCCGTCGCCGTCGAGTCCTTCGTGACCTTCCACCCGGAGGCGCCGGTCGCGGTCGTGGTGGTCGACCAGCTCCGCGGCGCCACCGTCGACATCGCCGACTCGGTCGAGCAGCTCGACGCGAGGGCGCTGGACCTCCGGCCGGATCGTCGCCGCGACCTCCTGGCGGTGCACGGCGTCGCCCGGGCGCGCACAGCGCTCGTCCCCTGGGGGGTGTCCGCCCTGCTCGATCGAGGCCACCGCCGCGTCCTCAGCCTCCCCGACGACGCGTGCACGTACCGGCGACTCGACGACTTCGTCGAGCTCGCCGACGGCGACGGCGTCAGCGTCGTCCCCCGCGTGGCGGTGCCCCTCGACGACGACGGATGCTGGCCGTCCTCGTCCGACCTCGCTCGGGAGGGGTTCCACGACCCCGACCTCATCAGCTGGCCGTCCACCCTCGGAGCGCGCCGGCTCCTCCGCTGGCGGAAGCAGCAGCTGCTCCGCTCCTGCGACGAGGGGCGGACCGACGCGGGGGATCGGCCGCTGCCGTCGTTCGACGTCGGGCTGTCGTGGTTCGGTGCGCACCCCACGCCCGACCTCGGCCTCGGCCTCTCGGCGTGGAACCGCCACGAGCGCGACGTGCGCCCCGGGCCCGCCGGACTCGAGGTGGGTGGGTGGCCCCTGCGCACGGTGCGCTTCGACGGCGAACCCGCGCACGACCACGCCCGGCCCCCTGCGTCCACCCACCTGGCGGACCTCGCGGCCGAGCACGCGGCGCGCGTCGCGGCGGTCTCGGCCGGTCGCTGACGACGCTCCGCCTCGCGGTTCGGCCCGCGTTCGCGGCGTCGGCGCGCCAGTAGGGTGACCGCCGTGGTCGACCCGTCGCGCGTCCTGTGCATGGTCCTCGCCGGTGGTGAGGGCAAGCGCCTGTCCCCGTTGACCGCCGACCGGGCCAAGCCCGCGGTGCCCTACGGCGGCCACTACCGGCTGATCGACTTCGTGCTGTCGAACCTGGTCAACGGCGGCTACCGCAAGATCGTCGTGCTGACCCAGTACAAGAGCCACAGCCTCGACGTGCACGTCTCCCGCACCTGGCCGCTGTCGACGCTGCTCGGCAACTACGTCACGACCGTCCCGGCCCAGATGCGACGGGGTCCGTTCTGGTTCTCGGGGTCGGCCGACGCCATCTTCCAGAACCTGAACATCATCACCGACGAGCAGCCCGAGTACATCCTCGTCTTCGGCGCCGACCACATCTACCGGATGGACCCCCGCCAGATGGTCGAGCAGCACATCGAGAGCGGCGCCGGCGTCACGGTCGCCGCCCTGCGGGTCCCGGTCGACCAGGCCGATCAGTTCGGCGTCCTCGAGCTCGGCGACGGCAACCGCATCGCCCGGTTCCGGGAGAAGCCCGCCGACGTCGAGGGGCTCGCCGACGACCCGACGATGGTGCTCGGCTCGATGGGCAACTACGTGTTCACCACCGAGACGCTCCTCGAGGTCCTGAACACCGACGCCCTCGACTCGAGCTCGGCCCACGACGTCGGCGGCAGCATCATCCCGCTCCTCGTCGAGTCCGGCGTGGCCCAGGCCTACGACTTCACGCACAACGTCATCCCCGGATCGACGCCTCGGGACCAGGGCTACTGGCGCGACGTCGGGACGCTCGACGCCTTCCACGAGTCGCACATGGACCTCGTCGACGTCCACCCCGTGTTCAACCTCTACAACCGCGAGTGGCCGATCCTCACGTCGGTCGGGTCGCTCCCGCCCGCCAAGTTCGTGCTCGACGGCGAGGGCCGCACCGGCCAGGCGATCAACTCGATCGTGTGCGCGGGGGCGATCATCTCGGGCGGCACCGTGCGGAGGTCGGTGATCTCCCCGAACGTGAAGGTCGACGCCGGCGCGCTGGTCGAGGACTCGGTGATCATGCACGACGTCCGGATCGGTGCCGGCGCGGTCGTGCGCCGAGCGATCATCGACAAGGGCGTCGTGGTACCCCCCGGCGTGCAGATCGGCGTCGATCCCGACCTGGACGCCGAGCGCTTCACCGTGTCCGCCGGCGGCGTGGTCGCGATCGGCAAGCACCAGCTCGTCCCCCCGGGCTGACCGTGCGCGTCGCCGTCTGCACGCGTGAGTTCCCGCCGGAGGTGTACGGCGGCGCGGGCGTCCACGTCGAGTACCTCACCCGCGAGCTCGATCGGCTCGTCGACGTCGAGGTGCACGCGTTCGGCGCGCCCCGGCCGTCGCCGCTCGTCGCCCGCACGTACCAGCCGTGGGACGCGCTGGCCGGGGACCGTCCGCACGACGCCGCGCTCGAGGTGCTGTCGGTCGACCTGGCGATGGCCGCGGGCCTCGAGGGCGTCGACCTGATCCACAGCCACACCTGGTACGCGGGCATGGCGGGGCACCTGGCGGCGATGACCTACGGACGCCCGCACGTGACGACGGCGCACAGCCTCGAGCCGCTGCGCCCGTGGAAGGCCGAGCAGCTCGGCGGCGGGTACCGCCTGTCGTCGTGGGCGGAGCGCACCGCGCTCGCGGGTGCTGACGCGGTGGTGGCGGTGAGCCACGGCATGCGGGCCGACCTGCTGCGGTGCTACCCCGATGTCGACCCCGCCCGCGTCCACGTCGTCCACAACGGGATCGACACCGACGAGTACCGCCCCGATCCGGGCTCGGACCACCTGGTCGCCCTCGGGGTGGACCCCGAGCGGCCGTTCGTCCTCTTCGTCGGCCGCATCACCCGGCAGAAGGGCATCAGCCTGCTGCTGGACGCCGTCGGGCACCTCGGCAGCGACGCCCAGGTGGTGCTGCTCGCCGGCTCTCCCGACACGCCCGAGATCGAGTCCGAGGTCCGCGACAAGGTCGCGACGCTGACCGACCGCCGCGGCGGGGTGCTCTGGATCGACGACCTCGTGCCCCGCCCGGCGGTCGTCCAGCTGATGAGCCGGGCGAGCGTCTTCGTGTGCCCGTCGGTCTACGAGCCGTTCGGCCTCATCAACGTCGAGGCGATGGCGTGCGAGACGCCGGTGGTGGCGAGCGCCGTCGGCGGCATCCCCGAGATCGTCGTCGACGGTGAGACCGGGCACCTCGTGCCGTTCGAGGTCGGTGACGATCCCTACGGCGGGCCGGCGGATCCCGACCGGTTCGCCCGGGACCTCGCCGGACGCATCGACGAGGTGCTGGGCGACCCCGCCTCCGGCGAACGCATGGGGCAGGCCGGCCGGGCCCGGGTGCTCGAGCGCTTCGCGTGGCCCGAGATCGCGGCCCGCACCGTCGAGCTGTACCGCTCGCTCCTCTGACGCGGCCGGGCCGGGGCCGTTCTCGGTACCGATCTCGACCTCACCGGTCGTGTCCCGTACCCAGAACGCCTCTGGCCGTGGTCGTTCCGGGGACCAAGCGGGCCGGGGCCGTTCTGGGTACCGATCGCGACCTCAGGGGTCGCGTCCCGTACCGAGAACGTCTCAGGCTCGATCGGACTCGGCCCGTACGTGGGCGACGATGGCGTTGGCGTGCCCGTGGCCCATGCCGTGCTCGGCCTTCAGCCAGCCGACCGTCGCCATGTGCGCCTCGTCGCCCCGTGCGCGGACGAGGTCGAGCCACTCGTCGATCGGTCGCCCGTAGGTCCGCTCGATCGACGGGAAGTACGACGCCGGACCCTTCGGCTTCTCTGCGCTCACGATGTCCTCCTCGCTCCGTGTGCGGGGGATGACGGTGCGGTCACGCCGGGCTCATCGGTCGCCGACCGGCGCTGCAGCGTGAGCGCCGTCCAGCCGTCGAGCCGCAGGTCGGCGGCGACCTGCAGCGGCGCGAACGCTGCGGGGAGGTCGGGCGGTGGCGGGTCGAGCAGCCCGCTGACGATCAGCACGCCGTCGGACGAGAGCCGGGCGAGGAGGTGCGGCGCGAGAGCGCGCAGCGCGGCCGCCCCGATGTTGGCGACGACGAGATCGAAGGTGCCGTCGACGGGTGCGAGCGGGTCGTGTCGCTCGTGATCGTCGACGAGGCGCGCCGCGATCCGCTCGCCGACCGCGTTGCGCTCGGCATTCGCTCCGGTGGCCCGGACCGCCTCGGGGTCGATGTCGCAGGCCACCACGTGACCTGCGCCGAGCAGGGCTGCGGCGATCGAGAGGGCGCCGCTCCCGCAACCGACGTCGAGGACGCGGTCGATGCCGCCGCGGTCGCAGAGGCGCTCGACCTCGCCGAGGCACAGCCGGGTTGTCGGGTGCGCGCCGTGACCCCAGCTCCGTCCGGGGTCGAGCTCGACGACGACCTCGTCGGGCCGCAGCTCGCCGAGCGGCACCCAGGGCGGCCGGACGACCAGGCGCCGGCCGGCGCGCACCGCCTCGGCGTGGGCGCGCCAGGCGTCGAGCCCGTCGTCCACGCGGACGAGCTCGACCGACGTGGCGACCGTCCCGAGCGTGGCACGGGCCGCTTCGACGCCTCCGGGCGGCACGTCGCAGCGCAGCAGCACCGAACCGTCGGCCGCGTCCTCCTCCACGAGGGCCGAGATGCCGAGGGACCAGAGGAGACCTGCGGCGAGCTCGGCCCCGGAGCGGTCGACGACGACCTCGACCGCCTCCGCCCTGTGCCCGCCGTCGATCCCCTCCACCTCGCCAGCATCGCGCCGTGAGGGGCCCTCGCAGCGACGGGTGGGGTGCGATGCTGTCGTCGTGGAGCCGGAGGACGAGGCCGCTCGCGCGCTGCAGGAGGCGGACGCCGCCTACGCGCGGATGGACCTCGCGGGTGTCGTCGCCCACCTGTCCACGGCGATCCGAGCTCGCACCGCGTCGGGCGACGTGCGGGGTGCCGCGCTCGCGTGCGCCCGCCTCGGGGACGCCTACGGGTCCGGGATGGGGAACCTCACCGCGGCCCGTGCGTGGTTCGCTCGTGCTCGTCGCCTCGTCGAGGACGAACCGCCGTGCATCGAGCAGGGTTGGGTCGCGGTCGCGGCGATGGGATGCGACGTGGACGATCCCGACGTGCTGCTCGCGTCGGCCGAGCTCGCGCTCGACCGTGCCCGCCGCTTCGGCGACGTCAACCTCGAGGCCAAGGCTCTGGCCGACGGCGGCCTCGCCCACGTGCGCGCCGGGCGCATCGAACAGGGCATGGCCCAGCTCGACGAAGCCATGGCTCTCGCGTGCGGCCCGGTCGACGACGCCGAGGTCGCGGCCAAGTCGGTGTGCTCCTTCTTCACCGCGTGCCAGCACTCGTCGGCCGTGGACCGGGCGGAGTCGTGGGTCGACCTCCTTCGTCGACGAGGACTGATCGGGCCCGACCCCGGCGCTCCGATCTTCCTGTCCAGCCACTGCGAGAGCCTCCGGGCGACCGTGATGGTCGAGCAGGGGAGGTGGGGGGAGGCCGAGGCCCTCCTCCTCGACTCGGTGGCGGCGTTCGAGGAGGCGATGGGGATGCCGGCCTGGCACCCGCGCCTCGCCCTGGCCGACCTGCGCACCCGGCAGGGGCGACCGGCCGAGGCGGAGGAGCTGCTGCTCGGTCTGGACCAGACGGTCGACGCGCTCGTGCCGCTCGCACGCCTGCACCTCGAGCGGGGCGATCACGACCTGGCGCGGCGCGCCGCCGTCCGGGGCCTGCGGATGGTGGGTGACGACCGGTTGCGCGCCGTCGAGCTCCTCGCGGTGGTCGTCGACGCCCAGGTCGCCGCAGGCGACGGCGCCACTGCCCTCCGCACCTGCGGTGATCTGGCGCGTCGCCTCGACGGCATCGACGTCCCGGCGCTGCGCGCCCGGGCGTCCGCCGCTCGTGCTCGGGCCCTGGCGGCCACCGGCGCGACGACGGAGGCTGTTGTGTTGCTCGAGGAAGCGGTCGACCAGGTCGCCGCGACCCGACTGCCCTTCCTCGAGCTCACGCTCCTGCTCCGCCTCGCCGCGCTCCGGGAGGAGGCCGGCGCGCTCGACGCGGCCCGAGAGGATGCCGCGATGGCCCGGAGCATCGTGAGCGGGCTCGACGTGGTGCTCCGGCCGGGCGAGCTCGACCTCCTCGATCGCCTCGCCGGTGCGGGACGACCCGCGCCGCGGCGGTCCGCCGCGCTGACGGCGGTGGGGGGCCGGTGGTGCGTGACAGCGGGCGCGACCACCGTCCTCCTGCCGCGGTCCAAGGGCCTGGCCTACCTGTCGCAGCTGCTGCAGGCTCCAGGTGTGGAGCGCCACGCGCTGGACCTCGTCGATCGCGTGGAGGGCGTGGCCGAGGGCCTCGATCGCCGCCGACTGGGCGACGCGGGCGAGCTGATCGACGCCCGCAGCCGGGCGGCCTACCGGACGCGGATCGAGTCCCTGCGCTCGGAGATCGAGGACGCGCTCGAGTGCGGCGCGCTCGACGACGCCGAGCAGATGCAGAGCGAGCTCGACGCGCTCGTGGGCCAGCTCGCATCGGCCTTCGGGCTGGGTGGGCGAGCGCGTCGCGCCGGCTCGGTGGCGGAGCGCGCCCGTCTCAACGTCACGCGTGCGCTGCGGTCGGCGATCGCCCGCATCTCCGACGCCCTTCCCGAGGATGCTGCCGTCCTCGATCGCCGGGTGCGGACGGGCCTCTACTGCGCCTACGAGCCGGGGCTCGACGATCCCGTCCTGTGGCGGACCGGTCCGGTGCAGGAGGTGTTCGACGCGGACTGAACGGTGGCGGTCGAAGATGAACGCCACACCTGCATGGAACCCATGCAGCCGGTCATCGACGAGATCGCGGACGACGTCTACCGCATCTCCACCTGGATCCCCGACGTCACGCCCGAGGGCTTCACGTTCAACCAGTTCCTGCTCGTCGCGGACGAGCCCATGCTGTTCCACACCGGTCCGCGCGGGCTCTTCCCGCTCGTCGCCGAGGCGGTGTCGACGGTGGTCGCCGTCGAGTCGCTGGCGTGGATCAGCTTCGGACACGTCGAGTCCGACGAGTGCGGTGCGATGAACATGTGGCTCGCCGCCGCACCCGACAGCCAGGTCGCGTTCGGCGCCCTCGGCTGCGATGTCTCCTTGAACGACCTCTGCGACCGTCCGCCCCGGGCGTTGGCCGAGGGCGAGGTGATCGACCTCGGCGGGAAGCGCGTCCGCCAGATCTCCACGCCTCACGTGCCCCACGGGTGGGAGGCGCAGGTGCTGTTCGAGGAGACCACGGGCACCCTGCTCTGCGGCGACCTGTTCACCGGGATCGGGGCCTCACCGGCCCTGGTCGAGTCCGACGTCGTGGGCCCGGCCCTCGCGGCCGAGGGGATGTTCCACGCGACGGCGCTCGCCCCGCACACGGGAGCGACCCTGCGGGGCCTGGCCGAGCTCGCACCGTCGACGCTCGCGATCATGCACGGCCCGTCGTATCGGGGGGACGGCGGTCAGGCGCTCCGCGACCTCGCGGCGGGCTACGACGAGATGACCGAGGCGGCGGGCGTGCCGCGGATCGCCCCCTGAGGGTTCAGGCGCGGACGACGGCCCGGGCCAGCCGTGCACTGCCTCCGAGCAGTGCGGCCACCAGAGCGACGCCGACGGCTCCCGCGATCGCCACGGTGAGGATCTGGTGGTCGACGCCGGCGACCGCGTAGTCGGCGAGCGGGGAGCCGTCGAGCGGATGCGCGCCGGCGAGCGAGGCGAAGTCGCGGTCGATGGCCACCCGCTCGAGCCCGTCGGGTGCGCTGCTGGCCCACGGGGCCACGAGGGCGGCGACAGCCACCGCGCCGAGCGCCACCGCGGCCGGGCGGGCGTCGACGGCGCGAGCGGCGGCGACCGCAGCCAGGGTCAGCGCGACCTCGAGCACGGCGATCGGGACGTGCACGGCGAGCATGTCGGCGACGACGGTGCCGGCGGGCTCGCCGCGCAGCGACGCCAGCGCGTACTGGAGGGAGAAGGCGCTCGCCGCCGCCAAGGTGCCGAGGCCTGCCGCCGCGGCGAGGCGCGGTGCACGGGTGGCCGAGCCGGCCGTGCCGATCAGCGCTGCGGCCACCGCGCCCGGCACCACGGCCATGTTCAGCACGTTGAGCCCGAGCGAGCTCACACCGCCGTCGGCGAAGGCGAGGGCCTGCACGGCGAGGACGGCCGCGGTCGTCAGGATCCCGATCCCGGGACCGAGGAGGGCCACCGCGAGCGCGGCGCCGAGGAGGTGCCCGCTCGTCCCCGACGCGACCGGCACGTTGACCATCTGGCCGGCGAACACCAGCGCCCCCACCGCCGCGATGCGACCGGCGGGCACGCGGGTCGCCTGGTGGCGAGCGGCCCGCGCCGCGACGGCGAGGCCTCCGGCGGCGGCGACGGCGCCGACGATCTCGGCGTGTCCGGACAGGATCCCGTCGGGGAGGTGCATGGCGAGCCGTCCTCTCGGTCGTGGCGGCGGTCGGTCGACCGGGCGTCCGACAGTACCGGGCGCCGGGGCCGGTGTCGTCGGGATCAGGTCGCGGCGCGGATGACCTTCGACTTCCACCGTCCGTAGGGCGGGTACACGATCGACGGGTCGGGTCGGGTCGACTTGCGGAAGACCGACTTGCGGTGGCTCAGCGCGTCGAAGCCGGCGCGCCCGTGGTAGGCGCCGGTGCCGCTCTCGCCCACCCCGCCGAACGGCAGGTCGGGCACGCCGAGCTGGAGCAGGGTGTGGTTGACGCACACGCCTCCGGAGCTGGTGCGCTCGAGCACCGCCTCCACGGCGTCGTCGTCCTCGGCGAACACGTACAGGGCGAGCGGCTTCTCGCCGGCGTTGACCGCGTCGATGGCGTCGTCGAGGGACGGCACGCCGAGCACGGGCAGGATCGGGCCGAAGATCTCCTCGCCCATGACGGGCGCGTCGGGACGGACGCCCCGCAGGATCGTCGGGGCGACGTAGCGCGACGCGGCATCGACGTCCCCGCCGACGAGCACCTCCTCGTAGCCGCCGCCGTCGAGCAGCCCCTGGAGCCGGGCGACGTGCCGGTCGTTCACGATGCGGCCGAGGTCCGCGCTCGCCGCGGGGTCGTCGCCGAAGAAGTCGTGCACCGCGGCGACCATCCGCTCGCAGAGCTCGGACTCGACCTCCTCGTCGACGAGGACGTGGTCGGGGGCGACGCAGGTCTGGCCGGCGTTCATGAACCGGCCGAGCACGATCCGCTTGGCCGTCACGTCGAGCCGGGCGCTGCGGTCGACGATCGCCGGGCTCTTGCCGCCGAGCTCGAGCGTGACCGGCGTGAGGTGGCGGGCGGCGGCGGCCATCACCTTGCGGCCGATCGCCGTCGAGCCGGTGAAGAACACGTGGTCGACGCGCTCGTCGAGCAGCGCGGTGGCGACCTCGGGGCCGCCCTCGACGACGGCGACGGCCTCGGTGTCGAGGTACTGGGGGAGCAGGCTCGCGAGCTCGGCGGAGGTGGCGGGGGCGAGCTCCGACGGCTTGCAGACCACGGCGTTGCCGGCGGCGAGCGCGGCGGCCAGCGGCGCCACGAGCAGGTGGAGCGGGTAGTTCCACGGCGAGACGATCAGCACCACGCCGAGGGGCTCGTTGACGATCTCGGCGCGCCCGGGCTTCTGGCTGACCGGCACCTTCACCCGCTCGGGCTCGACCCAGTCGTCGAGGTGCTTGAGGATGTGGCGGATCTCCCCGACGCAGAAGCCGATCTCGGTGATGTGCGCCTCGGTCTCGGACTTGCCGAGGTCGGCGTGCAGCGCACGGGCCCAGCGCTCGGACTGCTCCTCGAGCATGCGCTGGAGGTTGAGGAGCTGCTCCCGGCGCCAGCGCAGCGGCCGGGTGGTGCCGGCGCGGAAGGCGTCTCGGCGGGCGGCGACGACGGCGCCGACGTCGACGCTCATCGGAGCCGACCCGCGTCGTGGGCGGCGGTCTCGGCTGCCTCGAGCTGCCCCTGCACGATGTCGAGCCCCGCGCCCCAGAAGCCGGGGTCGGCCAGGTCGCAGCCGACGATGCGGCCGAGCTCCTCGGGTGGCATCGAGCCGCCGGCGGACAGCAGGTGCAGGTAGCGGGGGACGAAGTCGCCGCCCTGCTCCTCGTAGCGGGCGTAGACCGACAGGGCGAGCAGCTGCCCGTAGGCGTAGGCGTAGACGTAGCCCGGCGTGCCGATGAAGTGCGGGATGTAGGACCACCAGGTGCGGTAGCCCTCGGTGATCTCGACGGCGTCGCCGAGCATGTCGGCCTGGGTGCTGGCCCACAGCTCGCCGAAGCGGTCGACGGAGAGCTCGCCCTCCTCGCGCCGTGCGGTGTGGACCGCCGCCTCGAACTGGTTCATCGCCGTCTGGCGGAACACGGTGGCGATGGCGCCCTCGATGCTCTCGGCGAGGAGCGCCAGCCGCTCGCCCGGGTCGGTGGTGGCGTCCAGGAGCTGCCCGAAGGTGACCGTCTCGCCGAACACCGACGCCGTCTCGGCCAGGGTCAGAGGTGTGCCCTGGTGGAAGACGCCCTGGTCGCGGGCGAGGAAGGCGTGCAGGCCGTGGCCGAGCTCGTGGGCCAGGGTGAGCACGTCGCGGCGCCGCCCCGTCCAGTTGAGCATCACGTAGGGGTGGTGGTCGGGGACGGTGTAGGCGCAGAACGCGCCGGGGCGCTTGGCCGGTCGCACCGGGGCGTCGATCCACGACTCCTCGAAGAACCGCAGGGCGATGTCGGCCATCTCCGGGGAGAACGATCGGTACGAGTCGAGGACGAGCTCGCGGGCGGCGGACCAGCCGATCTGCGCCTCGGACTCGGCCACCGAGGACATGCGGTCGTAGTCGGCGATGCGGTCGACGCCGAGGATGTCGGCCTTCAGCCGGTACCAGCGCTGCGGGATGTCGTAGCGGGATCGCACCGCGGCGACGAGGGCCTCGACCGACTCGTCGGTGGCCTCGTTCGCCAGGTTCCGGCTGGTGAGCCACGTGGCATAGGAGCGCAGGCGATCGTCGACCGCCTTGTCGTGCAGCAGCGTGTTGAAGACGAACGCCCGCGTGCGGAGCCCGGGGGCGAGGCCGGCGGTGACGGCCTCGGCGGCGGTGCGGCGCACCTCACGGTCGGGGTCGGCGAGGCGGCTGAGGGCGGTCTCGAGCTTGGCGGTCTCGGTGCCGCCCTGCCCGTCGGGCAGCTCGACGCTGATCGCCGAGGTGAGCTCGGAGAACAGCCGGCTCCAGGCGTTGCGGCCGGTGGCCGCCTTCTCGGTGAGGATGCGCTCCTCCGGCTCGGAGAGGAGGTGGTCGCGGTAGCGGCGCACGTTGCGCAGGTGGTGGGCGCACCAGGCGAGGCGCTCGTCGGCGAGGAGGCGCTCGGCGTGGTCGTCGTCCACGGCGGCCCACTCGAGGTCGAAGAAGAGCAGCCGGGTGCCGATGGCGGTCGAGCGCTCGTCGACCCGCTGCATGAGCGCCGCCACCGCAGCGTCGGCGGTGTCGACCGCGAACCGCAGGCCGGCGTAGGAGCCCGCCCGGCCCACGAGGGTGTGGAGCTCGGCCTGCTCGCGCATCACTTCGTCCAGTCCGGCGGCATCGAGCTGGGCGACCTGGCCCCGTCGTGCGGCGATCCGGTCGGCCAGCGCGTCGGCCGCCGCCAGCAGGTCGTCGACCCCCTCGGCACCGCGCCCGTCGACCAGCGTCTCGAGGTCCCACGCCACGTCCTCGGCCGTCAGGTCGGCGTCGAGGCGGTCGTCGGTGGCGGTCATGCGCGGCTCCGTTGCGTGTGACGTCGGTCGGGCCACACGGTAGGCGGGACGCGGGCCGGACGTCGCTCGGTAACGTGCGCACGGTGAACCCCGACGCTGCCCTCCCCGACGAGCCGCGCGCCCGCCTGCGCCGCCAGCTCGAGGATCTCGCCCGCAACTTCCGGTGGGTGTGGGACGTGCCCACCCAGCAGCTCTTCGCGCGGGTGTCCGTCGACGGCTGGGAGGTCGGCCATCGGTCGCCGCTCCAGCTCCTCGCCGACCTCGAGGAGTCGACCTGGCGGGACCTCGCCGCCGACGCCGACTTCGTCCGCGACGCCGACCACCTGCACGCCGAGCTGCTCGCCTACGTGCAGCCGGGACGGCCGCCCCGCGCGCCCCAGGTCGCCTACTTCTCCCCGGAGTTCGGCGTGGCCGAGAGCCTGCCCCAGTACTCCGGCGGGCTCGGGGTGCTGGCCGGCGACCACCTCAAGGCGGCCAGCGACCTCGACCTCTCCCTCGTCGGCGTCGGCCTCTTCTACCGCCAGGGCTTCTTCCGACAGGAGCTCGTCCCCGGCCAGGGCCAGCTCGAGCACTACCGCGACATCCGGCCCGAGATGGTCGGCCTCCAGAAGGTCCACGGCGCAGCGGCGACGGTCGCCGTCGGCGACGAGAACGTGGCCGTGCAGGTGTGGAAGGCCGACGTCGGTCGGATCACCCTGCTGCTCCTCGACACCCACGTCGACGGCAACTCCGAGCGAGCGCGGCACATCACCGACCGCCTCTACGGCGGGGATCAGGCCCACCGCGTCCGTCAGGAGCTCATCCTCGGCGTCGCCGGCGTCCGCGTCCTTCGCTCGCTCGGCATGGCGCCGCGGGTGTACCACCTGAACGAGGGCCACGCGGGGTTCCTGGCTCTCGAGCGGATCCGCGCCCAGATGGTCTCCTCCGGCGCCTCGCTGCACGAGGCCGTCGAGCAGAACCGCGCGTCGCTCGTCTTCACCACCCACACGCCCGTCCCCGCCGGCATCGACCGCTTCCCGCGGGACCTGATGCAGACGTACCTGGGCGGGTGGTGCGAGGGCGTCGGCGTCTCGATCGACGAGCTGATGGAGCTCGGGCGCTACGCCGACGACGGACCCGACGCGTTCAACATGGCTGCGTTCTGCCTGCGGGTGTCAGGACGAGCGAACGGCGTCTCGCAGCTCCACGGCGCGGTGAGCCGCTCGATGTTCGCCTCGGTCTTCCCGGACACGCCCGAGCGCGACGTCCCGATCACCGCTGTGACCAACGGCGTCCATGCCCGCACGTGGACCTCGCCCGAGGTGCAGGCGATCTTCGACCGCGTGATCGGCGTCGACTGGCCGGACGCGTCGGCCGACGACTGGCGGGCCGTCTCGGCCCTGGGCGACGACGAGCTGCGCGACGCTCGCGTCGCGGCCCGCGAGCGGCTGGTCCGCTTCGTGCGCGATCGGCTCGCCGAGCGCGGCCAGACCCACGCCGCCGAGGCGCTCGACCCCGGTGCGCTCACCATCGGCTTCGCCCGCCGGTTCGCCACCTACAAGCGGGCGACGCTGCTGCTCTCCGACCGCGACCGGCTCGAGCGCCTGCTGCTCGACGGCGACCGGCCGGTGCAGGTCGTCTTCGCCGGCAAGGCGCACCCGGCCGACGAGCCGGGCAAGGCGCTCCTCCGGCAGGTGCTCGAGGTGTCGGCCGATCCCACGTTCGCCGGTCGGTTCGTGTTCATCGACGACTACGACATCGGCGTCGCCCGGGCGCTCTACCACGGCAGCGACGTGTGGCTGAACAACCCGGTGCGGCCCCAGGAGGCGTGCGGCACGTCGGGGGAGAAGGCCGCGCTGAACGGCGCGCTCAACTTCTCGGTGCTCGACGGCTGGTGGGCCGAGATGTACGACGGCGGCAACGGCTGGTCGATCCCCTCCTTCGAGGAGTTCGAGGACCGGGTCACTCGCGACGCCGCCGAGGTGGGCGTCCTCTACGACGTGCTCGAGAACGAGATCGTGCCGCTCTTCTACGCCGACGGCCGGCCGCTCTCGTCCCGTTGGCTCGACCGGGTGCGCCACACGTGGGCCTCCCTCGGCCCCCAGGTCACCGCGTCGCGCATGGTGCGGGACTACCAGGACCGGCTCTACCGGCCCATCCCCGGCCGCCCCTACTGAGCACCCGCTCGCGGCGACCGGAACGCCGGGGCGCCGACTCTGTGAAGCGCTGCGAACGACCCCCGTTCCCATCGCTGCACGGACTCGATCTCGACCGGAGGGCCCGATGAGAGCAGCTGAATGGAAGCGCCTCTCTAGGCCGACGTTGTCGGCCATCGATGCGGACTGGGGTTGGTCGAAGACGCTCGCTTTCACCCGGCCCGTGTCCTGGGTCCTCCATGGAGTGCTCGCCGAAGACTCTGGTCGGCGGTCAGGCGAGATCTACCTCTGGGTCGTAAGGACGCCTCTCGTGGTCCCGCTGGACGGCGTTGTCGATCTCAGCTGGTCGGAACGATTCGGGGGAGGCTCCACGACCTATCCGATCGATTCACCCGGCCTCGCCGAAGCGATCGGCGGCGCCGCTGATGAGGCGATCGCGAACGCTCGCGGTGGTTCGCCCATCGCTCCGCCGCCGGGCGGGGTCGACAACGTGCGCATGCAGGAGGCACGAGCCTACGGATTGGTCCTGTCAGGCAACCCTCAGGGGGCCATCGAGGTCTTGCACCGGGTCCGACGGCATCGGCCGACCTACCCGTGGGAGGACGAGCTTCTCGAGCGCGCAGGGGCTGTCGCCGCACTGATCGAAACGCAGCGGCTCCACGAGGTCATGCAGCTGCTCACCGGTTGGCGGCGTGAAAACTGCGCCTCGTTGGGTTTGCAGTGCGAGTGATCAGGCCTTGGGTCGCGAGGCGAGCACCCGGGGGTCGACCGTCGACGCGGCGGTGACCCACTGGGCGACCTTGGGGCGACCGAGGTTGTCGGGCACGAGGGGGAGCGCCTCGGCCGCTGCGGTGCGGGACCAGCGCGTGGCCAGGCGTGCGGTGAGCAGCGACGGCGCCTCGTCGAGGCGCGGCGTCTCCCCCGGACGCAGGTACACCTGGAGCGCGACCGACCGCAGCGCGCCCGGGTCGACGACCACGCCGGCGGCGTGCGCCCGGTGGACGAGGTGCGAGGCGATCATCCGCAGCTCCCTGAACCCAGTGGCGAAGACCGCCAGCGCCGACGCGGCGCCCGTCGCGGCGGCGATCAGCGGCATCTTCTTCGTGCCGATGCGCAGGGTGCGCGACGCGAGGCTGGTGGACGCGAGGAACGACGCCGCCGACGCCGCGCCGTTCTTGTTCTCCCGCAGGGCGGTGAGCGCCTCGGCGAGCTCCTCGGAGGTGCGGACGGGCGACGGGTGGCGCACCACCCTGTCGACGAGCTGGTCGAGGCGGTCGCCGACCGCGCCGACGGTGGCGGTCGGCAGCGCCTTCGTCGAGCCGGCCAGGGACCGGACCCAACCGAGCCCGGTGTCGCGGATCCGGCCCGGCAGCGACGCGGGGGCGGGCGATCGGTCGGTCGTGGCGGGGGAGAGGTCGCTCAACGCGTGCTCCGGGGTCGGCGGCGGGACGGATGATCGGTCGCCGGTCTACCCGGCGGTCCGACGATCACCCCTCGGGGGCACCGGTAGGCTCCGCCGGGTGAGCAGCAGCTTCGGGCAGGCCTTCCGCGCCACCACCTTCGGAGAGTCCCACGGCGGCGGCGTCGGCGTCGTCGTCGACGGGTGCCCGCCGCGGCTGGCGCTGTCGCTCGAGGCGATCCAGTTCGACCTCGATCGCCGCCGGCCGGGCCAGAGCCGGCTGGTGACCCAGCGCCAGGAGGCCGACGAGGTCGAGATCCTGTCGGGCGTGTTCGAGGGCCGCACCCTCGGCAGCCCGATCGCGATGCTCGTGCGCAACACCGACGCCCGGCCCCACGCCTACGACCACCTGAAGGACGTCTACCGGCCGAGCCACGCCGACTACACGACCGAGGCCAAGTACGGCCTGCGGAACTGGCAGGGCGGCGGCCGGTCCTCGGCAAGGGAGACGATCGGTCGGGTCGCGGCGGGAGCCGTGGCGCGACAGCTGCTCCGTGAGGTCGCCGGCGTCGAGGTGCTCGCCTGGGTGAGCTCGGTGCACGAGATCGATGCCGAGGTCGACGTCGACGCGGTGACGCTCGACGACGTCGAGGCCACCCCGACGCGTTGCCCCGATCCCGACGCGGCGGCGCGCATCGAGGCGGCGATCGAAGAGACCCGCCGGGCCGGCGACTCACTCGGCGGCGTCGTCACCTGCGTGGCCCGCCGCGTCCCCGTGGGCCTGGGTGACCCGGTCTTCGACAAGCTCGACGCCACCCTCGGCGGGGCCATGCTGTCGCTGCCGGCCGCCAAGGGCGTCGAGATCGGCAGCGGCTTCGCGGGCACGCGGATGACCGGCCTCTCCCACAACGATCCGTTCGTGCCCGGCCCCGACGGCCGGCCGCGCACCTCGAGCAACCGCTCGGGTGGCATCCAGGGCGGCATCTCCAACGGGGAGGACGTGGTCCTCCGCGTGGCGTTCAAGCCGACGGGCACGATCTCGTCGGAGCAGAAGACGGTCGACCGGGACAACAACGCCGTGACGTTGGCGGCGAAGGGTCGCCACGACCCGTGCGTCCTGCCGAGGGCCGTGCCGCTGGTCGAGGCCATGACCCTCCTCGTCCTCGCCGACCACTGGCTGCGCCAGCGCACGGTCGACGTCCTGCCCCCGCTGGAGGGGTAGCGGTCAGCTCTTCTGGACCGCGGAGGCGACCAGCCACGCGTCGCCGTCCCGCACCAGCGTGTACTCGTTGATCGAGGTCGCGCCGTCGTCATCGCTGACGGCCTCGCCGTCGGCGTCCACGGTCACCAGGTGGCTGCGCTGGGTGTCGGTCACCATCGCCTCGGTCTCGCTCACGACCTCGACGGTGACGTCGTGCTCGAGCGTGCCGGTGATGCGCTGGCCCTCGGCGTCGAGGTGGGCGATCTGGTCCCGCCGCACCTGGAGGAGCTCACCGGTGAGGACGAGCTCGAGGAGGTCCGGATCGAGCTCGTCGAACGCGACGAGGACCACGCCCCAGTGGTGCAGGTACGCCGCCTCGACCTGCGCGGCGGTCTCGAGGGACTCGTCGGCCGGCAGCCGGTCGAGGAGCAGGGTGGTGCTCGTCGTGGTGGTCGCCGCGGTCGTCGACGTGGTGGTCGATCCGGCCTGCTCGTCCGGACCGTCGGCGTCGTCCGAGCTGCACGCGCCGAGCGCGAGCACGAGCACGACGAGGATGCTGCCGGTCGCCCGTCGAGCGGTTGTCCTTCGCCGCCTGTGCACGGGCGAAGGATACGCCGCCGTCGGCCCCGGGTACGGTGCCGCGATGGACGACGCACCGAAGCAGATCGGCGTCGACGCTGCGCTGCACCGCTACATGGTCGACCACGGCACGCCGCCAGATGAGGTGCTGACCGACCTGGTCGAGGTCACGCGCCAGCGGTTCGGCGACCGGGCGGGCATGCAGATCGATCCCGCGCAGGGAGCGTTCCTCACCGTGCTCACCCGCATCATCGCGCCGGCGTTCGCGGTCGAGGTCGGCACGTTCACGGGCTACAGCTCGACGTGCATCGCGCGGGGCCTCCCCGACGGCGGGCGCCTCCTGTGCTGCGACGTCAGCGAGGAGTACACGGCGCTGGCGCGCGAGGCGTGGGCCAGGGCCGGCGTCGCCGACCGCGTCGAGCTGCGGATCGGACCGGCGCTCGACACGCTCCGGGCGCTGCCGGGCGACACCCGCATCGACCTGGCGTTCATCGACGCCGACAAGGGCGGGTACCTCGACTACTACGAGGAGATCGTCGGCCGAATGGGCCCGGGTGGGGTGGTCCTCGTCGACAACGTGCTGTGGAGCGGTCGCGTGGTCGACGAGGCCGACACCGACGGCGACACGCGTGCCATCCGGACGTTCAACGACCACGTGGCTGCGGACGACCGCGTCGAGGTGGCGGTGCTCGCCGTCGGCGACGGGCTGACGCTGGCCCGGGTCAGGTGACGTTGGCGAAGCGCTCGACGCGCTTGGTCTCGCCGGCGACGAGGAGGATGTCGCCCTCGCGCATCATCGTGTCGGGCGTGGCGTAGGTGAACATCTCGCCCTCCGGCTTGATGCACACCACTGTGACGTCGTACTTGGCGCGGAGGCTGGCCTCGAGCAGGGTCTTGCCCTGGGCCTCCTTCGGCACCAGCGTCTCGACGAGGGCGAACCCGGCGTCGAGCTCGATGTAGTCGATCATCCGACCGGTCACCATGTGCGCGACGCGCACGCCCATGTCGTGCTCGGGGAAGATCACCGAGTCGGCGCCGACCCGCCGCAGGATGCGGCCGTGGGACTCGGTGATCGCCTTGGCCCAGATGTTCTCGATGCCGAGGTCGTGGAGCGCGGCGACGGTGAGGATGCTCGCTTCGATGTCGCTGCCGATGCAGACGACGGCGCACTCGAAGTCCGCCGCCCCGAGCTGGCGGAGCGCCGCGATGTTCGTGGAGTCGGCCTGCACGACGTGGGTGAGCGACGTGGCGTGCTCCTGCACGACCGAGTCGCTCTCGTCGACGCCGAGGACCTCGTAGCCGAGGTGCTCGAGGGTGGCGCCGACCGCGCTGCCGAACCGGCCGAGGCCGACGACGAGGACCTCGTCCCAGTCGCCCGCGACGGTCGGGGGCTCCGGTCGCCACTCGACGTGCTTGGGTGGGCTCGATTCGGGGGTGGGTTGCTCAGCCAACGAAGGGACGCTCCTCGGGGAAACGGTACAGGCGTTCGCGCTCGCGCAGGATGAGTGCGGTGCCGACGGTCAGGGGGCCCAGCCGGCCGAAGACCATGAGGCCGATCACGACCAGCTGGCCGAAGGTGTTCAGCTCGTCGGTGATGCCGGTGCTCAGGCCGACGATGCCCACCGCGGAGGTCGCCTCGAACGCGGCCTCGGTGAGCTCGAACGGTCCGCTCGCGAGCAGCAGCATCGTGCCGCCGAGCAGGGTGATGCTGCTCGTGAGGGCGATGGCGATCGACTGGCGGATGGCGCCGTAGGGGATGCGGCGGCCGAACGCCGAGGAGTCGTCGTCGCCCCGGTACTCGGCGCGGGCGGCGAGGACGAGCAGGGCGAGCGTCGTGACCTTGATGCCGCCGGCGGCCGACACGCTGCCACCACCGATGAACATCGACACGATCGTGGCCAGCTGGGTCGTCTCGTTGGTGTCACCGAAGTCGATCGAGGAGAAGCCGGCGGTGCGCATCGTCGAGTTGAACGCCGATGCCAGCACCTTGCCCCGTGTGTCGAGCCCACCGATCGTGTCCGGGTTCGTCCACTCGAAGCTGAGCACGACCACGGTCGACACGACGAGGATCGCCGCGGTCACCGACAGCGTGAGCTTGGTGTGGAGGCTCCACCGGCGCGGCCGGCGGGGCAGCGTGCGGAGGTCCATCAGCACCGGGAAGCCGATCGAGCCGATCAGGACCGCTCCCGCGACCACGAACGAGACGAAGGATCGGTCACGTACTCGGCCAGGCTGTCGTCGAAGCGGGTGAAGCCCGCGTTGTTGAACGCCGAGATGGCGTGGAAGAGCCCGTTGACGACCGACTGCTCGAACGTGAGGTCGTGGTGGAGCCACAGGGCGCCGCTGAGGAGGACGAAGGCCGTCACCTCGACGATCGCGGCGGTGGCGAGCACCGTGTAGATCACCCGGCGCACGTCGCCGAGGTCGAGCCCGCTCTCCACTTGGGCGAGCCGCCGGCCTCGCAGCCCCATGCGACGCGACACGACGAGCCCGGCGAGCGCGCCGAGGGTGATGATGCCGAGGCCGCCGAACTGGGCGAGCACGAGGATGATCGCCTGACCCAGGCCGGACCAGTACGTCGACGTCTCGACGGTGACGAGGCCGGTGACCGTCACCGCGGACGTCGCGGTGAAGAGGGCGTCCATGAACGTGGCGTTCGGACCGGCGGCGGTGCTCGGCGGCAGCATCAGAGCGACCGTCCCGAGCACGAGCACGACGGCGAAGAGCCCGACGAGGACGCGCGCCGGCGTGAAGCGGATGCGGAGGAAGCGGAGCATCGCTCACCCGATGATCGGGCGCTCCTCCGGGTAGCGGAAGAGCTTGTCGCGCTCGCGCAGCACCAGCGCGGTGCCGAGGGTGAGGGGGCCGACGCGACCGAGGAACATCAGCACGACGAGCACGGCCTGGGGTGGGTCGGCCAGGAGCCCGGTGATGCCGGTCGAGAGCCCGACGGTGCCGAACGCGGACGTCGCCTCGAACAGCGTCTCGCCGATCGAGAACGGCGACGTCGCGGTGAGGAGGAGGTTGCCGGCGAACAGCGCGGTCAGGCCGATGAGCACCACCGAGAGGGCCTGGCGCTGCGCCGTGGCCGGGATGCGGCGGCTGAACCGGTTGACGTCGGGGTCGCCACGCAGCTCGGCCCACACCATGAGGGCGAGCACAGCCGCCGTCGTGACCTTGACCCCACCGCCGGTGGACGCCGGCCCGGCGCCGATGAACATGAGGAGCGTGGTGACGAGGATCGTCTCGTCGTTCGCCTCGCCGTAGTCGAAGGTGTTGAACCCCGCGGTGCGGGGCGTCAGCGAGGCGAAGGTGCCGTTGGCGACGGTGTCGACGGCGCTGCGGTCGCCGAGCGTCTCGGGGTTGTCCCACTCGAACGCGGTGAGCGTCACCATCCCGACGAGGAGGAGCGCCGCCGTCATCGTCACCACGAGCTTGGTGTGCAGGGACCACCGCGTGAAGCGGGTGCGCTCGTTGCGGAGGTCGAGCCACACGGGGAACCCCAGGCCGCCGCTCACCACCGCGGCCCCGATGACGAGGAGCAGCAGCTCGTCGCCGGCGAACCCCATCAGGTTGTCGCTGAAGAGGGCGAACCCGGCGTTGTTGAACGCCGAGATGGCGTGGAACACGCCGAGCCAGACAGCGCGCAGGAGGCCCTCGTCGTAGGAGATCCAGAACCGCAGGGTGAGCAGGAGCGCCGCCGCGCCCTCGAACAGCAGGGTGAAGCGGATGATGCCGAAGAGGATCGAGCGGACGTCGCCGAGGTCGAGAGTCCCGGTCTCGGCCCGGGCCAGCAGGCGCGAGCGGAGACCGAGCTTGTGGCTGACGAAGATCGCGGCGAGCGAGGCGAGCGTCATGATCCCGAAGCCGCCGAGCTGGATGAGCAGCATGATCACGCCCTGCCCGAACCCGGACCAGTAGGTGGGCGTGTCCACCGTGACGAGGCCGGTGACGCACACGGCCGACGTCGCCGTGAACAGGGCGGTGATCGGCCGGGTGCTCCCCGGACCCGCCGTCGCGATCGGCAGCATGAGCAGCGACGCGCCGGCGAGGATGGTCACGCCGAACGCCGCGACCACGACCTGGGCCGGGTGGTGGAGGCGGATGCCGAAGATCCCGGAGCGGGCCACGGCGGCCATCCTGTCAGACGCGTCCCCGGCCGAAGATCACAGGGTTGAGCGAGGCGACCCGCAGGTAGCGTCAGCGCCATGCGCGTCTGGCCCGGCAACCCCTACCCCCTCGGTGCGACCTACGACGGGTCCGGGACCAACTTCTCGGTCTTCTCCGAGCTCGCCGACCGCGTCGAGCTCTGCCTCTTCGACGAGGACGGCACCGAGCGGCGCGTCGACCTGCCCGAGGTCACGGGGTTCTGCTGGCACGGGTTCCTTCCCGACGTCGGGCCCGGCGACCGCTACGGCTTCCGTGTCCACGGGCCCTACGAGCCCGAGCACGGTCTGCGCTGCAACCCGGCGAAGCTCCTGCTCGATCCCTACGCCAAGGCCATCGAGGGCGGCATGGACTGGAGCGAGGCCGCCTTCCCGTACCGGTTCGACGACGGCTCGATCAACGACGACGACAGTGCCCCGCACGTCCCCAAGTCGGTCGTGGTCAACCCGTGGTTCGACTGGGGCCACGACCGTCCGCCGGCGACGCCCTGGCACGAGACGGTGGTCTACGAGGCCCACGTCAAGGGCCTGACGATGACGCACCCCGATGTGCACCCGGACCTGCGGGGCACGTACCTGGGGGTGGCGTCGCCGCCGGTCGTCGAGCACCTGCGCAAGCTCGGCGTCACCGCCATCGAGCTCATGCCGGTCCACCAGTTCATCCACGACCACACGCTCTTCGAGAAGGGCCTGCGCAACTACTGGGGCTACAACTCGATCGGCTTCTTCGCCCCGCACAACGAGTACGCCACCCGCGGCCAGCGCGGCCAGCAGGTCACCGAGTTCAAGTCGATGGTGAAGGCGCTGCACGACGCGGGCATCGAGGTCATCCTCGACGTCGTCTACAACCACACAGCCGAGGGCAACCACCTCGGGCCGATGCTGTCGTTCCGGGGGCTCGACAACCCGGCCTACTACCACCTCGTGGGCGACGACCCGCAGTACTACATGGACTACACGGGCACCGGGAACAGCATGAACACCCGGCACCCGCACGTGCTCCAGCTCATCATGGACAGCCTCCGGTACTGGGTGACCGAGATGCACGTCGACGGGTTCCGCTTCGACCTGGCCTCGGCCCTCGCCCGCGAGCTGCACGCCGTCGACCGGCTCTCGGCGTTCTTCGACCTCATCCAGCAGGACCCTGTGGTGAGCCAGGTGAAGCTCATCGCCGAGCCGTGGGACGTCGGCGAGGGCGGCTACCAGGTCGGCAACTTCCCGCCGCTCTGGACGGAGTGGAACGGGAAGTACCGCGACACCGTGCGCGACTACTGGCGCTCGATGGACCAGACGCTCGGCGAGTTCGCCTCCCGCTTCACGGGCAGCTCCGACCTGTACGAGACCACCGGCCGCCGTCCGCACGCCTCGATCAACTTCGTCACCGCGCACGACGGCTTCACGCTGAACGACCTCGTCTCCTACAACGACAAGCACAACGAGGCCAACGGCGAGGACAACCGCGACGGCGAGAGCCACAACCGGTCGTGGAACTGCGGGGTCGAGGGCCCGACCGACGACCCGAAGGTCCTCGAGCTGCGCGCCCGCCAGCGCCGCAACTTCCTGGCCACCTTGTTCTTGTCCCAGGGCGTCCCGATGCTGCTCGGCGGCGACGAGCTCGGGCGCACGCAGGGCGGCAACAACAACGTCTACTGCCAGGACAACGAGATCTCCTGGACCGACTGGGACGCCGTCGACGACGACCTCCTCGCCTTCACCCGCGACCTCATCTCGCTGCGCAAGGCGCACCCGGTGTTCCGCCGGCGGCGCTGGTTCAGGGGCGAGGAGGAGGTCGCCGACGAGGGCACCGCCGACATCGCCTGGTTCCGTCCCGACGGGCAGCTGATGACCGAGGAGGACTGGCAGCGCGGCGACGCCAAGTCGATCGGCGTCTTCCTCAACGGCGAGGGGATCCACACGCCGGGTCCGCAGGGCGAGCAGATCGTGGACGAGTCCTTCTACGTCATCTTCAACGCCCACCACGCCCGGCTCAACTTCACCCTCCCCAGCCAGGCCTGGGGCGAGCGTTGGGTGCGGGTGATCGATACGAGCGAGGCCCGCACCGGGCCCACCCGGCGGCAGTGGCGCCCGGGCGAGCGGATCCGTGCCGAGGGTCGGTCCCTCGTGCTGCTGCGGCGCGCCGACCCCGTCGCCGCCACCCGTCCCGTCGTCGACGGCGTCTGATCGGTGCCCGCACCGCGCGCCACCTACCGGCTGCAGCTGCGGCCCGACTTCGGGTTCGACGACGCGGCCGACGTGGCCGACCGACTGGCCGAGCTGGGCGTGAGCCACGTCTACACGTCGCCCTACCTCCAGGCCGCCCCCGGCAGCACGCACGGCTACGACGTCGTCGACCACAGCCGCGTGAACGACGAGCTCGGCGGCCCCGAGGCGCACCGGCGCTTCGTCGATCGCCTGGGGGAGCTCGGCCTCGCGCAGGTGGTCGACATCGTGCCCAACCACATGGCGATCGGCTCGCCGCTCAACCTCTGGTGGTGGGACGTCCTCGAGAACGGCCGGTCGAGCCGCTTCGCCGGCCACTTCGACGTGGACTGGGACCCGCCGGAGTCGAAGCTGCGCAACCGGGTGCTGATGCCCATCCTCGGCGACCAGTACGGGCGGGTGCTCGAGCGCGGCGAGATCACCCTCGAGTGGGGCGAGGACGCCCGCTTCCGGATCCGCTACTTCGACCACGTCCTCCCCGTGGCCCCCCGCACGCTCGACCGCGTCCTCCTCGGTGCCGCGCGCCGCGCCGACGGGGGGACCGCCGATCGCCTCGCGTTCATCGGGCACTCGTTCGGCCGCCTGCCCTCGGCGACCACCACGAGCCACGCCGACGTGGTGACCCGTCACCGCGACAAGGAGGTCCTGCACGACCTGCTGCGCACCCTGCGCCACGAGGACCCCGGGGCGAGAGCCGCCGTCGAGGCCGAGGTCGCGTCGATCAACGACGACGTCGATGCGCTCGACGACCTGCTCGACCACCAGAACCACCGGCTCGCCTTCTGGCGCACCGCGGGCCACGACCTCGACTACCGCCGGTTCTTCGACATCAACTCGCTCGTCGGGCTGCGGGTCGAGGACCCGAAGGTGTTCGCCGACACGCACCAGCTCGTCCTGCGGTGGCTGGCCGACGGCGAGGTCGACGGGATGCGCGTGGACCACCCGGACGGCCTGCGCGACCCGGCGGCCTACGTCGAGCTGCTGCGCGCCGCGGGGCCCGCGGCGTGGATCGTGATCGAGAAGATCCTCGAACCCGGTGAGGCGCTGCCGTCGTCGTGGCCCGTCGACGGCACGACCGGGTACGACTTCTGCCACGTGGTCACGCGCCTGCTCCACGACCCTCGTGGCGAGGCGCCGGTCCGCGCACTGCACGCCGAGGTGATCGGCGTCGACCCCGACGACGCCGAGGAGGCCCTCGCCGCGGTCGTCCACCGGGCCAAGCACGCGGTGATGCGCGACTCGCTCGCCGCGGACCTGGGCCGGGCCACGGAGCTGTTCGTCGCCGTGTCGGAGCACCACCGGCGCTGGCGGGACTTCACCCGCCGCGACCTGCACGACGCCCTCGAGGAGACCGCGGCGTGCTTCTCGGTGTACCGCACCTACGTCGGCGAGGACGGCCGGTGCACGCCGACCGATGCCCGCGTGATCGAAGAGGCGCTCGCCGAGGCCGCCGAGCGGCGCGACGACCTCGATCCGGAGGTGTTCGAGTTCCTCGGCCTCGTCCTCCGTGGCGACCTCGAGCCCGGTGCCGGCACGGCCGCCACCGAGCTGCGCATGCGGTTCCAGCAGATCACCGGCCCGGTGATGGCCAAGGGGGTCGAGGACACCGCCTTCTACGACCACGTGCCCCTGGCGTCGCTCAACGAGGTCGGCTCCGATCCGTCGGTGTTCGCCCTGGAGCCCGCGGAGGTGCACGCGGCGCTGGCCCTGGCCGCCGACGCGGCGCCCCGCGCCATGTTGGCCCTCTCGACGCACGACACGAAGCGCTCGGAGGACGTGCGTGCCCGCCTCGCGCTCCTCTCGGAGGTGCCCGGCGCGTGGAGCGAGGCCGTGCGGCGCTGGACGGCCATGGCCGCTCCTCACCGCGCAGCCCAGGACGCCCCGGGGTGGCCGGACCCCCGGATGGAGCACCTCTTGTGGCAGACCCTGGTCGGGGCGCACCCGCTCGGAGCCGACCGGGCCGTCGCCTACATGGAGAAGGCCGCCAAGGAGGCCAAGCGCCACACGTCGTGGGTCGACCCCGTCCCTGCGTTCGACGACGCCCTCGCCGCCTTCGTGCGTGCCGTGTGCGAGGACGAGGAGCTGACGGCCGACCTCGCCGCGTTCGTCGAGCCGCTCGTGCCCGCCGGACGCCTCAACGCCCTGGCCCAGAAGCTGGTGCAGCTGACGGCACCCGGCGTGCCCGACATCTACCAGGGCACCGAGCTGTGGGACCTCAGCCTCGTCGACCCCGACAACCGCCGCCCGGTCGACCACGACCTGCGCCGGAGGCTCCTGTCCCGCGCCCGGGAGCTCACGCCCGAGCAGCGGCGCGACGCCGACGACGAGGGCACGCCGAAGCTGTGGGTGGTGCACCGGGCCCTCGCGCTCCGGGCCGAGCGGCCGGAGTGGTTCGACGGCGCCTCCTACGCGCCGCTCGCCGTCGGTGGCGCGGCGGCCGGGCACGCGTTCGCCTACCTGCGAGGCGGGCACGCCGCCGCCGTCGTCCCCCGGCTGCCCCTCGGCCTCGAGGCCGCCGGCGGCTGGCAGGACACCACCGTCGAGCTGCCCGAGGGGTCGTGGTGGGACGAGCTCGGCGAGCGCCGGTGGGACGGTGGCAGCATCCGACTGGCCGATCTGCTGGAGCGGTTCCCCGTGGCGCTGCTGCGCGACGACCGAGGAGGCACACCATGACCGAGCTGCGCGTGTGGGCGCCGCGTGCCCGCCACGACGTCGTCGCCGTCGTCGGCGCCGACCGCCGCCGCGTCCGCATGGCGCGCGGCGAGCGAGGGTGGTTCTCCGTCGACGTCCCCGACCTCGAGCCGGGTGACGACTACGCGTTCGTCGTCGACGGCCGCGGTCCCTTCCCCGATCCGCGGTCGCCGCACCAGCCGTCGGGGGTCCACGGCCCGTCGCGGCTCGTCGACCACGGCGCCTTCGAGTGGACCGACGGCGACTGGCGGGGCGCCGACGTCCGCGACGGCGTGCTGTACGAGCTGCACGTCGGGACGTTCTCGCCCCGGGGCGACTTCGACGGCGTGGTCGAACGGCTCGACCACCTCGTCGACCTCGGGGTCACGGCGGTCGAGCTGCTGCCCGTCGTCGAGTTCCCCGGCACCCGCAACTGGGGGTACGACGGCGTCGCCCTCTACGCGCCCCACCACGCCTACGGCGGACCGGACGGCCTGAAGCGGCTCGTCGACGCCTGCCACGGGCGCGGCCTCGCGGTCGTGCTCGACGTCGTCTACAACCACCTCGGGCCGGAGGGGAACTACCTCGGCGCCTACGGGCCGTACTTCACGGACTTCTACTCCACGCCGTGGGGGGCGGCGGTGAACTACGACCGCGCCGACAGCGACGAGGTCCGTGCCTTCGCCCTCGACAACGCGCTGATGTGGCTGCGGGACTACCACGTCGACGCGCTCCGCCTCGATGCGGTGCACGCCATCATCGACACGTCCGCCACGCACCTCCTCGAGGAGATGGTGCAGAGGGTCGAGGACCTCGCCGCCGAGGTCGGCCGGCCGCTCACGCTCATCGCCGAGAGCGACCAGAACGACCCGCGGCTCTGCCGCTCGCGGGACCTCGGCGGCTACGGTCTCCACGCCCAGTGGAGCGACGACTTCCACCACGCGCTCCACGTGGCCCTCACGGGGGAGACGTCGGGCTACTACGAGGACTTCGACGGCTTGTCGTCCCTCGCCGCCAGCCTGCGGGACGGCTGGGTCTACACGGGCGGCTGGTCCGACCACCGGCGCCGCCGGCACGGTCGGGCCCCGGAGCACATCAGCTGCCGGAACCTGCTCGGCTACGCGCAGAACCACGACCAGGTGGGCAACCGGGCCGTGGGCGACCGCCTGTCGGCGAACGTCAGCGACGGTCGGCTCCGCGTCGCCGCGGCGCTCGTGCTGACCGCACCGTTCGTGCCGATGCTGTTCCAGGGCGAGGAGTGGGGCACGTCGGCCCCGTTCCAGTACTTCACCGACCACCAGGACTCGGAGCTCGGGCGGGCGGTCGCCCAGGGCCGCCGCTCGGAGTTCGGCGCCTTCGGGTGGGAGCCCGACCAGGTGCCCGACCCGCAGGATCCGGCGACCTTCGAGCGGTCCCGTCTCGACTGGTCCGAGCTCGGCCAGGCCCGTCACGCCGCCCTGCTCGACTGGTACCGCGACCTCGTCGCGCTGCGGCTCGGGGACCCCGACCTGCGCGCCGGGGACTGCCCGACGACCGTCGAGGTCGACCCTGCCGCCGGGTGGCTCCGGTTCGACCGCGGGCGGTGGTCGATCGCGGCCCACCTCGGGTCCGCTCCGGTCGTGGTGCCGGTCCCGGCGGGACAGGTCGTTCTGGCCTCCGACCAGGCACTTCCCGGCCGGGTCGAGGCGTCGGGGATCGAGCTGCTCCCCGACACCGTGGTGGTCGTCGACACCACCGCCTGACCACGCCCCGCGCGGGCCGCCCGCACCCGCTCGCCACGGGGTGACGGCGGGCATAGGTCGCACGACCTGGGCCGCGCGGATCAACTTCGCGCCGGGCTCTCAAGAGGGGCCGGGCAGCCTCCGATCCTGGGTGTGACAGCGGAGAAGGGGCACGGAGATGACCACGATTCGAGCGACCTGCGGAGCATGCGGAGACGTCGAGCTGACGACCGCCGACGTGCAGGTGATGATCAGCGAGGAGACGGGCGAGGGCACCTACTCGTTCCGTTGCCCGCACTGCCAGGACGTGGTCGTGAAGGGCAGCCCGCGACACACGATCGACCTGCTCGTGTCCGCCGGTGTGCGGTACTCGACCTGGGGCACCCCGGCCGAGAGCCCACTCGACCCGACCGCTCCGGCGTTCGACTACGACGACCTGCTCGCCTTCCACGCCTTCCTCACCGACGACGCCGCGGTCGCCGGGGCGCTCGACTCCCTGCCTCACTGACTCCGATCGCGCCGGGTCCTCCCCTTCCCGGCGTCGGTGGACGCGCACGGCGCCCCTCGGCCATCCCCCCGGCCCGAGGCGGCGCCGTCGCCGCGTCCGGGGTCCGGTCGCGACGGTCGCCACGCTGCGAGTGGGCCGGACGACCCACCGTGGCCGTATCCCCTGGATGACGCGCGGCGTTGACTCAGGAACAGAGGCGGTGGCGCGGGTCCGCCGACGACCAACCACAGGAGACGTCACATGTTGTCCAGCAAGTTCAGCCGCACGGGTGCGGTGATCGCGGCGGTCCTGATCATGGGCACGGGCGCGGCGGTCGCCGACGACGCCGTCGGCGGTGACGGGTCGGAGGAGACGACGACCACCATCGAGGAGACGACCACCACGTCGGAGCTGCTCGGCGAGGAGGGCGAGATCCCCGACGACGGCGAGGACGTCGACGACGGGACCGACGGCGAGGACGGCACCGATGGTGAGGACGGGACCGATGGTGAGGACGGGACCGATGGTGAGGACGGGACCGACGGTGAGGACGGCACCGACGAGGACGAGGGCGAGCGTCCCGACAACCACGGCGCCGCGGTCTCGGCCGCAGCCCAGGATCACAGCAACGACGAGCGGTGCGGCAACCACGGCCGCTGGGTGAGCTCGGTGGCCCGCGGCCTCGACGACTGCGTCCCGGCCGAGGACGGCGAGGACGAGGTCGAGGAGCCGATCGAGGAGCCCGCACCCGCACCGGCTCCCGGCAACAGCGGCAACGCGCCGGGTCGCACCGGTGACGCCCCGCCGGCCCACGCCAACGCCGGTGGCAACGGCAACGGCAACGGCAACGGCCACGGCGGCGGTCCCGGCCACGGCGGTGGCCCCGGTCGGGGACGCTGACACCACGCAGTCGCCCGCGGCGCGAGTCGGGGCCCACGCCCCGCTCGCGCCGCTCGCGCGAGTGCGCCGAACGACCCATCTTGGGTAGCCTCCCGACCACAGCGGGTAGTGAGCGGCCGTGCGCCGCAACGAGGACGTCGAAGGAGGACCGACCGTGCCGGTCGCCGGGCAGCAACCGAACCTGGGCAGCGTCCGCCGGGTCGTCGACCTCGTCGTCGGGCTCGTCACCCAGGGCAACCACCGCCAGGCCCGACTCCAGCTGTCGGCCCTCGAGCTGCGTGCCGGTCTCGCCGAGGCGGCCGACATCGTGGGGCAGATCACCGCACCGCCGCCGGGCGTCGACCCCCGCACGGAGGCCCAGGCCCGGATGAACGTGCCCGACGCCCTGCCGTCGTGGCTGGCGGCGCCGCTGCAGGACGAGATCGGCCGGATCTGCGCCCGCCAGAGCATGCGGGAACCGACGGTCACCCACATCATCGCCCGCATCCTCGCGGCGTCGATCGTCGACGAGTCCGCCGTCGACCACGAGGAGATGGGGTTCGCCCAGCGGGCCCACGTCGACCTGACCGAGTCGGCCGAGGCCATGGGCGACGACACCGTCGTCGACGTGAGCAACGGACGAGGTGTCGTCGCCGGGGCCGACCCGGATCAGGCCCGCCCCGACCGCTCGATCACCGACTGGCTGGGCCGCCGGGCCTGAGTGCCCGGTGCGTCGTCAGTCGAAGACGGCGCTCTCCAGCTGCTCGAGCACCGGCAGGAGCGCCGCGGCGACGGCGTCGGGGTCCGTGATCTCGTCGGCCAGGGCCACGCGCACCTGGTACACGGCCGGCGCGTCGAGCGCGAGCACCTGGAGGCCGTCGCCGTCGCCCTCGACGATGAGGGTGGCGTCCTCGTAGTCGCCGAGCTCGTAGGGCATCGAGGTCACGTTGCCCACGTCCGCGTCGTTCAGGGCCGCGCCGTAGTTGCCGGCGGCGAACTCCTCCCACCGGACCTGCCAGTCGACGTAGAGGTAGTTGGTGCTGCCCTCCTCGAGCCCGAACAGGCAGGTGGCCTCGCCTGCGCCCTCGGCCGAGGCGTCCTGGTCGCCGTGGAGGAAGGTGAAGTCGATCCCGGTCACGGCGTTGAGCTCGGAGAGGTCGAAGGACTCACAGGCGGTGTGGTCCAGGCCGTCGATGTTCGCGTCGCGCTCCGCCGACTGCTCGTCGCCGGACTCCGAGTCGGCGTCGGTGGACGCATCCTCGGTGTCCTCCTCCTCGGACCCCTCGTCGTCGGTGCCGCTCGCGTCGGCGGCGGTCGTCTCGCTCGTGGTGTCCGAGTCGGCCGGCGCTGGCGCGACCCCGCCGTCGCCGTCGCCGCAGGCGGCGGCGAGCAGGGTGAGCGCAGCGAGCAGGAGCGCGGCGCGCCGGGAGGCGCGTCGAACGGAGGTGGTCATGGCGGGGTTCCTCTTCGACGGGGTTCGGACGGCGGACGACGCCATCCGGCCGCGCCCACCACTTCCCGCGTCGGCGGTCAGCCGCTCGACCTGAGGGTTCCCGCCGGGCTGCCCGACCCGCCCGCGGTCCGCTCAGGCGCCGCCCAGGAGCTGCTCGAGCGCGTCGAGCTGGGCCTTGTAGCCCCACTTCATGCCGAACGCCGCCATCTTCGCCTTCGGCCCGATCTCGGTGATGGCCACGTGCAACGTGACCGTCGTGCTCGTGCCGTCGCCCGTCAGCGTGAGGTCGTTGGTGTGGTGGATCGTGGCCGACTCCTCCTCACCCTCGGTCCAGGACCGGGCGTCGTAGGCGAGGTGGCGCGGCGCCTCGACGTGGGTGAACGTGCCCTCCATCGGCCAGCGGGTGCCGGCGTACTTGCCCATCTCCTCGGTGGCGACGGTGACGACCCGAAGGCGGCCGCCGACCCGCAGGTCGACCTCGCACTCGTCGATCGTCGTCTTCTCCGGCCCCCACCACTGGCGCAGCTGGTCCGCGTCGGTCCACGCGCTCCAGACGGCGTCGAGGCTCGCGGGGTAGGAGCGCTGGAAGTGCAGGTCCTTGCGGCGTCGCAGCGGGTTCTGGATCACGAGGGTTGCTCCTTGGTCTCGTCGGGGCGCAGGAAGTCGCCGAGGGAGTCGAGGCGCGTCGCCCAGAGGTGCTCGAAGGACTCGGCCCACCGGGCGATCTCGTCGAACGGCTCGGCTTCGAGGTGGTAGATCCGCTGGCGGGCCCGCGGCTCGACGCGCACCAGGCCCGACTCGGCCAGGACCTTGAGGTGCTTGGACACCTGCGGCTGGCGGATGTCGAGGGTCTCGGCGATCTCGCTCACGGCGAACGGGCGGGACCTGAGCAGCTCCACGATCCGGAGCCGGCTCGGTTCGCCGAGTGCGTGGAAGACCGTGGCCTGCACCGGGGCCACTAGGTCGCGCCCGTGCGGCTGCGGGCCCGGTAGGGCAGGGCGAAGAGGTAGAGCCCGGTCACGAGCAGCACCGCCAGCGGTGGGAGCGAGATGTAGCTGACCCACTCGGGGCCTCCGAGGGCCCCCGAGGCGGTGACGATGACCACGGTGACGGTGAACGTCATGGCGAGCCACCGGTGGGCCTGGCGAAACGATCGGCTCCGTGTCATGCGTCCACGGTACGGAGGGAGACGTATTCCTGTCAAGGAATACGTCCGCGTTCTCGCTCGCGTGGTGCCCCCGGCAGGATTCGAACCTGCGACGCACGGTTTACTGCCTCCCTGTGACGCCCCAGGCCGCGCCCTTGTCCTCCATCTGTGGGAGGAGCGTGGGAGGAATCGGGGTATCTCGATCAGATCTGAGCGGCTGACCAGGGCATCCGGCAGTTCTCGACTCGGTTTCCTTCCCGTAGATCGTCCGGTGGGCTATCGACGACGGCCACCGCAGCCGGTCGTTCCGCACGAAGGCCGAGGCCGAGCGTTTCCGCGTCGAACTGCTGAAGGCCACCCACGCGGGTGACCGGTTCGACCTAGGCACCGGCGAGCCGGCGTCATGGAGCCTGCCGCTGGCCGACCTCGGCGTGCACCACTGGGCCCGCGGGTGGCTGGCCGAGCAGGGGGCCGAGTGGCAACCCCGACCAAGGGCGGAGCGTCGAGGCGATGCTCAACGTCGGCTGATCGAACTGCACGACGATCTCGACGAACTCCTTGCGGGCACCGGACGCTGGACTGGCCCACCAGCCGGTGACGCCGCCCGCGCCTACAACCGCCCCGCCGACGCCCTCGACGAGAGCCGCCGTGCCGCCAGCGACCCGACTGCGACTCGACGCGGGCGTCGAGCAGCAGCCAAGGACTACCGAGGCTCACCGCGATGGCCGACACGGCTACGAGGCAGTGGGCCGCCGTCGTCGAACCCGAGGCCGACGCACTCCGGACCGACATCCACTCCACCGAGCGACAGCTCAGACGCCTCAGCGCTCAGGCCGTCCGTGCGCAGCTCGACAACCTTCCGGCCTGCGGTACCGATCGGGCGGTCGGCCCCAGCCGGGGACTCGGGCTGTGAGGCCCGGCTCGGATTCATCGGCCCTCGAGGACCTGCATCCGGACCCGATGATCGGCGGAACGAAGGTCGTCCTCCCAGCAATAGGGGTGCCAGTCGCTCCGCTGCCGCACGATCTCCTCCGCTTCGGCGTCGGTGACACGACGCCCGAGATCGCCCGACGGGCGGGCGCGCGGAGCGACGAGCACAGCGGCCCATGCTTCGTCGCCGTCGTGGACCCGGTAGAGCTCGTCCGTCCTGTCGTTGTGCGACCACCGCAGGCTGGCGGGGTCCAAGTTGTTCAGCGCCATGAGAACCTCCCGATCAGTTGCTCGCCAAGATCTGTATCGACCAGGAGGCCGGGCTATTCGAATTGGGCGCGTCCCATGGTCGGTCCACCACGGTCGTTGACACGGTGGGTACGCTCGGCGGCGTCGCCGCTCGCGGCGATCGGGTGCAGGGGCCCGACCGAGCGTACCCACCACGCGCACGGCAGCTCTCCCTGGGGCCGTTGCCAAAACTATGGATTTCTTCCATACTTTTGGCATGCCTGGCCGCTGGTACTCGGAGCTCTTCGACATCGCCGCCGACCAGTACGGCTTCGTCACCACCGAAGACCTCCAGCACCTCGGTGGTGACGCCCAAGTGCTCGTCGACATGCGTCGCCACGGACACGTCGACCGGGTGGCTCATGGCCTGTACCGCTTCCACTCGTTTCCAGCGGGGCCGCTGGACGAGTTCATGCAGGCCACCCTGTGGCCGCGACGGCTGGGCGTGATCTCCCACGACTCCGCCCTCGACCTCTGGGACCTCTGTGACGTCAACCCCGCCAAGATCCACGTCACGGTGCCGAAGGCGGCGCGCCTTCGCCGGGCGACTCCGCCCGAGTACGTCGTGCACACACGCGACCTCGAGCCCGTCGACGTCACCCGCTTCGAGGGAATCCCGGTCGTGACAGCGCTCCGTGCGATCCTCGACGGACAGGAACGCCACCTCGATCGTCGACTGATCGACCAGGCGGTCGACTCGGCCCGGCGACGCGGGCTGATCACCCGCGAGGAGCTCCCGGTGGTGGAGGCTGCCGGCTGATGGAGGGCTTCCCGGTGAAGGACAAGCCGCCGCACAACGTCAGCGTGCTGGAACGCTGGCTCACTGAGGCATCCAAGGAGACCGGCGTGGCGGCCGGGCGCCTGCGGCGCTGGCTCGGCTTCATGGTCGTCGCGGCGATGCTCGACGAGGCCCGGCATGCCGAAGACGGCGAGCCGCTGTTCCTCGTGAAGGGCGGGGTGGCGATGGAGCTGCGCATTGACTCGGGCGCGCGTGCGACCAAGGACTTCGATACGGCCTTCCGAGCCAGCATGGATGCAGTGACTGGCCACCTCGACCCAGCGCTCCGGGCCGGGCACGGCGACTTCACCGCGACGAGGACCGAGCTGGAACCCGTGAAGGACACCGGCGCCGCCCGATGCGAGATCAAGCTCGCGTACCGAGGCAAGTCCGTCATGACCGTGAAGATGGAGGTCGCCGCCGTCGAAGGTGGCATGGGTGACGAGATCGACCACATCCCAGAACGCCATCTTCGACGCCCATCGCGACGATCCGGAGTTCGGTTACCGGTTCCTCGCCGACGAGGTCCGCGCCCAAGGCTTTGAGGTGTCGGATCGGGTGGTGTGGCGGATCTGTCGCGACATGGGCTGGTGGTCCTGCTTCGGCAAGCCCCGCCGCCGCAAGGGATCGCGGACCGGCACCCCCGCCCACGACGACCTCGTCCTCCGCCGGTTCTCGGCCAGCGCCCCGAACCAGCTGTGGGTCGCCGACATCACCGAGCACCCCACCGCCGAGGGCAAGCTCTACTGCTGCGCGATCAAGGACCTCTACTCCAACCGGATCGTCGGCTGGTCCCTCGACTCGAGGATGAAGGCCCGACTCGTGGTCGCCGCCATCGAGATGGCCGTCGCCCGCCGCGGTGACGTGGCCGGCTGCATCCTGCACTCGGACCGAGGATCGCAATTTCGCGCCCGCAAGGTGCAACGGGCCCTCACCCGCCACCGGCTCGTCGGCTCCATGGGCCAGGTCGGCGCGGCCGGCGACAACGCCGCCATGGAGTCGTTCTTCGCTCTCCTGCAGCGCAACGTCCTCGATCGCCAACGCTGGGCGACCCGCGACCAGCTCCGCATCGCGATCGTGACCTGGATCGAACGGACCTACCACCGCCGACGCCGCCAAGCCGCTCTCGGCCGATTGACCCCCATCGAGTACGAAACGATCATCACCCCACAGACGGCAACCGCCGCCTGACCCCACCTGTCACCTCAACGCGCGGCAGTCCCGCGCTTCCGGCGTCCCGCGTTGCTCGCCGCTTGGGGCCGAGTGTCATTTCCCCGGACGCATCAGGTTCTAACGATGCGAGCGATCGCTTGGAGGGCCTCTTCGACCATGGCGTCGGCGTGCTCCCGATCCTCACCGCCTGCCGCTTCCGCCACGCAGTGTCGGACGTGCTGATCGAGCAGGCCCATGGAGACGCTCTGGAGTGCCTTGGTGGCTGCAGTGATCTGGGTGAGCACATCTATGCAGTAGGTGTCCTCCTCGATCATCCGTTGCAGCCCACGGACCTGTCCTTCGATCCGACGGAGCCGCTTCAGGTAGTCCTCCTTGCTGATGCTGTATCCCCTCACCTGATGATCCTCCTCGACCCGACGTCGTGTTGCGTACCCTTGCCAAGGGTACCATAGGGGGGTATGGTGTAGAAATGACCAATAGCCCAGAGCCCACCATCGTCACCTTCTCCACGCCCACGGTCCACTGCGGCTCGTGCCTCGCCAACATCAGCGACGCGCTCGATCCTCTCGAGGGGATCGTCTCGACCGAGACCGACCTGGACTCGAAGTCCGTCAAGGTGGCGTTCGATCCCCACCTCATCGACGCTACGAAGATCGCAGCGCTCATCGGTGATGCCGGGTACGACGTCGCCGGCATCACGGGCTGAGCCTCAGGGCCTGCAGGGGAATGGAGAGCTGAACACGATGGTGAACACTCACCAGACGACCGCCCCGCGCGTCGACGCCGAAGCTGTTGTCGACGTGGCCGTCGAAGGCATGACCTGTGGGTCCTGCGCCGCTCGCGTCGAGCGGGTGCTGACTCGCCAGCCAGGAGTCACCAAGGCCGGAGTGAACTTCGCGACTGGCCAAGCACGGATACACACCATCGGCTCGGTCTCCTGGGACGGCCTGGTCGAAGCGATCGACCGGGCCGGCTACAAGCTCCAGGCGCCTCAAGAGCCGCCAGAAGTGGTGGAGTTCGATGTCGACGGGATGACCTGTGGATCCTGCGCGGCCCGAGTGCAGCGGGTGATCGAGCGACACGACGGGGTCGCCTCGGCTGAGGTGAACTTCGCCACCGGCCGGGCGAGGGTCACACAGGGCCGCCCGGTCGACCTGACGGCTCTCACAGCGGCAGTCGAAAAGACCGGCTACCAGATGCGACCACTGGGAGGTACCCAGGCGCCGGCCGCTGACCGAGCAGCGGCGACCGAAGAAGCCGAGGAGCGCCAACGACGCACCTGGTTCGTCCGGATGGTCGTGACCCTGCCGTTGGCGCTGGCGATGGCTTCCACCATGTTCTGGCACGACGTGGCGACGATGAACCCATACGTGCGGTTCGCTCAATGGGCCATCGCCACGCCGGTGCAGTTCTGGGCTGGTTGGCCTTTCCTACGTGAGGCGGCCCGAAGAGCTCGAAGGGCGTCCGCGAACATGGACACCCTGATCGCCATGGGCACCTCCGCCGCCTACTTGTTCAGCACCTATCAGCTGATCATCGGCGGTCACGACCTCTACTTCGAGGCGCAGGTCGTCATCATCGCCTTCATCATCCTGGGTCGGTACCTCGAGTCCCGCGCCAAAGGCCGGGCGGGCAAGGCCATCCGCGCTCTTCTCGAGCTCGGCGCCAAGGAGGCACGCCTTCTGCGAGACGGTGAGGAGGTCCTGGTCCCGATCGAGGACGTCGTCGTTGGGGACCTCATCAGGGTTCGGCCTGGCGAGAAGATCCCTGTCGATGGGACGGTCGTCGACGGCTCGTCTGCGGTGGACGAGTCGATGCTCACCGGCGAATCGATCCCCATTGACAAGACGCCTGGCACGCGCGTCGCCGGTGCGACCATCAACACCTCTGGCGTGCTGACCGTCTCAGCTACCGCTATTGGTGGTGATTCGTCGCTCGCCCAGATCGTTCGTCTCGTCGAGGAAGCCCAGGCGGGCAAGGGTGCGGCGCAGCGGCTCGCTGACAAGGTGTCGGCGGTCTTCGTGCCGGTTGTCATCGCCATAGCTGCCGTCACGTTCGTGGTGTGGGCGACCATCGGGGGTGACCCACAAGCTGGGCTGCTGGCGTCGGTGGCCGTGCTCATCATCGCATGCCCCTGTGCTCTCGGCCTTGCCACGCCCATGGGGATCATGGTTGGCACAGGTCGTGGCGCTCAGCTAGGCGTCCTCATCAAGTCGGTCGAGGTGCTGGAGCGCACCCGCCACATCAGCACCGTGGTGTTCGACAAGACCGGGACCCTCACCAGGGGCGCGATGACACTGACCGACGTGGTCTTGGACAGCACCGAGGAAGCCACGCTCTTGAACTTCGCCGGAGCAGTCGAGGCTGACAGTGAGCACCCGATCGGCCAAGCGGTGGCTGTCGGCGCTCGCGAGCGGCTCGGTGCGGCACTGTCCGCCTCCACAGACTTTCGGGCTCTCGCCGGACACGGGGTGCGAGCCAATGTTGACGGCACCGACGTGACCGTCGGACGACGCAAGCTCATGGGCGAAGCCGGGATGCGGATGTCTCCAAGCCTTGAGATCGCAGCTACTGAGCTTGAGGCGCAAGGCCGCACCGCTGTCTTTGCTGGCTGGGACGGTCAGGTGCGCGGTGTCCTGGCCGTCGCAGACACGCTCAAGGACGAGGCGGCGGACGTCGTGGCCCAGTTGCACCGGATGGGTCTGCAGGTGGCGATGATCACGGGCGACAACGCCCGCACTGCGGGTGCGATCGCTTCTCAGGTGGGCATCGATCGTGTGCTCGCGGAAGTGCTTCCTGAAGAGAAGCAGTCCGAAGTTGCCCGACTCCAGGCGGATGGGCAGGTGGTTGCCTTCGTCGGTGACGGGGTGAACGATGCCCCTGCCCTGGTGCAGGCCGATCTGGGAATGGCGATCGGAAGCGGAACCGATGTGGCGATCGAGTCCAGTGATCTCACGCTCATGCGTGGTGACCTGGGCGGGGTCGTCGTCGCTATTGCCCTATCGCGGCGGACGCACCGCACCATCATGCAGAACCTCTTCTGGGCGTTCGCGTACAACACGGCGGCCATCCCCCTCGCGGCGTTTGGTTTCCTCAGCCCGATGATCGCTGGTGCCGCCATGGCGTTCTCCTCGGTCAGTGTGGTCGCCAACAGCCTCCGGCTCCGCCGCTTCGGGGAGCGCCCACAGGACACTCACACAAGGGGCGGAAGGAAGCCGATGCGCCTCCCGCCGCGACCCGTGAAGACGGGTTCATGAATCCTCAGCCCGAACCCACCGAAGATGAGGTCGTTCGCGTCCGGGTCGCCACCCGTAGCGGCACAGTCCGGTTGGAAGAAAAGTCGATCATGGAGATTGCATGAGCACCGACCACGATTCTCACCACGACGGCCACCGAGGTCACGACGAGCCTGCCCACTCTGGTCACGCTGGAAGTGGTGGTCACGGTTCGCACGGACACGGGAAGCACGCCGGCCACCACACTGAGCAGTTCCGCAAGCGGTTCTGGTGGAGCCTGCTGCTGACGGTTCCGGTGGTCATCACCAGTCACATGATCATGGACTGGTTCGGTTACGACCTGGACTTCTATGGCATCGAGTGGATCGGTCCCGTACTGGGATCGGTGATCTTCTTCTGGGCCGGCTGGCCGTTCCTCGAGGGCGGTTGGCGGGAGGCCAAGGACCGTCAGCCCGGCATGATGCTGTTGATCTCGATGGCGATCACCGTCGCCTTCGTGGCGTCGATGGCGACGTCGCTCGATATGTTCGACCTGGACTTCTGGTGGGAGCTGGCGCTGCTGGTCACCATCATGTTGCTGGGACACTGGCAGGAGATGAAGGCGCTCGGCCAGGCCCAGGACGCCGTCGCCGCACTAGCCGAACTGTTGCCCGACGAGGCTGAGCGCGTCCGCGAGGACGGATCGGTCGAGCCGGTGGCGATCGACTCGCTCCAGGTGGGCGATGTGGTGTTGGTCCGCTCCGGTGCCCGAGTCCCAGCGGATGGCGAGATCGTCGACGGGTCTGCGGAGCTGGACGAGTCGATGATCACCGGCGAATCGAAGCCGGTTGCCAAGGGCATCGGTGACCCTGTCGTGGCGGGCACGGTGTCAACCGACTCGGCGATCCGAGTGCGGATCGACGCGGTCGGCGAGGAGACGACCCTGGCGGGCATCCAGAGGCTGGTTGCTGAGGCAGAGGCGTCGCGGTCACGCACTCAGGTGTTGGCTGACCGGGCCGCTGCCTTGCTGTTCTACGTGGCAACCGGGGCGGCGGTGATCACGGCGATCGTGTGGACCGCGATGGGTGACAGCAGCGAAGCTGTGACCCGAGTCGTCACGGTGCTCATCATCTCGTGCCCCCATGCGCTTGGTCTTGCCATCCCGTTGACGACGTCGATCTCGTCAGCGCTGGCGGCTCGCAACGGGATTCTGGTCAAGGATCGGCTCGCGCTCGAGCAGAGCCGCACCGTCGACGCCTTCCTGTTCGACAAGACCGGCACGCTCACCAAGGGCGAACACGTTGTCGTCGGGGCGTCCGGCGCAGGTGGCACCAGCGATGACGCGGTCCTGAGGCTCGCGGCAGGCGTGGAGTCCGACAGCGAACACCCCTTGGCCCGCGCCATTGTCGCCGCAGCGAAGGAACGGGGGGACGTGGCGACGGCTAGGGATTTCCGCTCCATAACCGGACGCGGCGTCGAAGCCACCGTCGAAGGCGAGACCCATGCCGTCGGTGGCCCCAACATGGTCCGGGAGCGTGGCCTCGCCGAGCCCGACGACCTCACCGAGTGGGCGCAGGGCTGGAGGGAGCGGGGCTCGTCAGTCCTCTACGTGACACGCGGCGACGCCATCATCGGCGGCATCGCCCTCGAGGACGAGGTTCGACCTGAGGCCCGCGAAGCCGTGAGACAGGTCCAAGCGATGGGCCGCAGAGTGGTGTTGATCACCGGTGATGCCCGTGAGGTCGCTGATGCGGTCGGTCGAGATCTCGGAGTCGACGAGGTGATGGCCGAGGTCCTCCCCGAGGACAAGGATGCCAAGGTTGCCGAGCTGCAAGCCCGAGGGTTGAACGTGGCGATGGTCGGCGACGGCGTGAACGACGCTCCGGCGCTAGCGCGCGCCGATGTCGGCATCGCCATCGGCGCTGGCACCGATGTCGCCATCGAATCCGCGGGGCTGATCCTGGCTAGCTCAGATCCACGAGCGGTTGTTGGCATCGTCCGTCTTTCGAAGGCGGCGTACCGCAAGAGCCTCCAGAACCTTTGGTGGGCGGCTGGCTACAACATCCTGGCCATCCCGATCGCGGCCGGCGCACTCAGCTGGGCTGGGATCAACATGCCACCGGCCCTCGCCGCGGTGCTGATGAGCACGTCGACCATCGTGGTAGCGCTCAATGCTCAGTTGTTGCGGAGGGTGGAGCTTCGCCCGCCCGCGCTCGAAGACCAGGAAGGCGAACGGGCCCATGCAGGGGTCTCCACATGAAAGGGATATTTCGATGGAAGAAGCGGGGCAAACGAAGAGTTCCGACCGAGGACTTCTCATCGCACTGGCAATCTGCTGCATAGGACCGATGCTCTTGATCGTGGTCCTCACATCGGTGGTCGGCGTTACTTTGGGCTGGGCGGCAGCTCTGAGCCTGGGATTGATTGCCGCCGGGGTGTGCATCGCCGTCATGGTTCAGCGCCATGCTGGTCACAGCCATAGTGTCGACCGCGGTGCACACCGGTGACGTCGACCGGAGACGCGGAGTCGAAAGTCCGCAGCTCCGACTGGCGGCCTCGGACAGCTGACGAAGATCTCTTGTGCTCTTGCGGCCATCTCGAGTTTGCAAGCGATGATCCCGAGCGGGTTGCACGTATGGCCGCTGAACTCGAAAACGGGTTCGCCGAGCTTCGCGGTGTGGTGAAGGCGGTATCGGTGTTCGGCTCGGCCCGAACCGGGCCTGCGAGCGCTGAATATGCTGGAGGAAGGGCGGTTGCCGAAGCTTTGGGCCACGCCGGCTTTGCGGTGATCACCGGTGGAGGTCCCGGTGTGATGGAGGGCGCCAACCGGGGTGCACGCGATGCCAACGCGTTGTCGATCGGCCTGACCATCGAGCTCCCGCACGAGCAGGAGACCAATGAGCACGTCGACCGAGCGGTCCACTTCGACTACTTCTTCGCTAGGAAGGTCATGTTCGTCCGTTACGCGGCCGCCTTTGTCGCGCTGCCCGGCGGATTCGGGACCCTCGATGAGCTGTTCGAAGCCCTGACCCTCATCCAGACCGAGAAGATCAAGAACTTTCCTGTCGTGCTGGTCGGGACCGAGTACTGGTCCGGGCTGCTCGAGTGGCTGCGCGTCCAGCTTCGCGATGAGGGACTGATCTCCCCGATGGACCTTGATCTGGTCCATCTCACCGACGAACCCGACGAGGTTGTGGACATCGTGGTACGCGGGCATCAAGCACAACTCGCCACCTTGGGGCTCTCCTGAAGCGACCTTGGGTCGGGTCGACCCACCACGACGCCTTGATCGGCGCACAAGAAGAAGGAACATCATGCGTGTCACATTCTGGGGTGCGGCCGAGACCGTGACCGGCTCACGGTTTCTAGTTGAAACCGGGGGCCGACGACTACTCATCGATTGCGGCCTGTTCCAAGGGGTGAAGCGGATTCGAAAGCGAAATTGGGACCCGTTCCCGGTGGACCCCGCAACCATCGATGCCGTCGTGCTGACCCACGCCCATATCGACCACACAGGCTACCTGCCAGCACTCGTTCGGGATGGCTTCCGCGGACAGATTTGGTGCACCCCCGCCACCGCCGATCTCGGCAAGATCCTCCTCCCAGACTCGGCGCACATCCACGAAGAGGATGCTCGCTATGCGAACAGACGGAAGTCGAGCCGCCACCAGCGGGCTGTTCCGCTCTACACCTCAGAGGACGCCCTACAGGCCCTGAAGGCATTCCGTCCCCAACCTTTCTTGGAGCCATTCGAACCTGTCCCCGGTGTCGAAGTTCTCTTCAGCCCGGTGGGCCACATCCTTGGCGCCGCTGCTGTTCGAGTCGCTGATGAGAACACATCCGTGTTGTTCACCGGCGACGTCGGACGCCCGGTCGACCCCGTGATGAAGGCCCCTGCGCCAGCCCCCCTTACTGATCACATCGTCACCGAGTCGACATATGGAGATCGCATCCACGAGCAGAGCGACCCATCCGATGCGCTCGCCGACGTGGTGGTCCGCACGATGGAGCGAGGCGGTACCTTGCTGGTTCCAGTCTTCGCCGTCGGGCGTGCACAGACCGCGCTTCATCTGCTCAGCGAACTGATGTCGTCGGGCCGCATACCCCGCGTTCCTATCTACATGAACAGCCCGATGGCCGTCAGCGCCACCGACTTGTTCTGCGATCATCTCGACGAACATCGATTGACAGTCCAACAATGTAAAGCCATGTGCGACGACGTCGTCTTCGTTCGTTCCGTGGAGGAATCCAAGCAACTGACGTCTCGGTCGGGACCGATGGTCGTCCTTTCGGCGAGTGGCATGCTGACCGGTGGGCGAGTCTTGCACCACCTGCAACAGGTGGGGCCAGACCATCGCAGCACGGTTCTTCTCGTGGGTCACCAGGCCGCAGGCACCCGCGGTCAGGCACTCCTCGCAGGCGCGAACCGGGTGAAGGTGTTCGGTTCGTACGTGCCGATCCGAGCTGAGGTTGCGACGATCGGTGGCCTTTCGGCCCACGCCGATGCCGACGAACTCACCGACTGGTTCAGGTCCTCTGAGCTTGCGCCGCGAACCACGCACATCGTTCATGGCGAACCGGCCTCTGCCGACGCGCTCCGTCGCTCGCTGCGCGACGACCTCGGTTGGAACACCAACGTTCCGGCCCACGGCGACGCCGTCGAACTCGCCTAGGAGGGCTGCTGCGCGGAGTGATCTAGACGACTACGGTTTGTCGTAGTCGCGGCGTCAGGTTGCGGCGTTCACTCAGACCAAGCCGTTCGGATCTATCGGGACGACGGGCCCGGTTGAACCAAGGAGATGCGTCATGGATCAAAAGGTTCGGGTTGCGGTCAACGGCTACGGCGTGATCGGCAAGCGCGTGGCCGATGCCGTCACGCTTCAAGACGACATGGAGCTGGTCGGGATCGCCGATATGGCATCGGACTATCGGATTCGGATCGCGGCTGAGCGCGGGCACCGCGTGTTCGCCTCCGACGACGCCGCACGCACCGAGATGGAGGCGGCAGGAATACCGACCGTGGGGACCTTGGATGATCTCCTCGGGGCGGTCGACGTCGTGGCCGACTGCGCCCCGAAGAAGCTTGCCGCTGCGAACAAGGCTCGATACGAGGCCGCCGGGGTGAAGGGCATCTGGCAGGGCGGCGAAAGCCATGAACTCACTGGCCTCTCCTTCTGCGCGCAGGTCAACTACGCCGATGCGATCAACCGTGATTGGGCGCGGGTTGTCTCGTGCAACACGACGGCACTCAGCCGCACCATGCATGCGCTTCACCGGCAAGGCTGGGTCCACCGCGTCAGAGCGGTCCTTCTTCGGCGGGCAACCGATCCCTGGGAGTCACACATCAACGGCACGATCAACACGGTTGTGCCAGAGATGAAGGTGCCGAGCCACCAGGGACCCGACGTCCAGACCATGCTCCCTGACCTCGACATCACCACGATGGCCGGATCCGGTCCGTTCAACCTGAGCCACGTCCACTTCGCCATGGTGGAGACCACCCGGCCGGTCAGCATCGAGGAGCTCAAGGCAGCTTTGGCGGACGAACCCCGAATCGCTTTCGTTCGCGCCGCGGACGGTGTGGTGGCGGCGAACTCGGTCGTGGAGCTCATGCGTGACATGGGGCGTCCACGCGGCGACATGTGGGAGGTGGCGGTATGGGAGGACTCCCTTTCCACCGACGGCCGAGAGGTCTACCTCACCCTCCAAGTAGACAACGAAGCGATCGTTGTTCCCGAGACCATCGACTGCATCCGAGCCATGAGTGGCATTGAGGCTGACGCAGCCACGTCGATCGCGAAGACCGACAAGTCGCTGGGCATCACCAAGACCTTCCTACCGGCCACCACGAACCCGATCGCCCAGGCCAGCGACTCCGACGTCTCGACGCCCTGAGGTACGACAGATGAGCGAGGACGACCCGACCGTGACAACGACGGAACATCGCCTACATGACGAGTCGGTGTCCCGCATCGATGCCTGGTGGCGAGCAGCCAACTACTTGTCGGTGGGACAGATCTACCTCATGGACAATCCGCTGCTGCGCGAGCCGCTCCTGGCGGAGCACGTCAAGCCGCGCCTGCTTGGCCACTGGGGCACCACACCCGGGCTCAACTTCATCTATGCCCACCTGAACCGGGCCATCACCGCCCGGGATCTCGACATGATGTACGTGATGGGTCCCGGCCACGGCGGGCCCGGTCCGGTGGCCGCGGCCTGGCTCGAAGGTACCTACAGCGAGGTCTACGCGGACGTCTCCCAGGACGAGGCGGGGATGCGGCGGCTGTTCACCCAGTTCTCTTTCCCGGGCGGGATCCCCAGCCATGTGGCGCCCGAGACGCCAGGATCGATCCACGAGGGCGGGGAGCTCGGCTACTCGTTGGCACACGCCTACGGGGCGGCGTTCGACAACCCGGACCTGATCGTCGCCGCGGTGGTGGGGGACGGTGAGGCTGAGACCGGTCCGTTGGCGGCCAGCTGGCACTCCACCAAGTTCATCGACCCTCGCCGGGACGGCGCAGTGCTGCCGATCCTTCACCTCAACGGTTACAAGATCGCCAGCCCGACCGTGCTCGCTCGGATCGACAGCGACGAGCTTGACGGGCTGCTGCGCGGCTTCGGCCACACGCCCCACATCGTCGAGGGCGACGACCCAGACACGATGCACCAAGCGTTCGCCGCGGCGCTTGACCGCTGCCTCGACGACATCGCCGAGATCCAGCGACGCGCCCGCAGCGGCGAGCTCAACGAGCGGCCGCGGTGGCCCATGCTGGTCCTGCGCTCACCGAAGGGGTGGACCGGGCCTGCGGAGGTCGACGGCCGCCCGGTCGAAGGGTCGTGGCGGTCGCACCAGGTGCCGTTCGCCGACGCTCGCAGCGACGACGACCACCGGGCCGTGCTGGAGCGATGGCTGCGCAGCTACCGACCAGAGGAGCTCTTCGACGACGACGGCGCGCCCGTGCCGGCGATCCGAGAACTTCACCCGGGGGGCGATCGACGGATGAGCGCCAACCCGCACGCCAACGGCGGCCCGATCGTGCGAGACCTCGCAATGCCCGACTTCCGTGACTATGCAGTCCCCGTCGACGCTCCCGGTACGGGTGCGGTCGAGGCCACCCGTGTGCTGGGAACGTTCCTGCGCGACGTCATGGCGGAGAACATGTCGACGTTTCGCGTCTTTGCCCCCGACGAGAACAACTCCAATCGCCTGAACGCGGTGCTGGATGTGACCGACCGGACCTGGAACGCCGGCACGGTCGACAGCGACGATGGCCTCGCGCCCGATGGACGAGTGATGGAGATCCTCTCCGAGCACCTCTGCCAGGGCTGGCTCGAGGGCTACCTGCTCACTGGTCGTCACGGTCTCTTCTCCTGCTACGAAGCGTTCATCCACATCGTCGACTCGATGTTCAACCAGCACGCCAAGTGGCTCAAGGTCACCAACGACATCGAGTGGCGGCGCCCGATTCCGTCGCTCAACTACCTGCTGACCTCCCACGTCTGGCGCCAGGACCACAATGGCTTCTCCCATCAGGATCCCGGCTTCATCGACCACGTCGTCAACAAGAAGGCGGAGGTCATCCGGGTCTACCTGCCGCCCGACGCCAACACCCTGCTGTCGGTCGCGGACCACTGCCTTCGCAGCCGGCAGTACGTGAACGTGATCGTTGCTGGCAAGCAACCTCAGCTCCAGTACCTCGACATCGATGACGCCATCGTGCACTGCACCAAGGGCATCGGGATCTGGGAGTGGGCGAGCACCGACGCCGCCGGCGAGCCTGACATCGTGCTCGGCTGCGCTGGTGACGTGCCGACCATGGAGACCCTGGCTGCAGCCGAGCTGCTCGTCGGCTGGTTCCCCGACCTACGGATCCGGGTCGTCAACGTCGTCGACCTCATGCGTCTCCAGGACGACAGGGAGCACCCCCACGGTCTGTCCGACCGTGATTTCGATGCCCTCTTCACGACCGACCGCCCGGTTCTGTTCGCCTATCACGGTTACCCGTGGCTGATCCACCGGCTCACCTACCGCCGCACCAACCACCACAACCTCCACGTGCGCGGCTACGTCGAGGAAGGCACCACGACGACGCCGTTCGACATGTGCGTCCTCAACCGGATCGACCGTTTCAACCTTGCTATGGCGGCACTCGACTTCGTGCCGCGCCTGCACAACGTCGCCGCCCACGCCCGCGAGGCACTCAAGAACAAGCTCATCGAGCACACGCAGTACATCCGCACCCACGGCGAGGACCTCCCCGAGATCCGCGACTGGCAGTGGACCGGCGTACCTGGGCCCGAGATGCGAGGCGAGAACGAGCCCCTCGACGAGCCCGTCTAGGAGGACCGCCCCAGTGGTCGCCGCCAACCCCCGCGAGGAACGTCGCCAGCCCGAGTCTCCGCGCGATCCTCTTCCATTGGCGCCGACAGGGGCGGCGCCGCCGTACGACGCCGTCATCTTCGACATGGACGGTGTGGTCACCGACACCGCGTCGGTGCACGCCGCCGCATGGGCCGAGCTGTTCGACGACGCGTTGCACGACCCGCGGGCGGGGCGTGCCGCACCGATCCCCTTCGACCCCGGCGGCGACTACCGCAGGTATGTCGACGGCCGCTCGCGCGAAGACGGCGTCGCCACGTTCCTCGACTCGCGCAGCGTCGACGTTCCGCTGGGCCAGGAAGGCGACCCTCCTGACGCGTGGACCGTGCACGGTCTCGCCGCCCGCAAGAACGATCTGTACCTGAAACGGCTGACCGAGCACGGAGTCCGGGTGTTCGCCGGTACGACGGACCTCATTCGACGGCTCCGCGCCGGTGGCATCCCGGTCGGCCTCGTGACCGCCAGCCGCGACGCAGACAAGCTGCTCGCCGCCGCCGAGATCAAAGACCTCTTCGACGTGGTCGTCGACGGTGCTCTCGCAGTCGATCTCGCACTACCCGGCAAACCCGACCCGGCCATGTTCCTGGAAGCGGCGCGGCGCCTAGCGGTCGACCCCGCCCGGGTCGCGGTGGTCGAAGACGCGGTATCGGGAGTGGCCGCGGCCAGCGCCGGAGGGTTCCGGCTGGTGGTCGGGGTCAACCGAGCCGACCAGCGCGCCGCACTGGAAGCAGCTGGGGCTGACCTCGTGCTCGACGACGTCGCGCTACTCGACCTCGGTGTGCTGCGCACCGACCCTTGGGTCGCGGCCTACGCCGGCTTCGACCCCGCACACGAAGGTCACCGCGAGGCGCTCACCACCGTCGGCAACGGCTACCTGGGCACCCGCGGCGCAGCTCCCGAACGGCGCGCCGACGGCATCCACTATCCCGGGACCTACCTGGCGGGGATCTACAACCGTCTTACGAGCATGGTCGAAGACCGCGAGGTGGAGGACGAGCACCTCGTCAACGCCCCGAACTGGCTGCTGCTGGATGTGCGCATCGACGAGGGCCGCTGGTGGTCAGACGGTGGACTGCACATCAGCGACGAACGACGTGAGCTCGACCTCCGTCGCGCCGTGCTCACCCGCACGGCGATCCTCACAGACGGCGACGGCCGGCGGCTGCGCCTCACCCAGCGGCGCCTGGCCTCGATGGACCGTCCCCACGTCGCTGCTCTGGAAACGACTCTCGTCGCCGACGGTTGGACCGGGGTCGTCACCGTCCGTTCCGGGATCGACGCCGGGATCACGAACTCCAACGTCGCCGAGTACGCGGCGCTCGCAAACCGTCACCTCACCGACGTCGATGCCTGGGATGCCGCTGCCGACACCCTCGTGGTGGTGACCGAGACCAGCCAGAGCCGGATCCGCATCGCGACTGCCGCTCGCACGACCGTCGCCAGTGTCACCCCCGTGCGCAGCGGCCACATCGACCTCGGCGACGGACGACACGTCCACGACCTGACGATCGAGCTGACAGACCAGAGCCCAATCGTCGTCGACAAGACCATCGCCTTCGCCACCTCACGTGACGTGGCGATCGCCTCACCGGAAGACGGTGCCCTCGCAGAGCTCTCGAGGGCACACGGCGGCTTCACCGGACGTCTCGAAGCCCACGAGGCCGCGTGGCGACGCCTATGGGGTCACTTCCGCATCGAGCTCGACGCAGAGCGAGATGTACAGCTGGTCCTCAACTTGCACGCATACCACCTGCTCAGCGCCATCTCGCCCCACACCGCCGAGGTCGACGCCGGAGTCCCCGCACGTGGTCTGCACGGGGAGGGGTATCGAGGTCACGTCTTCTGGGACGAGCTGTTCGTCCTCCCCGTCGTCGGGGTCCACCTCCCCGAGGTCAGCCGGGCCCTGCTCGAGTACCGCTGGCGTCGACTCCCGGCTGCCCGGCAGGCTGCCCGCGTCGCCGGCCTTGCCGGAGCCCGTTTCCCGTGGCAGAGCGGCAGCGACGGCCGCGAGGAGACGCCCGAACAGCTTTTCAACCTGCGCTCCGGTAGGTGGATGCCCGACAACTCGCGACGCCAGTACCACGTCGGCCTGGCCGTCGCCTTCAACGCCTGGCTCCACTACCAGGCCACCGACGATCGTGCCTGGCTGGCCGAGCGGGGTACGGATCTGATCATCGAGGTGGCCCGTCTCTTCGCCTCCCTCGCTACCCACGATGCTGCCAGCGACCGGTTCCACATCGAGGGCGTGATGGGACCCGACGAGTACCACGACGGCTACCCGGGCACGCCCGGCTCCGGGCTTCGCGACAACGCCTACACGAATGTCCTCGCAGCCTGGGTGTGCGGGCGAGCCGTCGACACGCTCGCTGAGCTGGCCGGCTACGCTGGCGACGAAGCCCGGGACCGACTCGACATCGCCATCGGTGAGGTCGAACGCTGGGAACAACTCAGCCGACGGCTGAACGTCTGCTTCCACGAGGACGGCGTGATCAGCCAGTTCGACGGCTACACAGACCTCACCGAGTTCGACTGGGACCACTACCGCGCGACCTACGGCAACATCGGCCGCCTCGACCTCATCCTCGAATCCGAAGGTGACGCCACCAACCGCTACAAGCTCTCCAAGCAGGCCGACGTCCTCATGGTCCTCTACCTGCTCGGACCCGATCAGCTCCTCGCGCAGCTCGACCGCCTCGGCTATCGCGTGAGCGGCGATTCCCTTCGGCGGACAGTCGACTACTACCTCGACCGCACCGCCCATGGCTCGACCCTCAGCCGGGTCGTGCACGCGTCGGTTCTCGCCCGACTCGATCCCGCCCGCGCCTGGGACCTGTTCCGCGACGCCCTCGTCGCCGACCTCGACGACACCCAGGGCGGCACCACCGCTGAAGGGATCCACCTGGGTGCCATGGCGGGGACGATCGACATCGTGACCCGCGCCTTCGCTGGCCTAGCTCTGTTGGACGATCCGCCGAGCTTCCATCCCCACCTCCCGAGCGGGCTGCACCACGTCGACTTCCGGCTTCACCATCGCGGACAGCTCATTGGCGTGTCCCTCGACCACGACCGGCTACGGCTGACCACAGCGGCCGACGGCCCCTCGGCACCCATCGAGGTGCGCGTCGGGCATCGTCGAGTGCGCCTCCCCGGCAACACCGCAGTGGACGTGGAATTGTGACCAGCTCGTTCGCTTGTCATCGACGGAGGTGGTACCGATGCACGTCCTCGTCGTGAACGCTGGCTCCTCCACGCTCAAGTTGCGGATCATCGACGAGCGCAGCGACGTCGTCAAAGGGCACGATGTCGATCCGTGGGACGGCGGGGGGTCCGCCGCCGATTTTCGTCGGTTCCTCGCCGACGGGCCAGCAGTCGACGCCGTCGGCCATCGCATCGTTCACGGCGGGAGTGATCTCAGGGAGCCAACGCTCGTGACGGCCGAGGTGGAAGCAACGATCGCCGCCCTCGCTCCACTGGCACCGCTGCATCAGGACCGCGCGCTGTCGGCACTCGCCGCCGCCCGTCGGATCTTGCCGCAGAGTCCGCACGTCGCCTGCTTCGACACCGCCTTCCACTCGACGTTGCCGATGGCAGCCCGCACGTACGCACTGCCATCCGAATGGCGAGAGCGATGGCACCTCCATCGGTTCGGGTTCCACGGCCTCTCCCACGCTTGGGCCGCAGCCCGTGGGGCGACCATCGCTGGACTTCCCGGCACTGCTCGCATCATCACCTGCCACCTCGGAAGTGGCGCTTCGCTGTGCGCCGTGGTCGATGGACGATCCATCGACACCACGATGGGTTTCACCCCACTCGACGGCATCGTCATGGCCACCCGCGCCGGAGCGGTCGACCCCGGACTGCTGCTGTGGCTCCTCACCGACGGCGGACTCGACGCCGGCGAGGTCGCCGAAGGCCTCGAGCGCCACGCGGGGCTCGCAGGCTTTGTCGAGAGCGGCGATATGCGCAAGGTTCTTGCCGCACGGGATGGGGGTGACCCCGGTGCCGTGCTCGGCTTCGACGTGTACGTGCATCGGCTACGTCAGGGCATCGCCGCCATGGCGGCATCCATGGGTGGTCTCGACCTACTCGTCTTCACCGGTGGTGTCGGAGAACACGCAGCCCCCGTCCGGGCGGACACTGCTGAAGGCTTAGGGTTTCTCGGAGTGAACGTCGACCGTAGAGCGAACGAGACGGCTTCCAGCGACACCGATATCAGCCCTGCTGGCGCTGCCGTGAGGACCGTCGTCATCACCTCTCGCGAAGACCTCGAGATCACACGGCAGGTGCGCGGGCTCCTCGGCTGGTCGGCGGAACGACCATGAGGGTGGTCATGCTCGGTCCGCCGGGCTCTGGCAAGAGCACGCACGCTCGACTGCTTGCCGAGCACCTCACGGTCATTCACCTGTCCGTTGGGGCGGCCCTTCGCGACGAGGTGGCGAAGCAGTCTCCGTTGGGCGAACGGATCGAGGCGACGGTGGCCGCCGGCGAGCTCGTTGACACCGCCGACGTGCTGGCGATCTTGGAGACGCGGTTGGTCGGGGCGACCGGTTCGGGAGGGTGGGTGCTTGACGGAGCACCCCGCACGCTCACCCAGGCCGAGGCGCTGGACGATTGGCTCGACGATCTTGAAGCTCCCGTCGAGTGCGTGATCGCGCTCGACGTCCCCGACTCCGAGGTTCGGAGTCGACTACTTCAACGAGGCCGCGCCGACGACAAACCAGACGTCATTGCCCATCGCATCCAGGTGTGGCAGCACGATGGGGGAGCGGTGCTGACCTGGTACGAGACAAAGCGTCGCCTGGTCCGGGTCGACGGAGTCGGCGACGTGGCAGATGTAGCTCGTCGCGTCATCGCCGCAGTTGAGCGGTTCTGACGGAGCCGAACCCGCACCGGCCCAGCGGGCACACGAGGGCGTCGCAATGCATCCGACGTCCATGCGCCAGATCCGGTCACATCCCTCAGCTCGTCGGCCACGGGGCCGACCAAACCAGGCGATGGATGGCATCGCTGTGATCCAGAGCCGCATGGCGACGATCGAGAACCGATTTGGTGGACGTCAACCCCGCATCGCCGAGGGGACCGCTGGTGCTGGTTCGCGGCTTCCGCCCCAGGCTACGGACGGTTTCAGCAGCATCTACTCCACTTCTGTTCGCTCACTTGCTTCGCCGACGCCCGCACATCGGCTGGCGCCTGGCGCCTATGGGCGGTTGCAGCCACCAGCGGAGCTGGTCGCGTTCGGAAACGGTCGTATTCCGGTTACCGAGCTCACCTCCATCGGCGTCGACGGTCACCAACTTCACGCGCCTGCGGCCGAGGCGTTCACCCTGCTGCGGTCAGCGGCATCTGCGGATGGAGTCAGCCTGGGCGTCATCAGCTCCTACCGGGACTTCGCGACACAGCAGCGGCTCGCGTCGGAGAAGGGTCTGTACTCGCAGGGCGGACTGGCCGCAGCGCCGGGAACCAGCAACCACGGCTGGGGACTCTCGCTCGACCTTGATCTCGACGCATCAGGTCAAGCGTGGATGAGAGACAACGCCTGGAGATTCGGCTTCGTCGAGGATGTCCCTCGCGAACCCTGGCATTGGACGTATCGGCCCGCCGCCGAGTCCGGCGGCAGGAGGTGAACCCGAGGAAGGCGGTCAGCAACCGGCCGGGCTTGGCCCAGATCGTTGGGGCCGGATCACGATCCGCACACCGGTGAAGGCTGGGGTCACTTCGGAGGGTAGGGCTCGAACCCGTGCTGCTCCTGTTGCTCGCGGATGTAGGCGATGATCACGTCGATCTCATCGTCATCAAGTCCGGCGACCGGTGCCATGTCGCCGAACTGCCAGTGATGGGCAGGTGAGCCCTGGGTGATCGCGGCCCGAAACGACGCATCGGGATGGTGGTCCGGCGCGTAGACCTGCGAGAGGTGCGACGGCCCCTGGTCGGTGCCCCGCAGATCGCTGCCATGGCAGGAGGCACACGACTGCTGATAGAGCGCCGCGCCATCGGCGGCCGTTGCTGCCTCAGGATCATCTTCCCCGCCCGAGCACGACACCAGAACAACCATGGTCGTGGCGGCCACGAGAACGGCTCGCGCGAGCCGCTTGAGGACAAGGGTTGGAGCTGAGTGCACGTCGACACGATACCGCTCGCCACAGCAGCCGACCTCGACCCGTCGCTGCGCGGTAACCCGGGGATATGGACTTCACCAGGTCCTTCACTCATCGACGATCATGCAATGCAAGCTGACGATGTGTTCCCCGCGAGTCTTGGACAATGGCTCGCGGCTGCAAATGTCCAGTCGTCGGCGCAACGTCAGCGGTTGGTGTTGGACCTGCTGACGGCGCTCGCCGGAATTCCCCGGTGTCGCTCATCGAAATTCCCCACCTGTGTGAGCGGTGGTCAGGTTAGTGGTCGGCGGTTGCCGGTGGTGGTGCGTCGGGATCGTGCCCCGTGGAGTGGTGGAAGTAGGTCTGTGAGCCTTGGCTTCGCCAGCCTGAGGTTACGCGGCTGGCAGCGCAGGGTTCGTCGTGGTCACCTCCGTGGGGTCGGGATCGATGGCGGCCATGCTCTCTTCGGAGAGGTAGCGGCGTTCGGAGATGGCCCAGTCGTCGTGTTGGTCGAGCAGGACGGCGCCGACGAGGCGGATGACCGAGGCGTCGTCGGGGAAGATCCCGACGACGTTGCTGCGGCGCTTGATCTCCTTGTTGATCCGCTCGAGCGGGTTCGTGGAGGCGATCTTGCGCCAATGCGCCCGGGGGAACGCGGTGTGGGCCAACACGTCCGCTTCGGCGCCCTCCAAGATCGCGGCGGCCTTGGGGAACTGACCCTCGAGGACCCCGACGACCTCATGCAGCTGGGCCCGGCACCCCTCGGCGGAGGGCTGGGCGAAGATCGTGCGGACCGTCGCGGCGACCATGTCTTTGGACGCGGAGGGCACGGTGCCCAAGATGTTGCGCATCAGATGCACCTTGCAGCGCTGCCAGGACGCGCCGGCGAGCACTCGTGGGATCGACGCCTTCAGCCCGGCGTGGGCGTCGGAGATGACGAGGCGCACTCCGCTGAGGCCTCGGTCCTTGAGGCCGCGGAGGAACGCGGTCCAGAACACCTCGTCTTCGCTGTCGCCGACGTCGACACCGAGGACCTCGCGGTCACCATTGGCGGTGACACCGGTGGCGACCACGACGGCCCGGGAGATGATCCGGTGGTTGATGCGGGCCTTGATGTAGGTGGCGTCGAGGTACAGGTAGGGGAACTCGACGTGGTCCAGGCGTCGGGTGCGGAACACGGCGACCTCTTCGTCGATCCCCGCGCAGATCCGCGACACCGTCGACTTCGACACCCCCGACTCACACCCCAGCGCCTGGACCAGATCGTCGACCTTCCGGGTCGAGGTGCCGGTGGTGTAGGCGGTCATGATCACACCCCACAGCGCCTTGTCGACCCGCCGGCGCGGCTCGAGCAGCGACGGGAAGAACGACCCGACCCGCACCTTGGGGATCCGCAGCTCCACATCACCCGCCGGCGTGGACAGCAGTCGGCTCCGAGAGCCGTTGCGCTGGTTGGTGCGGCTGTCGGTTCGCTCGTGGGGGCCGGCACCGATCGCGGCGGTGAGCTCGGCGTCGATCAACTCCTGCATCCCCGCCTCGAGCAGCCGGCGGAACAGCTCCTTGCTGTCACCATCGCCCAGACGCGCCAGCAGGTCAGCAACTCGGGCATCATCGTCATGGGTCATCGCGTGAGTTCCTTCCAGTGAGTGCTTTCGCAGGTCTCACCAAGGCTCACGCGATGGCCCAACCCATGGGGGGACCGTCTCGCTACCTACACCACCTCACGGGACGCCAACTGCGTCGGAGGGTGTCGGTGCGGGCGTGGTGGTCGCGGAGGCGGTAGCTGTCGCCGTCGAGGTTGAGCACGACGGAGCGGTGCAGGAGCCGGTCGAGCATCGCTGCGGCGACGGTGGTGTCGCCGAGGATCTCGCCCCAGGCGGCGACCCCGCGGTTGGTCGTCATCACGATCGAGGTGCGCAGGTAGCGCTGCGACACGACCTGGAAGAGCGCGGCCGCGGCTTCGGCGGGCAGCGGGAGGTAGCCGAGCTCGTCGATCACGAGCAGGGTGGGTCCGTTGAAGAAGCGCATGGTGTGCGCCCAGCGGCCTTCGATGGCGGCGCGGTGGCATCGGGCTGCGAGGTCGGCTGCGGTGGTGAAGTAGGTGCGGTAGCCGGTCTCGGCGGCGCGGCGGGCGAGGCCGACGGCGAGGTGGGTCTTGCCGACGCCGGGCGGTCCGATGAGCAACACGTTGGTCGCGGTCTCGAGGTAGCGGCCGGTGCCGAGCTCGGCGATGAGGTTCGGGTCGACGCCGGGTTGGGCGTCGTAGTCGAAGTCCTCGAGGGTGGCCGGGGTCGGGAGCGACGCGAAGCGGAGCCGCCCGGCGAGCCGGCGGGCTTCGGTCGCGTTGACCTCGATCGCCAACAGCCGCTCGAGCGCGGCGGTCATCGTGAGCCCTTCGGCTTGGGCTTGGTCGAGCACGACCGGGAGCGCTTCGGCGCAGGCGGTGAGCTTGAGGTCGCGAGGTGGCCTCGCAGTTGTTGGTAGGTCGAGGCTTCGCCGGCGGTGGCCGGCGGGCTCGTGGTGGTGGTCATGTCAGGGTGTTCCTTCCGTTGGCGGCTTGGGCGTAGCGGGCGAGATCGATGACCGTCGCCCCGGCGGGGTCGGTGCCGCGCAGGGCGGCGGCCGCGGCGAGCGCAGCGGGGCCTGGCGGGATGCGTTGCTTGGACCGGTGCGGTGGTGCGTCGCTGAACGCAGCCAGGGCGGCGCGGTTGAGAGCGGTGACGTGGCCGTGGTCGGCGACGACGGCGCCGGTCCCGGCGAGACGGTGGCGGGCGACCACGATGCCGGTGTCGGTGGCGATGTCGAGGTGGGCGTCGCCGAGCCGGGCGGTGACGGTCACTGCGGTGTGGGCGAGCTCGGGTGGGACCGAGTAGAAGTTCCCGCGGTAGGCGACCCGGGCGTTGGCGGCGACGCGCCGGTCGACGGTGACCGTGGCGGGGAACGGGCTCGGGACCGGCCGGAGCCGCTCAGTCTCGGCGTGGGCGGCGACGGTGGCGCGCCGGTCGCCGATGACCCGGGTTCGTTGGTCGAGGCGCTCCGCGCAGAGCCGGTCGAGTGACGCCTGGGCCTCCTCGACGGTGACGTCGTCGGAGAGGTTGCGCCACCAGCGCTGGGCTGCGGTGTGGTTGGCCTTCTCGACGACGCCCTTGCGGTTGCCGTGCCGCGGCGGGCAGATCGCGACCGACACCCCGTAGTGCTTCGCGACGCCGGCGAACGACGCGGTGATCCGACCGGTCGCGGGGTGACAGACCGTGGCCATGCGATCGAAGCGCCACACCGACGTGAGCCCGCCCAACTCGCGGCTCACCCGGTCGAGGCCGTCGATGACATGGGCCTGGTCCATCGACTCAGCCAGCACCCCGCGCCAGCGGGCCGAGTGCGCGAGCGCGCCGACGAACAGGTTCGCCGAGCTGCCCCACCCCCACGCGGCGGGCGGGTCGGGGAGCTCGAGCCAGTCCCACTGGGTCTCTTCGCCCGGCGGGTGCTCGATCACCGTGACCGCCCGGCCCTTCGCCGGCCGGCACGTCTCACACGCCGGGCGCAGCCCCCGGGCGCGGACCTGGCGGGTCAAGGTCTGGTAGCTCTGCTCGAACCCCAACGCGACGAGCTCGTCGAACAGCGTCGTGGCCCACAGGTGCGGGTCCTCGCCCAGCCGCTCCCGGGCGTAGTCGACGAACGGCTCGAACGGATCAACCGCCGGGCTCGCCCGTTCGCCAGCGACGCGGTCGCCGTTCAAGTAGGCCCGGATCGTCTTGCGCTCGCGGCCCAAGTGCCGAGCGATCACAGCGATCTTCCAGCCTCTGGCATGGAGCGCGTGCGCGTCCACATCTTCCTCCCGTGTGAGCATGAGACGGGGCTCCCTCGTCGTGCTGGTGGTGGTCGAAGACCGTCAGCATCGAGGGAGCCCCACCCCAGTTGGTGGAGCCCCACGGGTGGGGAATTTCAGTGAGCAACTCTGGGGAGATTCACCTGAGCGCCGTCACTGCCGGGTGTCGACCGTTTCAGCCGTGGCGGCCGGCCGACGCCAGCTCCGCCTCCGGGTTGCGGTCGCCGTCAGTGGTCCCGCAGCACGACACGCCCATTCCCGTTGAGGCAGACGACTTGTGATGGTGTGACCTGACCCGGCGTGCGGTGAGACGCCAGGCCGCCAGGCCGGCAAGGAGCAGCAGCGCCCCCAAGAAGCTCACGCTGGCCACGACGCCGAAGACGGCGATGCCTGCCAGCAGCAACACCGGGATGCCGCAGCACGCGGCGCACGCGCCGACGGCGGCGAGTCGGCCACGCCGACGGGGCCCAGAGGCGACCGAGTGGCAGTCCGCCGAGCTGGAAGACGTCGGCCTGCCCGCGCTGGTCTCGATCGACCGCCTGGCCGGCCACCACGCCGGCCGGTCGAGCGGAGGCTTCCCCTCGAGCAGCCACAGAAGCCGGCCGATGCCGCCTGCACACACCACCATGAGCCCTGCTGCGAAGACGAACCGCATTTAAGTACCTCCAGCCCTACCGGCGGACAAGGATGGGACGACTACAACTCGTAGTATCGGCCGGCTGTCCGCCCACTTGAGCGCAGCGCTGGTGATCCTGGGCCAGCATCGGCGCCGACTGGCGCGGGCGTCGACGGCTGATGAGATGACGGCCGGTCCTCATCGCGTCGCCCAGTCATCACGCGTCGGTGGCATGCCGCTGGCGCCGCTCGGGGCCGAGACCACGCCCAGTACCTGGTGCACCCCCAGACCCCCGTCGTCGAACCCGACAGCCGATGCCGCCATGTAGAGCCGCCAGACCCGTGCCCGGCGGACACCGACGAGCGCGACGGCGTCGTCCCAGTGCTGCTCGAGGTTTGCCACCCACGCTCGCAGGGTGAGCGCGTAGTGCTCGCGCAGGCCTTCGATGTCCCGGACCTCGAACCGGCGCGCTCCATGGACGACACGGTGTCGGCCACGTCGAGGAGCTCTCCATCGGGGAAGACATATCGGCCCATGAACGTCCGGCGCCCGATTCGCGAGGCGCCCACGGCGGAGATGGCGTGGTTGAGCATGCGGCCGCCTGGAGCGAGGCGCGAGTGAAGCACGGCGAAGTACTGGTCGATGCGCTCGTGCCCGACATGCTCGGACATGCCGATGGAGGCGATGACGTCGAACTCCTCGCCATCGAGTCGGCGGTAGTCCTGCAACCGGATGTCGATCTGGCTGGCGAGCCCCGCCTGGTCGACCCGCTGGCGTGCCGCGTGGACTTGCTGCGTGCTGATCGTCACGCCGACGACCTGGGCACCGTATTCGCGTGCGGCGTGGAGGGCGAGGGACCCCCATCCGCAGCCCACGTCGAGCAACCGCATGCCCGACCGGTCCTGCAGCCCGAGCTTGCGGCAGATGAGGTCGTGCTTCGACTCCTGTGCCTCGACCAGCGACACCCCTGGACGTGAGAACCGTGCGCAGGAGTAGGTGAGCGAGGGTCCGAGGATCAGCGCGTAAAAGTCGTTCCCGACGTCGTAGTGATGCCCGACGACCTCGGCGTCTCGACGGGACGAGTGGCGCCGGCCATGCGGGCGCAGCTCTTCCGGGGGCGGCGGGAGCGGCCGCCCTGCGGCGCCCAGGCGCTTGGCTGCGATGGTGGCGCGGGGGATGGACCGCCACGCTGTGTGCAGCCTACGACCCGCCGGTCGCAGCGCCCGCAGCGCTTCGTAGGTGTCGCCGTCGACGTCGACATCCTCGGCCACGAACGCTCGGGCGATGCCGAGCTCGCCAGGGGCCCAGAGGAGCCGTCGCAGCGCATCCGGTGAGCGGAGGCGGATGGTGGCGGGCGCGTCCGGAGGCCCCCAGGCCGACCCGTCCCAGAGGTGGAACCGCACGCCGATCGGCCCGATCAACGCAGCGAGAACGGGCCCCAGGGTGTCGGCGGCGCTCTGGGGGCGTCCGCGGCCTGCGGGCATCACGAGACGTCAGAGAGGATGGTCATCGTTCTCACCTCTGCGTTGCGCCCTGCTCGGGGGCGGGCATCGGATCAGCGTGGCGGGATTGCACGGCGAACACGGCGGCGGCGATCGCCAGCGCGGCGAAGCTCATCCAGATGTTGACCCGCAGCCCGAGAACCTCGTTCGCGGAGTCGATGCGGAGTGCTTCCACCCACAGGCGGCCGAGAGCGTAGCCGGCGACGTAGAGGGTGAAGAGCTGCCCGCGGCGGAGCCGGCCGGTGCGGTCGAGTCGGATGAGCAGCGCGGCGAGTGCGACGTTCCACAGCGCCTCGTAGAGGAACGTTGGGTGGTAGGTGGCGACGTGCTCGAGCCCGTCGGGGCGATGCGCGGGGTCGATCCGGACGGCCCATGGCAGGTCGCTGGGCCGGCCGAAGAGCTCCTGGTTGAACCAGTTGCCGAGACGGCCGATGGCCTGAGCGATGGGGATGGCCGGTGCGGCGACGTCGAGCAAAGTGGGGACGTCGAGACCCCGACGGCGGGCGAGGACGACTCCGGTGATCACCCCGGCGAGGAGGCCGCCGGGGATGCCGAGACCGCCCTCCCAGACCTCGACGACGCTCCACCAGCGTCCTTGGAAGCGCTGGTAGTCGGTGACGACGTGGTACAGGCGAGCGCCCACGAGCCCCATCGGCACGGCCCACATGGCGATGGTGGCCAGGGCTTCGGGGTCGCCGCCCCGGCGGGCGTAGCGCCGCTGTGCGATCCACACCGCGACCAGTACGCCGACCGCGATGGCCAGGCCGTAGGCGCGCAGCTGGACCGGGTCGATGCCAATGCTCTTGCCCGGTGGGCTGGGGATCGAGGCGATGAGGAAGGTGAGCATGGGCGGTCCGGTCGTCACTCGACGACGGGGGTTCCTTCCCTGCCCGCATCGCAGTGTCCGGTCACCGTGCAGCAATAGGTGTAGCGGGCAACGAAGCGCGTCATCCGGCTTCCTCCTGTGTCACGAGGTCCGCGTATGGTCCGACACCGTGTAGTAGCACGATCGGGCACTGTACAACGGTTGGACGTCTGCATGAGAGTGCGCGAGGCGCGGACGAGATCGGGATAGGTGGTCCTCGTCCCACGCCCTTCCGGCGTGCCTGTCGAGGCGGGTCCAAGGTAACGAGTCATCGTCGCGGTCGCCGAGAGCCGCTCGGATTGCGGGGACGAGCTCATCGCCGACGGTGTCTCGCGTGATGCAGGCCGCTGCTCCCTGGGCCAGGGCCGCGGCGCCGTAGCCTGGATCAGGCTCCGGACCGATGACCACCACCCGACTGCGGGGAAAGGCGTCGATCGCGTCCTGGCAACACGCCGGGAAGTCGCCAGCGTCGACGACGAGGAGGTCCGGCCGAAACCGATCGATGGCGCTCGGCAACATCTCGCCGACGGCGACGTCGTCGGATGCCCAGCAGCCGCACTCCCGAGCGAGCAGCTCGGTGGCGAAGCGCCGCATCACGGGATGTCGGATCGCCACGAGCACTCGAGTGGTGCTGTCGCACGCAGGGCAGGTTTCCGGGCTCACGACGTTCACTATCCGCGGTCGCAACAGGTCTGACATCAGTCCCGTCTACGGGATCGGCTGCGGACTTCTACGTAACCCACCGACCGGGGGCGCGTCCCGATGGCGCACAGCGCGCCGGATGCCATGTGCGGTGGAGACCGCTAGTTCGGTGCGTCCGATGCGGACACCTCGGTGTAGAAGTGAGGTTCCGGCGAACCGTCTAACAGCGGCTCAACCCGCTCCCACGCTTCTTGGCGAGCGACACTGCGATGCATGGCCATGAAGGTGGCTTCGCTCTGGTGCTCGACGACCGCTGCGTATCGCTCCGGTACCGTGGTGTCCTCCAGCAGCCGGCGGGACACGAAGCCCTCGAAACCGGCGAAGACCTGGTTGGACCACTCGAACCAAGACCGAAACTCGGCGTCACGACCCTCCACGATGAGAGGGAACTTCACGACGTTGACGAACGCGGCTGCACCTCCTCTGCTTGCCTCCGTCTCACGGAGGCCCCACGCCGAGCACCGAAGGACGAGTCCGGTCGGCACGCAAGGCTTCGAGTTCTTCGGGGCGTTGGTCCACGAGAACGCGGGCCGTTGCCACTGAGGGCCTGACGACCGTGAGGGCATCCTGAGATCGGACGGCGTGGGGGCTCACTCCGCTCAGGTGTCGAGGCCTGCGAGAAGCCGTTCGATCTCCTCCACTTCAGCCTCCTGGTCGGACACGATGCCGTCAGCGAGCGCGAGCACAGCGGGGTGGGAACCCTCGGTCAGGACGTCCTGCGCCATCGCGATGGCGCCTCGGTGGTGCTCGATCATCATCTCGAGGAAGGCGCGGTCGAACTCCGGGCCGTTCGCGGCCTCCAGCTGCTCCATGTCGTCACCAGACATCATCCCCATGCTGTTGCCGTCGCCCATCTCCATGCCGTCGTGGTCCATCCCGGTGCCCGCATCCGCAGCGTCTTCGCCCCAGGCCTCCAGCCATTCCTGCATGCGATCGATCTCGGGCTGCTGGGCCTCGCCGATCCGGGTCGCCAGCCCTCGCACCTCCTCGGCCTCAGCTCGATCCTCGGCCAGGGCGGACATCTCGATGGCCTGCTCGTGGTGCACGATCATCGCCCGGGTGAACTCGATGTCCGCCTGGTTGGGTTCGGTCCCTTCGGATCCCCCGGCGCCGTCCTGCTCCACGGGTGTGGGCTGTGTTGAATCGTCGCCGCTGTCGTCGCCGCACGCTGTGAAGAGGACGGCAGCTGCGACCAGGACGAGGAGGGAGCGGAGACGAAGGACAGCGGTCATGGGGAGCCTTCCAGGGTTGAATACTACACGTCGTCGTAGGTTTGCACGCTGAGGGAACGTGCTCAAGTCACCTACCCGATCCGCTCAAAGGACCGTCGATCCGCCAACCAGCGTCGATCCATCCTTCGGGCCCGGTCCCGCCGACGTGCCGCGACCACCGGCAACGACAGTGTGTCGTAGTCTGGCCTGCGTCGGGCCCGTCAGAGGGGTGCGCGAGGCCGCAGACCGGAGGTTCGACCATGGCCAAGAGGATGAAGCGACGCTCGACTCCGACCTGGCGACCTGCCGGGCGCCGCCCGGTGGGCGAGCCACTTGCTGCCCCGAATCGGCATCGAGCCCTGATGCGCCACCTCGTGACCGCCGGCATCGCCGGAGCCGCCGTGGTCGGTTTCTGGGCCAGTCGCCCAACGTGGTCACCGGAGATGCGGCTCTGGAAGGCGGTGGGGGATGCAGCGCTCGTCCTGCTGTTGCTGGCGCTGGCGCTGGGTCCGCTGGCGCGTCTCGATCGTCGCTTCACCCGCTGGCTCGCGTGGCGACGACAGCTGGGCATCTGGTTCGCCCTGGTCGCGCTGGCCCACGGCCTCTTGGTCGTGCACGGATGGGCCCGGTGGAGCCTGCGGCGCTTCCTCGGGTACGAGATGGTCCCTCAACTGGGGCGGGAGGTACGACTCGAGCCCGGTTTCGGC